>NZ_CACVCC010000012.1 GCF_902729355.1 Streptococcus sp. S784/96/1 | reverse complement strand
TGGTGTGCGAAGAGTTCATGTAAGAGGCAATCAAGCTGTCCAAACGGAAGTTGGCTTCCTCTTTATGAGTATGAATCTCACAAAATTGGCCAAGAATCTAGGCTCAAAAACTTCAAATACTCAAAAAACACACAGCGATTCTTTCATCTTGATTGTTTTCGAGACGGAAATCACTGTGTGGTTTTATTTTGAAGCTAGTTTTTGCCCAGCCTCTTTTAAAGGCCAAAAAACACCAGATGATGGTCTGGTGTCACATGTCTATAAGGTCAAATCCTTCAAAAAGGCGTCTAATTCAGCCTGCGCTTCTGGTGTGGTACCCTTGAGCTGGTGAAGGAGGTCTGTCAGCTGGGCTGACTTGGTTTGAAGAGTTTATTCAATGGCATGTTTCAGTGCTTTTTGAAGCTCCTCATCAACGGCGTATATATACAATCCATTCACACCCCTCGTTAATAACACATTTAATTCATTTTGCAGTAACTCTTCAGCAAAGTTTTTCATCTCGCCATTCTCTAATTTTCGATTTTGAACTGCATTTTTATTTTTACTTTGACTAGGATCAAAAATGATTTTTCCATCTCGGTATTTCACTGATGGTCCAATAATAACGCCCACATAATTTAAGTCAAACCCTTGAACGGTAAACGTTGAGCCAACTTCATTGATTGTTTGCGACTGTTCAATCCATGAGACTTTTGAATCTTTTCGATTTTTAGGGAGTTCTCTGTTCCATGGACAAGACCAATCCCCTATTTTTACTTCCCAATATTGACAATCATTTGGTTTGGACTGGCTACTGTATTCCCAGTCGTATGTGGCAACTAATCTAGAAATTCCAAATCTTTGATTTCTATTTTTTTCTCTAATGGCTTGTTGCAATTCTAATGGTGTATCAAAAATCTTAATGTCATAATCTTGATCATATTTTAAGTCAGTTATCACACATTTATCAATTATGTTTCGAATCCATTCGAAGGTATCAGGCGATGATTTTATTCTCATCTGGTTGTTGAGTTTTATAAGGTTACCTTTGAGACTTGCGTCAAGTCGTAAATTTGACAGTTCGTTATCCGTCCATACTTGACTTTTGGACATAATTTGCTTTTTATCATAGACTAGAACTACAACTTTAGATTTACTAAGCAAGTCTTTTAAATGATTTCCGCCTTGGTAAGCTTGATTTTTAGAAGTTAATAGTAAATGTCCTTCATCAACAATGACAATTCCAGCATCTAAATTATGTTTCTTTAAAGAATTTAAAAACTGTGTTGGTTTCAAAGAAACATTAATACTACTTCCACTCTGCCAAGCAAGTTTCTTTTCTATCTCTTGATAGACACTAAGTTGATCATCATGATTGACTAAAATGTTAATCAAATTATGATCTCTAATCATCTTGGTATCATCAGAATTTAAAAGATCATCGACTAAAGAACTCATAAGAACAGTTTTTCCTGCACCAGCTTCTCCTTCAACTAAAATCAGAGTCCCAGTTTCTCCCTTACTAACGGCTGACGCTATATTTAAAATGATTTTATCTTTTGCTTGAATTTGCTCTTTGGTTAGTTTATGGAATGGAGAAGCTTTGAAAATTGCTGAATTTCTTATGAAACTTTCAGCAGGAAAAAGGTATTCGTTTTTTCTGTTTAGTTCTCGCCAAATTTTTGAGAAAATTTGATCCAATTCTTCTGATGTGTAGTATGAATTTTGAGGATTTCCCCGTCTATTCTGTACATTTAAAACATTATCAACGCTTGCTAGATAAAGCATTAATCTATTTTCAATATCAAGTGTTAACGATTTATTAAAATGATTATGCCCGATAACAAACATTTTAGAAGAAAGGGACTCTTCAAATTCTCTCCAATCTTTCCTATTTCCTTTTCTAACATCAACGCTTAAATGTTGCGCTGTTCGTCTAACAATATCTGTAGTTTCACCAACATAAACATTAAATTTATTTTTATTTTGATTATTAACAATATAAACAGTTGGATAATCAAATAAATATTTAGATTCATTCCCAGAAGTCAGTGAATTTTTTAATTCAATCAATGAGTCTGAGTTATAATCAACCTCTTTTATTATTGGTTTTGATATAGTGCTCAATTTGATTCTCCTGTTTGGTTACAATTCTGTATATTTATTTAAATTTCCTTTTGCTTTATCAATTGGATATTTTTTCTCATTCTTAACTAACTTCTCTAGGATAATATCATTGATATCAAGATTGAGATTATCAGCCATCATGTAACTGTAAATGAGTACATCTGCTAGTTCTTCTTTGATTTGTTCAAGTGATGATTGTACGACTTTATCACTTGACTTCCATTGAAATAATTCTAGAAGTTCTGAAGCTTCCAAAGAAATCGAGATTGCTAAATCTTTCTCATTATGAAATTGACGCCAATCACGATTGTCTCTAAACTCGTTGATTTGTTTTATTACATTCATATTCCTAAAATCCTAATCTTTTTAATTTATTATACCATGACAAAATCAATGAACAAATATTAGCTTTTTTATTACTTGTCACTACAAAGTAATTCATAAAATTTATTCTTAGTAATTTTTTATGTAAGAACTCAAATTCCATAGCTTAATGTTCACATTGTAAATGTGCCTATTAATTCTTACACTAATTTTAATAATTAACTCTAAAATCGAATTATTTCATTACCTAGACTACATTAGGAGATTGATAACTATAAGGTTTAATTACTGATTGATAGATTCTTTTCTGAAGAATGGCTGAGCTAATAATCTCATCAGAAATACCAATAGCATTCCTCATATAATATTCCGTAATGAGATTTAGAATTTTACTTGCATAAAACCTTTCTTCTGGATTAAATGTATTATTATTTCTATCAATACTTCCATGAGCATGATAATTTCTAGTTGCAACACATTTTGAAGCAAATCTACTTATTGAATCCTTATTTTTTAGAACAGGATTATCTTTTAATATTATTTTATTACGCAGATTTTTAGGTAAATCTTTACACAATTCTTTCAGTTTACATACAAAGGATTTATAATCTATACTTTCCAAAGCAGTCTCAAATAATTTTCTATCATTACTATCTGTAATCATCTCATCTAACAAACCTAGAACTTGATTTCTAAAGTTTAATACTTCATTAGAAAGATTTCTTCTACCATCTAAATTCAATCTGGTAACTTCTTCGACAGAAGATATGGGATCAAAATATTGCGTCTCAACCAAATTATTATATTTTAGATTAGCCATCAGATTAATTATGACTGCTTCATAAACTGAATAGTTAGCAAAATATGAATTTAAAATACTACTAAAATTTTTCACTAAATCTTGGTAATTATAAGATGTAATTACTTTTGGTACATTTCTTCTCTCTTTAGCTTGATAAAAATAAATTCTCCCCATATGCTTCATTTGATTTCCAACTAAATCAAATGTACTTGAATCAAATCGAAAAAAACTGATAGGCATATACACACTTGTTAGAATGGACAAAAAATTTTAAAGTTTAACAATATCACTCTTTATGTCTAAAATTGGTTTAACTGTTTTGTATTTTATTACATAGTTTGGTTTTATTTGTGTACTCCTTTCAAATCCATCCGTCGCAGACTGACTCGATTTACTCCTTTCAGAAACTCATTATTTTAGTTCTGCACCTAAATAATGAATGTAAAATGTTTCCTCCTCTTCTTTGAATTTTTGCACTAAAGAACTCAAATATTCAAATGAAAAATACGCTTTTGAAAGATTTATATCTTCCAAGCTACTATAAGGCATAGAATCGCATATCATATATTCAACTCTATACTTAGTAATACTAATAGTAATATCACTCTCTGAGTATCCACATTGTCTTAAATGAAATAGTGATATGACATCTTGGTTATTTATCCCAATTAAATGATCTAATTTAACGTCTAACTCATCATTACTAATTGGTAATTCTAAGAATATACCATCTATAGCATGATAGATTTTACCTAATATTTCTTGTTCATCATTAATTGAGAAAAATCCTCTAATTTCAAAATCTAATGCATTTTTTTGTTTTTCAATTCTAAACATACTAATGATACTTTCATTATTTTACTTATTGATTTCACCAATTAAGCTTTCTGCTAATTGTTTGAAAAAATCATTATCTTTGACTCATGCCTGCGGTCAATGAGTTGTTGTTCAATCGCTAATTCACCTGTGTATGTCATCCTGCATTCCTAATCTTAAATAGATACTTCCATTATACCATCGTTCAGCCATTTCCCAAAATCTCTGCCACACGATTCCGAAGTTCTGGGAGAACGGTTTCTTTGAACCAGGGATTTTTCTTCTGCCAGATATTATTTCTTGGGGATGGATGTACTAGGGGAAAATAGCGGGGCAGGAAATCTTGAAAATGCCTTACTGTATCGGTAAGTTTGGCTGATTTTGGTTGGTTTAGGTAATACTGCTGCGCGTACTTGCCAATGAGAATGACCAGCTCGACTTCAGGCATAAGATCAAACATCGGCGCATGCCATTTTTCTGCAAAGCCCTGTCGTGGTGGAAGGTCACCCGACTTACCTGTGCCTGGGAAATAGAAATCCATAGGCACAACTGCAATCAAGCCTGAGTTGTAAAACATTTCTCTATCAATCCCTAGCCACTCTCTTAGATTGTCCCCAGAGGGGTCGTTAAAGTACATGCCAGTCGCCTCCGCACGACTACCTGGTGCTTGTCCGACAATGACAATCTTTGCGGTCTTTGGTGCCGCTACCAGAGGTATAATTCCTCTTTCTGTAAAGGTTTGATTGTTAGGATCAGCCATAATGGCTGAGATAATATCTTCTAGTGTTTTCATTGTATCCTTCCGTTGAGTACGAAAAAAGGTCGTAACGACCTTTTTATCTTTAATATTACTTAATCAACTCATAAATTGCTTCGGCGTAGATTGCTGCTGAGCGGTAAATGTTTGTCAATGGCATGTATTCGTTAGCTTGGTGCATGGTGTTTTCATCTCCTGGGAATTCTGCACCAAAGGCTACACCACGTTTCAAGAGACGTCCAAATGTTCCGCCACCGATGACTTGTTCGTAACCTTCTAAGCCTGTTTGTTTTTCATAAACAGAAAGGAGTGTTTGAACGAGTTCATCTTCCATTGGCACATAGTGTGGTGTGTGCTCATGCTCAGAAAGGCTAACTGATGCCACCCCTTCGATTTCTTCCAGTTTCGCTTTGATGGTTTCTTTATCTGTTCCTTTTGGATAACGGAAGTTGAGGGCAATTGTATTGTCTTCGCTAGACTTATCAAATGAGAAGACACCTGCGTTCATGCTAAGGGCACCCATTTTGTCATCTGTATGGGCTACGCCAAGTTTTTCACCAGCAAAGTCTTCATGAAGGATTTCTCCAGCTACTTCAAGATAAGCTTTTGCGCCACCTTCAAAGTCATACACACTCAAGAAACGTGCCAAGTGAGTTGCACCGTTGACACCCGCTTCTGGTGTTGACCCATGAGCTGATTTTCCGTAAATAGTTACAGACAATCGACCATCTGCTTCAACGACTTCACCGCGCAAGCCTTCAGCTTCAATGTAGGCAGCAAGAGCAGTTTCAACATCATCTTTTGCTAATCCTGAGACAACTGCTGTGGCAGATTCTGGAACCATATTTTCACGCAAACCACCTGCAAAGCTTTCAAGCACTGCTTCACCAGCATTAGCACCTGTGAAATGAAGGTACTCTGTGATGTTTCCTTTTTCACCATTGATGATTGGGAATTCAGCGTCAGGCGAGAATCCAAAGTCTGGGTCTTTCAAACCATTGTGGGCAAAGTAGTAATCCATGTCGCCCCATCCAGACTCTTCGTCTGTACCAACGACAAAGCGCACTTTTTTAGAGGTTGGCAAACCAAGTTCTTTGATGATTTTCAAGCCATAGTAACATGCCATTGTTGGCCCCTTGTCATCTGATGACCCACGCGCATAGAGTTTGCCATCTTTGATCACTGGTTTATATGGGTCAGTATCCCAACCACTACCTGCTGGCACTACGTCAAGGTGACCAAAGATACCGAGAACTTCTTCGCCCTCACCAAATTCAAAATCACCAGCGTAGTTGTCAATATTTCGTGTTTTGTAACCGTCACGTTCTGCAATTTCCAAGAATTTTTCCAATGCCTTAACAGGCCCAGGTCCAAATGGATGATCCGCGTCAGCCTTGCTGTCATCACGCTCAGAATTGATTTCCAAAAGGCTAACCAAATCTGCCATCAAATCGTCTTTACGTTTTTCAACTTCTGCTTTAAAATCAATTGTCATTTTTTATTTCTCGTTTCTAATAAAAACTATCTACGTGTGGGGGGGCGCCGAACCCCACTGCAATAACTACTTACTTATACTCAATCACTTCATCAACTGGGAGGCGGTAGCTTGGCTCTGGCTTAAGATCAGTGTAACCAACAGTAATCAAGAGTTCTGGACGGAAACGACTGTCAATTTCCAAAACATCATTGACCTTGCTCTTATCAAAACCAAGAATGATGTTTGAGCCAATCTTTTGATCTGTCAAAGCTAGTACAAGATTCATCGCTACCAATCCAGCATTTAGTGCTAAATAATCTGACTTATGTTGCTCTGTAAACTGAGCAAAGCGTGGTGGCAAGGTTTCCATGTAGTAGCCAATTAAATCATCTGGCAAATTTTTCACACCGACCCGCGCAATTTTGCGTGAACGTTTTACTAAATCAGTATCTGTAAAGAGTGCAATGGTGTATTGAGAAGCTTCAACTTGGTCTTTGTTGGTACTATAAGCCAACTCAGCAAGCTCTGCTTTTTTCTCTTTCACAATGACAAACTTCCACGGCTGAATGTTATTGGCACTTGGCGCCAATGTCGCAATTTCAATAGCTGTGCGCACATCTTTGACATCAACAGGCTGATCATTAAATTGCTTGATTGCATGGCGCTTTTTATTTAATTCTAGGAATTTCATCTGACTTCCTCTTTCTCTTTATAATCACCCTTACATTCTATCATATTTTAAGATTTAGGGAAATGGCGGAACTACACTTTCAAGATTTATCTAGAAACACCATAGCTAGTAAGATAACCAAAGCCACCGAGACAATCATGTAAATCCACCACCCCAAGCGATTTTTCAGATTGATGGTTATCCCAACACCGATACTCCGCTGAACAAACAGAGGATCTGACCAGCTGGTTTTCGACAAGGGATTTAGGAATAAATTTGAAATAACTAAGACCAATAAAAGGACCAAAACAATTAACATAAGGTATGTATTCATCTCAAAGTCTCCTCATTAATTCGTCTCTTCTGTCGTATTCAATTTCTCCAAAACAGATTCCGCCACTTTTTCTGGAAGACCAATTGCTCTAAGATCTTCAATTGTCGCTTTCTGAATGGCTGTGATTGATTTAAAGTGTTTGAGCAGTGCCTGTTTGCGCTTAGGACCCAAACCTTCTATGCCATCTAATTTTGAAGAGAAACTATTCTTACTTCTCACTTGTCTGTGGAAGGTAATAGCAAAGCGGTGAACCTCGTCTTGAATACGATGTAGCAGGAAAAATTCCTGAGAATTTCTTGGAAGGTCAATCGCTTCTAAAGGTTCTCCAAAGAGCAATTCATGCGTTTGGTGCTTGTCATTTTTTTGAAGACCTGCAACAGGAATGACCACATTGAGCTCATTTTTCAGAACATCTTTAGCAATATTGACCTGTCCCTGACCACCATCAATGATAATCAAATCTGGTGGTACCAATCCCTCTCGCTTCACACGGCCATATCGTCTGCGAATAACTTCTCTCATGCTGGCGTAATCATCTGGTCCTTCAACCGTTTGAATCTTATATTTACGGTATTCCTTTTTATTAGGCTTTCCATTTTCAAAAACAACCATGGCAGAAACTGGGCTGGTTCCCATAATGTTGGAGTTATCAAAGGCTTCAATACGGTGTGGGGTTGCAATGCCAAGCAGACTTCCAAGATTTTCAATAGCTCCCTGTGTTTTAACCAAATCTTTTTCCAGTAAACTAAATTTTTGTTCAAGGCTGACGCGGGCATTTTTTGTCGCTAGATTAACCAGTTGTTTTTTCTCACCCTTTTGAGGTTTTGTGACTTTAGCCGTTACCAAGGCTTCAACAGATTCTTGGTCAATATTAGCTGGAATAAAAATCTCACGAGGCATCAAATGACTACTGTCACTGTAAAACTGCCCCAGATAGGTCAAAAAATCCTCTTCCGGTTCGTTATAGTATGGAAACAGATTGACATCTCGCTGAATAAGCTTTCCTTGACGAACAAAGAAAACTTGTACACACATCCATCCCTTATCGACATAGTAACCGAAAATATCCCTATCCTGCATGTCTTGATTCATAACGCGCTGCTTGGTACGCAGGGTTCCAACTGCTTCTATCAAATCACGGTACTCAGCAGCACGTTCAAATTCCATCTGCTCTGCCATTGCCATCATCTTAGCTTTCAAGTCATTGACAATTTTATCATCATGACCATTTAAGAAGTTTTTAACATCATCTACCAGACCATCCCAGTAGGACTTATCGGTTTTGCAGATGGTATGAGCATTACATTGGCCGATATGATAATAAAAGCAGACTTTATTAGCAGGATTTTTACACTTTTTAAAAGGAAAAATTCGGTCAAGGAGCTTTTTAATCTCATTGGCTGCGCCACTATCAGGATATGGACCAAAATAGAGCCCATCATTTTTCTTGACCTGACGGGTAATTAGCAACCTTGGGTAAAGTTCCTTAGTAATTTTAATAAAAGGGTAAGATTTATCATCTTTGAGTTTGATGTTGTACTTAGGAAGATTTTCTTGAATGAGGTTAATTTCCAAAAGCAGAGCTTCAATATTAGACTCGGTAACAATAAATTCAAAATCTTCGATTTCTGATACCAAAAGCTCTGTCTTGGTATCGTGGCTGCCACGGAAATAGCTACGCACACGATTTTTCAGATTCTTTGCCTTACCCACATAGATAATCACCCCATTTTTATCCTTGTGGAGATAACACCCCGGGCTATCAGGAAGTAATTCTAATTTATGCTTTATCGTATTATTCATAGTCATATTATAACAAAAAAACGAGGAATAACCTCGTTTTTAAGCAGTAAATGAATGTGTTACTTTT
The DNA here is from genome assembly GCF_902729355.1 of Streptococcus sp. S784/96/1. Taxonomy (GTDB): domain Bacteria; phylum Bacillota; class Bacilli; order Lactobacillales; family Streptococcaceae; genus Streptococcus; species Streptococcus caledonicus. The sequence continues at coordinate 59,537 of NZ_CACVCC010000012.1, read as the reverse complement.
GGTCGTAACCTAAAGAAATATTAGGATATGTTTGTTCAATCAGAGCAAATAAAGGTTGGAGTTCATCATCTGTTGATTTACCAATATTTTTAAAGAAAACCTTTTGCACTTTCTTCTGATTAACCAAAGTTACCATCAATTGTGAATGGCGTGAGGTCGTAATCAAACCGTAAGCTTTAGTTGAAATGATATGATGATAAAGAGAGGTCACCTGTGTTAGGTCAATGGCGTAGAATTTCACTTTATAAGAAATCAAGTGTGTCTTATAAACCAAGAGCCCTAGACGTTCATCATGGTAAGTAGCTTCCCTAATGATATTGTCCAAGTTGCCATGCAAGTCTGGATAAGCAAGATAAAGCGCCTCATAGTTGCGTTTGTTTTGGCGCACGGTCAATACACCACCTACTAAGCAGGCAATACCAATAAGTCCAGTTACAGCAATGAGGGCATAAGACATCCAGCGTGTACTACTTACTTCACGTAAGGAAGCGTAATAAGTTCGGCTAACACGTCCTTCTAAATCTGTTCCAGCAAATGTCTCCTGAATAAAACTTTCGTAGCCTTCAATACCATTTTCTTGACTAGAGCTTGTCACGAGTTCTACTTCAATGCGTTCTGGTTTTTCAACCAGCTCATCACCTTTAGCAATCAGCTTCTCTAGAACTGGGTCTTTCGCATCTGATTCAAGTCCGATATAACCAAATGTCCCATCCGTATTGTCATATTCTACCAAGTAGAGGTTGCTATTATAGCCTTCAATTGTCGTTAGAGGTTCTGGTATAATCGCTGTCACTACTAGCGCCTTATTACCATTTGATAAGTTACTACTTTGGACTATCTCCCCTTTTCGATAAAGATTATCGACACCTGTCGTTGCCATAAAAGCAACTGTTGAAAGGATTGCAATCCCAAGAAACAAAATCCCTGGAACAATAGATCTCATTATCCCTTTAAAACGCTTTTCAACCATTTATTTTCTCCTTTTTATGGGGTTTTGTTTCATTGTATCACAAAAGAATAAGGGTTTAAAGAGTTTTGGAAAAGTTGTTTGACACGACATCTTTAATCGTTACTGCTATTTGATTAGGTTTTTCAAGATAGAGTTGATGGGTGGTGTTTGAAAGAATTTTACTAGTGACATGGTTATTTGCAATTTTACTTAATTGTGTTTGCTTGAAGTCTAAGAATTCAGCGGGGCTGTCTGAGAGTATCATCAGTGTTGGGACTGAAAAATATGGTTTTGAAATCACAAACTGGCAGTCACGTCTGATTTTTAGGAGATTAAGAATAATTTCTGAATTAAGATTTAACTGGTACTGATTTTCTTTTTTGACATAGGCATAGCGTACTGCTTTTTCCAAGTCCTCACCCCAATAGTCAGCACTTTTCTCTTCTTCGCGCAGTTTTTCTCCCAAATCCGCAAAGGTCTCAGAAGCAAAATAAATCTTAGTGTCCGCCAACTCTTGCTCTAAGGAATACCCAAAAACGTCAAAATCCATAAAGCCACCATCAAGTAAAATGAGATGCGAGACATGAGAAGACTGTTTCGCTAAATAAGCTGCAAAATCCGCTCCTAGAGAAAATCCCATCAAAATAAAAGGAGTCTTTGGAGTCTGCTTGTCAAACCACGCAGTCAAATCTTCTAAGGTTTCTGTAGGGCAATTAAAATTATTAGGATGTCCAGGCAAGGCTAAATAGATCAACTCAAAACCTTGTTCAATCAAAGCCTCCTCCAAACGGGTAACATAATGACGGTTACTACCTAATCCGTCTAAAAAATAAATAGGGGTCATGTATTTCCTCCGAAATTAACGTCATTCTTTTTATGTATTCTTTATTCACCAAATTCCTAATAAGGCTTGCATGTACAAACTGGTAAAGGTTATGATAGTCCAGCAAGTGGCACCAACACCGATAGCTTGACCACCTGTTTTGACTAATGTGACGATGCCTGTATTTAAGCCAATAGCTCCCATGGCCATGACGATAAAGAATTTTGATAAGATTTTAAATTGGTCAAAGAATTCTACTGTCATTCCCAGACTACTAACTAGGGTTGTTAACAGCGAAGCAAATAGGAAATAAAGGAGAAACATCGGAAAAGCTCGCTTAAAGCTAAAAGTTGACTGAGCAGCTCCGCCATTTTTCAAAAACTGATAACTCCGATAAAAGGACAAGCCTAGTGTAATCGGAATAATGGCTAAGGTACGGGTTAATTTGACAATGGTTGCGCCATCTAGGGCGTTGCTACCGTGAATGGCGTCCCAAGCTGTCGCTGTCGCTGTTACAGAAGAGGTATCATTGACTGCCGTTCCCGCAAATAGGGCAAAACCTTCATTAGAGAGGCCAAACACCTCTCCCAACGTTGGAAAAGTAAGCGCAGCTAAGATATTGAACAGGAAGATGACGGAGATTGCCTTAGCAACTTCTTCATCTTTGGCTTCAATAACTGGCGCTGTCGCGGCAATAGCAGAGCCTCCGCAGATAGAAGACCCCACACCGACTAGAGTTGTGGTATTCACATCCAGTTTGAGCCACTTCTGCAAGATATAGGCAGTCAGTAGTGCAGTTACAATAGTGCTGATGATAATCGGTAACGACGTTAATCCAACAGCCCAGACTTGGGAAAGGTTCAAACCAAAGCCTAAGAGTACCACCGCTGTCTGTAACAGGTATTTTGATGTGAAAGTGATTCCTAAACGGGTTTTTTCACGATTTTGATGGAAACGTCCTGCTAACATACCAAGAAAAATCGCAAAAACAGGTGCCCCAACTAAAGGAAGCCACTTCCCAAGCAACCAAGCTGTTATAGCAAGTCCGATACAAAGTAACAAGCCAGGTAATTTTTTCTGTAGTCCAAACATATATTCTCCTTATCTTGTGACCATTATAGACTTTTTTAAAGGCGTTGTAAAACGACAAAAGAATGGAACTAATCCACTCTTTTTGATTGATGTGCCATTGGTGACTAGTGTGTTTTCGCTTCAGCAGCTTGTAAAATGTCCACGATTTGGTCATAAGTCTCAACAATATAGGTTGGAATGACTGTACTATCGTTGACTAACCGAAGTGGATTAAACCAAATCGTATCAATCCCAGCATTGCTACCGCCTTGAATATCTGCTGAAAGACTATCTCCAATCATGACGGCTTTTGATACTTCAAACCCGTCCACCTGCTCTGCTATGGTTTCAAAAAACGCTTTGTCAGGTTTATGATGGCCAACTTCATCAGAAATGAAAATCTTCTCAAAGTACGTGGCAAGTCCTGAGTGTGCTAAGCGACCTTTTTGGATAAAGGTCACCCCATTGGTTGCTCCAAAAAGGCGGTAGCCCTGCTGACATAAGATCTCCAAAAACTCTGGAACCCCATCAAACACCTGTCCCTGCTGACTGAGGTGGTGCTGGTAACGTTCTGCCATGTAAGCACCGTCCACCTCTTGATCGAAGTGGGCAAATAACTTAGCAAAGCGCGTGCGGATGAGTTCGGGCTTACTGATTTCCCCAGCAGCCAAATCCTCCCACATGGCCTTATTCATAGGCACATAGTAATCTTTATAAGCTTGAATGTCAGTCACTCCAGCTGCGACTAATAATGCTTCTAAAGCCACATCCTCAGCCGCATCAAAATCAAGAAGCGTGTGATCAAGGTCGAATAGTAGAAATTTGTAATACAATTTAGGGAGTTTCCTTTCTAGGGTAATACGACAGTCACTTATTAAATAACTTAGCCCAATTTTGCTTAGAACTTAGAATTCTAGCAACGTAGACATTATAGTTCTCAATATAGTAAAAGGCCAAGTAATGCTCAATTGGCATGTAACGATAGCGTTTACCATCATTTGTCAGTTCACCATAGCCTCGTCTAGAAACCAACGGACAGGCTTCTGGAAAAGATTCCAAGGTTTCAAGAGCTGTTAGAACAAGGTCAAGTTTCCCATCAGCCGATTGTTGACTATAAAAATTGAGTAGAATATAGTCGTGAACTTCTCGTAAATCTTTCTTTGCTTGATCTGTAAGAGAAACATGATAACGTTTATGATTAGTCAAGACCAAATTCCTTTCTCACATCCGCTAAAGCAGTCAGCTTACCTTGCTCGATTTCTTGATGACCAATCAGAATCTCCTTTTTCAAATCCTCAAAAGCAACTTGATACTGCGTCTCCTGAGAATCGCTGGTGACGAACTCTTTTGGATCAACTGCTCCAGTCGCAATTTTACGAAGGGCTGCATTGAGCACATCAGACATGGTCACGTTCTCATCCGCCAATATTTGTTTTGTTTGTTGGTAAAAAGCAGAATCTGCTCTGAAATTTACTGGTTGAGTGCTTGCCATAATAATCATCACCTCTTTGTAAAGATATTTCGTAAATACATTTTAACACACACTGTGCTACAAAACAATCAAAACTGACTATGCTATAGTACTAAAGTTCATCACATTACTAAAACATCAAACGATTTGAAACAATCCAAACGATTACCTATTTCAATCAAAATTGCTAATCTGTCATTATGCTAAGAACTACTTCCTCTAGATATTTATCTTTCAACCATATACGAAAAGCCCTTGAAACCAAGCACTTTCAAGAGTTTTAACTGCTTGGATGCATCGCTTACTTCAACTGATTTCAAAAAAGAGAAGACCAATTTGGTCCTCTCGAGATGTTAGCTGACATCTACCCACTACAGTTGACAATGAGCCGAAATTTCTAAAAATTTCTGTACTCTCAGTCCTGCGCTAGCTTTTTCTTCACAGAAAGTAATAATACACTCACTGCAGCTATTAACGTGTAAAGAATCCACGTAGCTGTTTCATTCCAGACCAGTAGCCCTGATAGGAGGAAGCCTCCAACAGGAATGGCTAATTGAGTAATGGTGGATATAAGCCCCATAACCTGACCAAAGTAATCTTCGGGTATCGCGATTAGCAATTCACTGGTTAGTTTAGGACTTGATTTGGCAAAAATATAGCCGGTCATAAACAAGAGAACCAGCAAAAAATAGCCTTGGTAATTCAAGAGACAGAGAAAACCAAAGAGAGCTACCAAAAGACCATTGCAGATGAGCAAGAAAGGATGGGTTTGCCGGCTAAACCAGTCATTTGGCGTCAAATCACCAGCAACGAGACCTGCTGTTGAGACGAGGTTGAGGGCTATCAAAATCTGCTCATAGCTTAAAATCCCTATGGGATGAGAGAGAAAGTACATGTTAAACATGACATTTTCAGCTCCAGCAAGGGTAAATTGTAAGGTCAAAGCTAAAAGAAGCCGCTTAACTGAAATACCACTGCCTACAGTTTCAAAAGCGCCTTGCAAAACTTTCCAAGCCCCTTTTAGAGACTGTTTCTTAGACTTTTCTGGCTCCTCTTGACTGTTCTGTGCTTCTTTTTCAACTAAGCTATCGTAGTCTTTGAAGATACCGATGAGTAACACTGTTGATAAGAAAAAGGTCAGAGCATTAAGAAAAGCAACCAAGCCATAGTTGTTATGACTAATCGTCAGTAGCCAAACTCCTAGGAATTGCCCTCCGATATTTGAAAGGATTCTAACAAAATGATTGAAAGAAAAGGCTTCGCGTAATTCCTCTTCTCCTAGAAATCGCTTAAAAAGTGGCAGACGTAAATTACTGCTGTAGAGGGCAAGCATATCGCTGATAACATTAATAAGACAGATAAGAGAAAAGGTGACAAAGGTAGCGTTTTGTGTCAACCATGCCACTCCGATAAAAAGCAGAGCTTGGACATAACCTGAAATCAAAAGAGCTCTTGACTTGTTTTTAGTCTTGTCCGATTGAAACCCTACAAAAATCTGGAAATAAATAGGCAACATCATGATGTTGTTAGCGATGAAAAGCATGGTTTTGGAATGGTAGACCTCCGCCACATAGATGACAAAAACCAGATTATAAATGGCACTACCAAGATTGTTTAAAAAGTTAGACATAACCATTCTTCGGAAGAAATGATTTTTTAAGACAAGTTTCATACGCTAGTTTTCTTTCTAAGTCTTTGATACTGATAGATAAAGTCAGCGACTTCCAATTGATCATGAGTTAAATAGATGGAGCAAATCGTCAGTTGCTTCTTGGCAAATTCCAGATACTTAGGATTAGCAGACCATTCATAAACATCTAGTAGTGCATCTATACAGCCAAGCATACCATCTAAAAATCTTGGTCCTTGGGCAAAGTCAAAGCAAAGTGCATCAGCCATCGCCAAGATTTCTTTATCAAATCTCTCACAGTCAATAGTCATCAAAACTTTTATGGCGCCAGCACTGCCATTTATCAGATAGGGTGAGCAGTAACCTGGCTTAAATTGTAAAGATTTTCCTCTATCTACTTCTCTGAGAGCAGCTAGCAATTTTGAAATAGCATACTCGCAGATCTCTTCACTAAAATAGTGTTTTTTTAATTGAAATAATAAACCTGCAATGCCGTCTAATCCAATATGTTTTTCTTTATCCAACAAACAATAAAGCATTTGCTTATTCTGAGCATTGGCTTGATATAAACTGAATTGTGGACACAAGTGCTCAATCAAATCAGATAAACCTTTGAAATGAACAATGTTTTCTTCTTGGATATCCTCCAGAGTTATTGAGTTATCATGGCTTTTTACTTGGACTTGTCTCAATAATTTTTGAGCAACTTTAATATCTGCATCTGGCCTTAGAAGATATAAAATAACATCTCCAATAGTTGATTCTATTCCAAAATAATAGGCAACCTCTTCCAAGATAGAAATATTACTTTCCCAATCTTTGGAAGTATGTAATTTACCAGCAAGATATAAAATCATATTAGCAACTTTATGGCAATCGGCAACTTTTCCATCTAATTTATTCCAAGACGGTAAAGCAATTTCTGATTGAATAGGAATATAAGATTCCCCATAGGGATAAATCATTTCTAAATCAATTAAGAAGGGTTCCCCTTTTTCGTCAAACCGAAAATTATCTGGATGGATATCATGAATCACATCATTTTTATCATGAAAATAAGACACCAAGTCAAAGATTTTTTCAATGATGTTTAAAAAGATTTTAAATTTTAGGACGTTATCACTCCTATCACTTGCTTCCATACCAAATAGGGAATATCGAGTAGAATGCTCATATAATTTATCGCCACCAATATAGTGGTAAATATAATAATCATTTATCCACTCAGACATCTTTTCTATCGGTTGCGGAATAAAACGCTCGAAGTGATGTGATCGTTGAAATTCCCTATTTCTTAGTTCCGCTTTGGTGATTTCTTTATTAAACATAATATGAGGTACAGCTTCTTTGACGATAATTTTTTGCGAGTCTGATAGAAGCTCTCCTTGATAGACATTGCCACCGTTCTGTTTTTTTCAAAACTTCTGTGACTTTCAAGCGCTTGGCGAGATGACTGGATGTTTTTATAAGTGGTTCTTGTATATCTTCTACGTCAATAGGCAAATCAAAATAAGATTTTTGGTAATCTTGCCAAATACTTCCGTCACCCCCTTTGATGGTCATTAATCCCTCTTCAGGATAATCTAAGGATTCTTTAAAAGTTCCATATCGGTAAAAAATCAGTTTTGAGTCTTTATAAGGGCGATCACTTAAAATGTAAATCCCATCCTCATCTCTTGGAAGATAGTCATAGAGTTCTTCTAACAAGGCTATGCACTCTACTCTAGTTTTTGGGTACAAGGTAAAGAGTTTTCCTGATTCTGCTGTGGTTTCTTCTGTAGAAAAATTAGTTAAAACATTTTTTGCCTCTTTTATGTATTTGTAAGTAATGTTCCTAGTGGACAAAAATTCTAGCATTAAAGCAGTTATGTTTTGATAATTACCCCATGTTGCGGAGATGTGAATTTTAAAACCAAAAATTGGCAGTTTATCAGTCGATCTGACATGAGTAAAAAATGTCTTATCCATGCCATTTTTCCTTTAAGTGAGACATTTTTTCTCTTAATTTTTTGAATTTCGCTTCCATTTCTTGGAGTTTTTCTTCATCAATCACTTCAAATAATTCCAAATCATCTCTACTGGAATCAAAATTTTCAACAGTTTTACCGTTAATCACACACGATTTAGTTTGCATCTTACTTAACCCTCCAATGTCCTAAAAGATATGGGACAGATATTATGCTATCCGTCCCACTCTCATAAATAATTACTGCTAGAAAACTATTCTAACAGTCAGCTAATTAACAAGAAATTGTAACAACATCACATTTTCTTGTTTCACACATTTTCTTGTTTCAATACTAGAAGTTGTATCAACAGATTTCTTGTTGAGTTCTTCGATAAAATCAGTCATGAGTCTTTCCTCCTTATTTTGATAGTTTAATGATAACAAAAAAGTCCTTTTCAGAACTTTTTTTGACTATTTGCAATTTTGAAGAATCTTGTCAATCTCCCTGCGATAATATTGAGCAAAATCGCTAGCGTCAAGCTTAATGAGTGTCTCAATCAAGTCATCAATCTCCTGCTTAGCTTCTGTGCCACCTTGACAATATTCCAAAGTGGCTTGTGCTAATTTAAGGACAATACGCAGATACAATTCTCTATCATCGTCAAAATACTGGTTAATCTGCTTTTCAAAATATTGAGCATCTGAAAATCGTCTTCTTTCAATGCTAATAAATAGGGCAGTCAAAAAAATAGAATGCATGAGTAAACGATTATTGTAATGCTTATCTAAAAAATCCATGCGGTGCAAGAGTTCACGGCAGTAGGTTACCATTAAATCAGATGGGAAAAGGTTGATACTTCTGACAAAAATGTAAAGCTCGTACTGTCCCCAGATACCGTTTTTGAACAGATAATCTTCCACCTCTTTTAACTCTGCCCTCGGCATTTTCTTTCCAAAATCTTCATCCAAAATCGTTGAAATTACCAACTGATTCAAGCGATGGTATTGCTTTTTGCCATCTTTAGTGATAGCCTGCGCTTCTTCCTCCTGAAGTCGGAGAAGAGCATCCATGTCCTTATTATCTCTGTATCTGTTAACTTGCATTTGAAAACGTTGAAAATCAGACATATGAAATCCTCGCAACAGGTGCAAAAATTCCTCGGGATCCAGATAAATATTGTCCAAGGCTTGAAAGAGTTTTTCAGCTGAAATATCCGTCTGCCCATTTTCAAAACGTGATAACATCGAAGTTGAAAATTGATTACCCGTCGCTTCTTTCAACGTAATTCCTCGTTCCTTTCGAAACATGGAAAAAAGTTCTCCAATATGCATGCTCTACTCCTCCATATTGCAAATATTCAATAATGCAAAAATTATTATAACAAAAAAGTACAGAAATTTATAAAAACTTCGAATAGTAGAAATTTATAATACAATTTAAGAATTTTCCTTTCTAGGTGATGAATCATTTAGCGGTTCTGTTCGTTACATTATACCACAATGAAAAAACAACATTAAGATAAGCCATATTTCTCTTTCAGATTATTTCTGTCTCCTTATGTTCCACCACGTCTAGTGTAAACTTCTCCTGTATCTTTACGTCTTGTCTTATAGGATAATTTCTGTCCTCAGGGTAGTCACGTGATGAATATAGAGAGACCTTCATCAATACTATTATTTTCATTTTCCCTAACTACGTTCTTTCTGTCACTTCCCAAACCTACACCAACAATTGACTTAGCTCTATCAACGAATCTAGGTAGCCCTGCTCCCACTGTTCTTTTTACCATATAGTTGGTGCATTTTATGAAACTGAATTTCTAGAATACATTTCATCAGTGATGTCTATCTATTCCTTTTATTGCCTCTTCTCAGATAAACCATGGTAAAGAGTAAAATACCTACCAAGATAGTTGGTATAATAAACCCAGCCGTTGACCCTTGCCCATTTCTAGTTTTCTTTTGGGAAAGTTTTTCGACTCTCTGAGAAACTCCTTGGGTAGATTTGGGTGTTTTCTCAGGTAATTTTTCTATCTGCTCGGTCTTCTTATCTGTCCCTTCCAGATTTTTATCACTTGTCTTGAGTGTCACCTCTTTTGGCTTATCCTCGGCCAAAGCTTGGGGAACAGCCGATTGCTGGCTTGTTATTACTGGCGCCACCAATAAAACTTGAGGCTCTTTTTGCTCACTTTCTGCTGTCAGTCGACTTTCAACATTAGACAGACTCTTCGCGTTAATTGAGCTTTCTAAGCGATCTATTACTCTATCGCCCTGGCGAGTAAGATTCTCATTTTGAACTTCTTGCAATCCATTATCTATTTCAGCTAGTTTCATGGGAGTATGCTTACGATTGACCTTCACTTTGGAGGCTACAGTTTGGTTTCTCTGTGCTTTCTCCTCTTTGGCTTTGCGGTCAGCTTCAGCCTGCTTCGCAATTTCTTCTTGCTTGCGTTTGGCTTCTTCTTGACGAGTTTTTTCTTCAGCAAGTGCACGGTCGCGTTGGGCTTGATCTTCCTGGGCTTTGCGCTTAGCTTCGGCTTGACGTTGGGCTTCCACTTGTTTCGCCTTTTCTTCTTGCTCACGCTTCACTTGTTCTTGACGCGCTTTTTCTTCAGCAAGTGCACGATCGCGTTGGACTTGCTCTTCTTGCGCTTGGCGCTCAGCTTCGGTTTGTTGAGCCTTTTCTTCTTGCTCACGCTTCGCTTGTTCTTCAGCAAGTGCACGCTCACGTTTTGCTTGTTCTTCTTGCGCTTTGCGGTCAACTTCAGCCTGACGTTGAGCTTCAGCTTGGCGCTCAGCCTCGGCTTTGCGTTCAGCTTCTGCTTTGCGTTCTGCTTCAGCTTGGCGTTGGGCTTCCACTTGTTTCGCCTTTTCTTCTTGCTCACGCTTCGCTTGTTCTTCAGCAAGTACACGGTCGCGTCTAGCTTGTTCTTCCTGAGCTTTACGTTCAGCTTCGCGTTTAGCTTGTTCTTCCTGAGCTTTACGTTCAGCTTCGCGTTTAGCTTGCTCTTCCTGAGCTTTACGTTCAGCCTCGCGTTTGGCTTGTTCCTCTTGGGCTTTACGCTCAGCTTCAGCTTTGCGTTCTGCTTCGGCACGAAGGATATCCATTTCTGAAAATTCCGGTTTAGCTGGTGCTTCTTCTGGCGCTACTAATTTTCCTGTTTTAATCTCTTCATTTTTGAAGTACTTTTTCCAGTCTTCCGTACCTTGAGATAAGGTGTTGATGAATCCAATATAAGAACCGAAACCTTCTTGCTTATGGCTAGTTAATCTGAGCTTACCTCCATGTTCCTCAACTCGATAGCGCCGGAGTCCTACCTGGCTCTTTTGGTCTCCTGGCACAGGCTCGCCACCATCATCCGAGTCTGAAACATAGATAGCTATAACTTTTCCAGATTCATCGAAATCTGCTCCCCATGCGGTTACGATATGGCCGGTAGCGTCAGGGTTATGATAATAAGCAACACCTATGGCTTTTCCTTGCTCTAAAGCTGTTTTGATGCTCTCGCTAAATTGACTATGACTATGGATGCTTTCGTAATGTGTCAGCGGTTTTCCTCCAAAAACCTTTCTGAAGAAATTGATTTGACTTGTTAATTTCTCCTTCTCTACAGGGGGGTTCTGCATGTAGGAACTTTGATTATAGCCATACCCATTTATGTATAGGTCCAATATTTTATTTGTCCATACAGAACTGTGAGGAAAGGCTTGTTTTACAATGTCAAAGAATCGACTTTGGTCACTATATCCTTTCTCACCTGTGTAGACCTGGCGAGCTTCCCGAAAATCAAACTTGGTATTTTGAACAGTATATGTGCCGTTGTCTTTATTTTCATTCAAATAGCGATCAATGTAATCTTTATTTCGGTCAACCCACCAGTGTAACATATTCGTTGCAACGGCACCGGCACAAAGGTCGCCATCATCATGACCGTTCTTATTGATGTCATACCATCCTTGTCCAGCGGACTGCTTAGTGACAAAGTATTCTACGTCCTTGTCCGTTTCTGTGATCTTAACAAACTCGTGGTCTTCAACATTGACACCCTGTACCCATTTTGTTTCTGTCACTTTTTCGGCAGCTTTTGCTTTAGCTAACTCATTGTTTTGCTTTTGCGCTTCTACTGTCTGTTGTTCAGACTCAGTGTGGCGTTTTTTGCGTGTTCTCTCTGTTTGCTTTGATTTATCTTCTTGAGCAAGATTTTTTTGTTCACGTTTCGCTTGTTGTTCTTCCGCTTTGCGTTGTATTTCCTGAGCTTTGGCTTGTTGTTTGGCTAGTGCTTCTTCTGTTTCAGCCACGCTGTTGGTTAAGTTTACTATCGTGATCTCAGAAGCTAAATAATTGGCATTTGCCTTAGTGCGAATCTCATATTCCCCGTTGACTAAGCCAGTGATATAGTTGCCCTGACAATCAAACCACTGGTTCGTGTTTTTTCGACGGTATTCCATAGATCTGTTAACACCGATTATTTTACCATCTTTTGAGCTTGCTTTAACATTGCTATTTTTTTGAACAATCAAGCGTTGTACAGGAGAGGCGTAGGTGTTTTTAGTTTCTGCAACTCGGACATCAATATCCGCCAATCCAATGTTATTTAATATAACGGAATTGCTGCCTATTTTTTCCCATGCCCCATAGTTCAAGCGATATTCCATGCTAGAGTCAACATGTATTAACATCCCTTCGTTCTCACCCGTTGCTTTAAATGATGCAGATGGGATTGACGCCCTGTTTACTTGAATTGCCACTTTGGATGGAGCTTGTTTTCTGTGATAGCCACGTTTATTAACAGAGATTTCAACATCTCCTCCGACTACAGTTCTAGGCGTATCTAATTTAAGCCTGTAGACTTTTCCGTCATTATCTACTTTTGTAACCTCAGAGAGTCTGGCACCAGTCACAGTAAAGTTAGACTTACTTAACTCAACAGATGTATTTAAAGTAACTAAAACGCTGGACATCTTTTCTGTATTATCAGGGGCCGTAGCTTTTAGACTATCAATTTTGAGTTCTGGTTCGCTCTTTCTATCATTCCAGCGAGGATATAGCTTTACATTAAAACGATAAAATATATAATCGCCATATGAAGTCTTTTGTGTTTCGAACCGAGAGTGAGTCAGGATATTTGCCAGCCTACTATGAATATTAGCCTCTGGTTCACTAGATGGGACCAACAGTTCTAAAACAGCAGATGTTTCCTTGAATGCAATTTTATGATATTGCCGCTCTAAAACTTCGGATACTTCTTCAATATTTTTGGCTAAAACCCCTTGTTTAACAACCTTGCCATCTTTGTCCTTGAGTACCCCTTCGTGTTCAAAACCATAAAATCGATAGTTTTCCCCCATATTGTCTTCGTGTGCTTTGTGATATTTGCGTTTTACAACTGTTGTGGGATTAAAGTCTTTATCACTGATAAGAAAATACTCGTAGCGATGGTAGTTTAGGTGCGTATGCCCCAAATCATCCCAAGTAGCGTCCACATGATACCATTTACCATCAAGTTCAATCATATTCCACAAATGATTCTGACTACCAACGATTCCACCTTGCTTGGTGTGACATGGGATTCCCATTTTATCCATGAGTAGTTTGAAGGCTTTTGCGTAACCAGCACAAACGGTTTTGTTTTCAACCAAGGCAGAATAAGCACTTTGATCTTTGCCTGGTCGGTCAACATATTGGACGTTATCAACTAGCCAATCATGAGCGGCTTTGGCCTTTTCAACATCTGATAAATTTTCGAATGCTTTGACGATTTCGTCTGCTTTTTTATTAGCCTCCTCATCTTGGCGAATAGCTTCCATCTCCATAGTTCCTGGCAATTTGACTAAGGCACGATACAGATGTTTATTGTGTTCAGCCCAAAGTTCTACTGCCTGTGACTTTTCATGTGTATTAAGTGAAGTGACTGTCCCATCCTTATCAAGACGAAGAAGCTCCTTTTTATCCTCCCCTATAATAGTCTCCTCAGAATTGTAGACCTCTGTTTGTGGATAATCAGTTCGAACATACCAATTGATTTCCTTAACTTCTTCGTTAGTTGTAATATTTGTCAATTTCAACTGTACTTTCTCGTCTTTTTTGACTAGTACTTCAGCCTGAGACAACTGATATCTTTCATCTTCGTAATAGTTCGGAGCAGGAGTTTCTAAAATAGCTTTTTTAACTTCTTCAGGAGATGTGCCAGTTACTTTAGGAGTTTCTTCAGCTGTCATCACACTATCAGCTACAAGAGGCTCATTAGAAACTTTTTCGTCTACTACCACTGGGTTCGTTTGGGGTGTTTCAATAAGCTGATCAATCTCTTCACTAGCCACTGTTTGGCCAAGGCCATCTTGATCTACTGTCGCATTTGAATGTGAGATAAGAGCGACTGTTTCAGGAGCGTTTTCTGCCGCCTGAACAGTCTGCATATTTCCAGCTAAAAAGAAAAAACCAATCAAAACTGATCCAACACAGGCACTCGTTTTTCTAATGGCATAGCGTCTCTGAGGGTCAGCTTTTTGATAAAAATTCATTGAATACTCCTAATCTACTTTCTATATCTTTGAGAATCAAAATTCCTTAATTATTATACCTCTTTTTAGTAAGTCCCAAGCCATCTATATCTATTTTTTATCTATTTTTTCTCCTCATCAAAAAAAACGATGAATTCAAACTAACCAACCTTTTCGCTTTCTGCCCTATCTTGTTTTTAGAGCAATGAAATTTCCTTAAATGACTCTGGTATTAATTTGTTCTTAGAAAATACTTTTTCCAAAAAACAGAGACACCTCTTAAGGCATCTCTGTGCATATCATTATACTTCTTCCCTCACCCCATACTGATAAGGAATTCCAAGGTTTTCACGGAGGGTCTCCCCTTCATAATCTGTATGAAAAATACCACGCTCTTGAAGGATCGGAACAACTTCCTCAACAAAACGTTTTAAATCTGATTCATAAACGTCTGGCATGACCCAGAAACCATCAGCTGCGCCGCTTTCAAACCATTCTGTCAAGTGATCTGCAATGTCCTCTGGTGTACCGACTGCGGCTGGGTGATAGTCAATGACTGAATGATAGACCACTTCTCGTAAGGTCCAACCTTCACGCGCTACTCGAATGATGTTTTCTGTCCGTGGGTCACTATATGGAGTAATCGTTACGCTGTCAAGAATTTCAGCAGCAATAGTTTTTTCAATATCCGCCATGGTAAATTGAACACCCAAAGCATAACCGATATGAGCTACCCGTTGATAAAAAGTATCTTCATCAATAAACCTTGCATGGCGCTCTAGGGCATCCTTTTTACTATCTCCAATGAGAGGCATGACACCAGCGATAAAGGCAACAGACCCTGGCTGACGACCATTTTTAACAGCTGCTTGACTAAGTGCTTGGCGCATGTCTTGTCCCTGCTCAATGGTCCAGACTTCACCGACATAGACATCTGCATGCTGACCAGCAAAGGCAACGCTATTACTTGAACCTCCTGAGTGGAAAATTGGCGGCTGACCTTGTTTTGATGGTGGAATTGGCAGAGTTCCTGACGTTTCAACATACTGACCTTTTACAGTAACAGACTTGACTTTCTCATAATCCGCAAAAATCTGGTTGTCATGATCAAGTTTAAGCGCCTCTTCTTCCCAAGTTGCCCATAAGGCTTGGACTGCTTGCGTAAATTCTGCCGCCTTGCCATAACGGTCAAAACTAGATGGGAGGTGCACGCCGTAAGCATTAGCACTGACTCCATTAGCACCAGTTACGGCATTCCAAGCCACACGGCCTTTACTAATCGCATCTAGCGTCTTGAATTGGCGAGCAACTTCGTAGGGATTGTTCCAAGACGTCGCTCTAGTAATCCCTAAACCAATATGCTTTGTCTGGCTAGCAATGACTGTCGCAATCAATAAAGGATCCAAGCCCATGGTCTGCATATCAGCATCTGCTACTGCTTTTGTTCCTGGAAAATCACCAAAGAACATGAATTGGAATTTTCCTTTTTCAGCTAGTTGTGCCGCTTTGACATCCACTGAAATATCTGGATACTCAGAAAGCCTAACTTCTGGAGCCAACCAAGATTTAAAATTTAAACCAGCGGCTCCAAACATGGCAAGACCGAGTTTCATTTGTTTCTTTTCTGTCATGATAGTTTCCTCATTTTCATCTATATTAAAGAGTTTAGATTAAATCTTCAATACCTGACATGAGTTTGTCCATGATTACTGAGACAGGCTCAATCTTGTCAATCATTGAAATGCCAAGACCAAATGAGGCAAAGCCCTTGCTGAGGTCTCCAAAAAGCATGCCGTTTCTCATACCATTAAATCCAGATTGAGCCTTATGAATTTCCTCAAGACTCGCGCCTTCATTACTAAGTTGCAATAATTTATTTGGCAACTCGCCGGGCAAAGAGCGGTAATAAACAGGTACTGCCCTGTAAAATAAAAGGTCTGAAGCATTTGCTTTAGTAGCCTCTTGCTTGATATTTTCTGCCAAAATTGACTCTTGACTCATCAAAAAAGCTGTACCAATAAAAAGACCTTCTGCACCGAGGGCGAAAGCTGCACGGGCAGTTCGTTCATCTGCGATACCACCAGCTGCCATTACAGGGACACGTCCCTTAGCTGCATCGACAATCATAGGGACAATAGAAAACGTTCCTATGATTTTTTCAGGGACAGAACCTCCTTCATCAAATCCAGTCGCGACAATAACATCTGCACCACCTTGGATAGCTTCTTCAGTATTTTCAACAGTTGGGGTATCTGCTCGAAAGACAACCTTTATTCCTTTGGCATGAAATTTCGCAGTCCATTCAGCTGAAAATTTCCCTACCATTATTGCCACTTGAACACCTTCTTCAACCATTAAATCCAACATTGGTTGCGTAAAACGGTCTGTTTGAGGATGACCAGGTGCTACGTTGATCCCCAGAGGTTTATCCGTAATCTCACGGGCAATGCGGATTTCACGACGCATATTTTCAATGGTATCTTCCACGGTTGTCGCTGCCTCTTTTTGCCCGGCACTAATCCCCAATACACCCAAACCACCAGCAGCGCTAACAGCACCTGCAAAATGCCCATCTGTTAACCACGCCATAGGTCCTTGGATAATTGGTTTCTCGATACCTAAGATTTCTGTTACACGATTTGCCATCTTTTTCTCGCTTTCTTTGTTTCACTATGTTATAGTATTTATATTACAAGTGTCACATAAAATCGTCAATTGACACTTAGCAAACCTTTGTCACTTATGTGACACATCAGGAAGGAATGTCATATTGAAACAGGATTTACGTTTTGAAAAAACCGAAAAAGCCCTCCAAGAGGCTTTTCTCAATTTACTACAAACCAAGGAACTGTCCAAAATATCGGTCAAAGAGCTCTGCGAACTGGCTCAGGTATCTCGTAATGCCTTTTACCAACACTACGAGACCAAGGAACACCTTTACGACAATATTCTCAATGAGCTTCTCCTTTCTATAGAAGATGCTTGCCGTCCCTTGGTTAAGGATGTGGCAACTATTACTGAAGTAGAAGGTCGGCTCTTTTTAGATAAAATCCTTTTAGCTGTTGACCAAAACCGCTTTGTCATCAATCAATTATTGACTAGTCAACCAGCTGTGTTCACTGCTGCTTTTCATGATATGCTAGTTTCAGCAAATATCCAATCTAGTCATTCTATTGGCACCACACCTAATATTGCTTATATCCACATTTTTTCCGGTGGGATTGTCGCCTTTGTCAAATACTGGCTGTTAGAGACTAAGTTAACCCTGGAAGAGGCTCAAGATAAGCTTTTTTCCATCGTTGGACAGATGAGGGTGGTGACTAATTCATTTGGTTAATTTTATTTCTAAAGTGCCTATTGATTGGTAAATACTGATAAATGGTCAATCACTTCTTGACTCTCCGACCACTCTGGATGTAGCGTTGCAAAAACATGCACCAGTTTGTTATGCTGGTCCTTTTCATAATTTTTCAATTGATAAGGAACATGATTTTCCTTTAACCGTTTTTCTAATTTTAAGGTATCTAATTGGATTAAATCCTCTTCACTTGTAATGAGATAAACGGGTGGTAGCTCTGCTTTTTCAATAATACTCGAAGGATTGAGAAGATAGGCAAGTGATGGACGTTTTTTATCTTCGTCAGTCACAATGTAGTCATTGATAAGCGACATGATATCTTGTCGCTGATTATCTAACATGATGGATATCAATCCAAGCCCCTTGATTGTCAATCTAGTCTGTGGCATATTAAAGGTTTCTTGCAATTCAGGACTACTATTAATAGCTGTTGACATCAGGCTCAGCAAAGCACCAGCTGAATCCCCCACAACATAAACCTGATCTAAGTTAAGATTCAAGCTATCTTGATGTGTCACCAGATAACGATAAGCTGTCATAATGTCATCAATCTGATGCCAAAACGTCGATTCAGGAATCAAGCGATAGCTGATATTCACTACTGTATGGCCTCTTTTGACAAATTCCAAATTGAACTTAAGATTCGTTTCTTTATAGGAAGCAAATAGTCCTCCTCCATGAATATTGATAATAAGAGGTTTCGTCGTAACCTCTTTTTTAGGACGATAAATATCTAGCAAATGCCCTTGATTTCCTGTTTGACGATAAGGAATATCCCTTTCTACATTGACATGAGAAAAATCAATCTTATTTTGTTCCAATTCTACCAAAGTTTGTCGTTCACTACTTTCAAAAACCCATTTAAAAGCCTGTAATTTTAAAGTAGGTGTAAACCAAATCACCATGACTGATAGACTGATAAGGAGAAGAATACTCACAATCCCTTTCCAAATCCATGTGAACCACCGTTTTTTCATAACTTATTTCCTCTCATCTTTCTTGATTAAAAACATTAACCGTGTTACAGTTGTAACAGCACATTCTATTTTAACAAATCATTTTCTCAACTGTTAATAATAACCTCTTAGCTGTAACATTTTGATATCATCTGTAACAGGAGGCACGATGAACCATACCAATTTATCTAACAAAGAAGCCAATCAACTCACTCGTGAGTGTATCGAGACAGCTCTGCTATTGCTTCTTGAACATAAATCATTTGAATCTATTAGCATTACGGAATTAACACAAAAAGCAGGCGTTTCAAGACCTGCTTTCTATCGAAATTATGACTCTAAAGAAGCTATTTTGCAACATATCGCTATCCCCATTTTAGAAGAAATTGTTGCGCTTTTCCAAGTGCCTAATTGCCATCACAATCCTAAACACTATTTACAATTTTTCGATATCATTAAAACGCATCAAACAAAGCTGAGGATTTACTTATCTCACATTGATAAAATCCCATTTTCCTTCTTTAATGAAAATGATGAGACTGTCTCTATCGAAGACTATTACTATTACCGAACAGGGACCATGATCTACTTTTCTATGGCAAAAGATTGGCTTGAAAAAGGCTGTCATCCTGATAGTGCGACCATGAGTCGTATATTGCATGGAATGATTAGGCGATTATTTCCCTAGAAACATCAATTTTCTACCCCAACCACCTTTCTCATTCACATCTTCTCAGGTGCTATTGTCGCCTTTGTCAAATACTGGCTGCTAGAAAGTGATTTGTCACTTACTGAGGTACAAGATAAGCTTTTTATCATCGTTGTCCCACTCACTCGCATTTTATTCTCTTATTACTCCAACAACCAGTCCACCAAATTTTGCTTAATGATGCCTTCGTAATTGGCAGTTGGTTGGATGCTGTCTAGCGTTAAAAGGTATTTTGGAAATTGATCCTTGATTGCTTTCAGAGGACGGAGTTCTCTGTCTAAGGTTTTAGGATCAAGGGTGGTTTGACTGACCTGGTAGTACTCATAGGCACCTTGGTCTGTGACAACCACAAAGTCCACCTCGTACTTTCCGATATTGCCGACGTAAACTTTGGAGTAGCGACGACGCAATTCTAGGTAAACTAGATTTTCAATCATGTGCCCTAGATCTTGCGGATGATCTGGTAAAAGGAGCTGACGGAACCCTAAATCAACCGTATAGTACTTTTCTAGTCGTTGCAAGAGTTTTCTTCCTTTTACATCAAATCGAGGGACCGCATAAAATAACAAACTGTCTATCAGTGTATTGAGGTAGCTTTCCAAAGAATGATGGGAAATCGCAACATGTTGACTGACTAGTGTATTGCGTAGCTTATTTGTCGATACTTGACTGCCAATGCTGCTTAAGAGTGTACGAATAATACGCTCCAGCATATCTGGATTAGCGACACCGACTCTGGCTACCACATCATTGAGGACAATTGAGTGATAGATCCCTTGCAAATACTCAATTCGTTCTTGATAAGATTGCGTCTGAAGCAAATACGGAAAACCACTAAACAGATAGTCATTAAAATATTCTAATCTGGTCTTAGTTTCTGCACCATGCTCCTGCCCTGCTAGAAACTCTTTGAAAGATAAGGGTAAAACCTCAATCTGAACATAGCGCCCAGTCAAATTAGTCGCCAATTGACTACTCATAAAGTAGGCATTGGAACCTGTCAAATACAGGTCAACATTTTCTTTGATGAAAAGACTGTCCGCTACAAGCTCAAACTTGTCGACATGCTGAACCTCATCCAAAAAAATATAGTGTTTATCATTAGAGGTTAGACGTTCTTCGAGATAGGTATTCAAAGCACGAAAATCCCGTAAGTCATAAAATGACAAATCTTCAAAGTTAATAGTTATAATCCGGCTTTCTTCAACACCAGAAGCCAATAATTCCTCACGGAAAAGTTGGAACAAAACAGATTTGCCTGCACGACGAACACCACTAATGACTTTTATTAATGGTTTATCTTTGTGGCGTCTCAAAAATTCTAAATAATATGGTCTCGAAATGATTTTCATAGCAATTACCTCATCTTTATTATATCACAAAACCGCCATTTATTTGCACGTTTTTAGAAATAACCATCAAGATAACCATTTATTTGCACAATTTTAAAAATAATCACAAAAGTCGGTAGCTATTTTCAAAAAAATGCAAATAGTAAAACCCCTCAACTACTCTGTAGTAGCTAAGGGGATAAGCTAGTTTACACAATGTCTTGTTAGCACTCTAATCGAGTAGAGTTTTTTAGATTCCACCTTGTTAACTTAGCGACAAATACTTTTTATGCCTTATTCTCCTATTAAGAAAGCATTAAGTTTTGATGTAAAATCTTCTGCATACTGAAAAATTGACCCATGGCCTGCATGAGGATAGATAATCAGTTGGCTATTTATAATCCTATCATGCATGATGTAGGAATTTTCTGTTGGTACCATCATGTCCTTGTCGCCATTAACAATTAGGGTTGGGGGTGTCATAAACTGTAAGTCATCTTCTGGGGATTTTCCCCAGGTTTTAATGGCTTTTAACTGGCGTAAAAAACTGGGCACAGCCATCTCTTTGTCCGCATAAGCTTTCTTGCGACTAGCTAGGCGACTGAGCACCTTATCTGCTTCTGCTCTGCCATTGTCATCATGACCATAAAAAATATAACGTTTAGGATCCACACGATGTAGAGCAGCCCGTGCCATGTAACGGAAGGTATTTGCTGTTACCTGATCAATACCAAGTCCGCCACGGTGACCAGTCCCTACTAAAATCAAGCGATTCACCAAAGTTGGAGTCAAACGCACCACTTCTTGAGCAATCATGCCACCCATAGACAGACCAAGAAGGTTGATTTTGCTGTAGCCTAGAACTTTGATAATATCTATCATCTGCTCTGCCATTTCTGGAATGGTACCTGCTACCTTACCGTCACTGGCACCAACACCAGGCAAATCAAGCAAAATGACATGCTGTGTTTGGGTCAAAAGGTCAATGAGTTTAGGGTCCCAATGATCCATGGTTGCTGCGAGATGGACTAACATCACCAAAGGATAGTCTGACTTTCCCTTACTAATTTCACGGTAGACAATGTTTTTCTCTTGAACAGTAAGGTATTGGTTTTTGGTTTCTAAATAAGCCATGTGTTATCCTTTCATGCTGAGAACAGTTTTACCGCGTGAGCGTCCATTTGCTACCTTATCCAGCGCAGCATTGACCTCTTGAAAGGGATAAACCGTATCAATAGATGGCTTAATCTCTAGTTTGGTAAAAGTATCTGCCACTTCTTGGAGTTGTTGACCATTGCTTTCGACAAAGATAAAGTGATAGTGAACGCCATATTTGTCAGCCATTTTGTCGAATTTGCGACCAACCAGTGTAAAGAGGACTTGTTTCCACTTAGGTAAATTCATGCGCTTAGCAAAGGCACCATTTGGCATAGCACGAAGGGAAACCATCTGACCGCCTTTTTTCATAATAGCCATTTGTTTCTCGGTCTCAGTGCCACCTAGAGTGTCCAAGACATAATCAACATTGCTGAGGATCTTGGTGTAATCCTGGGTCTTGTAATCTAGGAACTGATCGACCCCGAGCGCCACGACTCGGTCACGATTGCTGATGTCCCCATTAGTGATAACGGTTAATCCTTTGGCTTTAGCAAGGGGAATAGCCATGGCACCGACACCACCAGTCCCACCAGAAATAAAGAGGGTCTTGCCAGCTTTAGCATTCATAAGATCAAACGCCTGCATGATGGTTAGAGCCGTCAGAGGGACACCTGCCGCCTCCTCATCGGTTAAATAGTCAGGGACCTTAGCTAGAGCCGCCGCATCCACAGCCACGTACTCGGCAAAAGCGCCAATATTATCTAACGGCAAACGACCAAAAACACGATCCCCCACGGCAAACTGGCTCACGCCGGTACCTATCTTTTCCACCAGTCCCACCACTTCGTTTCCAGCGATGAGGGGTGTTTTGTAAGGAACAATCATCTTGACCTCACCACGAGTAATCATATTGTCTAACGGATTGACCCCAGCTGTCAGCACCTTGACCAAGACTTGCTTATCCTGTGGCTCAGGTTTTGGAACATCGACGAGTTTGAGGTTGAGATTGTTTTTGTTGTAGTCATTTAATTGTGCTGCTTTCATGATTTTTCTTCTTTCTTTTTTGGAAATAGCAGAGCTGGTCTGCAAGATTGGAACTTCAAACGACGTTTAGAGAATGTCGTGATATTTTTGTATTTGTTTTAGATACAGATACAAGGTTAATAAAGGAAATTACCAAACACTTACTTGGTAACTCCTGCTTGACGGTATAAATTCGCAATGACATCAGCAAGACTTTGCTTGGCAAGCTCTTTTTCCAGATGCTTTTCCGCCTGATGAAACATCGGATTGATAGCCCCTTCAATATGTTTACCGACAGGACATTCCAAATTGGCATGCTGATGCACTTGAAAGAGTTTTACCTGAGTCACTTCTTGCGTCGCATAGTAAATGTCTAAAAGACTGATTTCTGCTGGTGCTTTCGTTAAGGCATACCCGCTCTTGCCTTGATGTGACATCAATAAATCGGCATTTTTCAAGAGAGCAATGACTTTACGAATATAGCTGGCATTGGTACCCACACTTGTTGCCAATGCCTGAGAAGATAAGGTCTCCTTACTCTCCGAAATCATAGTTAAAATGTGGATGGCTACTGAAAATTTCGTATCCATAAGACTCCTTTTTAAACAAATGTTAGATAAAGCTATCTAACTTGTTCTTGTTTATGATACAAGTATAAGTTGTCTAAAACGAAAAGTCAAGGAAAATACTTTTGTTATTAACAATAATTTTAACAGTGGGATATTTTAACAGCACAGAAAATAACCCTCGGATGTTTATCCAAGGGACTATTTCTAATCTGCCGGTATAAAATTTTTGAAATTACGCTCCCGTTCTTCCAAGGTCATATTGAAATAGCGGAAGTTTTTATCAAGCGCATTGATTCTTGCCATTTCCTCATCGGTCAAGGCAAAATCAAAGATGGCAATATTCTCTTTTAAATGGTCTGGATTGGTCGTCTTTGGAAAAACAGCATGACCAGACTGAATATGCCAACGTAAGATAATCTGTGCATTGGTTTTGCCATATTTTTGAGCCAATTGTGTAAAGATGGGTTCATCGATTAGGGTAGCATCACCGTGTCCCAGTGGATACCAGCTTTCGATGATGGTACCAATACTTGCAATCCGTTCTTTTAACTCACGTTGTTGGAAATAGGGGTGACACTCTACTTGCAAGGCTGCTGGTTGGACGGTTGCCATCTCAAGAATTTCTTCCAAGCGACCAGACTCGAAATTGCTGAGACCGATTGAGTGTACTTTACCAGCCTGAACGGCTGCTTCTAACTGTTTCCAGCCTGCTTTGTAATCGCCTATTTCTTGGTGCAAAAGGACAAGGTCAATGTAGTCCATATCTAAACGCGCCAGCATTTTGTCAATAGCCTCAGAATCGGCGTAATCACTCGGCCAGAGTTTTGAAGTGATAAAGAGCTCGCTGCGTTCCAAGCCAGATGCCTTGACCGCTTGACCTACCTCACGCTCATTTTGATAAGCATGCGCTGTGTCCACATGACGATACCCAAGTTCAAAAGCCTCTAGTAAATTCTGTTTCGTATCAGTTGGGGCTACGAGGTACACGCCAATCCCAAATTGTGGCATGTTATATCCTGAGTTGAGTGTTAAATAGGTTTGTTCCATAATCGTTCTCCTCTAAAAATGTGGTGTATATGGTCTTTTCATCTTCATAGATAAAGACTTTCAATTACTGATACTTAAACAAATTCAAAAATTACTTTTTTGTTTCTTTCTTAAAAGTGCGGACGATCCAAAGGTCTGGGAGACCTTTGGAGGTGGGAAATAGAGTTGACAAAGTCAATATCAAAACCTCCTTTGGATTTTCATTGCTACTTTTTGAGCCTCTCTATCGCAGTAGATGATTGGCTGTACTTGTCGACTATTCGACAGCGTCCAACCTAATCATCCTTGCGGGGGAACTACTACGAAATTGATTCTCAATTTCTGTAGTTCTCCCAAAAATCCGTTCTTAGCAAGAGTTTACTCTGAGCTCTCGCGTTTCTAAGCTCAGACTGAAACTGTCCACTGGACAGTTTCACTTCTAAGAATACCACTATAGTGAAAGAAACAGTTTTTCTCGCTACGCTCGTTACTCTCTCAATGATATTAGAGGTTCTAAAATTCTAATTTTGATTTTGAATGAGTATGAAATATCTAAGCTGGCCTTGTTTAATCTCGTACCATTCCTAGATTTTCCTTAAGATAAAAATCTGGATGCAGTACAGCCTCTTTAACAAAATCTGCTATGGCTAACCGTGAGATGGTGTTCCCACTGATAACATCACCTTTTGGATAAAGGTGATAGCTAATATCACTACTATTGTCAAACCAACCTGGTCTCAAAATAGTGTAGTCTAAGTCAGTTTGCTCTAGCTTATCTGCCGCCTTTCGATAAGGTTTTAAGATACTATCGACACGACCATTTTGACCAGGCAATTCTCCATAAATCCCATAGGATGAGATAAATACAATACGTCTGACCTTGGACGTCTCCATCACATCAATAATAGCCTGAACCATCTTCGGTAAATCTCCAGAGAGTGCTACAAAAACAAGATCACTGCCGTTAATAGCTTCTTTTAAGGCCCTTGTGTCAAAAACGCTCGCTGAAATCTTGCTGACACGCGCATGGTCAGATAGCTTATGGGCTGATCGTGACAGTAACGTTAAGTCAACATCCGTTTGTTCTAATAATACATTGGCAGTCACACGCCCCAAGGAGCCTGTCGCTCCAATAATCGTTACTTTAGTCATCATCTCTCCTTCACGATTTCATTTATTTTAGTAGCTTATGACATTTAGCTGAGTTCTCACAGCTTTATTGTTATCCCATTTTGCCATTTTTCATAGCAGCAATCACACCACCATCAATCAGCAGGTCCGTACCAGTAATAAAGCTAGCCTCTTCACTCAACAAATAAGCTCCTGCGGTGGCTACTTCAGCAGTTGTCCCCACACGCTTGGTTGCTGAATTGTCAATCAAGGCTTGGTAACCTTCTGGATTAGCTTGTAGTTCGTGACGAGCTAATGGTGTGATAATAATGCCTGGACTAATGCTATTGAGACGTGCACCTCGTTTGGCCCAGTTGAGACTTTCTGCTTGCACGCGTAGAATATTGCCCTGCTTAGAAATTGCGTACGCCCCTCCAGGAATGTCCTCTTTCATAAAGTCAAGGGTTCCTAAATCATCAGCTGATGTTGTTGCCAAAGCCATGCGTTGCTCTACTGTTACCGTATCTGCAAACATGTGTCCAGCCATGCTTGAAACAACAAGCCCTGCCCCACCAGGTGCTACAAGCTTACCAAAAATCTCTAAGGCTATGGCTGTCCCAACTAAGTCCACGCGCAAGATGTCTTCAAAGGCAGCTTGGTTGGGGAAAAGGCCTGCTGTATGGATATATGATGTGATATTCCCTAGTTTCTCAGCCTGATCTGCAAAAGCTTGAATAGCATGACGGTCACCACCATCCACAATCGCAGTCTCTACTGTAAAACCAGCATTCTCTAACCCTTCCTTAGCCCGACTAAGATTATCTTGGTTAATATCGCCTAAAAAGATTGTTTTGTTCGTAGCGACACGCTTCACAATCTCTAAACCAATAGCTCCTGCTCCCAATAATACGACAACATCGTTTAAGTGTTTCATCCTTTTTCTCCTTCGTTTAATAAGTGCTTGCAACCTGCTTCATCACTTGCCACTGACCATCTCTTTTTTCAAAATACATTTTGACTTGCAGACGCCAAGTCGATGGACCAGAGCCCCAGATTCGTGCTTTCACCCGACTTTGGCCAATTAGGCTGGCGCTATTTCCAGAAATGACGACATCTTTTATCACGTCTTCTTTCCACGAATAATACGCCATGTCTTCAGACTCAATCTGCTCCAACCATTCAGCAACTGGCTGAGAATACCCTGTCATGTGAACTAAAACAGTATCAGCTCGTAACAGTTGAGACAAGGTATCAGTATCTTTCTCTACCATGGCTTGATTGATTTGGCGATATATGGTTTGTAAGGTTTCTTTTTCTGACATTTCCGATTTCCTTTCTGATATGACATCAGGTAACTGTAACGCTATAGTCTGCTTGTCACTAACGAAATAAGTACCAGTTAGCATTCCTAGAAAGAGACCTGCTAGAATACCGTATCGCATTTTTTTGCTCCGCATTTTACCCGTCTCCTTTTCACTTGATGACTTTAGTATAATGTCTTATAATAAAATTATCCAATACTTATTTTAGATTATTTATAAAATTATTTAATAAGGAGCTGGGATGAATACCAAACAAATGACCTATCTTATCGAAACCGCTAAAACGTTAAATTTGAGCCGAGCAGCTGAAAATCTCTTTATCTCTCAACCCTCACTATCTTATCAAATCAAGACAATCGAAGAAGAGGTGGGCTTTGCTATTTTTTATCGTATTGGGAAAAGCATCCGCTTAACTCCTGCAGGAAAAGAGTTAATTAGTTCCTTATCACGAATTTCTCAAGAGATACAGTTTGCCATTGAACAGGCTCAAAATATGGGAGAACGCTATCGTTCTGCTATTAAAATCGGCTTTCCCATGCGGACAATGCTCACTCATCTGCCAGAAGCTATCCCTATTTTTGAAGCCGAGCAGCCTACGGTTCAAATTGTGCCTGAAATGCAACCGACTATTGATGCCATCAGCTCTTTTATGAGACGGGACCTGGACATCATATTACTCCCTCGTGAAGAGGCTGAGAAACTCAGTGGGGTTACTATTACCCCGCTATTTACCAGTCACATCTATTTGTTATGTCAAACAACCGATCCACTAGCTAAAAAAAAGCGTATCACGATAGAAGATTTAGCCCATCGTACCCTTCTGGTCAATGGTGGCTCATCACAAACCTTGCGCCAGGTTCAACAACGTGTCGTTGATACTGTTCCTATACAGACTCTGAATAGTCCAACACATGATTTTACATTGATACAAGTAGCTGCTGGAAGAGCTATCTGCTTATCACCAGGATTCTTAAACGACCATTCTGGGCAATTTTCGTGGATTCCTTTTGACTGTCCAGAATCCTTTGACTTTGTACTTGTTCACCACCAGGATGTTCAAAATGACGGGCTCACTCAACTCATCACAATCCTCCAAGACCTTTATCAAAATTCACCTTATCACTTTTAGCTGAGAAATAATGATTATTTAAATCACTTCCATCAAATTGGGCTTCCAAATCGTGTGTTAGCTGTCAATCGTGCGCCTACCAGTCCTGTCGCTGCTACATCTACCTTGGTTTCTATATAAATAACACAAGAGATTATTTTAGTAATTGACACCACAAGTAAATTTACATGTAAAAAACCTTGAAAAATCAAGGTTTTTAATCATTTATAACTTCCAACTATCATAAGGATTACGATAATACTCTTACTCCTAAAACATTAAAGCTTTTCTAGTTCCTACGACTACTTCAAATTCTCAGTAAAGAAAGCAACTAATTGCTCAAACGGAATCTTATCTTTTTGGTCGTACAAGTCCACATGGTCTGCATTAGGAACAATGAGTAATTCTTTTGGTTCACTCGCTGCTTCGTAAGCTTCTTCTGAATGGTAGCGGGAATGGGCATTTTCACCAGCTACAAGAAGGATTGGGCGTGGTGAAATATCTTTGATGTTATGGTAAAGTGGAAACTCATAGAATGCCATTGGCGTTGTCGCTGTCCATGCTGCTGTTGAGTTAATAGAGCGCTCGTGATAACCACGCGGTGTGCAATAGTAATCAAAGAAAGCTTTTGAAACAGGGTCCGCACCTTTTGGAAGTTTTTCTGGGAATAGACTCTCACCCGTCACCACATTGCCATTTTCATCAAACCCTAGCTCATGATAGCCTAGACGGTATTTCCCAGTTTCTGAGGCACCATTGTCCACATCTACCCAGCGTTGTTGGCTGACGTGTTCACGCAGTTTTGCCTTCTGTTCATCGGTATAGCTGTTCATATAGCCCAAGTACATAGACTTGGACATATCATACATTGAGGTCGTAGCGACCGCCTTGATCCGAGTATCGGCTCCTGCTGCTGTCAAGGCCATCCCTGACAAACCACAAATGGCTTGGGCACCGATACGTTCACGGTCAACGTAAGGTAAGGTTCCAAGATAATCAACAGCTGCGCTATAGTCTTCGGTAAACATCACTGGCTCAGCGACATTACGCACTGCTCCACCTGATTCCCCTGTAAAAGATGGGTCAAAAGCTAGCGCTACAAAGCCATTCTTAGCAAATTCTTGTGCGTAAAGGCCTGAAACTTGTTCTTTGACCGCACCAAATGGTCCAGACACTACAATGGCAGGATTTTTCTGATTGTCATAGCCTTCTGGCAAGTACAAATCTCCTGCAACTTCGATACCGAAACGATTTTTAAAGCGAACGTTTTGTGATGCAATGTTTTCATAAATAGCAAATGTTTTTGTCATGATGTTTCTTCTTTCTATAGGTTATCCTTCAATGATTTTGATGACTTTTGCTGGAACACCAGCGACTACGGTATTAGCTGGGACATCCTTGGAAACAATGGCACCTGCAGCCACAACAGCATTTTCCCCTACAGTTACCCCAGGTAAAATCGTCGCGTCCGCTCCAATCCAAGCATTTTTCTTAATGGTAACGGACTTGAGTTCTAATTTATGACGGTCTGCTGGTTTCAAAGGATGATTCACGGAAATCAACTTAGCACGTGGGCCGATGAGGACGTCATCTTCAATGAAAATCCCACCCAAATCAACCATAAAGACATCCTTGTTCACATAGATATGTTTACCAAAGTGAATGTGGCGTCCAAAATCCGTTTGAAAAGGAACATTGATGGTGACGGTATCGTCAATTTTCTCCTTGGTCAACTGTTCAACAATTTGCCTCGTGTTGGTAACAGTTTGAACTTGAGTATTGAGTTCTTGCACAAGCGGCTGATTTTCAGTTTGAATATCTGAAATAAGCTGGCGCAGTCCATCTTGTTCGGGAACTAATTTTCCAGTATTTAAATAGGGTTCAAAAGCTGTATCAATCATTGCTTTCCTCCAGAGTAAGAGTCACTGTTACCTTGTCATTAGCCAGCTGGGATTTGGCATCCGTAGCCATGTGCCCCAGCTTGGTGTATGACCAACGATTCTGACCATAAAAGAGCACTAACTGGCTACTATCATAAAGCATGATATCCCCTGGCTGAGCGGTTTGCTGGGTATTTTGACTTGGTAGTGTCATACCAAGCTCTCCAACCTGTTCAAAACCACCATAAGCTGATAAGTCGATAGTCAATGGCTGTTTTTCTAACGCTTTTTTCAAGGTTGAAACAGCTTCGTTTTCTTCCCAAGTGACTGGAATATTTTGTCCATCTATGAACAAGGCGATGGTCATCGGTTTGTCTCCTTTTTCTTTGTGTTGTTTCCCTGTGGTGCTCTTCCCACTAGTAGGAATGGAGGAATTTGGTAAGGAACAGCTGGCTAAACTCAAACAACCAAGCAATAACCCAATCAGCAGGATATTTCTGCTATATGTTAATGTCACTTGTTTTATCCCCCTCTCTTTCACCTTCTTTGAGCGATAGGGTTAAAGGGATTTCATCACCATTTAGCTGACTGTTTACAAGCTTGATATCGTTAGCGTTAGCAAGCTGCCCTAAGAAAATTTCCCTAAGATGAGGCTTGGTATTTTCCCCACCTGTATAGATAGAAAACCAATCTCCACTTGGATCATAGCAGATATCTCCATTAAACCAACCGCCTTGTACGTCTGAAGCTTGGTAGGGAAGTGGCATGATTTGCCCACAAGCATCATTTATTCCTGTACAAGCCATGGTTGTGAGAGGTAGATGCGCGATCAGTGTTTTTGCGACCTGTGTATCCGTTAGATAAGCTGTTACCACCACCTTGCCCAATTGAATAGCAATCTCAGTAGGGGATAGTATCACTGTTTGACGGGTGTCACTTGGTCCTAATCGTTGACGAATACTCATTGCCACTTCACCTCCTTTTGATACTTTTATGATAATCCTCAGCTCATCAAATAGCAAATACTCATTTTAAATATTATAAAATACTCAAAAAGCATGATATAATAAAAGAAACAAAGGAGGAAATGATGGAAATTCGAGTGCTCCGCTATTTTCTAGCGATTATCAAAGAAGGAGGCATCACGCAGGCCAGGCTGCAAACAGCCTCCACCTGATACAACCCACTATCTCACGTCAAATCAAAGAATTAGAAGAAGAACTTGGAAAACAACTCTTCATTCGCCATAAGAAGGGTCAGATTGAGCTGACTCAGGAAGGGCTGCTTCTTCAAAATCGTGCTGAAGAAATCATTGCCATGGTTGATAAGACCGAAAATGATTTTCGCTATCTGACAGATATTATCGAGGGAGATGTCTATATTGGTGGTGCAGAATCCCATATTTTTAGGCATATTGCAATCATTGCCAAACAGCTCCAAGAGCAATATCCAAACGTTC
This sequence comes from Streptococcus sp. S784/96/1, assembly GCF_902729355.1. Taxonomy (GTDB): domain Bacteria; phylum Bacillota; class Bacilli; order Lactobacillales; family Streptococcaceae; genus Streptococcus; species Streptococcus caledonicus. Next base: position 28,195 of record NZ_CACVCC010000012.1, on the reverse strand, counting down.
GCTACCACCTGTCTTCAGGAAATGCCGAAGATATCACATCTTTGCTAGACAAAGGGTTATTAGACTTTGCCTTGATTGTCCATCCTCGTCAATTACCACATTATCATTATCAAAAATTGCCTTCTCAGGATATTTGGGGAGTCATTTTACCAACGACTGATCCATTGGCTAAAAAAGACAGTATTGCTCTAGAAGACATTCAGCACCTCCCCCTCATTCTTTCCCGTCAAGCAGTGACCAAGACTCAGTCAGACAACCAACTTCTTAATTGGCTTGGTGACTTAAACCAGCTAAATATTGTCAGCACCTTTAATCTCAGTTACAATGCCCTCTTCATGGTTGAAGAAAGTCTGGGTTATCTGATTGGATTTGACCAGTTGACTTACAACCCTAACTTGACCTTTAGACCACTTGAACCACTACTGACCTCAGACCACTACCTCGTCTGGAAAAAAGATAAGGTCTTCTCAGCAGCAGCCCAATTGTTTTTGGATAAATTACAAGGTTAAAAATCTTATTGTCTTAAAATTTCCACCTCTACACTTCTCTGTTATCATAAAAAACGCACAAGATTTTAGTGTCCTTCACGGTAATCTTATGCGCTTTTTAACTTCTAAACTATTAACTTTTATTTTCAAGTTATTCAATCAAAATGGAAATACGACATCACCTATCACTCTCACCAAATCTCTTTAGCTAGTCTAAATACCGCCCAGGCTTTTGGCCAGCCGACATAGAAGGCTAGATGGGTAATAATAGCAGATATTTCTTCCTTGGTGACACCATTTTTCTTGGCATTTTCCAAGTGATAGTTTAAAGAAGAATCGGTGATACCTGAGCTCATCAGAGCCGTCACAGTAATGATACAGCGTGTCTTCAGATCAATAGCCTCATTATTCCAGTTTTCACCGAACAAAACATCGTCATTAAAATGAGCAAATTCAGGCGCAAATTCGCCTAATTGATCACGCCCTGCTGTTTGTTTAATAGCCATATTATTCTTCCTCCTTATGAGCTGCTTGATAATCTTTGTCTGTCACTGGTTCGTAAAATTCACTAGCCCCAGCTGTGATCGCCACATGACTGAACCAAGAATCCTTAGTTGCCCCATGCCAGTGCTTCACTCCTTTGTCGGTCACAACGACATCACCAGCTTTTAAATGTCTAGCAGGTTTCCCAGCTTCCTGATAAAGACCTTCTCCTCCAGTAACAAGAAGAATTTGGTAGCCATCTAAATGCACATGCCAGTTATTACGACATCCCGGTTCAAAGGTCACATTTCCAACACTGGTATTGCCATCTGGCGCTTGTGCCAACATTGCTAGATAGGATTGTCCCGTAAAACTAGCACCGTACGGATTTTCTTCTCCAAAGGCAAATAAGGGATTGTTTTTAACATCTTCATGTTTAAACATGAGTCATCACTTCTTTCTATAATAATGTTAATCTCAATTATAGTATATCTCTAACTACTAACAGTGACAAATACCTATAATGAAAGTTAATAGATGCTTCAAAAGTATTTTAATTTATCATCAAGCTACTAAATCTATCCACGATTCACCAACATATCCCCATGCAACGTCTGAAGTTGTTTATCTAGGACCAATTTAGCACTTTGCTCAATATAGTCTTTAAAATGCGGTGTTTCTCTGTGTTGCTCATAAGCAGTTTCATTTTGATAGACCTCAAAGAAATACCAAGTATCCGGATTGTCCACATCTGTACCAGCATACATGACCAAGACGCCAGCTTCTTTTTCCATGCTGGTCTGCATTTCAGGTAAGACAATCTCTGAAAAGGCATTGCTATCACTAACCTTCACAGTAGCTAGTCGAACAGCTAACTGCTTATCATCAAAAATCCGCAAGGCGGTTGGTTTTTGAAGCAATAATTGTGGCACCAAGGTCACCACTTCACGGCTAGTCAGTGCTTTTTGTGCCAAATCTACAAAGGCCTTAAAATGAGGTGATTGAACATGTTCCTGATAAGCCTCTTCACTAGCATAACATTCCACAACGATCTGCTGACTAAAATCTTCTGAAAGATGACCACCATACATAGCCAAAGTCCCTGGTTCTAGTGCCATTGACTGGGTAAAGTTCGTATAGCCAATTTGCTTATAATCTTCTTCATAATCCAAGTCCAAACCAAGACGAAACATTCTAAAGATCTCTGTCATTTTCAACCTCCTAATCCAAAGAGCCTATTGGCATTCCCACGAAAAATCTTTTCTTTATCATTATCCGTTAAAGGTAATTTTTCGATAGCATTACTGATTACTTCTGTCGCTCCAGCTGGAAGAATCCCAAGCGGTGCATCAGTTCCAAAAAGAACATGGTCAACACCGTAATAGTCCACACAGAGTTCCAGAGCTTTGCTATTGCCTAAAAGGGCTGTATCCACATAGAATTTCTTGAAATCACTCGCCTGCTCCTCTGGTAAAATATGCTCAATCCGCTCTGCGAAGTATGGAACCATAGCCCCACCATGGTGAACCAATATGTTAAGATTTGGAAATGCTTTGAAATAGCCAGCCTGCACAATGTCTAGCATGGCTTGAGTCAATTCGTACTCCCAGCTAAAAATAATATTATTGTCTGGCTTTCGTGCATCAAAAACTGGGTGGAGCCAGATGGGAACATCTGCCTTAGATGCTGCTGCAAATACTGGCTTGAAACTCTCATCTGCTAGAGATTTTCCTAGGTGGCGTGTGAATAATTGAATCCCAAGTATTTCAGGATGGCTAGTACCAAAACTTTCTATCACGCGCACCGCTTCTGGAATATTGTTCATAGCCACCATGGCTACACCACCCGCAAAGATATCCGTATTCGCTTTAACTGTCACTAACAATTCCTCATTAGCAAGTTCTACCAATTGAGCAGCTCCAGCACTGTCCAGATAATCTTCTGGGTTGGCATTGACATAAGAAATAATTTGTTTAGTGTTAGCTGGCATCGTCTCGCGACGTTTTGTCATATCCGTCAAGACAGGGTTTTGGATAAAGGGCATTTTTGAGACTAAATTCTTATCCAGCGCTAGCATTTTTCCAAAAAACTCAGGGAGTAAGACATGGGCAAAGGCATCAATTTTCAAAGTCATCTAATCGCTCCTTCCAGCTGCCATCTTCATCAAAGATAATGCCATATTCTTCATAGTAAGTGTCCTTATTTAAAATCTCTCCAGATTCATAAAGACTAATTTTGCGTGTCAAGCGATCAATGGAACGTTGGAGATTTTTTTGTTTGTTTTCTAGCACTGCTAGTTGCTCACGCAACAAGGCTTCACGCGCTTCCACCGTTTGGTCACCCTGCATGAGTAGCTGACAATAATCAATCAAGGCTTCGATTGGAATGCCAGAATGACGTAGGCAAATAATCATTTCAAGCCACTTATTAAGATCATCTGTAAAATAGCGATTGCCATTAGACTGACGAGGTATCTCTGGTAAAAGCCCTATTCGTTCATAATAACGCAGGGTATTGGGATTGATATCATATTTTTGTGACACTTCCGTAATGGTGTATTTTTGTGTTTCTGTCATTAGTATTACCTTCTATCTAAACGTATCTTTTAACTCTAGTATACTAAAATTTCAAGCTTGACTCAAACGGGCAATATACGAGTTAGCAGCGTCACTTAAAGCTTCCTCAGATAGATTCAGCACTCCTGATACAACAAACGGTTCCTCAAAGACCAATCCTGTATGGTATTTTATGGTTTCAAGCGGTTTGAGCAATTCCTGAGTGGTCACATGAAAACGACCATCAGCTGTGTAATCTTCTGCACCAGCTCCCTGCGTCACCGCAAGAATAACTTTTTTCCCTTGAAGAGCATTCCCAGTCGAGCCATAGGCCCAGCCATATTCAAGAACTTGGTCTAACCATTCTTTCATCAAAGATGGCGTCGCATACCAGTACATTGGAAATTGAAAAACAATTCGATCTGTTGTTTCAAGAACGGCTTGCTCTTTCTTCACATCAATCTGCCCAGCTGGATATTGACTATAAATATCACGTACTTCAATTCCTGCTGCCTGAGCTGCTTTGGCTAAGACTTTATTGGCCCGAGAAGCATGTAAATCTGGGTGAAACAGTAAAATAGTTGTTTTCATTTTAATCTCCTGTGATATCATTTGCCACTAAGTTCGCCTTGAATTCAGCGACATCGTAGCTAGCTAGGTCTGGATAATAAGCGTCTTGTGCAATGATTTCATCTAAAGCTTCTCGTGACGCTACCTTAGCAATGACAATCCCTGCCATACCTTTGTCTTTCAAAGGGCCAACGATTTTAAAATGCCCTGCTTCAAATTGAGACGTAAACCATGCTCTGTGATTGGCAAGCAGTTCCTCAGCTTGCTCTGTTGGTACTTGTCCAGAATTAATGGTAATTGTGATTAAAAACATAAAAACCTCCTTAAGCTTGTCCTTCCCAGCCACCACAGGTATTGACACCAGCTTGTGAAGCCAATTCTTCTAACCTTGCCATTTCAGTTGCACTGAGATGAACCTTGCTAGCTTTAGCCGCATCTAGGACTTGTTCGACTTTAGTAACACCTAAAATTGGTGTGGTCCCACGTCCAATTGCCCAAGCTGTCGCAATTTGTGCTGGACTGACCTTGTACTTGTCTGCCAAAACTTTCAATTCAGAAAGTAAGTCGCCTAAGGCTGGAAACATAGGATTATAGGTTTTACCTCGATTGGAATCAGCTGGCATGGGATGTTGGCTATCATATTTACCAGACAAAGCGCCTTGCTCTAGAACCATGTAAGAGAAAAATTGGATATTATTTTCCTTGCAATAGTCAAGCAATCCATCCTCAATAGAATTGCGGTAAAGCAAGCTAAAATGGTTTTGAACAGCCGAAATTTGTACCCCAGCAGGTTTCAAGATTTCTTGAACACGTTTCACTTGTTCAAGACTGTGGTTCGATACACCTATCCGTTTCACACGCCCTGATTTGACTAAGTCTGTTAAAAATGGTGTCCAACGTTCAACGTCAGCTGCGTTATGAATCCAATAAATGTCAATATCGTCTGTTCCCAGACGCTTAAGACTACCTTCTAACATATCTGCTACTGGATTTTCTTTGGTATCATCCTGCATTCCCGGTGTAAATTTGTCAGATATGATGACTTCTGACCGATCATATTGGCTCACTAACTCACCCAAAATTCTCTCAGATTCTCCATTAGCATAGGCAAAGGCAGTGTCAAAGGTGTTGAGACCATTTTCCATAGCAACCGAAAAAACGTCTTTCAAGTCAGTCGTATCAAGATGATTGCCAAAAACCACATTACCACCAGCAAATCCGCCAGTTCCCCAAGACCATGTTCCAAGTACGATTGATGCTGTATGTTTTGTCATTTTCTTTCTCCTTTTTTGTTGATGGTGATAGTGTACCACTTATAGTCAACTATAGGTCAAGTGTTTTTTTCATTTTTTCTTTTTATAATGAATTGAAAATAAATTAGGACAAATCATAGAATAACTAATAGTATTGGCATCTATCAAAATGATTCATCTATGTCCTATTCTTAATTCAAATAACTATACATGTAAAAATCCCTCCATGCAAAAATAAGAAAGTATCACCAATGAACTCCAATCCTTTTCCGTCTAGATTTTCATCAGTGGTAATACGCCATTTCTGCATGGGCTCAAGCAAAGTCATACCGGCATTCTGTAGACCATCTATTAAAGCTAGAGGAGCTGCTTAGAAAAATCTAATGGATGTGTGTGCATACGGTGATGTTCTTCAGCAATCAAGATAACTTTAATATCTGTTACTTACCAAGTATAAAGACCCTATTTGAGAGCCCGTGGTAATTCCCCGCAATGTGGGATTAGTATTTATAATTCAAATCATCTGATACAATTGATTCAAACACAATTCCAGAACCTATTGGTAGAGGTTCAATTTTCAAATTAACAATAGCCAACAAGGTTTTGGCACGGTGGAGGCTTCATGGCCATAACCAATTCCTGTATCATGAATAGAAAAAGCACGCTCAACTTCAGATACGAAATCAACATATCCAGACGTATCCAACAAATTGAGACGAACATCATTATGAATAAAACTAATCGATGGCGCTTTGACAGAGATTTCTCTTTCTTTTTCCATTTGTAAATTATCAGTCAAGTCAGTATCTTCAGCAACTTTTCCTAATTGTCGATTTACACCTGCATGATATAAGAGACTTTCAGTTAAGATTGTCTAACCCGCATCGACGTGAGCATCTAGACCAACATTCAAAATAGAGTCTGAATTGGGTAGTGAACTCCACCTTTATTTTAGTTTGATTTCCTCATACGTGTTTGATACAACGTTTTGCTTTTAACTTCTTTTGGGAATATGTTAGTCATTTCTCGTTAAATTTTCTTTGAGTATTAAATAGTCGTATTTAGCACAAAACTATCATCATGACTAATTCCAAGATACAGAAAAATTACTATCGCCCCCTATCGGTTCAAAGGTAATTGATTTTTCCTTAGAAATAAGAAGTTAAATGACTGTTCCATCAACAACCTGAATTTGCACAGCTAAATGCACAATTGTTTCCTGTCAGCAAAATCATAGACATCATTCAACATTAAATCAGCAGAATTTTTATCTAAAGCTTTACTCACCCAAACTCAGTAAATGAGCGTTCATCATGACCATTAGTATCTGATTTCTTTACAACCAACTATCTCTCATCATACCAAAATCCTACGTTGTATATCTAATACCAGCCTAAAAAATGATGCAAGGTACGTTCAATTTCTGGAAACATCTTTATAGCCGTAAGCACTAATAAAGCCACTGTTAACAACGTTAATAATATTTTTTTCATAATGGCATTATAGCCAAAAAATAACTGGGATACAATTAACAGCTTTATTAGATTTCTTATCATTTACCAAACCAAAACTTCATATCATAATCAAAATAGATACACACAATGTTATAAAACCTAACATGTAAAAGAAAAGAAATTTGCTTTCACTGCCCTTTTTTGATATAATAAATCTTAATTTATAAAAAAAGGAGTTCTCTGTATGATAAAAAAACTGCAAATAATGATGGCAACTTTTCTGTCATCGTTCATTCTATTCGGAAGAACAAACACCTCTGCAGATACTATTGATATAGTATCTGATACTGCCTATGCCCCATTTGAGTTCCGAGATTCTGATCAAGTTTACAAGGGAATTGATGTTGATATCATTACCGAAGTTGCCAAACGCTCAAATTGGGATTTTAATATATCCTATCCAGGATTTGATGCTGCGGTAAATGCAGTTCAAGCTGGTCAAGCTGACGCGTTAATGGCTGGTACAACAATTACCGAGGCACGGCAAAAAGTGTTTACTTTCTCTGATCCTTACTATGACACTAAAATTGTTGTTTATACACGCGCCGACCAAAAAGTTTCTTCTTATAAGGAGCTTTCAGGAAAAGTCGTTGGGGTTAAGAATGGCACTGCAGCGCAAGCTTTTCTTGAAAAAAATAAAGATAAGTACAACTTCACCACTAAAACCTTTGATACCAGTGATTTGATGAACAACAGCCTTGATACTGGCTTTATAGTCGCAGCAATGGATGATCAGCCAGTCGTTGAATATGCCATTAAGCAAGGTAAAAACTATGCTATTAATATCGCTGGTGAACCTATCGGTTCCTTTGGTTTTGCGGTAAAAAAAGGCTCTGAGTATGAGTATCTCATTAAAGATTTCAATACTGCTCTTGCTGAGATGAAAAAAGACGGCACTTATGATATTATTATGAATAAATGGCTTGGGGCTGATACTTCTAAACTAACTTCAACAGGAGATAGTTCAGCTAAGGCAACACCCGTAAAATCAACTTATAAAATTGTTGCCGATTCTTCCTTTGCTCCATTTGAATTTCAAGATGATTCTGGAAAATATGTCGGTATTGACATGGAACTCATCAAAGCTATCGCGAAAGTGCAAAATTTCAACATCAAAATTTCTAATCCTGGTTTTGACGCTGCCTTAAATGCTGTTCAAGCTGGACAAGCTGACGCAGTTATTGCTGGCATGTCTATTACTGAAGAACGTCAAAAAATCTTTGACTTCTCAGATCCTTACTACACTTCTAATATTCTTCTTGCCGTTAAAAAAGGAACGAATGTGACAGATTATTCCGATCTAGCAGGAAAAACTGTTGCTGCCAAAAATGGAACAGCCTCTTACAGTTTCTTAGAAAAAAATGAAAAGCAATACGGCTATACTTTAAAAGCTTTCGATGAAGCATCAACCATGTATGATAGCTTGAATTCTGGTTCAATTGATGCTCTCATGGATGATGAAGCTGTGCTCAAATATGCCATCCAACAAGGACGCCAATTTGAAACTCCTATTGCGGGAGAAAAATCTGGTGAATATGGTTTTGCTGTCAAAGCTGGAACAAATCCAGAACTAATCACCATGTTTAATAACGGCCTTGCTGCTCTAAAAGAATCTGGTGAGTACGATAACATCGTCAATAAATACCTTGGTTCAACAAATAGCACCACTGCTGTCGATGAGACAACCATCTCAGGTCTCCTCTCAAATAACTATAGCCAGCTGTTGTCTGGACTTTGGACAACCCTTAGTTTAACCCTCATTTCCTTTGCTATCGCTACCCTTATTGGTGTCCTATTTGGTATGATGAGTGTTGCTCCAAGCAAGGTTTTGAGAACCATTGCGAGCATTTTCGTTGATGTCGTCCGCGGTATTCCTCTCATGATTGTGGCTGCCTTCATTTTCTGGGGGATTCCTAACCTTATTCAAAGCCTCACGGGCCAACAATCCCCTATCAATGACTTCTTTGCTGCTACGATTGCCCTTTCGTTAAATGGCGGAGCTTATATTGCCGAAATCGTTCGAGGCGGTATCGAAGCCGTTGATAAAGGTCAAATGGAGGCCAGCCGAAGCCTTGGTATTCCATATAAAACAACCATGCGTAAAGTCATTTTACCTCAAGCTGTCAAATTGATGTTACCAAACTTCATCAACCAGTTTGTTATCTCACTCAAAGATACTACTATTGTCTCTGCAATCGGGCTTGTTGAACTCTTCCAAACAGGTAAAATTATCATCGCTAGAAACTACCAATCTTTCCGTATGTATGCTATCCTAGCAGTAATGTATCTAGTGATCATTACACTGCTCACCCGCTTAGCAAAACACTTAGAAAAGAGGACTAAATAATGGCTGAATTAAAAATTGATGTACAAGACCTCCACAAATATTATGGGAAAAATGAGGTTCTAAAAGGCATTGATGCCAAATTCTATGAAGGCGATGTGGTTTGCATCATTGGTCCTTCTGGTTCTGGTAAATCAACTTTCTTACGGACACTAAACCTACTTGAAACGATTACATCAGGGAAAGTTGTTGTAGACGGATTCGAACTATCTGATCCTAAAACAAATATTGACCGTGCACGTGAAAATATCGGAATGGTATTCCAACACTTTAACCTCTTCCCGCACATGACTGTTCTAGAAAATATTACTTTCGCTCCTGTTGAATTAGGGAAGCAAACAAAGACAGATGCTGAAAAACTAGGAATGGAACTCTTAGAAAAAGTCGGCTTAGCCGATAAAGCTAATGCCATGCCCACTAGTTTATCTGGTGGTCAAAAACAACGTGTTGCGATTGCTCGTTCCCTCGCTATGAATCCAGATATCATGCTCTTTGATGAACCAACGTCTGCCCTTGACCCAGAGATGGTTGGGGACGTTTTAAATGTTATGAAAGACCTCGCTGAACAAGGAATGACCATGCTCATCGTAACTCACGAAATGGGATTTGCTCGTAAAGTTGCTAACCGCGTCATCTTTACCGACGGTGGTCAATTCCTAGAAGATGGGACACCAGAAGAAATCTTCGACAATCCAAAACACCCACGACTTATCGAATTTTTGGATAAAGTCTTGAATGTATAACATAATATAGCAAACATACTAAGATTAGTAGTGAGGAAATCTCAGACGGGAGAAAGTCCTCACTACTTTTTCATTATGTTAAAGTAGAGGTGTCCTGTTAAGTCGTACTCTTTTTAGGCGCTAGACGTCGCATATCAAACTGGCAAGACACCTGTTTTAGGGTGAATGTTATCAAAGTATGTGTGACGCTTGACGTCGTGTATTGAAAATGAAATCACTAAAACAAGGAATCATTCAAGACAAAGAGGTAATACCATGCGAGTTGTATTTGGGATTGAGGTGAATAAAGCAAGTTCGGAAGTGGCTATGTTAGTCAATGGTGATAAGGTTCATGGCTACACTATGCCTAATGATTCTATCGGATTCAATAGACTACTTGGTGACTTGAAAACCGTCCAAAATCCTGAGATTGTCTTCGAAGCAACAGGCGTCTATTCTCGTCGTCTTCAAGCCTTTCTTGAGGACAATGGCTACGCTTATACACGGCTAAATCCTCTCGAAGCTAAAAAGCAACTAGACAGCTTACGTGTCTGTAAAACTGACAAAATTGACGCTGAAAAATTGGCTCAGTCTCAGTTTGTGCTGAATCGTAAACCAACTTACGTCCAAGAGGAACTCTATCAAGAGTTACGTGATTTAAGCCGATTCTATCAGAACCTAACAGAAGATATCGTTCGAACTAAGAACCGTCTCCACAAGGTCTTGCAAGTCACTTTCCCAGAGTTGGAAAGCCTCTTGTCAACACCAACTGGTAAACAATACTGGAACTTAGTCACAGCTTTTCCTTGTAAGGAAATGGTGCTTGAGTTGAGTAGTGATGAGTTATCACATGTCATTTGAAACTCGACATCAAAACGTATCTCTGACAAGCGTGTGACTTATTTGGCTGAGAAGCTTACTGAACTCGCTAAACAGTCCTACTGTGCTGTCAAGAAAACCTCTCCTGTCATTGAAGAGGTTCGTTATTATGCGCAAGAACTGCTAAGATTATCTGGACGCAGACAAGTGGTTTTAGACATTATGGTATCCCTAGCTCAGCCTTTACCTGAATACGATATCTTACTGTATATCCCTGGTATCGCAGAAACAACAGCGACTTCTATCATTGGCGAATTGGGAGGGGAGATATTCGTCGGTTTCAATCTGCCAATCAAATCAATGCTTTTATCGGGATTGATCTCAGACACTATGAGTCTGGGAACTTCCTTGCCAAGGAACACATCACCAAACGTGGGAATCCTTATGCCAGAAAGATTCTCTTCAAGTGTATTCACAACATCGCTTCAGCTAGCCACACTAATCCTTGTCACATCGCAGACTTCTATGAGAAACGAAAAAGACAACCGCAAATAGCTTCAACTAAGCCACATACGATTACCTCTATACATCGCCTCATAAGGACAATGTATTACCTCATAACGCATAACAAACTTTACGATTACACTTTGACCCAAAATCAATAAAGTTGTTTATGCCATACTATTCTAACACCTTATTTTTAAAAAGACTAGATAAGGTGTTCCTTTGGTGTACACTTTTATCGCTGCTTAGCACAGAAAAAGAGGACAATAACTGATCATTAGCTGCTGTCCTCAAATTATTTTTGCTTTAAACCCTTGGTAGGCTTGACAAATGGTAGAAAAAGAGGTTGGGAAATTAACGTCATTAAAAAACGTTGATTCTAAGCCATTTTATATTGTTCAATGTTTAAGAGAAAGGTTAAAATTTGAGTTTTTTCCCAACCTCTTTTTGACTACTATTCTTATAATTCTGTACGGTTTTCAATTGCCCTAAGAAGGGTTACTTCGTCTGCATATTCAATATCTGATCCTACTGCAAGGCCTCGTGCTAGTCGTGTCACTTTGATACCTGCTGGTTTTAGCACTCGTGAAATATACATTGATGTCGCTTCCCCATCTGCTGTGGCACTGGTTGCAATAATGACCTCTGTCACCTCTCCATCCATTAAACGCGTAATCAAAGTCTTCAGATTGATATCATCAGGACTAACTCCGTTCATTGGAGAAATTAAACCATGTAACACATGATATTTTCCTCGATACTCTTGAATTTTCTCCATAGCAGAGACATCTTTGGACTCTTCAACTACAAGAATAACAGACGAATCTCTTGTCTCATCTTGACAAATACTGCATGGATCGTCATCTGTGAGATTACCACAAATGCTACAATAAGTTAAATCTCTCTTTGCAGATAATAAATTTTTAGCAAATTCATTGACGTCTTCGTCACTCATACCAATCGTATAAAATGCCAGCCTCGTTGCTGTTTTTATACCGATACCTGGTAATTTCGAAAAGCTATCAATCAATTTTGCTATGGGAGTTGGATAAAGCACTTCAAACCTCTCTTAATTCATTGGATATAAATTGTGATATAAATTGATAATGTCACGTGTCATTAAGTGACTTGCCTTACTATTAAAATTCGTCTCATGCGGTAACACAACTGCAACTGCAATTTTGGGATTGTGACTTGGAGCGTAAGCAACAACATTCATATTAGTGGTGTAAATTGAGTCGCCAGACTTATTAGTGACATAAGATTCGGCCGTACCCGTCTTAGCAGAAATAGAAACTGCAGCTCCCTCACCAATTGCTTTACCAGTAGCATAGCCTGAGCTACTATTAACCACATCATAAAAACCTTCTTGAATGATTTCCAACTCGTCAGTAGAAATCTTAATCGTATTCAAGGTATTTGGCCCTTTCTCTTCAATCATATTTCCCAGATTTCCAGATTCATCAGTATCATAAAAACCTTGTACCAAACGTGGTGCAATACGATTGCCTCCATTAGCGACTGTCGCAACGTATTGAGCCAATTGCATTGTTGTGTAATTATCAAACTGACCGAAAGATTCTGTTAATATGGCTGCAGAATCAAATTTTTCTGGAATATATCCAGTTGATTCTCCTGGAACGTCTAAGCCAGTTGATACTCCCAAGCCGAAATCAGCATAGGTAGCTCGTAATTTAGCCATTGCTGAGTCTAAACCACTTGTGCTTAAAATCATTCCTGGACTATATTCTTGCCCCATCATTTTCATGGCAATTTGAACCATATAGGTATTGGAAGAGTATGCCAATGCTTGAGTAGCTGTAATAGGCAGACTACCTAAAGTAAACCAAGATTTAATTGGACTTGAACCTGCAAATTGAATCGCTTGATCATATAAAATCTGATTTCCTGAAATAATGCCATTTTCATATCCAGAAGCAATTGTAGCTCCCTTTATAACAGAACCAGGAGTAAATACTAACGTCATCGCTCCAAGAGCATTTTGAACAATTTCTCCTGTCTCCGTATCATGGGAGAGGCCCGCCATTGCAAGAACAGCTCCTGTATGAGGATTAAGAGCTACAGCGTAAGCTCCTTCTGAAAGTTCGACATTTCCCTCAGCTTTCTCCGCAAGAAAGTACTGGTTAATAATCTTTTCAACACCTTCTTGAAACTTTAAATCAATGGTTAATTTTATATTTTTTCCTCTGCTACCAGATTGTGTTTCATTATCATCAACAATAGTTCCTTTTTTGTCAACTGTGATTTGGCGTACTTTAGGAGTTCCTTTTAAAGTATCTTCATAGGCTTTTTCTAAATAACTCGTTCCAACGCGGTCATTTAAAGAATACCCCTTAGCAAGATACTCCTTAACCTCCTCTGCTGGCAGCCCTGCTTTTTCACTTGAAACTTTTCCGATAATTGGTGATAAAGATTGGGCAATATTTTTCCGTTCCCAATCAGAACGTACAGAAATACCAGGTAAGTCTTTATTCGCTGAAATAATGGCAATCTGTTCAGCCGTTAGCTCAACTGTTTTTAAAGAAGTCGTTCCAAATGTTGGTGTAGCATTCATTTGACTAAAAATATAAGCCACTTTTAGCTCTTCATCTGAAAAATTAATTTGCTCATCCGTTACAGCTTCAACTGCATTCGCATAGACATCGCTCTCAGCCAAGCGATTGCCAAACTTGTCAAACTTCTTGCTCTTGTCAAGCCTATCTAAAACAGCTTGATAATTCGCACTATCAGCCAAATAATAATCTTTCTTTTCTCGCGTTGTAACATTCGTCTCTGTATAAGAAACAAGTGCAGAAAGTGCCCAGGCTGTTTTCTTCATTTCTTCAGCGGTGGCAAAATTGCTGCGCGTAAAAGAAACAACTTCCTTGATGTCATTATCAACTAATAATGTCCCTTGAGCATCATAAATTTTACCTCTCGGACTTGAATTCTTTACCGTATAACTCGTGGTTGCAGTTAATTTCTCAGTATAGAACGTTTTATCAAGAAGTTGCATTTGAGCTAATCGCAATAATAATATAATAAAAAGTACAACAATAACAGCAAAAATCAAATTGATACGGCTAGACATCTGATTCCCTAGCCGTTTTTGTTGCTGTAACTGTTTTCTATTTCTACTCGCCATCTAATCCTCACATTGAAAAACTTTGCTCTTTATTTTATCACAATTACAGTAAAAAAACTTGCTAAAATGATAGCAAGTGTAACTTTTTTCTAATGTTTTTTACCATAAACAAGGAAATAAAAGAGTGACACAAATACTGCTCCACCGACAATATTTCCAAGATAAACAAAGGTGAAATTATGTAGAAAATCAAACCAAGTAGCACCACCTTCAAATATGGCTGCTGGAATGATAAAAGCATTGGCAACACTGTGCTGAAATCCAATCGCGACGAAGGTCATGACTGGAAACCAAGTCCCTAGAAGCTTTCCTGCACTATCCTTTGCTCCATAGCAGAGCCACAAAGACAAGCCAACAAACCAATTACAACCGATTCCAGAAACAAAAGCTTGTGCTGGACTTGCTGCTAACTTAGCATGCGCAACTTCCAAGGCCTCTTCAAGAAAATGTCCCGAACTTGTTAGACCAACAAAATGCCCAAAAAAATAAGCAACAAAGATAGCACCAATCACATTAAATACAGTTATGACAATCCAGTTTTTTAGCAAATCTACTAAAGAAATTCTCTTTGCAAAAAAACTAGCGGCTACTGCCATCATATTGCCAGTAATCAATTCACCACCAGCTAAGAGAATAACAATCAATCCAATTGGAAAAGCTGCTGCACCTACAACCGAAGCAAAATGGCCTAAAGTCTCCATCCCATTAGCCGTAATTCGGACATAAAGAAGGTAACCTAAACTAATCATGGCACCGCCAATAAAACCTAAAATTGCTTTTTGTAAAAACGTTTTATGAATTTTATGTTCTCCTGTATGAATTGTAATCTCTAATATCTCTTCTGGTGAATGCATGCTTCTCCCTTTCTGCAATCGTTTTCTAACATTAGCATTATAACAAAATAATAAAAGATTGCAATACTTTTCACAAATAAAGCCAATAAAAAAGCAAAAGTTTAATTTCTTCTGCTTCTAAGTTGTCTCAAATACTGTAAAACATCGCAATAGCCAATAAAAATAAAAGAATACTGACTAGCACACTTACAAAAAGCCAGTTCGGGCACTACTAGTTTTAAGAGGACAATTAGCTGACCAAACAATCCATAAAATCAGCCCACAATCGGAAATAGAAAACTGAGAATAGCAATCCCTAAATGTTTACACCATCACGAGTATTCGAAAAGTCACCTCTTTTTCATCTGTTATACACTAGAAACATGAAATACCAAATAAAACAGAGACAAAAGCCTCTGTTTCAGATTTTATTTAACTTCCAAGTAGTATTCTTTAACAATATTCAATTTTTCATCCAATTCGAATACAAGTGGAGGGAAGTTTGGAATTTCAACATCCATGATTTCATCATCAGACAATTGTTTGATGTGTTTAACAAGGGCACGGATTGAGTTACCATGCGCTCCAACGAAAACATTTTTACCATCTTTAAGTGCTGGAGCAATTTTATCTTCCCAGAATGGAAGAGCACGCTCAAGCGTTACTTTCAAGTTTTCAGCATCAGGAATAACTGAACCATCAAGGTGTGCGTAACGACGGTCTGTGTGAGCTGAATGCTCATGATCTTTTGCCATTTCTGGTGGCAATACATCATATGAACGGCGCCAGATATGAACTTGATCATCACCAAATTCAGCAGCAGCTTCTGCTTTGTTCAAACCAGTCAAACCACCGTAGTGACGTTCGTTCAAGCGCCATGATTTTTCAACTGGAACCCAAAGTTGATCAGCTGCTTCAAGCGCAAGGTTAGTTGTTTTGATAGCACGTTTCAAAACTGATGTGAAGGCAAGGTCAAATTCGATACCAGCTTCTTTAATCAATTTACCAGCGTCAATCGCTTGTTGTGTACCTTTATCTGACAAATCAACGTCAGCCCAACCAGTGAAAAGGTTGGCTTTGTTCCATTCTGACTCACCGTGGCGAGCGAAAACCAATTTTACCATTAGTATGTCTCCAATTTATTATTTGGCAAATGCCATTACCCTCTTATTTTACAAAAAAAACAGGAAAAAAGCTAGTCTGAGATTGTAAATTTGTGAATGTTTTACCAATGGTAATTTCCAAAAGTCAGTTCCACCGTAGTTGTCGAAGTAGCCGAGTCTTTAATCCGTATCATCTTTTTATTAACACACTTCTTATGGAGATAAAGGTATCGGAAACTTTTTGAACTGTAAGAATTGAGGCTGTCTGAACTTAAGATGAGGTAGCAAGAAGAAATTAAATCTCTGAAACCATACCTCTGTCCTTCACTTTTTCACCACTTCGGAAGATTCCAAAAGTGGCACTCTTGTTAGCCATAACTATTATACAGTTAGTAACAGTAGTTCCTGATTGAATCATCATACACATTGATAGATGATGGGTAACTGCAACAATACACTCTTTTTAGATAACAGAACTCAGTGAAATATAATATATTAACTAGGCTGAATAATTGCTAAATTCTGTTTTTTAGGAGGGTTTTTAACATCTTGAAACGGTAAAAATCATACCTTAAATATTATTTCATCAAAAATGCTCTTTAATTTACGAACGTTTATTTCTAAATTCCAATTATATCTTGCAAATAACCTATCTCAATGATAAAATGGAAAAAATTTATCTAAAAGGAGTTTTCCAAAATGGTTTCCACTACGACTAAAATAGGTAACTTTTCATTCACTAATTGCTTGATGAATGCTGCTGGGGTTTATTGTATGACACGTGAGGAATTAGCTAAGATTGACTCTTCTGCTGCTGGTTCATTCGTGACCAAAACGGGTACCCTTGAGGCACGTCCTGGCAATCCAGAGCCTCGCTATGTCGACGTTCCTCTTGGCTCTATTAACTCAATGGGACTGCCTAATAATGGCTTCCAGTATTACCTTGATTATGTGACAGAATTGCAAGAAAATCCAACAAGCAAGCCTCATTTCCTATCATTAGTCGGTTTATCGCCAGAGGAAACTCACCTTATTTTGAAGAAGGTTCAAGAAAGTGATTACGAAGGTCTTGTTGAACTTAATTTATCTTGTCCAAATGTACCAGGGAAACCTCAAATTGCCTACGATTTTGAAACTACTGAAACCATTCTAACAGAGGTCTTTACCCACTTCACAAAACCACTAGGTATCAAATTGCCTCCATACTTTGATATTGTCCATTTTGATCAAGCTTCCGCTATTTTCAATCAATTTCCACTTACATTTGTCAATTGTGTTAATTCGATTGGTAATGGTTTGCTCATTAATGACGAAACTGTCCTAATCAAACCTAAAAATGGATTTGGTGGTATCGGTGGTGACTATATTAAACCAACAGCTCTTGCCAATGTTCACGCCTTCTACCAGCGTTTAAAACCTGAAATTCAGATTATCGGTACTGGTGGCGTTAAAAACGGGCGAGATGCTTTTGAACATATCCTCTGCGGAGCTAGTATGGTCCAAATTGGCACAGCCTTACAACAGGAAGGACCTAACATTTTTGATCGTATCACTAAAGAACTCAAAGCGATTATGACTGAAAAAGGTTATCACACGATTGAAGACTTCCGAGGAAAATTAAACTATATCCATTAATGTTAAACTGTGACTACCTTAAAAAGCATCCAATCGAGTGAAAAAACTCGACCAGATGCTTTTTTCTTTACTCAGTTGTGGTAATTTTCCCACTATAGTAATCAATCGTTAAACCATCTTGAACATTTGGAACAAAGACATTAAACTCTAACTCACCATCTGAGGACTTAGCCTCTAGATGAGTACCTGAAGCAATGAGGTTATCACCTTCATAGATCAAGGTCACACGATAACGAACGCGTTTATTATTATCTAAAGCTTTACGAACTAATGATTCATAATAATTTTGACCTGTTGAATTTTCTAAATTCGCTTGATTTGACCATGCTGTTTGGACAGCGATGTTTTCAGGATTACTTGTTGACGCATCAAATCCTGACAAACCACCGACAAGGGCATACCCAATCAAATGACCTCTATCAATGGCATGATCAAACTCACCTTTCAAATCATGAATTTGATACCAGCCAGCAGGACGAAAGTCCGTCCTTCCCTGCCCTGTCTGCTCTCGATTTTTATATTGACGCGTACTTTTTGCCAAGAGGGCATTACCATTTACTGGTACTACTTTCCCCTGTACACGTTTTGTCTGATTTGTAGCATACGGAAGACTTGATACATCAGCATTAAGTGACGTTTTATTGTCATTTATGATAAATGCTCCCGCACCGTTCCATTCAATCGTGCCAAGCTGTTTTTGGACATCGCCAGATAAAACTGACTCAGCTAAAGTTTGAGAAGGTGTACCAGCTGCTGCAATCGTATTATTTTGATGATGGTCACCTGTTAAGGAAATCCCTAATTGGTCAAAAAGTCCCGTAGAACTACCACCAAATAATCCAACAACTACTGTAGCAATAAGTGCTAAAAGAGATACTACTGTTTTTTCTTGTTTTTTCTTCATATGTTATTTTTAAGAGAAGCATGAGATAAAAGCCGAGAAACTTATTTCTCAGCCTCTACCTTAATGTCCTGTAAATTTACTAATGATACTCTGCCATTTTTCAAGTGAAAGAATAGAAAATGGTTTTGCGCCATCACCAAAAAATCCATAGCCTAAAACCAAACCAAGCCCAAAGCAAACAATACAAAGAACTAGGATGATAAAGATAAGTAAGAACTGCTTACCAATGTATTTCCAACCAATATCCATAGTTTTGATCTAAAGGGAGATGATAAAATAACCAATGTCTAAGACTGTTATTTTTACGCTAAAACAATTCTCAAACTTGATTTGAAATCAACGTTGTTGACTCCCTTCTCCTTTCCTTAAGCATTTACACGACTGATATTTGCACCCAAGTTAGCTAATTTTTCATGGAATTTGTAATAGCCACGGTCTAAGTGAGTTAACTTGCCAACGGTTGTTGTTCCCTCTGCTACCATCCCTGTCAAGATAAGGGCAGCGCTAGCACGAAGGTCGGTTGACATCACAGGAGCCCCTTGAAGTTTTTCACCACCGTGAATCAATGCTGTATCACGCATAATTTCAGAATGAAGCCCCATACGACGCATTTCTTCCAAGTGTTGGAAACGATTTTCAAAAACTGTTTCAATCATCGTAGACTCACCTTTGATAACCGACATCAACGCTGTCATTTGTGCCTGCATATCTGTAGGAAAACCTGGATGTGGTAAGGTTTTAACAGCAACAGGTTTAAGATTTGTCACATCAGAACGCACACGAATACCATTATCTTCCTCAGTGACCTCTACTCCCATTTCCTTGAGTTTTGAAATAAGGGGACGGTTATGCTCCCAAACAGCATCTCTGATAAGCACGTCACCTGATGTCATTGCCGCTGCAACCATAAAGGTACCAGCTTCAATGCGATCTTGAACAACATCGTGTTCTGCACCATGCATTTTATCAACTCCATCAATGGTTAGTGTCTCAGTACCTGCTCCTTTTACTTTTGCTCCCATTTTATTCAACAACAAGGCCAAGTCAACAATTTCTGGTTCACGCGCAGCATTTTCAATAACTGTCCGACCTTCTGCTAAGGTTGCGGCCATCATCAGATTTTGAGTAGCTCCAACACTTGGGAAATCTAAATAGATATGGGTACCTTTTAATTTTTCAGCAATCGCAGTAATGTCACCACCAACTTGAGTGATTTTTGCTCCCATTGCCTCTAACCCCTTGAGATGAAGGTCAATTGGTCGACTTCCGATTGTGCAGCCACCAGGCATAGAAACCTTAGCATGTCCACAACGTGCCAAGATTGGTCCTAATACAACAATTGAAGCACGCATTTGGCTGACATACTCATATGGCGCAGCATCCAAAATCCAGCCAGTAGCATCAACCGTTACACGATTTTGCTCTTCTTCAAAATTAACGTCAATATCTAGTCCACGCACGACATTATTCATTGTGAAAACATCCGATAAGATAGGCACATTATTAAGAATAGTCTTGCCTTCTTTTGCCAAAATAGTAGCTGCCAAAAGTGGCAAAACTGCATTTTTAGCACCTTCAATAGTGACTTCGCCTTTTAGACGTGTTTTGCCACCTTCAATAATTATTTTATCCATACTAAATCTTAGGGAATCTCTATCAAATATCCCAAATTCAATTAGAAACTCTAATTGAATTATCCTTTCTTTTCATAAAACTGACAATACTTGTCAAAAATAAGTAGGTATATTATACCATAAAAGAGGAGCATAGAAAACAGTTTATAACTTTCTTAAACCGTATTGGAAGGGAGAGGCAAGAAGGTTATAAAAAGTCCAACCTTCAATGTTATACTTTCTATATCTATCTCTGTAAATGATAGGCTATACTTGCTATAAAACAATAATTCAGAACCTTCTGAACGTTTCTTAGCTAGTTAAAACGAATATTTTTAATTTCTTGAGCATCAGAAGATGTTATTCAATCACTTCTGTCAAAACGTACTTTTCAAATGACGAGTAAAGTTTTTCTGGTTTAACCGTATCATTTGGAATCGTTTGAAAAATCTCTCCCTTGGTATTCTGCCAGATGACAATACCGTCAAAGCCTAGTTCCTCAATCACATACATAGACTGCGTATCTGAATGAGTATATTGCCTGTTATCAAGTGTTGTGATAACAATATTCAAGAAATTATCAAATTCAACGCCAGTAAATTCATGTGATGATATTTCAAAATTCCCAAAAACTGAGATTAACTGGCGATACTCATCAGCAAATGTTACCTCCAAATCCTTCTCCGCTTCAGTAACTTCAAAACTGTAATCTTCAATTTTATACCCTTGAGAGGTTAAAAATTCAAAAACTGTCATCATTTTCTCCCTATTGTTACTAGGACTACCTATAGCTCACCTTTTAAATCATCTGATTGAAGTCCCAAACTTCTGTCCAGCCTTCATAGAATTCTGGTTCGTGGCAAACCATCAGAATTGTTCCCTTATAGGCTTGGAGAGAGCGTTTTAATTCATCTTTAGCATCAACATCCAAGTGGTTCGTAGGCTCGTCAAGAACAAGAACATTATTTTCACGGTTCATCAGTAAGCAAAAACGCACTTTAGCTTGTTCACCACCTGACAATACTTGAATTTGACTTTCGATGTGTTTGGAAGTTAATCCGCAACGTGCCAAGGCTGCGCGTACTTCTGCCTGATTAAGGGCTGGAAAAGCATCCCATACAGCTTCTAGTGGGGTTTGACGAGAACCAGCTGTCTCTTGTTCAAAATAACCAATTTCAAGGAAATCACCACGTTCCACTTCACCATCAAGCGCTTTGATTTCTCCTAGTAGACTCTTCAAGAGCGTTGTCTTACCAATCCCATTAGCCCCAACGATAGCAACCTTTTGGTTACGTTCAAGTGTCAAATTAAGCGGTGCTTTGGTCAATGGGCGATCGTACCCAATGACTAAATCGGTTGTTTGGAAAATAAAGCGGCCAGGTGTCCGTGATTCTTTAAATTCAAATGATGGTTTTGGTTTTTCAGCTTGGAGCTCAATAATTTCCATTTTGTCCAATTTCTTCTGGCGAGACATGGCCATATTACGTGTTGCGACACGTGCCTTGTTGCGGTTAACAAAATCTTGTAAATCTGCTATCTCTTTCTGCTGGCGCTCATAAGCAGCTTCCAGCTGTGCTTTTTTCATGGCATAAACAGACTGGAAGTTATCGTAATCCCCAACATAACGAACTAAGTCAAGGCTTTCCACATGATAGACAATATTGATAACATCGTTAAGGAATGGAATATCATGAGAGATAAGGACAAAGGCATTTTCATATTCCTGCAAGTAACGTTTAAGCCAAGCAATATGCTCCGCATCAAGGTGGTTAGTTGGCTCATCGAGAAGAAGAATATCTGGTTTTTCAAGCAAGAGTTTTGCCAATAACACCTTCGTACGTTGGCCACCTGAAAGTTCGGTAACATCAGAATCCATGCCAAATTCCATAACACCAAGGGCACGTGCCACTTCATCAATTTTGGCATCTAAGACATAAAAATCACGAGATTCAAGACGATCTTGAAGTTCACCAACCTCTTCCATGAGGGCATCGATGTCAGCACCTTCTTCAGCCATCGACATGTAAATGTCGTTGATGCGTGCCTCTGTTTTAAAGAGTTCATCAAAAGCTGTGCGCAAGACATCACGAACAGTCATGCCTTTTTCAAGGATAGCATGCTGATCAAGGTAGCCAACACTCACATACTTTGACCACTCTACCTTCCCTTCATCAGGTTGCAAAGCACCTGTTACGATAGACATAAAGGTAGATTTTCCTTCACCATTAGCACCTACAAGTCCAATGTGCTCTCCTTTGAGCAAACGGAAAGAGACATTTTCAAAGATAGCACGGTCTCCAAAACCGTGGCTGAGATTTTTTACTTCTAAGATTGACATTTAAAGTTCCTTTTTATTCGTTAAAAGAGGTTGGGAAAAGTATCCCAACCTATTAAATTTTTAGTGTAGAGATTATTTAAGGCCGTGGTTGATTGGAAGTCTATAACTAAATTTCTTCATTTTTAAGTTTCCACTTAAAGATAGTCTAGTAGACTGTTTCAACCTAAGCTTAGAAAACAAAGAGCATGAAAAAGTCAAAGCTTCGAAATCATGACTTCAGTTCCACTTTCTGATACTAATTTTATTATCACAGAATATAAGAGAAAAGTCAATCAGCCAATTTCAGGCAGTTCTAATGCAAATCCATAACTCTTCTTTCTAAAACCATAACGTTCATAAAACTGATGTGCCTTTCCTCTCTCATCTGTTATACCGCTATTTAAAGCCAACGCTAAGGCACCTGATTGACAAGCTTCTTCTTTAATCTTATCAATCATGCAACTTGCGATTCCTTGACGACGATAATCTTTTCCAACCACCAAAGCAAGTATACGATAATAAAAACCATCTCGTTCAAAGAAATGTAGTTTTGAACAACCAATAAAACCAACGACCTTTTCATCCAGAACTGCAACTTTCAACTGATAATTGGACTGTGCCAATATGTGACTTAAACGCTGTTCTAAATCAATCTTATTGGTTGGATACCCTAAATCGGCATACAATGGTAATAGATCGTCAATATCTGTTGTTTGATAATTTCTAATTTCCATAGAATTTTATTCCTTCAACGCTTCAAATTTTGCTTTCATTGTTGGATTTTTACGTGTTAATTTTTGGACGGAGACATCATCTAATTTATTGTTTGCTAGGCGTAATTGGTTCTCCGAAGTGGTTAGAGCTACTTTGACAGCTTCCATTCGCTTGATACTCTTATCAATTTCTTCAATAGCTTTTTTGAAATTATTGCTTGCGGAGTTGTAATTCTTAGCAAAAGCTGACTTGAAAATTTCCAAGTCTTCCTCAAAATGGGTAATGTCTAGATTTTGTTCCTTAACGAGTTCTAGCTCCTGCTTATATTTAAGGCTATTCAGCGCAGCATTTCTCAAAAGCGTGATAATAGGGATGAAGAATTGAGGTCGAACCACATACATTTTCTCATAGGTATAGGAAACATCGACAATCCCATTGTTGTAAAGCTCATTATCGGCTTCTAAGAGAGACACTAAAATCGCATACTCACACTTCTTCTCACGACGATCCTTGTCTAATTCCTTGAAAAAATGTTCATTCTTTTTCTTTGTCGCTGTTTCATCACCTTCGTTTTTCATTTCAAACATAATGGAGATGATTTCAACACCGTTTTCATCGTACTCGCGATAGATATAATCCCCTTTAGATCCTGACGTCGCATCGTTATCCTTACCAAATTCAGCTCGTGGAAAGGCTGTCATGCGCAAGCGATTAAACTCGTACTCACAGTGTTGCTCTAGGCTCTCCCCAATCATTTTAGTAGATTGTTTAGCCTTGAAATCCTTATAGTAAGCAATCAAATCATCCTTCTGCGCCAACTCGAGCTGATGCTGATTAATCAAGGCTTGGCGGGATAACTCACCTTGCTGCTCTTGCAAGACTAACTGATTTTGAACTGTGTCACGTTCTTTTTCAAGAGCCTGTAACGCCTGTTGCATCTCGTGAGCTTTTTCGAGCTCTAGGCGCTCTAGACGGGCTTTAAGCTCAGCAATTTCCTGATCTTTTGGAGCAATGGCAGAGCGGACTTCAAGTTCTTGTTCTGTTGATTTCGCTGCTAGTTGACCTTGCAGTTTTTCCAACTCCAAGTCTTTTTCAGCTAGCGCCGTTTTCAATTCATGTTGCTTCTCACTCGCTAAACTGTCAAAACGGGCTTGCAACTCCACTAAAGCTTTATCTTTTAAAGCAATTGCAGCATTAACTTCCTGCTCCTGTTCCACTGCTCTGGTTTCGAGTTGGCCTTTCAATTGTTCTAACTCTAAATCTTTTTGAGCAAGGGCTGACTGAAGCTGATTTTTTGACTGTTCTTTTAATAAAGCTGTCTCCTTTTCTAGTCGCTCATTCACTTCTTTCTCAAAGGCGCCACTGCGTACTTGTGCCAGAAGTTGGGCATATTCACTTTCATTGATTGTAAAAACTGTCTGACAATGTGGGCATTTGATTTCGTTCATTAGGTACCTCTTTTCTAAAGCATCATTCTCTATTTGATTATACCAAAAAACGCCTCTTTAGGCGTTAAGAAAGTAGGCAATGTCTGTTGAGACATCTCATTAAGCATTTTTACGATGACAACTATTTTCAAATCTAAAACCTCTTAATGGGTTCGCTACAGTTAAGCAACCTGTTTCCTATACTGATTGTAAAAATCAACTTTGAGTTGAATGAACCGCTCAAGGTCATTTAACAACTGAAAAAGCACTGCTCTGGTCTCAAATTCATCGCGTGTTTGTGGGAGAGGCCGTTTTCGGAATAACTCGCGAAACTCAGCAATATCATCTAAGAGTAAATTAGCTGGATTTTCTTGACTAAGTTGCGCGGCTGTTTCATAGAAAAGATGCGCCAAAATCACACTTTCTCGACTCTCTAATTGGCAAGAGTTGACGTTAACTGCCATCTGGCGAAGAAGTTTGGATTGATCCATCCGCATGTCAAAATAGTGTACCTGATAATTGGTTTGCTGGAAAATCTGATTGTTATGTTCTAAGTAAACCAATCGCTGCGCTTCCAATAAAAGCTGATCTAACTCACCAATGAGAACTGCTTCATTTGTCCCATCTCCTTTCAGTAAAAAGCCATTAAAGCGCATAAGAATAGCTTTGAGTTTCTCTTCAACTTTCAGATGATAGTTCTCAATATCTGCCTGCTTTGATGGCATATAGAGATTGAGGAGCAGTGCCACTCCTGCTCCAATGAGAAAAATGGCCATTTCATTCCACAACCAGCTGATTGCTACGCTTTGTTCCAAATACAAATGCAGAACCAAAACGGTAATTGGTGGAATACCGACGGAAACATCTAACACGTAGGCTAACGGCACATAGAGAGCCATGTATAGGCCAACAACCATAAGATTATAGCCAAATAAAGTGAAGAGGACAATCGCAATGCCTAGTGCTAAAAGCGCTGAGATAAAGCGCTGTCCAGCAATTTTAAAAGAGCTTCGGCGCGTGTCTAAAACACTTAGAATGGCAATAATCCCGGATGATGTGGTGTAGGCTAATCCTAAGCTATCAGCAAGCCAAATGGCAATAACGGTCGCCAAAACGAGCTTTATCGTTCGATGTGCTACAGACATATTATCCTCCTTAGTTAGTGTTCGTTTTGATTGTTCCATTTTATCAAAAAGAATTGAGACTGACCATTCTCAATTCTTCCAAGAAACCTTTTTTAAAGCTAAATAGCCGCAAAGAACAATAAGAACCATTGTTAACCAAACTGAACCTCCCACGCCCAGTTCACCTCCTAACCAGAGACCGGATGGTTTATTTACCTGAAAAAGACTTGCCCATTGCACACCCAAAGGAGCATAGAGGTGATAGATGGTCACAGACCAGATCGCTTGTAACCCCGTTGCTAGCCACAGATTTTTTCGCCAAAGGACTAGGATTCCTGACAAAAGACTAAATAAAAAGTTATTGACTAACAAAGGGATGGGTAAAGTGGGGGAGCGCATCCAACTACCTAGAATTGCTACTAAACAACTCCCTGCCAAGGCAAAGGGGCGGTTGAACCTTGCTAAAACAGGTAAAAGATAACCTTGGTAAATGAGAATATCTCCCATTGCGACTACATGATAAGCTATAAAATAAATGACAAATAATATAACTGGATGATTACTCATAGGTCCAATCACTGAAACCTCAAACCAAATTGACGGTAAAAAACACACCAAACTGATAAGGCCAAAACCTAGTAACCAACCTAAAAGTAGCTCTCTTAATGACTTTTCTTTGAAATAACCCAACGTTTCCACAGATCGATATTCAACAAGTTGAGTAACTAAAGATACTGCTGGAAAAACACCAATATAGGATAAAAGTTGAGCAATTACAGTAACATCAACAGATGGAACATAGTCAATCGTTCCCCAAATAAAAGCAGAAATGAGTATGATAAAAGACTTTAACCAAGCAGCGATCAATTCAGTTAAGAACATCATGCCAAAAGCCACCAAAGGACCTATCCACCAGCGTTTGGACACATGACCAAACTTAACTTCTTCAAACACATCGCGCATCTCACCTTCTCCTTTTCCTAAAATTGCTGATAAAGTTCCTTTAATTTTTGGGCAATGGCAGAGCTGTCAGCTGGAAGGATGACATCAGCATAGGTCATCAAAGGACTGTAATAGCCAACTTGAACTCCGTACAAAGAAGCTTTAAAAAGAGCCATATCATTTTTATCATTTCCAAAAGCGATAAAATCCTTACCAATTAAGTCTGTGACTGCTGTCACCTTAGTTGTCTCATAAGGGTTGATATAGAGGCATTTTTCTTCCTCATGATAGCTAATATCTAAACACTCCAATGTTTCTAAATCACGGCACATATCCTCTACCAAATCTTCATGTCGGCTCATCTCAATCACTACTTTTATGGGATGGCTCAACTCTTCCACTGAAACACGAGTCGCTAGTTCCAAGGGATCAACGTATCTGGCAAAAGGAATTCGTTCCATCTCTTGACTGGCATAATTAAAATCATCATCTACAAAAAAAGGCAGGTTGTAACGGTGACACCAAGACAATACTTCTTGATAGGCAACCTTGTCTAATTGACGGTGATAAATCAGTTCTCCCTCTTTGTAAGCTAGTCCACCATTTAAACCAATCACCAACTCCTGCGCCAGCTCCTGCCCCAAAACCCCAATACAATCACGGTAAGAACGTGCTGAGGCAAAGATAATTTGATGACCATGCTGAGCTGCCATACCAAGGGCGCTTTTAAGCTCATCAGCTATTGTTTCCCCATCAAAACTAAGAGTCCCATCCAAATCAAAGACAAAATGCATCTCCAATCCTCCCAACAAATGAGTATACCGTCATCGCAACTGGTGATAGTTAATTTCTAAGCTAGTGTATTCGTTTATAGACAATTGAATAAAGGTTAAGACATCGTTAAGTAGCTTTGATGAACTCTAGTATTACCAGCAGATTTTTGTCCTGTCTTATTCCTTTCTCAATCCACTATATCTTATATCATAAGCTCTAGAACATAAAAAAGCAAGCCATTTTTGTCAAGCCCCGTCTAAAATAGACAGTGTAAAAAAGAATATAAGTTAGTAAGGTATGACTCCCTGAATTCCATAGGGGTCATACCTTTTAATATTTCTTGTGGTCTATCATAGTTATACCAGTCCATGTATTCTTTAATTTGTTGGATGAGTTCATCTCTGTTATTAGG
>NZ_CACVCC010000011.1 GCF_902729355.1 Streptococcus sp. S784/96/1 | reverse complement strand
GTAAGATACAGACAGCTATCATAGCTTGGTGAATATCTATGCCAGCACAAGATGTATAGATGATATCCATAGTCGTTTCCTCCTAACTAATGATGAGGACTTGTCTCTCTAATAGTAGTCGTATTTTTATACTCATGCTTCTTAGGCGATATTTTGGGGTTCTCGTAGATAGAGTGGATTAGTTTGTCCCTTGATAGATTTTATCATTAAGTTATCAACCACAAAGCCCTCACTAAGAGTATAGCACTTAGCGAGGGCTTTGCCTATTGGTTGTCATTGTTTTGTGGGTGTGGGCTCCGCCATCGTGCTGGTTTGTCCCTACCTCTTTCTTTCTCTAAAGTTTTCGGTTATTTAGTCTATACTAATATAGTAACACTTGT
Organism: Streptococcus sp. S784/96/1; assembly: GCF_902729355.1. Classification (GTDB taxonomy): domain Bacteria; phylum Bacillota; class Bacilli; order Lactobacillales; family Streptococcaceae; genus Streptococcus; species Streptococcus caledonicus. The sequence goes on along the minus strand of NZ_CACVCC010000011.1, from coordinate 72,119 downwards.
CCTAGTATGGAGAAGGACGTTTACGGTATTATATCCCTTTTTGACAAGTGAAAGTATTACTAATTTTACCAAAATAGAACGGAAGAATTTTACTGTTTTACTACTATTGGGAAAATTAGAGAAGTAGTGACTTTGTTGCGTAAAGTTATTACAGTAGGCAAGAATATTAGTCACTTACTAAGTCATTAGCAATTGATAGGAATAATCACCAATTACCCCAATGTGATTATTAAAATATATTGAGAACTATTAAAAAACGAACTAGCTAAAAAGTGGTATAATAATTTTTAATTATTGGGAGGAATGAGGGTATGAAACTACAAAGGGCACCTTTGGCAACTGCTGGATTAATTCTAGGGATACTTGGTTTAGGTAATTTAATTAAAGAGATATCCATTTACTTAACAGCTTTATGTGGTATTATTGCAAGCTTATTATTTTTCTATTTAATTTATTCTATGTTAATAGATCGTCAAAGTATCAAGAAACAATGGCAAAATCCCCTTGTTCAATCTGTCTTTACAACATTTTTTATGTCAGGTTTGTTGGCGTTGACTTATGTGAAACAATTTTTTGGGAATCATGATTTGATTGTAAGGTTTTTAAAAAGTTTTTGGTTTATTTGGTTAATTACTCTAGTAATCCATATGTTGCTTTTCTCAAGGAAATATCTAAAATCTTTGTCTCTTACAAATGTCTTTCCTTCTTGGACGGTCTTATATGTTGGTATTGGTGTAGCATCTTTAACATCACCACTAAGTCAGCAATTCTTTTTAGGAAAAGTGATTGTTAGTTATAGCATTGTAGCGACTATTTTAGTTTTACCACTCATTTTCTATCGGTTGAAAAATCATCCGTTGGAAACAACGCTGAAACCGAACACAGCAACAATTTGTGCCCCATTTTCCTTAGTCACAGCAGCTTATCTTTCCAGTTTTGAAACTCCTAATAAATTGATTTTAGGAATTTTAGTGGTAGTATCACAGCTTTTCTATTTTTATATCTTGCTCCAATTACCTAAGCTACTTAATCATCCGTTCACACCAGCTTTTTCAGCTTTTACCTTTCCGCTGGTCATTTCTGCGACAGCTCTAAAAAATACTGGTTTTACCTGAACCAATTATTTGGCAGATTTTAGTTGTGTTCGAAATCATGGTCGCAACGCTCATCGTTAGCTATGTCTTGATAGGCTATCTTGGATTTTTCATAGGGAAAAAGTTGCGCTAGAAACATAAAAAGCACGAAAACGTGCTTTTTTACTTATTAAATTCGGCCTTACTTTTAACGTCTCCGTATTCTTCAGCAACTTCTAGGCTGAGAATATCCTGATAGCTTGGCAAGGTGATATCCTTACCGTATTTATTACGAAGTGCTGTTGTGACTAAGCGATAGGCTAAGTTAGCATTGCGTGACAGAATAGGACCGTGGAAATAAGAACCGTAAACATTTTTGTAGTGGACACCCTCAGTGCCGTCTTCGCTATTATTTCCCTTACCATAAATCACTTTTCCAAGTGGCTTCTCATCATCTGAGAGGAAGGTGCGTCCTTGATGGTTTTCAAAACCGTAGTAGGTTTCGTTAAAGTCTTCATTGTGAATCTTGATATCACCGATAAAACGATTATTTTCTTGATTGAGGGTATAATGCCCCATCACTCCGATACCATTAATGCGAGCGCCATTTGCTTGAATATAATATTGTCCGAGTAACTGGAAGCCACCACAGATAGCTAGGATAACCTTGTCATTTTGAATGAAACGGTCAATAGGTCCACGTTTACTTGGGAGATCTTTAGCAACGATAGATTGCTCATAATCTTGACCACCGCCAAAAAAGACCATGTCGTAATAGTTATCATCAAATTCATCACCGACAGACACAATATCAATGGTCATTTTTACCCCTAATTTTTCCCCAACGTATTTCATCATGAGAACATTACCGTTGTCACCGTAAGTGTTTAATAGGTTTCCATAGAGGTGGGCAACATTGAGTTCGTATTGGTAATCCTTGTTTGCAGGAGATTTTAGTGAGGTATAAGTCATTAGTTCATCTCCTTTCCAACAGCATGGCGCTGAGCTAAGAGCTCTCGGAATTCCAGCATAGCAGTGTAAGTAGCAAGAATATAAGCATGATCACTCTCTTGAGTTTCAATCAAATCCATAATATCTTCCAATTTTTCAGCTTGGGTAATTTTAGTTTCATCGTAGCCAGTCACACGCAAGCGACGAGCAATTTCAGAATGACGAACACCACCAGCATTGATTTCAGTAATATCCATCTCATTGATGAGTTCAAAATTAGCATCCCAAATCCAACTAGTATCAATTCCATCAGCATAGTTTGCATTGAGAAGGACAGACAAGCTAAATGGGTAGTCAGCGAGTTTTATCATCTCAAGAGCTTGGCTTGCTCCTACTGGATTTTTAATGAGAACCAGTGTACATGATTTGTTACCAATCTTAAAGGTTTCCTGACGTCCAAAGACAGCACGAGATTGATCAAATCCAGCCTTGATTTTTTCTGGAGAGACACCGAAAAATTCAGCGACAGAAACAGCAGCAAGGGCATTGTAGATATTATAAAGTCCCCCGACATTGATTTTGTAATCCTGGCCATCAATGACAAACTCAGAAGCAGTATTGGTGATTGTTTTTAGTGCTGTTAATTTGTAATTGAGTTCAGGACGTTTGAAGTCACAGTTTGGACAGATATAGTCCCCTAGGTTTGCATAGGTGTTAAGAGTATACTGCAAAATACCTTCACAGTTTGGACATACAATTCCTTCTGTGTTGTAGTGGGCTAAAGCTGGCGCAGCTTTTTCAGTATCAAAACCGTAAAATCGAACGGGATTAACCACTTGCTTTGAGTTGAAAAGAGGGCTGTCGCCATTAGCTAAAATGGTCGCTTGAGGCGCCTTTGCTGCACCGTCTAAAATCATTTGGTAAGTGGTGTAAATCTCACCGTAGCGGTCCATCTGGTCACGGAAAATATTGGTAAAGACGAAAAGGCTTGGTGTGATGTATTCAGTAATCTTTGGAAGGCTAGCCTCGTCAATTTCGAGCACCGCAATTTTTTTACCGGATTTTCCTTTTTTAGCAGTTAAAAAAGTTGACGTAATCCCTGTAATCATATTAGCACCGCTTGGGTTAGTCACAATCTCTCCGAAGGCTTCTTTGAGAATGCCGACAGTGAGAGCTGTTGTGAGGGTTTTACCATTAGTGCCTGTGACAACTACGATCTCGTAATCTTGAGCTAAGCTACTTAAAATATCTTTATCAAATTTAAGAGCAATTTTTCCAGGAAGCGTTGAACCACGTCCCAATTGCGAAAGAATAAAGTGAGCTGATTTACCAGCTAAAATTCCTAGTTTTGTTTTAATAGTCATGAGGATATTTTACCACAAAACATGAAGAGAGTTAAGGAAAAATAGTTTGATTTGTGCTATAATTAGAAAAGAATTTTTGAAAGAACAAGTGATAACGTATGAAGCTATTATCAAATATTGATGTAAATTATTGGACATCTCTGATATCAAGTCCGTGGGTTTTGATGATTAATCTCTTAGATATTATCATTGTTACCTACTTAATTTATCGTTCCATAAGAGCAATTGCTGGAACAAAGGTTATGACACTTATTCAAGGAACAGTATTTTTTGTCTTAACTAAGTTTGTAGCAGAATGGCTGGGCTTTGCCACCATTTCTTATCTAATGAATCAAGTCATTACTTATGGGATTATTGCTGGTGTTATCATCTTTGCTCCAGAAATTAGATCAGGGTTGGAGCGTTTTGGTCGGGCCACAAATAATGTTTTTATTGGAACGCAAGGGATTAAAAATGAAGAAAGAGTTATAGAAGCACTGGTTAAGTCGGTTGCTTATATGAGTCCTCGTAAAATAGGTGCACTTATATCTATTAAGGGGACACAAACTCTGAGAGAATATAAATTGAGTGGGATTCCCCTTAATGCTGATATTTCAAGTCAGCTCCTTATTAACATTTTTATACCAAATACCCCCCTTCACGATGGGGCAGTTATTATTGAAGGAAATAAAGTCGCCACCGCTTGCTCTTATTTGCCTTTATCAGAATCTCAGGCGATTTCTAAAGAATTTGGAACGAGGCATCGTGCAGCAATTGGTTTATCAGAGCATTCGGATGCTCTAACTATCATTGTTTCTGAAGAGACTGGAGCGATTTCTGTTGCCTATAAGGATAATTTTATCCATGATATGAGTGTCGAAAACTTTGAGGCATTGTTAAAAGAGCACTTAATTACGGAAGAAGTTCAAGAAAGTTTTTGGAAACGTTGGTTTGGAGGTGATAGGGTATGAGAAAGAAACTCTTTACAAAAAAATTTGGTATTGGTCTTGTTTCTTTACTTTTCTCGCTTTTGCTTTTTTTTACAGCCACTTCTAGCAATTATAACAGTACACAGGCGCAATTTAATCGAACGACTGAAACCTATAGTCATACTCTTGAAAATATTCCTATTGATATTAAGTATGACAGTGATAAATATTTTATCTCAGGCTACTCTTATGAGACAGAGGTGTATTTGACTTCAACAAATCGCTTGAAATTGGATTCAGAGATTAATCGATCAACAAGAAAATTCAAGGTTGTTGCAGATCTAACGAATTTGACCGAAGGAACGAGCAAGGTCACACTGCAGGTGAAAGATTTACCAGATGATGTATCAGCTACGGTTTCACCGGTCAGCATGTCAGTGACTATTGGAAAGAAAAAAACAGAGACCTTCCCTGTTAGAGTCGAAATAGCAGAAGACCAGTTTGCGGATGGGTATGCACTGAAGTCTTATGAATTGGGCTTGACAAAGGTTAAGGTAACAAGTGATGAGACAATTATTGGACAGATTGATCATGTAGTGGCGACGCTACCAGATGGTATGCGATTGGAGGGTGACTATAATGACAGTATAACCTTGCAAGCCGTTTCTGAAAATGGTATGATTTTACCAGCTGTCATTGAACCAGCAAGCGCTAATTTACAAATTACAGTGAGTAGTTTAACCAAAACAGTACCTATTCGAGTAGATTATACCGGTGAGCTACCTAGTAATGTTTCAGATATCAAATATAGTCTATCCTTTGATAAAACCGTTATTCAAGGTAATCAACAGGCATTGGATGCTATAAGTGAGCTTGTCATTCCAATCAACATTTCAGATATTACAGAATCAACGATTAGAACGATGACTCTAGCAGCGGATGATGTGATTGTGACACCAGCAGTTGTTGATGTGACACTTAATGTTGTGAAGAAGAAATAAATTAGTTATCTAATTGACACTAAAAAGATTTAGACTAAGATAGTGCTTATGATGACATGCTGATTCTGTATGAGGATAAGATGTTGCTCAAAAGAGTTATGATGAGACCGTTATTTCTATATATTATATTGCATATTGCGAAAAATACCTATAGATATGGAAATAAAAAGGTAATGAGGTTGTTAAACGAGACATTTGAGTTCGGTCTATGCCTCAAACTTTTCACAAGAGAATTTAATTAGTAATATAATAGAAAATTAGAGAAAGGAAATGTTTGGTACTAGCCAATTGTGGTTGGAATTAAACACGGGACGCTGAAAAGTGTCTTATTTCCGAAGTGATTTAGCCATGAACTGGCAAAAAATTAATATAAAAGAAAGGTAATGAGGTTGTTAAACGAGACATTTGAACTCGGTCTGCGTCTCAAACTTTTCGAAAGTAAACTTGTTATTTATAATGTAATAGAAAATTAGAGAAAGGAAATGTTTGATACCGACTAAATTTGGTTGGAATTGAACATGGGACTAATTTCCTGGAAAAAAGATAAATCATTACTAGACGCAAGCGTCGTCGTTTGATTTCCTATTTTTCTACGGAAATTTTCGGCAAGCCGAAATGTCCCTTTGTATCTTATTTATGGGTAAATATTTTGGGACGGATGGTGTCCGTGGTGAGGCTAATGTTGAATTGACGCCAGAATTGGCTTTTAAACTTGGACGTTTTGGTGGTTATGTTCTTAGTCAGCATGAGACAGGGCGTCCGAAAGTTTTTGTGGCGCGTGACACACGTATTTCAGGTGAGATGCTTGAGTCTGCCTTGATTGCAGGTTTGCTTTCAGTTGGTATTGAAGTTTATAAGCTAGGTGTTTTAGCGACACCAGGTGTTTCTTATTTGGTACGTACGGAAAATGCTAGCGCAGGGGTCATGATTTCTGCCAGTCACAATCCAGCCTTGGACAATGGTATCAAATTCTTTGGTGGTGATGGGTTTAAGTTAGCTGATGATCAAGAAGCAGAGATTGAAGAACTTCTTGATGCTACAGAAGACACTCTCCCACGTCCATCAGCAGAAGGGCTAGGAACTCTTGTTGACTATCCGGAAGGGCTTCGTAAATATGAAAAATTCATGGTTTCAACGGGGCTTTCTTTAGATGGCATGAAGGTTGCCCTTGATACGGCAAATGGTGCTGCTGCAGCTTCAGCACGCAATATTTTCTTGGATTTAGGTGCAGAAATTACGGTGATAGGTGATAAACCTGATGGGCTTAATATCAATGCTGGTGTCGGTTCAACTCACCCTGAACAATTGCAAGAAGTGGTGAAAGAATCTGGCTCAGCTATTGGTCTTGCCTTTGATGGTGATAGTGACCGTCTGATCGCAGTTGATGAAAATGGGGAGATTGTTGACGGTGATAAAATCATGTACATTATCGGTAGGTACATGTCTGAAAAAGGTCAGTTGGCACAAAATACCATTGTCACGACAGTCATGTCAAACCTTGGCTTCCATAAGGCGCTTGATCGCGAGGGAATTGCTAAGGCTGTAACGGCTGTTGGTGACCGATATGTGGTCGAAGAAATGCGTAAAAATGGCTATAATCTCGGTGGTGAGCAGTCTGGTCATGTGATTATCATGGATTATAACACGACTGGTGATGGGCAATTAACAGCAATTCAGTTGACAAAAGTGATGCAAGAAACTGGGAAATCTCTTTCTGAGTTGGCTTCTGAAGTGACGATTTACCCGCAAAAATTGGTTAATATCCGTGTTGAAAATAGCATGAAAGATAAGGCGATGGAAGTCCCAGCTATTGCAGCTATCATTGAAAAAATGGAAAACGAAATGAATGGCAATGGTCGCATCTTGGTACGTCCAAGTGGAACAGAGCCTTTGCTCCGTGTCATGGCAGAAGCACCAACACATGAGCAAGTAGATTACTACGTTGACACCATTGCAGATGTTGTCCGTGTAGAAATTGGAATTGATTAACAGGAATTGAAAGGTTGGTATTGCCCAGCCTTTTTACTATGGTGTATAGGATATTTTCGTTTTAGGATTGTTTCAGATGTTAGCTCTGCCTTTTTCCAAATCTATGATATAATAGAGTTAATATAACAAAGAAAAGAGAAATGAAATGACATTCAAATCAGGCTTCGTAGCCATTCTTGGTCGTCCAAACGTTGGGAAATCGACCTTTCTAAACCATGTCATGGGGCAGAAAATTGCCATCATGAGTGACAAGGCGCAAACAACGCGCAATAAAATCATGGGTATTTACACGACAGAGACTGAGCAAATTGTCTTCATTGATACCCCAGGGATTCACAAGCCCAAAACGGCGCTTGGCGATTTCATGGTGGAATCTGCCTACTCAACCCTCCGTGAAGTAGAGACAGTTCTCTTTATGGTGCCTGCTGATGAAGCGCGTGGCAAGGGTGATAACATGATTATCGAGCGCTTAAAGGCTGCAAAAATTCCTGTTATCCTTGTGATTAACAAGATTGACAAGGTTCATCCAGACCAATTGCTAGCGCAGATTGATGATTTCCGTAGTCAAATGGACTTCAAAGAAATTATCCCAATCTCAGCTCTTCAAGGCAATAATGTTGAAACATTGATTAAGGTTTTGACAGATAATCTGGAGGAAGGTTTCCAATATTTCCCAGAAGACCAAATCACAGACCACCCAGAACGTTTCCTAGTATCAGAAATGATCCGTGAGAAGATTTTGAAACTCACAGAACAAGAAGTTCCTCACTCAGTTGCTGTTATTGTGGATAGTATGAAACGTGATGAAGAGACTGATAAAGTACATATCCGCGCAACTATCATGGTAGAACGTGATAGCCAAAAAGGTATCATCATTGGTAAGCAAGGTGCCATGCTCAAGAAGATTGGTACAATGGCACGTCGTGATATCGAAATCATGCTTGGTGACAAAGTTTACCTTGAAACTTGGGTCAAAGTCAAGAAAAACTGGCGAGACAAAAAACTCGACCTCGCCGATTTTGGCTACAATGAGAAAGAGTACTAGAAAGGTCCAGTGGACCTTTTTAACTAAGAGAGTGAAGCAACCTACGGATAAGACATTTTAACCTAAACTTGAATTTATGGAGGCATGATGACCATTTTAGTTATTCAAGGCGGGATGGCAGTTGGCAAAACAACAGTCGTCAATGCCATAAAAAAACACTTCCCCTTTATCTCAATTATCAATGAAGATAATCGTGATGTTATTGAAGAGATTAGGAGGCGGAATTTGGATAAAAATCTTTTTGAAGACTATATTAAGATTCAACGACTCTGGCTTCAAAAAGAAATAGAACGTTGGGAAAAAGCAAAGAAGCACCCTTTTGTTTTGATGGATTATGGACCTGAGGAGATTGAGTTTCATACCCTATACTATCCAAACTCTATTGGTAAATCATGGAATGTCGAAAAAGAGCTAGAAACAGAACTAAGTCAGATAAGGCAGTGCGTTCCAGATGGTATCTTATTTTTAGAAGCTTCCATTGATACTCTGAGAGCTCGTAGAAAGAAGGATGCAACACGTCAGAGAGGTTTTTTTGAACATTATACTAAGGAAATGTTACCTTTGAAAAAAGAGTGGCTATTACAAAAAGATAATGTTGACTTTCTTGATGTGGATAATTTGAGTAAAGAAGAAGTTGAAAAAGCCGTACTGACATGGTGTCAACCCTATTTAAAGAAAGGTAATCTATAACATGAACCAAGATTATATTTCCTACATTCGTTCAAAAGTAGGGCACGATAAGATTATTCTCAATTTTGCTGGTGGCATTTTGGCCAACGATGAGGGTAAGGTCCTTATGCAGTTGCGTGGGGATAAGAAAACATGGGCAATTCCCGGTGGCACAATGGAATTGGGAGAGAGTTCATTAGATACAGCTAAACGAGAGTTCCTAGAAGAAACAGGGATTGCAGTAGAAGCGATTCGGTTGCTAAATGTCTACACCAACTTTGAAGAAATCTATCCAAATGGTGACAAGGTGCAGACGATTGTTTTTATCTATGAATTAAAAGCAGTCTCGGAAATAAAAATTGAAAACTTTCAAAATGAAGAAACACTGCGATTGCAATTTTTCTCACGTGATGAAATCGCACAACTCGAATCGGTGTCTGCCAAACACCGCCTCATGTTGGAGGAGTATTTTACTAATAGCTTTGCCTTAGGGCATTGATAACTAGCTAAAAAGTTAGACTCTGCTCGGTTTTTAGTTATCAGATTGAATAACCATTGTCCTTTCAAACCATCGTATCAAAGTCAAGTTTTTACATAGCAATATCCATGTTTTTTAGCATGGATTTTTTTTATACTTAATGTACAAATTAAGAAAGAGGTGTTGACATGGAAGGAATGATTTTATTTTCCTTATCTGTTTTTATTGCAGGGTTACTTTCATTTTTCTCTCCCTGTATTTTCCCCTTACTTCCAGTATATATGGGGATTTTGCTAGACTCTAGTAAAGAAAAAGAGGTGAGTTTTTTGGGGATGACCTTTAACTGGTACAGTCTTACCAAAACTCTCAGCTTTATGTTTGGGTTGTCGTCAGTTTTTCTTATTTTAGGGTTTGGTGCAGCAAGTCTGGGTCAAGTTTTAAATAGTCCAATTTTTCGAATCATTATGGGAGCTATCATGTTGCTCTTAGGATTGCATCAGATGGATTTACTGACAATTGCCTTTTTGCAAAAGCAAAAGAAATTGCAATTTTCCATTCAAGATAAAAAAGGAGCATGGTCTGCCTTTCTATTAGGATTAACCTTTAGTTTTGGTTGGACACCTTGTGTCGGTCCCATTTTAGGGTCTGTTTTAGGGCTTGCGGCTTCTGGTGGTGGTAATTCATTACAAGGAGGACTGTTATTACTGATTTATACTTTAGGATTATCTCTACCATTTTTACTGCTCAGCCTTTCTACAACAGTAGTAATGCGCTATTTTGCCAAACTCAAGCCTCATATGTTACGGATGAAAAAAATGGGCGGAGCACTCATCATTATTATGGGAATCATTCTGATGCTTGGAAAAGTTGATACCATTACAGCATTTTTTGAAACATTATTTTAAACGTATAAAAGGAGAACACACATGAAATCAACAAAAACACTTACAGCAATGGCACTATTACTTATCTCAACAGGTCTATTAACAGCTTGTTCGACAACAAAAAAGATGGAAGATAAAAAAGCTGAGACCACGATGATGGAAAAATCAGATAAAATGATGGATGACAAGAAAATGTCGGAAGATAAAATGATGGACGACGATAAAATGTCAGAAGACAAAATGATGGACGACAAGAAAATGTCAGAAGACAAAATGATGGACGACGAGAAGATGTCAGAAGACAAAATGATGGACGACGAGAAGATGTCAGAAGACAAAATGATGGATGGCAAGAAATAAGCCTTATCATAAAAGAACGACATGACAAGTTAGAAAATCTTGACTCAAAGGAGGAGGAAGAAATGAAGAAATTACAGTTACTAGCAACCGTAGTTGCGTGTGCAGGTGTCATGACTGCCTGCTCGACACAGTCAGGTAAGGGCGACGAAAATGGTGCTAAAATGTCTAAAACAATGGCTACACAGTCAGATAAGTCTCAGAAAACTGTTGCAGAAGGTATGGATTTTCAATTGACCGGTATTGATGGAAAGACTTACCACTTGTCAGATTATAAAGGAAAAAAAGTTTATCTTAAATACTGGGCCTCTTGGTGTCCAATCTGTTTAGCAGGTCTTGAAGAATTAGATCAGCTTGCTAAAGAGGCACCAGAAGATACGGTCATTCTATCAGTGGTATCTCCTGATCATAAGGGAGAACAATCCACAGAAGACTTCAAAAAATGGTACAAGGAACTTGGTTATAAGCATTTACCAGTTCTTCTTGATCCTGATGGCACGCTTATTTCTGAACAAGGTGTAAGGGTTTACCCAACATCCAGTTTTATCAATGAAATGGGAGAATTTGTCAAGACCCAACCCGGTCATTTAGAATCTGATGACATTTTGGAACAATTAGCAAATTTGTAATGCTATCTATAATCAGTGAAGGAGTTATCCCATATGGTACTTAAACAGTTACTTGCCAGTTTAGCACTGGTCATTATCCTTATCCTAGGTTATCTAACGCTTCAGACGAAAGGAAATACGAAAACAATGTCAAAATCAGAGATGACTCTTCCAAAAGTGGAGAAAATGGCTCAAAAAGTAAAACCTGTTGCACCGGAAAATCTGAAAGATATTTATCTAGCAGGAGGGTGTTTCTGGGGCGTTGAAGAATATTTTGCGCGTGTGGATGGTGTGGTTGATGTCACTGTTGGTTATGCGAATGGAAAGAGTGAGACGACCAACTATAAGCTCATTGGCCAAACAGGTCATGCTGAAACGGTTCATGTTCAGTACGATAAGAGTCGCATTTCTTTACGTGATTTATTACTTCATTATTTTCGTATCATCAATCCTACGAGTGTCAATAAGCAGGGCAACGATGTAGGTGCCCAATATCGAACCGGTATTTATTACACCGATGAGCAGGATTTACCAATTATCGAAAAAGCTTTAGCTGAATTGGCTAAGAAGTATGATAAACCCATTGCGATTGAGAAAGAACCTTTGAAACACTATATTTTAGCTGAGGATTACCATCAAGATTATTTAGCAAAAAATCCGAATGGCTATTGTCATATCAACGTGAATGCGGCAGCTTATCCAGTGATTGATGACACCTTATACCATAAGCCTAGTGACGAAGAATTGAAAACCTTATTAAGTGCTGAAGAATATAATGTAACCCAGAAAAATGGGACAGAACGCGCCTTTTCAAATCGTTACTGGGACCAATTTGAATCAGGTATCTATGTTGATGTGGTAACAGGTGAACCCCTCTTTTCATCAAGAGATAAGTTCGAATCAGGTTGTGGGTGGCCAAGTTTTTCTCGCCCGATCAGTCCTGATGTGATGGTTTATAAGGAAGATACGAGTTTTAACATGACACGTACAGAAGTACGTAGCCGTGTGGGTGACTCTCACTTGGGGCATGTCTTTACAGATGGTCCAGAGGACAAGGGAGGTCTTCGCTACTGTATCAACAGCTTGTCTATTCGATTTATTCCTAAAGCAGAAATGGAAAAAAATGGCTACGGTTACTTACTAGACTACGTTGAATAAGTTAAGAGAGTGCTATCTATTAGAAAGGGGTTGAACATTAAACAGCTCCTTTTCTTTATATTATCTTAATAAAACTATGATAAAATAAATTGGTTTAAGAGTTATGGCTAAGATACTTTATGTGAGGTAAAGATGTATTCAATTTTAATTGTAGAAGATGAGTATTTAGTCCGTCAGGGGATTTGTTCACTCATTGATTTCAAGTCTTTTCAGATTGATCGTGTAGTTGAAGCTGAAAATGGACGTAAGGCTTGGGAATTATTTCAAGCGGAGCCTTTTGACATTGTCCTGACAGATATCAACATGCCTAAGATGAATGGGATTCAGTTGGCTCAAGCGATTAAAGAAAAACACCCTTCTTGTCATGTTGTTTTTTTGACTGGTTATAATGAGTTTGATTATGCTTTATCGGCTGTTAAACTTGGAGTGGAGGATTACCTCTTAAAACCCTTTAGTAAAGAAGATGTTGAAAAGATGTTGGTAAGTGTTCTTGAAAAATTACAAGCAGAGCAGAAAAGACATCAAGTAGAGACCTATATTGTTCATGATGAAGCTAGTGATTTGAAAAAACGTATTGAAAAACACTTGGGAGAAAGTGATTTCTCTTTGAAACAGTTAGCGGAAGAGCTGGGCTTTAGCCCTAATCATCTGAGCGTGCGTATCAAAAAAGAATTAGGAATGACTTTTCAAGATTACCTCATTCAAGAGCGTATGCGTCAGGCAAGATTATTATTGCTGACGACAGAATTAAAAATTTATGAAGTGGCAGAGAGTGTTGGTTTTTGGGACATGAATTATTTTTCGCAGCGCTTTAAGCAAGTCGTTGGAGTGACACCTAGACAATTCCGTAAGGGGGAGGGGAAATGAAACGGTTATCCTTAGCCACTCAGTTCTTTGTTTATAGTTTTCTGGTGATGTTGCTTTTGTTAGGGGGTGTTGGAACTTTTTATTATCAGACCAGCTCGTCTGAGATTAGTCGCTTGATTGATCAGAAAACGCAGGATAGCTTGCAGCAGTCGAATCAATTTATCAGCTCCTACTTGGACAAATTAAAGCAAACAACAACTAGCCTCACTCAGAATCATCTGTTGCATCGCTATATCACAACGCCTAATGAGGTTAATAAGGAAAGTCTCTTGTTCCTGATGTCAAGCGTGGTGGCTAGCGACACGGATTTGGTGTCAGCGGTCTTAGTGACTAAGCAAGGAGAGGTTGTGTCAACAGATGATAAGATTGTGATGAAAACCTCTCAGGATATGATGTCAGAGGCCTGGTATCAGGCGGCGATTCATCAAAAAGCCATGCCTGTTTTGACACCTGTTCGTAAGGAAGCCTTATCGAAAGAGGGGGAGCAGTGGGTTATCTCAGTAACGCAAGAAATCGTTGATTCCTCAGGGCAAAATCAAGGGGTATTGCGTCTAGATATCGCCTACAAGAGCTTGGAAGACTATCTGGATCGTCTCAAATTGGGCAAGTCAGGGTTTACCTTCATCATTGATGAGAAGCAGGAATTTGTCTATCACCCCAAACAGTCGGTCTATTCGTCACCTGAGGAAATGTCTGAGATGAAGGCCTATCTTCGCTCAGAAGATGGCAAAACCCAAGGGGAGCGGGTATTGGTTTACCAGCTGTCTATTCCCAACAGTCATTGGACCTTGGTTGGTGTCGCGTCGTTAGATGAATTGTACATGGTGCAGCAGCAAATGCTTTTAACCTTTGTGGTAGCAGGTCTTGTTGCGTTGCTTATCTCAGCTATTGGAAGTGCTTTGGTCATTCGGATTTGGTTGAAACCCATACGAGATTTGCAGGAGGTCATTGTAGCAGTTGGAATGGGATAATTACCAAATTCCTAAATTGATATTGCAACCAATTGTGGAAAATGCGATTTATCACGGTATTAAAGAGGTTGACCGTCAGGGGATGATTAAGATAGCAGTTTCTGATACCGAAGACCATCTCATCGTCAGTATCGAAGATAATGGGAAAGGTTTTGATAACCTGACTAAGTCAGATAGTGATGAGCCTAAAATGAAGCAAGGTGGTGTTGGCTTAAAAAATGTTGACCAGCGCTTACGTTTACAATTTGGAGAAGCCTATCACATGGTGATTGCTTCAGAAAAGGATTGCTTTACACGAATTGAACTCTTTTTACCTAAAATGTCAGTAAAAAATGAGATAATAGGCCATTAGCAGAGTGGCTTAATAATTAATGTTTCTCTGGTAATGAGTATTTCAGTTTGAAAAAATGAAGAGTTAGACAAGATTATCAAAACTGAAAAGTTGGGCTTTGCTCAGCTTTTTTGTTAAAATGATAGTAGCGATTACTCAATGAGAGGAGAACGTATGCCAGAGTTACCAGAAGTAGAGACGGTGCGCCGTGGTTTGGAGCGGTTGATTGTGGGTCGGACGATTACAGCTGTTAAGATTTTGTATTCTCCCATGGTCAAGACAGGTGCCGAAGAGCTTAGCTTATCCTTGTTGGGGTTACAGATTGAGGCGATGCGCCGCCGTGGCAAGTATTTGATTTTTGATTTTGGACAAGCGGTGCTGATTTCTCATTTACGGATGGAAGGGAAGTACTTGGTCTTTTCGGATAAGAGGCAAGTGCCAGAAAACAAGCATTTTCAAGCCTTCTTCACCTTGGATAATGGGGCTGTGCTAGTCTATCAAGATGTTCGTAAGTTTGGGACCATGGAATTACTAGCTAAGGCGGAGGAAGCGGCTTATTTTCAGCAGAAAAAAATCGGTCCTGAGCCGACCAAGGAGGCTTTTAAGCTGAAACCTTTTGAAGAAGCTCTGCGATTATCCCAAAAACTCATCAAACCCTATCTCTTGGAGCAAAGTCTGGTAGCAGGGCTTGGCAATATCTATGTGGATGAGGTGCTCTGGGCGAGCAAGGTTCATCCAGAGCGTGTGGCGAGTAGTTTGAAAAAGGCTGAAATCAAGCGGCTGCATGATGAGACCATACGGATTTTGCAGTTAGGGATTGAAAAGGGCGGCTCGACCATTCGGACCTATCAGAATGCCCTGGGGCTTAATGGAACCATGCAGGAGTATCATCAGGTGTATGGTAAGACAGGCGAGCCTTGTGCCCGTTGTGGCCGTGAGATTGTGAAAATTCAAGTGAGAGGGCGGGGCAGTCATTTCTGTCCAAGGTGTCAGAAGTTATGAAAAAAGTGATTGGTCTGACAGGAGGGATCGCTTCTGGAAAATCAACTGTCTCCGCTTATTTAAGAGAGAAAGGCTATGCAGTGGTTGATGCTGATCAGGTGGTTCGAGACTTGCAGCAAAAAGGGGGCACTCTTTATCAGGTTTTATTGGAGTGGCTTGGAGAAGGGATTTTACAAGCAGATGGTGAGCTGAATCGTTCGGAAATAGGGAAGCAGATTTTTGCTTCTAAGGAAATGTTGGCAGCGTCTGCAGAGCGTCAAAATCCGATCATTAGACAAGCCTTGTGGGAGCAAAAAGAAGCACTTCTAGCGACGGAAGAGGTGGTTATTCTTGATATTCCGCTCTTATTTGAACAAGGGTATGAGAGTTGGTGTGATGAGGTTTGGTTGGTCTGGGTTGACGAACAAACTCAGTTAACCCGCTTGGTGGCGCGAAACGGATATACGGAAGAAGAAGCGAAGCAACGAATCGTGGCGCAAATGCCCTTAGCTGATAAGAAAGAAAAAGCCAGCCACTGGATTGACAATAATGGTGAGCTGGCAGAAACCTTTGCACAGGTAGATGCTTTATTGCGATAGAAGAGGGAGTCAGCTTCCTCTTTTGTCTTGTTTGTTTTGTATGACTTTGCTATAATAATGTTAAAAAGGAGATGATGAGATGAAATTGATTGTTCGGGAATTGCAAAAATCGTTTCAAGAAAAAGAAGTGCTCAAGGGAGTCACTTATATCTTTTCATCGGGAGAGATTACTGGGCTTTTAGGGAGAAATGGTGCTGGAAAGACAACTTTCTTCAATGTGCTTTATGGGGATCTTATGGCTGATGGAGGTGAGCTCTTTCTTGAAGAAAATGGGGTTGAACGTCCGCTACAAGTTGAAGATGTGGGCATGGTGTTTTCGGAAAATTACCTACCAGAATTTTTAACAGGTTACGAATTTATTAAGTTTTACATGGACTTGCATGCTCAGTCTGATAGTCGTTCGGTGGATGATTATTTAGATTTTATGGAGATTAGTCAGGAAGATCGACATCGGATTATCAAAGGGTACTCAGATGGAATGAAAAGTAAGCTATCTTTGCTCTGCATTTTTATTTCAAAACCTAAGGTCATTTTATTAGATGAACCCTTGACAGCAGTTGATGTGGTGTCAAGTATTGCAATTAAGCGCTTTTTATTAGCATTGAAAGATAATCATATCCTCATTTTATCGACGCATATCATGGCTTTGGCAGAAGATTTGTGTGACAAGGTCGTGGTTTTGGACAAAGGTATTTTGATGGCGCTTGACGTTGACAAGAAATATGAGCAATTTGAAGAGAAAGTTTTGGAAGCCTTGCAAGGAGGCACTTATGAAACTTAGTCAGATAATGAGAGTTTTGTTTCAGGTTAGCAATGCCAAGCAGTACAATTCATTGATCCATTTTTTACAAAAGTTAGGTAAAAAGATTCCTAATCGTTGGTACAGAGCCGATGACGTCAAGGTCGTGATGATGATTCTTAAGGGCTTACTGATACCAGTTGACCTCTTTGGCAAGTCAATTATCTACACCTTTTTTTGCCTAGGCTCTGGGTTCGTCTTGAAGGAATTGCTCCCTAAATTTTTGGATTTGGAAAAAGCTTCCGCAGATCACTATTCTTTAACCTTAATGATTATTTTTTCAGTCCTATTTGCCACCATTTTTGAGATGAAATGGGTTGAAAAATCAGATGTGGAATCCAGTCAAGCCATTCGTATTTTTAAGATTCTTCCTAGAAACTATTTACTGGCTCGAGAAGTAATGGTATTTGGGCGGGGATTGATAGCAAGAAGTGTTGTGTTTGGTGTTTATTTTGGGACACTTGGAATGCCTTTTTGGTACGGTTTGACGTTTGCCCTGTTGCTCTCTGGATTGCGTATAGGTGTCAAAGTGATAGGGATTCCTCTTTATGTTTGGAATCACGAAAAAGCTGACAAACTGATGACGAGGGGACAAATTATTGGAGTCTTCGTTGTGGTTGGTCTAGGTGGAGCCTTAGTTTTTCTAGGAGAACAGTTTTCACCTCACATACTTATGGGATTACCTGCTGGGCTAATTGGGTTAGTGATGTGGTTATTTTCTTATCACTATCTTAAAAATCATCCTCAGATTAATCAGCTAACGCGCAGCCTCTTGACCCATGCAGCTCTAAAAGAAAGTGCAACAGCTATTGAAAATATCGAAGCAGCTGCAATGGAAGTCAAGGATAAGGATTTTGAGATTGATCATCAAAAGGTAATCAGAGATGATTTAACAGGAGTTGCTTTTCTCAATGCCATTTTCATGCAACGTCTTGGAAAACACCTCAAAAGAGAAATTAAATGGCGCTTGATTATTATTGGTGGGATAGGTGCTCTGATTTTAATCGTTAAGACGATTTTTGAATCCAATAAACAAGTCATCACAGATGATACATTTTTCTGGCAGAGTTTATTTGTGACAGTGGTGATTGGCTATCTTCTTTATGTGGGGGAATCCTATGTCAAGTTTTGTTTCTATCATCTAGACAGACCGCTTTTAAAATACCATTATTACCGTAGAAAAGATGTGATTCTAGCAACTTTTCTAGAACGGTTTAAAAGCTATCTACGCCATAATTTTCCTATCTTTTTATTGCTGTCGGTCATTTATTGTCTGATTTACATGGCATTTTTTGATTGGAACATAGCAGGGCTTCTGATGATTATTGTTGGGCAAATCCTATCAGTTACCTTTTTTAGTCTGTATTTCCTTTATTTTTATTTTCTGCTTCAGCCTTTTAATGATGGCATGAAATCAAAAAGTAAGTTATATAATATTTTAACGGGAATCATTTATTACGCAGGTTATCAGATCATCCGACTGGCGAATCATATGACATTCCCAATTTTGATGGGGATTTTGTTAGGAATTGCCATTTTTCTTATAGCTGGGTTCTTTGCGGTGCTCCGCTTTGCTCCCAAAACCTTTAAATTAAGGTCTTAAGGAAATTTATAATGTGAAAGTTTGGCTAGTCAAATATCAGAGATGGGAAAATGGGGCGAATACCTGTTTTCTCTCCTACTTTTTTAACCCTATCTCAAATATGTGTTATAATAAAAGAGTTGATACGTAGAAGATAAGGTGTTTGTCTAAACAGATGTGATGACCTATTGACCTTTTCTTGAATAACATTAAGGAAGTAAACGGATGTCTACAGTAACTATTGCTAAAAATGAAACCACAGATGTAGCTTTCCAGCTGGCGATGCTCAATCGTCACGGCCTCATTGCAGGTGCCACAGGAACGGGTAAAACGGTCACGCTAAAAGTCATTGCGGAACAGCTTAGTTTAGCAGGGGTTCCTGTCTTTTTAGCCGATATCAAAGGGGACTTGACCAATCTTGCGAAAGAAGGCGAGGTGACAGAGAAGTTAGCCGCGCGTCTTGATAAACTTGGAATTAGTGACTACGAGCCACAGGCCTTTCCAGTGCGTCTTTGGGATGTCTTTGGGGAACAGGGGCATCCTGTGCGTGCCACCATTTCTGAGATGGGACCGCTCTTGTTGTCTCGTCTACTAGGGCTTAACGATACACAAACTGGCATTTTAAACATCGCTTTTAAGATTGCGGATGAAAAAGGCTGGCTTCTGATTGATTTGAAGGATTTACAGTCTCTTTTACGGGAAATAGCAGAGCATGCCAGTGAGTATTCAGCAGTATATGGGAACATTGCTAAACAGTCTGTAGCAGCTATTCAGCGGAGCTTATTAGTAATAGAGCAAGAAGGTGGTGAGCTTTTCTTTGGCGAACCTGCCTTGGACTTGAAGGACTTTATGAGCCTTGACGAACACGGTCAGGGAGTCATTAACATTCTTAATGCAACCAAGCTTTTCCGAGCCCCAACACTCTATGCGACCTTCCTCTTATGGCTCTTGTCAGAGCTCTATGAAAACCTACCAGAAGTTGGTGACCTTAACAAGCCAAAATTCGTCTTCTTCTTTGATGAAGCTCACCTGCTCTTCAAGGATGCTCCAAAAGTCTTTGTGGAAAAAATTGAACAGATGGTTCGCCTCATTCGCTCCAAAGGTGTGGGAATTTTCTTTATCACCCAAAATCCGATGGATTTGCCAGAAACGGTCTTAGCTCAGCTCGGTAATCGAGTTCAGCACGCTCTTCGTGCCTATACGCCAAAAGAAATCAAAGCCGTTAAAACAGCTGCAGAGACCTTCAGACAAAATCCAGAGCTTGATGTTGTGACGGCTATTACTGAATTACAGGTTGGTGAAGCCTTGATTTCTCTTCTGAATGAAGAGGCTCAGCCAACAGCAGTCGAACGTGCCTTTGTCATGCCACCTAAGAGTAGCTTTGATGTTCTTAGCGCCTTAGAAGTACAGGCTATCGTTGGCAATTCACCATTTGACGAGAAATACCGTGAGATTATTGATCGAGAATCAGCTCACGAACTGTTGGCCAAAAAAATTTTGCAAGAAGCGGAAGCAGCTAAACAAGCTGAAGAGCGTAAGCAATTAGAAAAAGAAAAAGCAGCTTTGGAAAAAGCGAAAGCTAAAACGGCAAGTGGCGGTGGACGTCAACGAAAATCAACGGTTGAAAAAGCAGCGGATGCCTTTTTGACAACAGCCGTTCGTACCATTGGTCGTGAGCTTGTTCGGGGACTTTTTGGAAGTCTTAAAAAACGCAGATAAGAGAAAGTGTGACTATTATCGCCAGTATCAATTGGAAAAACAATATGCGAATTGCCTGGTTAGGCAATTTTCTAACAGGGGCAAGCTATTCACTAGTTATGCCCTTTATGGCGCTTTATGTAGAAGAACTTGGAGCGCCACAAGGAACGGTTGAATTTTACGCTGGATTGGCAGTAGCTCTAGCGGCTCTAGCTTCGGGTGTCTGTGCCCCTATTTGGGGGCGTTTGGCAGATCGTTATGGGCGTAAAATCATGATGGTCAGAGCGGCCTTTGTCATGACCTTTACCATGGGAGGGCTCGCCTTTGTGCCTAATGTTTTTTGGCTTTTGGTCTTAAGGCTGTTAAATGGGATGTTTTCCGGTTATGTGCCTAATGCCAACGCCCTTATTGCATCTCAGGCCCCTAAGGATCAGTCGGGTTATGCTTTAGGAAATTTAGCCACGGGTGTCATTGGCGGGAGCCTGATTGGCCCCATTTTTGGAGGCGTCCTAGCAGAATTTTTGGGAATTCGCAATGTGTTTCTATTAGTGGGTGCTTTACTCTTTATCGTAACCTTGTTAACGGTTTACTACGTCAAGGAGGACTTTACCCCTGTAACAAGGGAGCAACAATTGTCGACCAGACAAGTGTTTCACTCTGTAAAAAATCGGCAAATGTTAGTAGGACTCTTTATTACTAGCATGATTATCCAAATTTCAGCCCAGTCGGTATCACCGATTCTCTCCCTCTATATTCGCTATCTTGGAACGACTGAAAATCTCATGTTTATTTCGGGAACAATCGTGTCTGCCATGGGAGTATCCAGCATGATTTCAAGCGGTCGACTGGGGAAAGTTGGCGATAAAATTGGTAACCATAGGCTGATTTTAGCAGGTCTTTGCTACTGCGGTGTCCTTTATCTATTCTTGGCTCAGGCGGAAAATGCGGTGCAACTCGGCCTGTTGCGTTTTCTTTTCGGTTTTGGAACAGGAGCTTTGATGCCATCAGTCAATGCCTTACTAACTAAAATTACACCAACCGAACACATTTCCACCATTTTTAGTTATAATCAGATGATGACCAATTTTGGTCAAGTCATCGGTCCCTTTGTTGGCTCTACCGTAGCAACTGTATGGGGATTTCGCTGGGTCTTTTATGTAACTGCAGGAATCGTCTTTTTCAACCTTGCCTGGAGTCTAATTAATTTCAGAAAATATCTTAGAAATCGAGAAATCTAGTGCGCGTTAAAATCAATTTAAAATGTCAGGAGTGTGGGAGTAAAAACTACCTGACAAGTAAAAATAAACAAACTCATCCTGAGAAGATTCAGGTGCTGAAATATTGTCCAAAAGAGAGAAAAGTAACCTTACATGTTGAAACCTGAGGAAACTTATGGTAAACTAATAAAGACTATTCTAGGGGGAAACTCATGTATACTACATTACTAACCGTTCTATTAATTTTATCAGTCGTATTGATTTTAGCTATTTTTATGCAACCACAGAAAAATCCAAGTTCAAATGTTTTTGACAGTAGTGGTTCAGAAGCTCTTTTTGAACGTTCAAAACCTCGTGGCTTTGAAGCTTTCATGCAACGTTTGACAGCAGTATTAGTTTTCTTGTGGCTAGCTGATGCTTTAATCTTGGCAATCTTGTCAAGTCGTTAATGATGAAGATAGATAGAAATGGGCTGGTATAACAGTCCATTTTTTACAGTTTTTTTACCCTCATTCACTAATGAAAGGATTATTTAGCTCATTAGAGCTAGACAAGGAAAGCAAGTTTTGGGAATGTGAATTCAATAGATGACTTTATTTGTGCTACTAATCTTATTTCACGAATAGTAGTAAAAATAAGGTCAATGACGAATTGAATCATCACAGCATTACTAAGAAAAATTCCTTGATAATAATGATATGAAAGAACAGATTATAACTTATTTAAAGGAGCAGGGCAGATCAAATGTCAATGATCTTGCTGAAGCTCTTGATATGGCAGGAAGTCAAAAATTTCCTGCCTTGATTAAAGAAATTTCTAAAATGGAGAGCCAAAAGGAACTCCGCTTTTCAGACGATGGGACCATCAGTCTGCGTAAAAAGACAGATAAAAAAGAGCAAATCACTATTCAAGGTACTTTTCGTGCTAATAAGGCAGGTTTTGGTTTCCTTTTTGTCGATGAAAATGAAGACGATATGTTTATCGGAAAAAATGATGTTGGCTATGCCGTTGATGGAGACCAAGTTGAGGTTGTCATTAAAAAGCCATCAGATCGTCTTAAAGGCACAGCGGCAGAAGCGCGTGTTGTTGGGATTATAGAACGCAGTCTCAAAACAGTTGTTGGGAAATTTATTTTAGATGATAAAAAGCCTAAATATGCCGGTTACATCAAGTCTAAAAATCAAAAAATCCAGCAAAAAATTTACATCAAAAAAGAACCTGTGGTATTGGATGGAACTGAAATCATCAAGGTGGATATTGACAAATACCCAATACGAGGTCATGATTACTTTGTAGGGAATGTCCGTGATATTGTGGGCCATCAAGGTGATGTCGGTATTGATGTCCTTGAAGTGTTAGAGTCCATGGATATCGTGTCTGAATTTCCAGAGGATGTTTTGGCGCAAGCTAATAGTATCCCTGAGGCGCCGACTGAAAAAGATTTGATTGGTCGTGTGGATTTAAGAGGAGAAACGACTTTTACCATTGACGGTGCGGATGCTAAGGACCTAGATGATGCGGTGCATATTAAATTACTGGACAATGGGAATTTTGAACTTGGAGTTCATATTGCGGATGTTTCCTATTATGTGACGGAAGGCTCTGCCTTGGACCGTGAAGCGATTACGCGTGGTACATCGGTCTATGTGACTGACCGTGTGGTCCCAATGTTACCAGAACGTTTGTCAAATGGGATCTGTTCCCTTAATCCTAATGTTGACCGCTTGACGCAGTCGGCCTTGATGGAAATTAATCGTCAAGGTAAGGTGGTTAACTATCAAATTTGTCAGTCTGTCATTAAGACCACTTACCGTATGACTTACATCCGTGTTAACGATATGCTTGCCGGTGATGAGGAAGCTCTTGCAGAGTATGAAGCTATTGTTCCGAGTGTTCGTTACATGGCGGAGCTGCATAACATTTTGGAAGAAATGCGTGTCCGCCGTGGTGCCTTAAACTTTGATACTTCTGAGGCTAAAATTATCGTTAATGATAAGGGGATGCCGGTTGATATTGTGGTGCGTCAGCGTGGCATTGCAGAGCGGATGATTGAATCCTTTATGTTAGCCGCAAATGAGTGCGTTGCTGAGCATTTTTCAAAACACCATCTGCCATTTATTTACCGTATTCACGAAGAGCCTAAGGCAGAGAAATTGCAGAAGTTCATTGATTTTGCAAGTGTGATGGGGGCTAAAGTTCAAGGAACGGCTAACAAGATGACTCAAGCTGCCTTACAACAATTCATGGCAAGTTTCGATGGTAAGCCAGGGGCAGAAGTTCTCAATATGATGTTATTGCGCTCTATGCAACAGGCTCGTTATTCTGAACACAATCATGGGCACTACGGGCTTGCGGCAGAATACTATACGCATTTTACGAGCCCGATTCGCCGTTATCCAGATCTTTTAGTACACCGTATGATTCGTGAGTATACTAAAAATGCCTCTCAAGAAGTTCAAGACCATTTTGCTCAAGTTGTTCCAGAATTGGCGACTTCATCTTCAAATCTTGAACGCCGTGCCATTGATGCGGAACGTGTCGTTGAAGCCATGAAAAAAGCTGAATACATGGAGGAGCATGTTGACGAAGAATTTGAAGGGATTATCTCCAGTGTTGTTAAATTCGGCTTGTTTGTGGAATTACCAAACACCATTGAAGGTTTGATTCATGTGACAAGTCTCCCTGAATTTTATCATTACAACGAACGAAACCTCACACTTCAAGGCGAGAAGTCAGGCGTTGTCTTCAAAGTCGGTCAGCCGATTCGTGTCAAATTGGTTAAGGCGGATAAGGAAACTGGTGATATTGATTTTGAGTATCTGCCTAGTGACTATGATGTCGTTGAAAAGACTGCTAAATCTGATAGACATGATCGCCGTGGCGGTCGTTCTAAGGGAAATAGCAGAGCTAATCGTGATGAGAAGCGTAGTACAGAAGAAAAGAGCAACCACTCTCGAGGTGGTTCTGGCAAGCGGAAATCATCTGATAAGCGCAGCCATTCTTCCAAAACAAAATCCAAAAAGGCCCCCCTTTTTTATAAGGAAGCGGTTAAAAAATCAAGTAAGAAAAGGAAAAAATGATGCCCAAAGGACTTTCTGATAACGTTCTTGCGCAAAATAAAAAAGCAAGGCATGATTATAGTATTGTAGATACATTTGAAGCAGGAGTAGTTCTGACAGGAACAGAAATAAAGTCTGTTCGTGCTGCTCGTATCCAGCTTAAAGATGGTTATGCGCAAATCAAAAACGGGGAAGCTTGGTTGGTCAATGTGCATATCTCACCTTTTGAACAGGGAAATATTTGGAACCAAGATCCCACTCGTACCCGCAAGCTACTTCTTAAGAAGAAGGAAATTGCCAGATTGGAAAATGAATTAAAAGGAACAGGTATGACCCTCGTTCCCCTCAAGGTTTATTTAAAAAATGGCTTTGCTAAAATCCTTATCGGATTAGCTAAAGGGAAGCATGACTATGACAAACGCGAGTCTATCAAACGTCGTGACCAAGAACGTGACATTAAGCGCGTCATGAAAAGTGTCAATGCAAGATAAATTGAGTAAACCAACCAAAAGGCTAAGAAAAAATCTCAAAAATAGAAAAGGGCTTAGAATGACGTTGTCAAGAAATGTTGATTTTAAGCCTTTTTCTACTATGTAATTTTATCAGTAAGAGTTAAATCTGAGTTTTACCGGTCTCATTGGCTTTATTTTCATGATTTTGAGTCATCGAATGGCTTATTTCTTAAAAATTAAAAATTTACTAATCACGTAATTGGTGATAACAATTAAGACTTGGCCGATTAAGGCGACAATGGAATCAACAGTATCAATATTGTGATTAACAAACTGACCAATGATTTCAGGAAATTTGTCAACTAAAAAGAAAGAAAGGGAGACATCAATTCCCATAGAGGATAACCTAGCAATAAAAAACTTGATAAGCCTTGCAAGCCATCCTTTTCTTTCTTGAGCAAAAACCCAGATATCATTGAGTGCAAATGCTGCTAAAATAGCTAAACCATTTGCGAAAATAGTTGAGGTAATAACATGATGACTGAGGCTAAAAATTAGTTTTCGGGTTAGAAAATAAAAGATTGTTGTCAAAATACCAGCAATCAGATACTTAAAGAGATCATTTTTTAAAACATTATTAAAATACTTCATGGTATAAGCATATCAAAAATCAATAAAAAATACGATTTATAGAACAATTTGTTTTTAAAGTTACAGAAGTAATACAGGAAATATGATCATCTCGTAATAAAAGTGTCGATCTCCAATAATTGTTTCAGCACCACTCTAACCATTTGAGGATTATCAGATAGAAAATGATAAACTGATGGTGTGCAATATAAAAATATGAAAAGACATACAACTATATGTGGTTAGACAAGGTTTAAATGTTTTTTTGTGCGTTTGTTGTGAACAAAGAGCTTTGATTTGTCAAAGAAATTCAAAGTATGGTATAATAACTTGATGTAAATACTTTTCAATAAAGGAGTTAAATGAAATGAAAAAAGTTTTTACCCTAGTATTTACCTTAGCAACTGTGTTTTTTTTAGTAGCTTGCTCAAAAGGTAAAAACAGTAAACAGGTATCGTCAGAACAAGAAGTGACAACAGCTAGTGAGACAACAACAATAACAGAAACTAAAGAAACTTATAAAAAATCGCAAGAGATAAATGGGGGAAAGCAAGATATTTATATTGATTTAACCTATACAGGAGACACTTATCAATCGCTTGTTCTTCGGTACGAAACGATTTATGAAGGTGAAGCTTTAGCGAATTTTCAAGCTCAAGGACGTGAAGCAGTTGAAGCTAGCTTTAATGAGCATCTTGAGGCTCTAATACCAGGAATTAGTGCGATTAAAGATTTAAAAGGTGTTGACGTCAAATCAACTGTCGATGAGAATTTTGCTTGGAAATTGACAGTCTCGTTAGATCCTAATGTTGTTAATTTTGAAGATCTTGCAACAAAAGGAGATACTTTCGCTTACTTAGCAAAAATAGAAAAGATGCCACCAAGTCAATTGATTGCTGGATTTAGCATTATTGGTTTTGAAAAAGTACCGCAGTAAAGTATAAAAAGCAACGGCAAAGGTTGCTTTTTAATTTGTTTTTATGATAGAATATTCAAGTTGCCTAGCAACCCTTGGTGCTTAGTTCTTCTTTCGCCAAGCATATTACACACGTTGAAAGATCGTCATGTTGGTCTTTGGGACGTTAAAGGAGAAAAAAACATGAAAAACTTAACGATTCGTGACTTTGTCCAAGTCACTCTTGTGGCTGCGCTTTACGTTGTATTGACTGCAACCCCACCCCTCAATGCTATTGCTTCAGGCATGTACCAGTTCCGTATGTCTGAGATGCTGAACTTTCTTGCCTTTTATAATCGCAAGTATATCTGGTCTGTGACGATTGGCTGTATGATTGCTAATGCACCATTTGTTAATCCGATGAGCCTCGGAGCGCCAGATATTTTGATTGGCGGGCTATCAACCCTTATATTTGTCACCCTTGGTGTTATCTTGTTTGATCAATTCAAGAAGAAAGAGGTATTTGGTGGGCAATTTATTCTTGGACACTTGTTCTTTGCTGTCTTCTTTGCAGCAACCATGTTTACCATTGCCTGGGAATTGAAAGCTTTTCTTGGCTTGCCATTTTTATCAACATGGGCATGGCTCTTTCTTGGAGAATTGTCGTCACTCATTTTCGGAGCCTTTATTATCAAAAAGGTCGGTGACCGTATTGATTTGACAAAGTGATTATATTAAAAGAAGTAGCGCGAGCTACTTCTTTTGGGTACGACGGGCATGTCGTATATCTGAGGTGCAAGTCCTCCGTGGGCACCCGCTGAAGGTAGAACCCAATAGCGACTATGCATCCTGACTATCGTGAGGTAGCGGATTAAAACAGTCTGGGGATAGACTGTTTTAAGTCTGACGTTAGAAATTGTGACCGTCAGAGGAAGGGATAGCGAAATCGTGGCTCTACGAACAGAAACGTGATATCATCAAGGCGTATATAGGGGATGAGGAGGCCCAAAACTCTAAAGTCCAAAAAGGTAGTCGTAACCTATGTGCGTCAATCACGAGAGTAAACGAGGAAAGATGTACGACTTATCCCGTGAGGTCTCATGAGCGTCAAAGACGTAATAACAACGACTACTCATGAGAAGTCAGCCGAGACCATAGTAGTGGAGAAACTTCTGTAATGGAAGTGGAGCGAAGGGCGAACAATTAACCGAAGTATACCTACTTCACTTGTGTCTGTAAAATGAACGGTCTGATAGAACTGGATACGGTCACGTATGGACTAGAGGAAAGTTCACTAATATAAGATGTCCCTCAGACACCGAAACAAGAACTGAACCCGCCTACGACACTGTGCGAAAAGATACAGCCTTCCTAGGTGCTTTGGCACCTTCGTCAGTTTGCCTATTTCGCTATGTGTCGCTTAACAGCTTAGTATCTTGTGAAAGGAATACACACATGTCAGAATTACTAGATAACATTCTATCTCGTGAGAATGTGTTAGAAGCCTATAACCAAGTGAAAGCCAATAAAGGCTCAGCTGGAATTGATGGCATTACAGTTGAAGAGATAGACAACTATCTTCGCCAACATTGGCGACCAACCAAGGAACTGATAAAACAGAGGAAGTACAAACCTCAGCCAGTCTTACGAGTAGAAATCCCGAAACCTAATGGGGGAGTCCGTCAGCTCGGTATCCAACAGTAATGGACAGAATGATTCAACAGGCAATCGTTCAGATTATCAGCCTTCTCTGCGAACCTCACTTCTCTGAAACGAGTTATGGCTTCCGACCTAATCGGTCATGCGAAAAAGCCATCATCAAGTTACTGGAGTACCTTAACGATGGCTATGAGTGGATTGTGGATATAGACCTTGAGAAATTCTTCGATCCAGTTCCTCAAGATAGACTGATGTCACTCGTCCATAACATTATTCAAGATGGTGATACAGAATCTCTGAGTCGCAAGTATCTTCATTCGGGTGTAGTCATCAACGGACAACGACATAAAACGTTAATAGGAACCCCACAGGGAGTAAATCTATCTCCTCTCCTATCTAATATCATGCTCAATGAACTGGATGAGGAACTGGAAAAACGAGGCTTTCACTTCGTTCGTTACGCAGATGATTGTGTCATAACTGTTGGGAGTGAGGCGGCAGCTAAACGAGTTATGTATTCAGTTAGTCGCTTTATTGAAAAACGTCTCGGACTGAAAGTCAATATAACTCAGACCAAGATTGTGAGACCAGATAAACTGAAGTATCTTGGCTTTGGCTTCTGGAAGTCATCTGAAGGCTGGAAAAGTCGCCGCATCAAGACAGCATACAGAATTTCAAGAGAAAGCTTAAGCAACTGACCATACGGAAATGGAGCATAGACTTGGATAGTCGTATAGAGAAACTCAATTGGCTTATCCGAGGCTGGATAAACTATTTCTCCATGACAAACATGAAATCTGTTATGAAAAGCATTGATGAACGCTTACGAACACGAATTAGGGTTATCATCTGGAAACAATAGAAGAAGAAATCTAAGAGACTTTGGGGACTTCTTAAATTAGGAGTTCCGAAGTGGATAGCAGATAAAGTATCTGGTTGGGGTGACCGCTATCAATTGGTGGTACAAAAGTCAGTCCTAAAGTCCTAAAACGAGCTATATCCAAACCAGTCCTCATTAAACGTGGACTGGTTTCATGCTTGGATTACTACTTAGAACGACATGTGTTAAAAGTTAATTGAACCGCCGTATGCCGAACGGCACGTACGGTGGTGTGAGAGGGGTAGAGATTAGTCCCTACTCGATTGTTGAAGAAAAAGTTTCTTTTCGACACTTTCCTTAGGTGATGTCGGACATCAGCGACTTCCTTCGGAATTCCATGACTAATATTTGAGTCTATAGTCTCAAATATTCCGAGTGTCAGAAATCTTGATTTGTAGAGATTTCTGACACTTTCATCACGGCGGAAGTATCTTTTGATAGCTCGCTATCACTCGCAAAAATAAATGCTTACTTGCAAAGCTCCAAAGTTTATTTTATTTTGGGACACAGAGTTTGTCTACAATCTGAAAACAGTAGCGCTGGCTACTTCTTTTGGTGTTCAGCAATATAATCGAGTTTTTCCTGTCTGGTTTTGCGTTTTTTAAACAAGGCTTCCGCAGACATGGCAGCTTGTTTGCTTGGAAAGGCTTCTTGATAAAGGAGTTTGACGGGGAGGCGTGATTTGGTGTACTTTGCCCCCTTGCCAGCATTGTGAGCCTTTAGGCGCTTGTCAATATCTGTGGTGTAGCCTGTGTAGAGGGTGCCGTCTGCGCATTCCAAAACATACATGTAAGCCTCTTTTTCAGCTTGTGGCTCAGCCTTTTTGCCAAAATAAATCTCAAAAATCTCATCGGTGTAATCTCCATTTGCCTTGTGGACAAAGAGGGGTGGAAGGATTTTGAGGCCGTCGGTTGAGCCGTCTTTGATGGCTTCGAGGAGAAGCATATTGGCCTCCTTGCCTTCTTTAGGATAGACGAACTGTACTCGCTTGGGCGCTAGGTTATAGCGACGCAAGGTGTCAATGATGTCTAAAAAGCGATCGGGACGATGCACTATAGCGAGACGACCGTTGGATTTGAGGGCGTGGCGAGCGACCTCGCAAATCTCATCCAGATTTGTGGTGATTTCATGGCGGGCAAGGAGATAATGCTCAGAAACATTCTTTTTAGAGGTTTCGGTTGCCTTGAAGTAAGGCGGGTTGCAGAGGATAAGGTCAACTTGACTACGTGGTACATAATCCAGAAGATGTTTCAAATCATCGTTAATCATCGTCACCTGATCTTCTAGCTGATTCAGCTGAATAGAACGCTTTGCCATGTCAGCTAAACGTGGCTGTAATTCAACGAGCTTAATCGGCGCCTTGGTTTTTGTGCTGGCAAAGAGACCCACTGCACCGTTTCCTGAGCAGAGGTCAACGATGAGACCACGGCTAGGGATTTTGGGAAAACGAGATAGCAGAACGCTATCAATAGAGTAGCTGAAAACAACCTTATTTTGAATGATCTTGACATCGGTAGAAAAGAGCTGATCAATACGCTCTCCTGTTTTTAGAATCTCATTAGTCATACTTAACATTATAACAAAAATTTGGTAAAATAGAGTGTTGAATCTTGTTAGGAAAGGAAGCAGCTCGTCGTTTGACAAGCTCTAGATATACAGATGTTTTATGCCTATTTACGTGGATTAGTGATGTTTCTCCTTTGGATTGCCAACGGTAATGCCTACTTCCATAACACGGATAAGATTTTAGATAAGGATGAGAATTACATTCTCGTTGCTCCACATAGGACTTTTTGGGATCCTGTTTACATGGCGTTTGCGGCACGTCCAAAGCAATTTATCTTCATGGCTAAGAAGGAATTATTTACTAATCGCATGTTTGGTTGGTGGATTCGTATGTGTGGAGCTTTTCCTATTGACCGTGATAATCCTGGACAAGAAGCGCTGCGCTATCCTATCAATACCTTGAAAAAGGGTAACCGTAGTCTCGTTATGTTTCCAAGTGGAAGCCGTCATTCCTCGGATGTTAAGGGTGGTGTTGCTGTGATTGCTAAAATGGCTAAGGTCAAAATCATGCCAGCAGCTTACCAAGGTCCTCTGAAATTTAGCAACTTCTTAAAAGGGGAGCGTGTAGATATGAACTTTGGTAACCCTATTGATATCTCAGATATTAAGAAAATGAATGATGAAGGGATTGCAGAAGTTGCAAATCGCATTCAGTCAGAATTTGACCGTTTAGATGCTGAAAATGCTAGCTATTCTAATGGTAAAAAAGTGAACCCTTTGTCCTACCTCATTCGTATCCCAGCTGGGCTTGTAGCGCTTGTTGTGGTACTCTTAACCGTTATCTTTAGTTATCTCGCTAGTTTTGTTTACAAACCTTGGGAGAAGAAAGGATAGCTTGATATTAGTTGAGCAGAAATTTAAATACATTGAAAATCTTCTAATTTTAGGAGATTTTTTTGTATTTTTCGAATTATAAGGTAAGGAGGCTTTTATGCGAGAAAAAAATATCATTATAATTGTTGGTTTGTTGCTTATGGTCATTTTATCTTATTTGATAATGGTGCAGTTGGGGACGATGTTACTGCTACCTTCTCTGACGACCCCTAATGTGGTATTAACAACTTAGGAGGGATTATGGAAACAATCATTGAAAAGGTAAAAGAACATCCGATTCTCTCTGGTGTAGGTGGAGGAGTGCTCATTTTGGTGTGTTTTGTTGGTTTTCTGATGCTGAAACCTAAGGAAGATGCGCCAGCTTTTCCAGTGGTAGAAGAAGTCACGCAAGTAGTAACAGAAAAGCAAGATGAGAGCAACTCAGCTATTTCCCAGGAAAGTGATAAAATCCTTGTGGATGTTAAAGGTGCTGTCGTATCTGAGGGGGTTTACGAACTTGCTCAAGGTGATCGGGTTCGTGATGCTATTGAAATGGCTGGCGGGCTATCTCAGGAAGCGGATAAAAATTCTATTAATTTAGCTCAAAAATTAGAGGATGAAGCCGTCATCTATGTCGCTAAAGTAGGTGAAGTTGAAACATCAGTAGCAATTTCTGTAGTTTCAGGAAATAAAGAAAAGGGTTCTGATAAAGTTAACCTTAATAAAGCTTCCATCTCAGAATTAACAAGTATTTCAGGTATTGGTGAAAAGAGAGCGCAAGATATCATCTCTTATCGTGAAGAGCATGGAAAATTTTCAAGCCTGGATGAATTGACAAATGTATCAGGTATTGGTGCAAAGACCCTAGAAAGATTTAAAATGGAGCTGACTCTTGATTAAGCGACTACCGATTCCAGCATTTTATTTAGCTTTTCTTATGATTTGGCTTTACTTCGTCCTTGTTTTTAGAGAAAAGCTGGCACTATTTGGTCTAGTTTTTCTGTTAATGTGCTGTTTTCGGTTTTATTCTCTAAAACAGTTTGGTCAGGTGATTCTTATTCTAGGACTTTTTGCTTCCTATATCGTTTTTCAAGAATGGAAAACATCTCAAAAAGAAGAACATGCTCCGCAGACGGTACAAAGATTACAGATTTTATCTGATACGATTTCGGTTAACGGTGACCGCCTATCTTTTAGAGGACATTCGAAAGGGCAGACTTATCAAGCGTTTTATAAATTGACTTCTGAAAAGGAGCAACGCTTTTTCCAAAACCTAAATGGTAGTATTGTTTTGGATATTGAAGCTAATTTAAGCATCCCTGAGAGGCAACGCAATTTTAATGGATTTGATTATGCAGCTTATTTAAAAAGTCAAGGTATTTATCGCTTGGTTCAGATTGAAAAGCTACAAAATATTTACCCAGCAACTCAAATCACCTTTTTTGAATGGATTAGAGAGTGGCGACGTAAAGCAATTGTGTCTATTTATAGTTCTTTCCCTGCACCGATGAAACATTATATGACGGGGCTTCTTTTTGGACATCTTGGTAAGGAATTTGAGGAAATGAGTGATCTCTATAGTAGTCTGGGAATTATTCATTTATTTGCTTTGTCGGGCATGCAGGTCGGATTTTTTATTGGTGGTTTTCGTTACCTTCTTTTACGGGCTGGAATGAGAAAAGATTGGGTTAATTGGTTAACTTTACCTCTTTCTCTGATTTACGCAGGTTTAACGGGTTTTTCTGTTTCTGTGATTCGTAGCCTCCTTCAACTCAATTTGGCAAATCTTGGACTTAGAGGACTTGATAACTTTGCAACAACCGTCATGGTAATGTTTCTCATCATGCCTAGCTTTCTTCAAACAACTGGAGGAGTACTCAGCTTTGCCTATGCCTTTATTCTAGCAATGACCAATTTTGAAGTGTGGAAATACCCACGTCTGGCAGAAATGTTGGGCGTTAACATTGGTATTTTACCCGTCCTCATCTGGTATTTTTCTAGTTTTCAACCTCTTGCTATTGCACTAACTGCCTTGATGTCTGTGCTCTTTGATGTAATAATTCTGCCTTTGCTCAGTCTTGTTTTTATCTGCTCGCCTGTCATTAAGCTAACGTTTGTCAATTTCCTTTTTATTTTGTTGGAAAAAGGGCTGACGCTAGTTGGGCAGGTCTTTGATAGACCTATTATATTTGGAAGCCCAAGTTTGGTGATTTTTTTGTTCAGTCTCATTTGTCTAGGCTATCTTTATGATAGTTCTAGCAGTAAAAAAAGGGTGATTAGACTTAGTCTAGTTTTAGCTCTGCTATTTTTTATCACTAAAAATCCGATGACAAATGAAGTGACGGTGGTAGATATTGGCCAAGGAGATAGTATTTTTCTGCGTGATATGAGAGGGAAAACCCTACTGATTGATGTTGGTGGCAAGGCAAAATTTACTCAAAAAGAAAGATGGAAAAATGGTACCAGCGATGCGAATGCTGAGAGGACACTGATTCCTTATCTGAAAAGTCGGGGCGTGAGTCATATTGATCAAGTGGTGTTGACCCATACCGATACGGACCATGTGGGTGATTTAGAAGTGGTCGCCAAGTTTTTTTCTATTGGTGAAATTATTGTCAGTCCAGGTAGTTTGACAGTTCCTAATTTTGTCAAGAGATTGAAAACCTTACGCATTCCGGTTAAGGCTATGTTAGCAGGTGATACTATTTCAATTATGGGAAGTCAGCTACAAGTCCTTTATCCAACGATGATTGGAAATGGTGAAAATAATGATTCTTTGGTGCTTTACGGTAAACTTTTGGATAAGACATTTCTCTTTACAGGAGACCTTGAAGAAGGAGAGTTAGAATTGATCCAGAGATATCCGAAGTTACCTGTGGATATTCTCAAAGCAGGTCATCATGGGTCAAAAGGTTCTTCTCATCCAGAGTTTTTAAAACATATTGGAGCAAAAGTGGCTCTTGTTTCGGCTGGAAAAAACAACCAGTTTAACCATCCTAATCCAGAAACTTTAGAACGGTTTAAAAAAGAAAATATGACAGTCTATCGAACGGACCAACAAGGCGCTATTCGTTTTTATGGATGGACTAATTGGCAAATAGAAACGGTGAGGTAGCGACAGGTTACTAGGCTAATAGTTATTGGGTGACAACAGTTTTAGACTACAATAAAAGGTATGGAATGATGTTTATCAAAACGTTGATTTCGTACTTTTTGCTATATTCATATTTCAAGAGAAGGAATGAGATTTACTAGCTTGTCTCTCATTTTTACGATTATATAGAATTCTAGGAGTAGCCACCGTTTATCACTATTGTAGAAATTAGCAATATTAGCAGTATTACTAAAAATTAATAGAGTGTTAAAATGATTGATAGTTTCATTAATGTTGTTTTATATTTATAACTATAAAAAAAACAGAATAAGCATAACAAAAAAATATATAGTTGATTTATTTGTTCGGGTTTTGTATAATGTAACCGTATTAAAAATTCGGAGGAATTAAAATGTTTGGAAAAAACAGAACTCGAGAGAATGCGCAACGTTTTTCAATCAAGAAGTATAGTATCGGTGTTGTCTCTGTCCTTTTAGGGTTAGCTTTCCTAGGTGGAACAATTGTTCAAGCAGAGGAGCCAACCAATTTGGGAAATCAGCTTATACAGCCTAACGCTAACACCTCTCCACAAGGTTTGGAAGAAACCCAACCTGTTTCTTTGACGCCAGAACCTAATGCAGTATCAGGTATTGTTTCTCCAGAGGTAGTTTCAGAATCACTTAATACCCCAGCACCAGTTGTCGAATCAGAAGTTCTTCAATCATCAGTTGTTAGCGTAGAAGATTACCAAAAAATGACTGCTGATAAGAAAGAAACCACTGTTGAGGGCTATATCACAGGATCTTTGAAATCAGGAAGTGCTTATGGAAATGAATATTCTAACCTAGCTCTTGGTGCCACAAAGGACGCTGAAGCAAAGGACACCATTCCAGTTCAACTCGTTAGCAAGTCAGAGGTTAGAAAAAATTTCAATGTGAAAGATAATCCAAGTTATATTGGGAAGAAAGTTCGAGTAACTGGCATTTCAGAAACCTATTTCAATAAAATTGGCATAAAATCTACGAGCAAAATTGAATTAGTTGAAGATGGTAGTGTACCAGTAGAAGACAAACCTATTGAGCCCCCAGTTCCATTAGATCCAGTAAGTTCAAATCTTACCCCAATCGCTCATTTGAGAACATATGAGCAAGGTAAAGAATATAGTTTTTTAGGAAAAGTCATCAGTCCTGTCAATGCTTGGGGTGGCCAAGGATTTTACGTTCAAGATAAGTCTGGCGCAGGAATTTATGTTTATCCTAAACAAGACCTATCGTTCAAGCAAGGTGATGTTGTAGAGTTGACTGGTACCCTGTCCAAATACGGCAGTGAGTTACAGGTTGTTGATATTACAGCAAGTAAAAAAATTGCAGGTGACATCAACACGACACTGACGACATTAACAATTCCAACATTGAGTGCGGATAAACAGTCTACACTAATCAAATTAGAGAATGTCAAAGTTGGAACGATTTCAAATGATTCCTTTGATAACGCGACTTTTGATGTTACTGACAAGGATGGCAAGGTTGTTTCTGTGCGTTTAGACAGTCGTTCTGGCTTCACAGCAACGGCTCTTAGAGAAAAAATTAATACTAATGACGAGATTCATGTCACAGGGATTTTATCTAGTTTCAAAGAAGCCAATCAAGTAAAACCTTTCTCTCTTGACCATTTTGAAATTGTGAAAAAAGCAGAGCAGGCCCCTGTTCTTGAAGTAACCGTTGCCCAAGTACAAGGAGAAGGGCATGTCTCTCCTTTAGTTGGGAAACAAGTCACAGTTAAAGATGTCGTTGTTACCTACGTTGAGAAAGATAATAAATTCTATGTGCATGATTTAGTCCCTGATGGTAATGCTAAAACTTCTGATGGCATTGCTGTCTTTTTACCAAAACACAAGGTCAAAGTTGGTGATAAATTGGAAATCACTGGTGAAGTTGAAGAATATTTAGGTGACGGTTATTCGGATAAAGCTGAAACTGACCTTACCGTCACTCAAATCAAGGCAAATGAAACAAGAGTTGTAGGGACAGCAGAAGTGCCTAAAGCCATTGTTTTAGGTGAGGATAGAGTAGCTCCTACTAAAATTATTGATGATGATGCTTTTAAAGAGTTTGATCCAGAAAATGATGCCCTTGATTTCTGGGAATCGCTAGAAGGACAGCTGGTTACTGTAAAAGGAGCAAGAGTCTTAGGTCCACAAAGATACGGTGAAATCTATGTTGTACCAGGAAATGACACGACTAAGAAAAATAATTCAGGTGGTATCACCTTGCAAAGTGATAGCTACAATCCACAAAAAATTGCTCTTCTGACAACGAATCGAAAATTTGTCGCTAAAGCAGGGGATTATTTCGGTAAAGACATTACAGGACCAATTTCTTATTCGTACACTAACTATAAATTGTTAGTTGATAATAAGGCCTTGGAATCTCATCAAGATGGTGGTTTGAAGCCAGAAGTTAGCCGCATTGTCAAAGACCCTGCAAAATTAATGATTGCATCTTATAATATTGAAAACTTCTCTGCCAATAAAAAAGGTACAAGTGATGAGAAAGTAGCAAGAATTGCGAAATCCTTTGTCTCTGACTTGCATTCTCCAGACATTATTACCCTTATAGAGGTTCAAGATAATAACGGGGAAACTAATGATGGTACGACAGATGCGACGAAATCGGCACAACGTTTGATTGACGCCATTGCCGCTTTAGGTGGCCCAGCTTACAAGTATATTGACTTTGCACCTGAAAATAATGCCGATGGTGGAGCACCTGGTGGTAACATTAGAACAGGTTTCTTGTACAATTCTGAAAGAGTTAAATTATCTGATAAACCAGCAGCCCAGCCAAATGAATCAGCAACTTGGGAAAATGGAGAGTTAAAATACAGCGTCGCAAGACTAAATCCAACAAGTCCTGTATGGGAAGGCACACGAAAAGTTCCAGTAGCTGAATTTGAATTTAATGGTGAAAAAGTTGTTCTGCTAGGGTTACACTTAAATTCTAAACGCGGTGATATGGGCGTCTTTGGTAAGGTTCAACCACCACAGTTCAAGTCAGAAGCCAGACGTCATCAGATGGCAGAAGACATCAAGGTATTTGTAGAGGCTGGATTTGCTCAAAATGAACGAGCGAATATCGTTATCCTAGGGGATTATAACGATTATGAGTTCACTAAGACTCTGTCTATCATTGAATCAGCAGGACTAAGAAATCTTGTCAAACATCATGAAGAATCAGATAGATATTCTTACTTCCATCAAGGAAATAATCAAACCTTGGACCAAGCCATGATTTCAGGCCACCTAGCTGATCACTATGAGTTTGATATGGTTCATGTAAATGCTGCCTTTATGGAAGAACATGGCAGAGCTTCGGATCATGACCCATTGTTGCTACAAATTGACATCAGAAAAGTCAATGAAGTGCCAAAAGATTTTCCAATAGTGGATAAGAAACCTGAATTGACATTACCATTATCTTTGACATCTAAAAACGAGAAAATTAATGCTCCTCATGCACAAACAGAGGTGAAACCATCACCGGTTGTGAAAGAAGGGCAACAAACAGCAGGTGGAGCGAAACAAGATATCTTTAACGTTTCAAAAGCAGAAAGCCTACCAGCATTGTCAGACTCAGATGAACACGTTATGCTAGTCGTAGGAGCAAGTGTTCTCTTGAGCAGTCTTGCCATTGCAAGTCATAAACGTAAAGAATACTAAGCAGTTTCTAAGAAACACTATTTGTGTATCTGATAAAAATCAAAAGAGACCAAATTCTAAGTAAGGAATAAGGTCTCTTTTTTATGTTTGTGAGAGATTAATAGTTTATATCTGTCAACATTTTAGCTGTGTCTTTGGACTTTTATTAGTCTGCACCTGCTTTTTCCAATAGAAAACGAGGAATAAAAAGACTTGCTAGGATACTAGCCAACCCAAGCCAAGTGATAATAGCCATGATCCACGTTCCAGGAGAAAAAATAAATTGCCCAAAGAGGATGGCTAAAACACCACTCCAAAACGTTAGAATATTCAGAACATTATCTTTAATAATAACGACATCACTATCTGATACAGAAATTCTAGATTTTTTATTGCCGCGAACGGTGAGCAAACTTTCAGATGTAGGAAGACTCAAGTCAACCTCCTCATTTTCCATAATACGAGCAACAATTTTCCCATTCAGCTTCAGGTAAATAGGAGCAAAGGCGCGAATATACTTCGTACGACGTTTAATGGTAATAGACATGATAAACCTTTCGAGATTACTTTTCCTTATTATAGCGTGAAACGAAAAAGAGGGCAAGGAAGAGGGTGATGTCGTGAAGAGGCATGAGAAATTTAGTGCGTAAATTTTAGAAGAATTCTCCATTGTATACTCTGCAGAGTGGACCTATTTTTGCTTTTTATATGTTACAATGAGAGATAACGAAACAGAAGGTACTTAACAGAATAATAGATGATTATTTGCTTTGTACGAGGTGACTGATGAATACACATTTAAAGAAATATTTAGAAATCTATGAAAAATTTCCTTTAAATGCTTATTTTTCCAAAGAGCAAAGGAAAGTTCGTCACAAGATGATGACTAGTTGGGAAAAAGAAGTGGTAGACGAGTATCCAAGCTTAGACGAGCTGATGGATTTTGTGACTCAGTATAAAAACAACATTCACATTACGCCACAGTTTTTTCAAAAATTTCAATATGTGTGGAGAGAAGATTTTAACCATGGCTATCAGTTTTCTGAATTTTTATTGGAAATGGATTTAGAGGAATTGATATGGAAATTTGATCTTTCATCTATGCATTTGGCAAATCAAGTCTTAAAACGTCATCAAAATCATGTCAAAGCCTTAAAACTTAAATTAAAACTGTTAGTCCGTTACCACGATTTTTGCTTACACGAACTTCCTTGGGGAGTATTAGTAGAAGGAAATAGAGAAGAAGAATTAAACTCAGTAACAGAGATGGAAGAAACGGCTAAGAAACTCAATTTTCAAGCTAAAAACTTTGAAATATTATGCCATAATTGTAAACGGTATTATCCACTCTGGTTTGAATATTTAGAAGAAAAAACTAAATGTAGCTTTAAAGAGTTTTTAGAGCTAAAAGGTGTAGATACCGAGAGTATTCATCTACCTTATACAATAGTTTAGAAATGTTAACCTTTGGAATGAATAGTATGAATAATGAGTGATTATTATCCGAAAATGTTTCTTTTTCGAGAGCTTGCCCGAGGTGCGCTTTTTTAACTTTTTATATGTTATAATGGAAGTTAGAAAGCGGAGGCGAAATTGGCATTCCTAAAATAGAAATTGGTGACATTGTATGATTAAATTAATCGCAACAGATTTGGACGGTACTTTTTTGACGAAGGAGCATACTTATGATAAGACTTTATTCGCAAAGGTTTTAGATAAGTGTGAAGATCGAGGGATTTTATTTACGGTGGCTAGCGGTCGCCCTATGTTGAGTGTGCAAAGGTTATTTTCAGATGTCCTATCTAGGATTGCCATTATTGCTGAGAACGGTAGTGTTGTTTCCTACAAGGGTAAAGTGATTTCAGAGCATTTTATGAGTCCTGAGCAATATCTGGCTGTGGCAGAGCAACTTGAAAATCTTTCAGATTGTCATGGCTACCTACTTTCAGGACGGGTAGGTGCCTATGCTCCGTTAAATACCAGAGATGTTTATTTTAACCGTGTTTCTGAATTTTATGAAAAAACACAGAAAATGGATTTAACTCAAATAACTGATGATATTTACAAGTTAACTGCTCAGTTTTCAGATGATTTAATTTTGGAACATAGCAGAGCCTTGACTGATAAAAATCCTAGCTTATCAGCTGTAGTGACTGGTTTTGGAGGAATGGATATTATCCTAGACGGTATCACAAAGGCAACTGGTTTAGAAGACCTGTGTCACTTTTTGGGGCTAAATGTTTCAGAGGTAATTGCATTTGGGGACAACTTTAACGACGCAGAGATGTTGTCGTTTGCAGGTACAGCTGTTGCTACCGCCAATGCGCGTGAAGGTATTAAAGAAATAGCCGATAAAGTGATTGGCTCTTGTGAAGATGGTGCCGTATTGACTTACTTAGAAGGAATGTTAAACGAATGACTGAGATTAAATTACTAGCCTTGGATATGGATGGGACCCTTTTTACAACTGATAAAGCCATTACTGAAGAAAACAAACAGGCTCTGAAAAAAGCGCAAGAATTAGGGGTTAAGATAGTTATTACCACAGGACGCCCTTTAAAAGCTATTATCCACGTTTTAGAAGAATTAGACCTTTACAATGAGGATAACTATAGTATTACCTTTAATGGTGGTTTAGTTCAATGCAATAATGGGGACATCTTAGATAAAAGTGACATGACTTTTGAGGAATTGGAAATCATTTACCGGCATATAGAGCCATTAGGACTACCTATGGATGTTATTAGTGATGGGACGGTGTATAGCATTGCTAGTCGTGGCAATCATTCACAGTACTATCAAGCTAATCCTATGTTGACTTTTGTTGAGTTAGACAGCCTTAATGAATTATCGAGAGATATCATTTATAATAAAGTAGTGATTGTGACAGATGCTGATTTTTTAGATAGCCAAATTCCTAAAATTCCAGCTCATCTACATCAAGTTTTCGAGATTTTTAAATCACGTGAGATTATTCTTGAAATCATGCCAAAAGGTGTTCATAAAGCAGTTGGACTTGACCTTTTAGCAAAGCATTTAGGGTTAAAGGCGGAGCAGGTGATGGCAATGGGTGATGAAGAAAACGATATAACCATGCTAAAATGGGCTGGTTTAGGTGTTGCTATGGCGAATGGCTCTGCTATTGCCAAAGAAAGTGCTAAGGCAGTCACAACGAAAACGAATGACCAATCAGGAGTTGCTGAAGCGGTCAAAAAATATATCGTGAATGGAGAATGTAATGGGCTTATTTGATAAGTTATTTGGAAACAAAGAAGAAAAAGCTGTCGAGGAAGTGGCAGAGGTAGCGAGTGAAGAAGTTGTTGATGCTGATAATGCCGAGCAAGATGAATTAGTAGTTGAGAAAATATCAGAAGAAGTCTCAGAAGAAATCATTGAAGCATCAGCTGAGCAAACGCAAGCAGTTGATAATGCTTTTTCATCTGTGATGGCAGACTACTATGCTAAAAAAGCTGCTGCCAAAGCTGCTGCTGAAAAGGGTGAAGAAATTCATTTTGAAGCAGTTGAGACACGAAAAGTGAGTGAACCAGCTCCAGTTATAGAAGAAACCTTTGTTGAAACAACAGAGGAAAAATATAACCGAAGTTTAGAAAAAACACGTACTGGTTTTGGAGCTCGTCTCAATGCTTTCTTAGCCAATTTCCGTCGTGTTGACGAAGATTTCTTTGAAGAATTGGAAGAATTGCTCATCCTGTCAGATGTTGGTGTTAGTGTTGCAACTAACTTGACTGAGGAGCTTCGCTATGAAGCTAAGTTAGAAAAAGCTAAGAAACCAGAAGAACTCCGTCGTGTCATTATTGAAAAATTAGTAGACATCTACGAAAAAGACGGTAACTTTAACGAGAAAATCAATTTCCAAGATGGTTTGACAGTCATGCTCTTTGTTGGGGTCAATGGTGTCGGTAAGACAACGTCTATTGGTAAACTTGCCCATAAATATAAGGCGGAAGGCAAAAAAGTCATGCTCGTTGCAGCGGATACCTTCCGTGCTGGTGCCGTTGCTCAGCTTGTTGAGTGGAGCCGCCGTGTGGATGTGCCAGTTGTTGTTGGTCCAGAAAAAGCTGATCCTGCCTCAGTTGTTTTTGATGGTATGGAAAAAGCTGTCGCAGAAGGAGTAGACATCCTTTTGATTGACACTGCTGGTCGCCTGCAAAACAAAGATAATCTCATGGCAGAGCTTGAAAAAATTGGTCGTATTATCAAACGTGTTATCCCAGAAGCACCCCATGAAACCTTGTTGGCTCTAGATGCCTCAACTGGCCAAAATGCCCTCAGCCAAGCCAAAGAATTTTCAAAAATTACACCATTGACAGGACTCGTCTTAACTAAAATTGACGGGACTGCCAAAGGTGGGGTTGTCCTAGCCATCCGTGAAGAATTGGATATTCCTGTGAAACTCATCGGCTTTGGCGAGAAAATTGATGACATTGGACAATTTAATTCAGAAGACTTTATGACCGGACTTCTCGCAGAAATTTTATAATAACTAGAAAAAGATTGCTTAGGCAGTCTTTTTTGACTAAATGAATGATTTTAAGAGGAAATAAGTGCTTTGTAACAACTGAAAACATTTACATAAAGATTAGAACAGTCATTTTTTTAAAAATGTGATACAATAGTTAGGTTAAAAATAAGAGTAAGAGGATTTTATGATAAACTTAAGAAATGATATCCGTAACGTAGCCATTATTGCCCACGTTGACCACGGAAAAACAACCCTCGTAGACGAGCTTTTGAAGCAATCGCAAACACTGGATGAGCGTAAAGAACTTGAAGAGCGTGCGATGGACTCAAACGATATTGAGAAAGAGCGAGGTATTACAATCCTTGCGAAAAACACAGCAGTTGCTTATAACGATACTCGGATCAATATCATGGATACCCCAGGACACGCGGACTTCGGTGGTGAAGTTGAACGTATCATGAAAATGGTTGATGGCGTTGTACTTGTTGTAGATGCTTATGAAGGAACAATGCCTCAGACACGTTTTGTGTTGAAAAAAGCTCTTGAGCAAAACTTGACACCAATCGTTGTTGTTAACAAAATTGATAAACCATCAGCACGTCCAGCAGAAGTTGTGGATGAAGTTCTTGAATTGTTCATCGAACTTGGTGCAGATGATGATCAGCTTGAATTCCCAGTGGTCTATGCGTCAGCGATTAATGGAACATCATCACTTTCAGATAACCCAGCTGATCAAGAAAAAACAATGGCACCAATTTTTGATACCATTATTGAGCACATTCCAGCGCCAGTTGATAACTCAGATGAGCCGTTGCAATTCCAAGTTTCCCTTCTTGACTACAATGAATTTGTAGGACGTATCGGTATTGGGCGTGTTTTCCGTGGAACTGTTAAAGTCGGTGACCAAGTTACCCTTTCAAAACTTGACGGTACAACTAAAAACTTCCGTGTCACAAAACTTTTCGGTTTCTTCGGTCTGGAGCGTAAAGAAATCCAAGAAGCTAAAGCCGGTGATTTGATTGCTGTTTCTGGTATGGAAGATATCTTCGTTGGAGAGACAGTAACACCAACAGATGTAATCGAGCCACTTCCAGTTCTGCGCATTGATGAACCAACGCTTCAAATGACTTTCTTGGCAAATAACTCACCATTTGCAGGTCGTGAAGGTAAGCACGTGACATCACGTAAAGTTGAAGAGCGTCTCATGGCGGAACTTCAAACAGACGTCTCTCTCCGTGTTGAAAATACAGAGTCACCAGATAAATGGATTGTATCAGGTCGTGGAGAGCTTCACTTGTCGATTCTTATTGAAACAATGCGTCGTGAAGGTTATGAACTTCAAGTTTCAAAACCAGAGGTTATCATCAAAGAGATTGACGGTGTGAAATGTGAGCCATTTGAGCGTGTTCAAATCGATACACCAGAAGAATATCAAGGTTCAATTATCCAAGCCCTTTCAGAGCGTAAAGGTGATATGCTTGATATGCAAATGGTCGGAAATGGCCAAACACGTCTTATTTTCTTGATTCCTGCTCGTGGTCTTATCGGATTCTCTACAGAATTCTTGTCAATGACACGTGGTTACGGTATCATGAACCATACCTTTGATCAATACCTTCCATATATTGATGCTGAAATTGGTGGTCGTCACCGTGGAGCTTTGGTTTCTATAGACCAAGGTAAGGCAACTACTTATTCAATCATGCGTATTGAAGAGCGTGGCACTATCTTTGTCAACCCAGGCACAGAAGTGTATGAGGGAATGATTATCGGTGAGAATGCACGTGAAAATGACTTAACTGTTAACATCACAACTGCTAAACAAATGACTAATGTTCGTTCAGCAACAAAAGACCAAACAGC
The DNA here is from genome assembly GCF_902729355.1 of Streptococcus sp. S784/96/1. Lineage (GTDB taxonomy): Bacteria > Bacillota > Bacilli > Lactobacillales > Streptococcaceae > Streptococcus > Streptococcus caledonicus. Next base: position 27,498 of record NZ_CACVCC010000011.1, on the reverse strand, counting down.
AGTTATTAAAACACCTCGTATCTTGACTCTTGAAGAATCTATCGAGTTCCTTGACTACGATGAGTACATGGAAGTAACCCCTGAATCAATTCGTCTTCGTAAACAAATTCTTAATAAAAACGAACGCGAAAAAGCCAATAAAAAGAAAAAACAAGCTGAATAATAACAGAATGAGTTATTATAACAGCTTAGAAAGGAACTAAATACGGGTTTTAGATAGCGACATACTTTATTTTATCATTATGTTTTCTTTGTCTTAGCTCTCGGTGTTACATTTTATGTTCTATTTCATTGTAGCTGTTTTAATCATCCTTTATTATTTTTTTAGAGCTCCAAAGACCATAAAAAATACCCTTAGTATGATTTTATTGGTCGGTCTGCTTGCTTTATTAATCGTTTTAGCTGGAATGACATTTATGAAAATTCTTCAGTCGCCGCCAGAACTGTTTATCGTCCTTGGGATGCTAGGTTTGGCTTACCTAACTTTAAGAGATATTAAAAATCTTTCAGAAAAATAAACTGATGCTCATCCTTGTGGTGAGCATTTTTTATATCAGAAAAAGCCGTGCGATGTTCACACGACAGGTTAAAAGTAGACTATCATTGGATAAACATGGCGTCTCCGAAGGAGAAGAAGCGGTAGCGTTCATTCACAGCATGTTTGTAGGCTTCTAAGACAAATTCTCGTCCTGCAAAGGCAGAGACTAGCATGACAAGCGTAGATTTTGGAAGGTGGAAGTTCGTTGAGAAGGCATCAACAACTTTAAAATCATATCCAGGTTTGATAAAGATTTTAGTCCAGCCTGAATCTGCTTGGACTTTTCCATCAAATTTCTGTCCAATGGTTTCAAGTGTACGGATAGAAGTCGTTCCAACAGCAACAATACGGCCTCCTGAAGTCTTGACTTGATTGATTGTGTCAGCTGCTTCTTGACTAAGACTATAAAATTCAGAATGCATATCATGGTCGTCCACATTGTCAACCGAAACAGGTCTAAAGGTCCCTAGCCCGACATGAAGGGTAAGATAGACTAATTTAACGCCTTTGGCTTGAATTTTTTCTAAAAGCGAAGTTGTAAAGTGTAATCCTGCAGTCGGTGCAGCCGCGGAGCCATTTTCCTTAGCGTAAACAGTCTGATAACGTTCACGATCATCTAATTTTTCATGGATATAAGGTGGTAGTGGCATTTCGCCTAAACTTTCGAGGATTTCAAGAAAAATACCATCATAATGAAATTCGACAATACGACCACCATGCTCTAATTCTTCAACGACAGTAGCTGTCAAACGACCATCACCAAAACTGATTTTTGTACCAGTTTTAAGGCGTTTTGCTGGTTTAGCTAAAACTTCCCATTGGTCACCTTGGTTATTTTTTAATAGTAAAAGCTCTACATGGCCATGAGTATCAGGCTTTTCTCCGTATAAACGAGCGGGGAGGACACGTGTGTTATTCATGACCAAGGCATCACCAGGATTTAGCTGATCCACGAGGTGGTCAAAATGGCTATCAACCATCGTTTTTTGGTCACGATCTAAAATTAAAAGACGAGAGCTATCACGCTTTTCAAGAGGTGTCTGAGCAATCAATTCCTCTGGTAAATAAAAATCAAAATCATTAGTATTCATAAATTCTCCAATATCATTTCAAAAGATGCTTTTATATTATACCACGTTGATAAAAATAATGAAAAGAACTTCTTTTGAATTGACATTTATAGGTTAATATAATAAAATAAAATCAAACAATATTGGTATATACCAAAAAGGAGAACAAAATGGAAATTTTTAAAGTGAAAAATCAAGTAGAAGGTGGAGCTCTTGCTTTTGATTTATTAAAAAAAGCTGTTGATGAGGGGGCTAAGACATTAGGGCTTGCGACTGGTTCTACTCCATTAGAGTTTTACAAACAAATTAGAAAATCTGATATTGATCTTTCAGAGATTACATCAATCAATTTAGACGAATATGTTGGACTTGATTCTGAAAATGAGCAGTCTTATCATTATTTTATGACAGAACAATTATTTAATCATAAAAGCTTAAAAGCGCATTATGTTCCTAACGGCATGGCACAAGACCTACAGGAAGCAGTTAAGAATTATGATCGCTTGATTGAAGAACATCCTATTGATTTTCAAATCTTAGGAATCGGCCGTAATGGTCACATCGGTTTTAATGAACCAGGCACCGCTTTTTCAACTAAAACCCATGTTGTAGATCTTGATGCATCCACTATTGAAGCTAATGCTCGCTTTTTTGAAGATGTAAGCCAAGTGCCTCGTCAGGCAATTTCGATGGGAATTGCCTCTATCATGTCTGCTAAACAAATTATTTTGATGGCTTATGGTTCTGAAAAAGCTGACGCTATTTACAAAACAGTCCACGGACCAGTTACGGAAGAAGTCCCAGCTACGGTTCTCCAAAATCATGACAATGTCGTTTTAATTATTGATGAAGCCGCAGCGAGTAATTTAAAATAAAAAAGTAAGGATACATTACAGGTTTAGAACGAACTAGTTATTTTTAGTAGTTTTTTCTAAGCCTTTTACAGTTGATGATTCCTGATAAAATAAAAAAGCACCGAATCGGCGCTCACTTTTTCAAGTTGGATACGGACGGGATTAAAAATCACTGCCTTATTTTAACTCGCTGTGTTGTTTCGAATGGTTCCAACATATTAATTGTATCTCTTAAATGACAAATAGTCAAGGGGGTATAAAAATTATAATAAATTTTTACGGAAAAATTTAAATATGTTAAAATAAAAGCATTAAAAACAAGACAACATTTTATGGAGGTAAAAGATGAAGTCGAGTTTAAAAGTACAAAAGCCTTATTCGATCGGACTAGACATTGGAACAGATTCTGTCGGATGGTCTGTCGTGACAGATGATTATAAAGTACCTGCTAAGAAAATGAAGGTGTTAGGGAACACCGATAAAAAAGTTATTAAGAAAAATTTACTTGGTGTTTTGTTATTTGACAGTGGGGAGACTGCAGAAGCTACTCGTCTGAAACGGACAGCACGTCGCCGTTATACACGTAGAAGAAATCGCCTGCTGTATTTACAAGAGATTTTTGCAGATGAAATGACAAAGGTGGATGAGAATTTCTTTCATCGTTTAGAAGATTCATTTCTGGTTCCAGAGGATAAAAAAGGTGAGCGCCACCCTATTTTTGGAAGTTTGGTTGAGGAAGTTCAATATCATAAAGATTTTCCTACTATTTATCATTTGAGAAAACATCTAGCTGATTCTAAAGAAAAAGCAGATTTACGTTTCGTTTACTTGGCATTGGCTCATACGATAAAATACCGTGGTCATTTTTTAATTGACAATCCTAAGTTTGATGTCAAAAATATTGATAGTCAGGAATTATTTAAACAGTTTTTAACAACTTACGATGCAACACAAGAAGATAGTCATTTAGTTGATCAAGTAGCTGATATTTCAGAGATTATTGGTGCAAAAATAAGTAAATCTCGTAAAGTAGAAACGTTATTATCTCAGTTTCCATTTCAAAAGAAAAATTCGTTTTTTGGAAATCTTGTTTCCCTTGTCTTTGGATTACAACCTAATTTTAAAACGAACTTCAATTTATCAGAAGACGCTAAATTGCAGTTCGCGAAAGACTCTTATGATGAGGATTTAGAAAACTTACTTGGGCAAATTGGCGATGATTATGCCGATGTTTTTGTCGCTGCTCGAAAATTGTATGATAGTATTCTCTTGTCAGGAATACTGACGGTTAATGATGTGAGTACGAAAGCTCCGTTATCTGCTTCTATGGTGAAACGGTACGAAGAGCATGAGACAGATTTAGCAAAATTAAAAGACTTTATTAAGAAAAATTTTGACTATAAAGTGTTTAGAGAAGTCTTTTCTGATGAAAGTAAGAACGGTTATGCAGGTTATATTGATGGGAAGACGAGTCAAGAAGAGTTTTATAAATATATCAAAAATCTAATAGCTCAAGTAGATGGTAGCGTTGAATTTATTGAGAAAATTGATCGTGAAGATTTTCTGAGAAAGCAACGCACCTTTGATAACGGTTCAGTACCTCATCAAGTACACCTTGCTGAAATGAAAGCTATTTTGAAACGTCAAGGAGAATACTACCCATTCTTGAAAGAAAATGCCGAGAAAATTCAGCAAATTTTGACTTTCAGAATTCCTTATTATGTGGGACCTTTAGCTCGCAATGGGAATAGCCGATTTGCTTGGGCAGAATTCCAGTCAGAAGAGAAAATAACACCTTGGAATTTTGAAGAGGTTATTGATAAGAATAGCTCAGCTGAAAAATTTATTAAACGGATGACAAATAATGATTTGTATTTGCCGAGCGAGAAAGTATTACCAAAACACAGTCCTCTTTATGAAAAATTTACTGTTTATAATGAACTAACGAAAATTAAATATGTGACCGAAACGGGTGATTCCAAATTCTTTGACGCGAATTTGAAACAGGAAATATTTGATGGTCTTTTCAAAAAAGAACGAAAAGTGACGAAGAAAAAACTGTTGAATTTCTTAGAAAAGAATTTCGACGAATTTCGAATTGTTGACATCCAAGGTTTGGACGAGGAAACCGAGACGTTTAATTCTTCTTATAGTACTTATCAAGATTTGTTGAAGATTATAAAAGATGAAGCGTTTATGAATAATCCTGAAAATGCGGAGATTTTTGAAGAGATTATATTGACCCTAACTCTTTTCGAAGACAGAGATATGATCAGAGAGCGCCTTTCAAAATATGAAGAACTATTTGATAAGAAAGTTTTTGGCCAACTTGTTCGTCGTCATTATACTGGATGGGGGCGTCTGTCTGAGAAGTTACTTAATGGTATTCGAGATAAACAATCACGCAAGAGTATTTTAGATTATTTAATTGATGACGGAAATGCTAACCGTAATTTGATGCAATTAATCACAGACGATAATTTGAGTTTTAAAGATGAGATTACCAAAGCACAAACGACTAATGATAGTGATGATGTTCATCAGATTGTTCAAGATTTAGCTGGTAGTCCCGCTATTAAAAAAGGTATCTTGCAAAGTATTAAAATTGTCGATGAGTTAGTCAAAATCATGGGATATGCCCCTGAACATATTGTTGTTGAGATGGCGCGTGAAAATCAGACAACAGCTAGGGGACGTCGTAATTCACAACAGCGTCTGAAAGGGCTGACTGATGCTATGAGGGACTTTGGTAGTGATTTACTGAAACAGCACCCTGTTGAAAACGCCCAATTACAAAATGATAGGCTCTATCTTTACTACCTTCAGAATGGACGTGATATGTATACGGATGAGGCATTGGACATTGACCATTTAAGTGATTATGATATTGACCATATTATTCCACAAGCGTTTATTAAGGATAACTCGATTGATAATCGTGTTCTAACAAGTTCTAAAATGAATCGCGGTAAATCAGATGATGTGCCTAGTGAGGCAGTTGTCAATAAGATGAGAGCATTTTGGACTAAACTCCTAAATAGTGGTTTGATTTCTCAGAGAAAATACCAGAATTTGACAAAGAAAGAGCTTAACCAAGATGATAAAGCTGGGTTTATCAAGCGCCAATTGGTTGAAACGAGACAGATTACAAAACACGTTGCTCGTATCTTAGACGAACGCTTTAATAAAGAATTTGATGATGACAACAATCGTCTTCGTAAGGTAAAAGTTGTTACGCTAAAATCTAACTTGGTATCTACTTTCCGTAAAGAGTTTGAATTATATAAAGTTCGTGAAATTAATGATTATCATCATGCACACGATGCTTATTTAAATGCTGTTGTTGCTAAGGCGTTATTGATTAAGTATCCAAAATTGGAACTAGAATTTGTCTATGGAGAATATCCAAAATATAATAGCTACCGTGAACGTAAGTCAGCAACGCAAAAGATGTTTTTCTATTCAAACATCATGAATATGTTTAAAACAAAGATTAAGTTGGCGGATGGCAGTGTCATTGAAAAGGAACAGATTGAATTTAATAAAGAGACTGGTGAGATAGCTTGGGATAAGGTGAAACATATTGCCACTGTCAAGAAAGTTCTTTCTTATCCACAGGTTAATGTTGTCAAGAAAACGGAAGTACAGACTGTCGGTCAAAATGGTGGCTTATTTGATAATAATCTTGTTTCCCCAAAAAAAGTAGATTCAAGAAAATTAGTGCCGCTAAAAAGACATTTGTCTACAAGATATGGGGGATACGCAAAACCTACGACAGCTTATCCAGTACTGATATCTGCCGATTTTAAAAATAAGAAAATCAAAGAGCTTTTTCCGATTTCAGTAATGGATCAAAAAATCTATGAAAAGGATCCGATTCTATTTTTAGAAGAAAAAGGCTATTGCAATGTGAGGTTGAAAAATATTGTAACACTCCCTAAATATACATTAGTAGATGTAGGAGATGGTATTAAGAGGCTTTGGGCAAGTGGTAAAGAAGTTCATAAAGGTAATGAATTGATTGTATCTAATTTATCTGAGAGATTGGTATATCATGCCAATCGTATAGATAGGTCAGAGAGTTTAAACTATCTTCAAAATAATCGTCAACAATTTAATGTTTTATTTGAAGAAATAATTGCTTTCTCTAAACGAACAAAATTAGGAAAAGAACATATTGAAAAACTTGAAAAAGCGTTTGCTAATCAGTATGAGAAGGCAGATGTTAAAGAATTAGCTAGTAGTTTTACCAATATTTTTAACTTTACCAAATTAGGAGCTACATCCCCATTTATCTTTTTGGGAACTAAATTAAATCAAAAACAATATACGGGAAAATCAGATTATCTTGAGCCGTGTATGAATGGAATCCTCATCCATCAATCCATCACAGGCCTTTATGAAACGCGTATCGATTTAAGTAAACTTGGAGAAGAATCATGGGATGGCGAACAGTAGTTGTTAATACACATTCAAAATTATCCTACAAAAATAACCATTTGATTTTTAAAGATGCTTATAAAACAGAGATGATTCATCTATCTGAAATTGATATTTTACTCTTAGAAACGACGGATATCGTATTGTCTACAATGTTGATAAAGCGTTTAGTTGATGAGAATATTTTGGTGATATTCTGTGACGATAAGCGATTACCAACAGCTATGGTCATGCCTTATTATGCAAGGCATGACTCTAGTTTACAGTTGAGTAATCAGATCTCATGGGATGATGAGGTTAAATGTGACGTTTGGACAGCCATTATTGCTCAGAAAATTTTGAATCAGAGTATGTATTTGGGAGAGTGTTCTTTTTTTGAAAAATCACAATCTATTATGGATTTGTATCATGATTTGGAGCCGTTTGATCCAAGTAATCGTGAGGGGCATTCTGCACGCATCTATTTCAATACCTTATTTGGCAATGATTTTTCACGGGAACAGGATAGTGACATCAATGCAGGACTTGATTATGGTTATACCTTACTCTTAAGCATGTTTGCGCGTGAGGTGGTTGTTTGTGGGTGTATGACGCAATTCGGTCTAAAACACGCAAATCAGTTCAACCAGTTTAATTTTGCGAGTGATATCATGGAACCTTTTCGTCCGATTGTTGACAGAATTATCTATGAAAATCGCAATAATTCTTTTGTCAAAATGAAACGTGAGCTATTTACGATGTTTTCTGAAACCTATCTTTATAATAACAAAGAAATGTACCTCTCAAATATTGTCAGTGATTATACGAAAAAGGTCGTGAAGGCGTTGAATAATCAAGGAAAAGGAGTTCCTGAGTTTAGGATATGAGTTATCGGTATATGCGAATGATTTTAATGTTTGATATGCCAACAGATACCGCGGAGGAACGGAAGGCATATCGTAAATTTCGGAAATTTTTACTTGGAGAAGGCTTTATCATGCATCAATTTTCGGTCTATAGTAAGTTGTTACTTAATAATTCAGCTAATAAGGCCATGATAGATCGTCTTCAAGAGAATAATCCCAAGAAAGGAAGTGTTACCTTATTAACAGTAACTGAAAAGCAGTTTGCTAGAATGATTTATTTGCATGGTGAGCCTAACCAGAGTGTTGCCAATTCCGATAGTAGGGTTGTATTTTTAGGGGAGACCTATGATGTTGAAGATTAATTTTCCAATTTTAGATGAGCCTTTGATGTTAGAAAATGGGACAATCCTCGTTATCGAAGATGTTATGGTCTTTTCCTTGTTGATTAAACAATTTTACAACTATAACGAAGATGGTGAACTGAAAGTATTTGATGGTAAATTAAAGTCTCTCAAAGAATCTGAAATCATGTTAGTGACAGATGTTTTGGGATATGATATCAACGCCCCTGTTATGCTAAAATTAATCCATTTGGATTTAGAGGCGCAGCTCAATGACAAACCCGAAGTAAAATCAATGGTTGAAAAATTAGCTGCGACCATTACAGAGTTGATAGCTTTTGAGTGTTTGGAAAATGAACTGGATTTGGAGTTTGACGAGATTACGATTTTAGAGTTGATTAAGGCTCTAGGTGTCAAAATTGAAACACAAAGCGATACCATTTTTGAAAAATGTTTTGAAATACTACAAGTTTATAACTATTTAAGTAAGAAACGTCTGTTGGTCTTTGTCAATAGCGGAGCTTATTTAACCAAAACTGAAGTGGAAAAGTTATTGGAGTATATCAAACTTTCTCATCAAACAGTATTATTTTTAGAGCCAAGGAAGCTTTACGACTTGCCGCAGTATGTCTTAGATAGTGATTACTTTTTAACAGCCGAAAATATGTTTTAATACGAATAACAAGATGTCGAGAAGTTTTTCGGCATCTTTTGTTATCAATTGACAAATACGCATAATGAGTATAAAAAGGAGAAATATGCCATTATCAGGTAAAGAGCTTACAAAACTGGCTATTGAAAATGACTGGATAGAAGTTCGTGTTAAGGAGGGCATCATCATTTTAAGAAAGCAGGTGTGCCGTACTTAGTAACTATTCCAGTTCATGGGAATCAATCATTAAGGGTTAGTTTGGAACAGAAAATATTAAAAGATTTAGGGATAACAAGGAGATAAGCATGTTAAGGACATATCCAGCAATATTTCACAAGGAAGAAGATGGGAGCTATTGGGGTGAGTTTCCTGATTTCGGCGGTGGTACAGAAGGGGCTGATATTGAAGAAGCGATGAAAAATACACGTGAGATGCTAGAGAGTGTTTTAGCGACTTATTTGGATGAGGGAATACCTCTTCCTGAGGCAACAGCTATTGAGAATCTTAATGTTGAAGGTGGCTTTACAACCCTTATTCAAGCTAATCCAACTCCATTTTTGAAAAATAATAAGGCAATTCGAAAAAATGTGACAGTTCCAGAGTGGCTGGTTCGATTTGCCGATAGGGAGTCAATCAATTATTCCGAAGTACTGACTAAAGCTTTAGAAAAGCAGTTGCAATTATAATTAATATCCGCTTAAAACGTTGATTTTAAAGGCTTTTTGAGGTATAATAAAAGTAACAAAATGGAATTATTTGAAGCTGAAGTCTAGCTGAGACGAATGGTGCGATTACGAAATTTTCTAGACAAAAATGGTCTACGAGGTTTTAGAGCTGTGCTGTTTCGAATGGTTCCGAAACCAAATAGTTCAACCGTCGCTCCAAGTCCGTGTTTTAGAGCTGTGCTGTTTCGAATGGTTCCGAAACATTGTTTCAACTATTGGAGGGTTCGCTGGTGTTTTAGAGCTGTGCTGTTTCGAATGGTTCCGAAACAAGTAATTTCAAGCCGTGAATCAACGAATTGTTTTAGAGCTGTGCTGTTTCGAATGGTTCCGAAACCTCAAATCAAAAGGAAAAATTTTCAATTCGGTTTTAGAGCTGTGCTGTTTCGAATGGTTCCGAAACTGGAATAGTTGTTTAATTGACTCATCTTAGGTTTTAGAGCTGTGCTGTTTCGAATGGTTCCGAAACAGGGAGTTACTCTATTAGGTAACACGGAAAGTTTTAGAGCTGTGCTGTTTCGAATGGTTCCGAAACCAACCACTGAAATTAACACCGGTATGCAGGTTTTAGAGCTGTGCTGTTTCGAATGGTTCCGAAACAAGTTTGACCTCCTAGCTTACTAATCGTCGGTTTTAGAGCTGTGCTGTTTCGAATGGTTCCGAAACAAAAGAAATCGCCGTAAAAATGATTGACCCGTTTTAGAGCTGTGCTGTTTCGAATGGTTCCGAAACCAAAATCATTTTGGCTAAAAAGGTAAATAATGTTTTAGAGCTGTGCTGTTTCGAATGGTTCCGAAACTTGAAGAATTCCTTGAACAATAACTTGACCGTTTTAGAGCTGTGCTGTTTCGAATGGTTCCGAAACATTATTGATATTTTACAGGCGCTCCTTGCCGTTTTAGAGCTGTGCTGTTTCGAATGGTTCCGAAACTTGTCATTTTTACAATCCTAACACAACAACGTTTTAGAGCTGTGCTGTTTCGAATGGTTCCGAAACCTTTGAATTTACAGTATATAAAAAGGCAATGTTTTAGAGCTGTGCTGTTTCGAATGGTTCCGAAACATCCTAACGATGCACAATTGATGACGGTTCGTTTTAGAGCTGTGCTGTTTCGAATGGTTCCGAAACCTAAGACAAACCAGCAGTAAACACTTAGCTGTTTTAGAGCTGTGCTGTTTCGAATGGTTCCGAAACGAAATTTCGAGCTTATGCTCGGATTGTAAAGTTTTAGAGCTGTGTTGTTTCGAATGGTTCCGAAACGTAAACATTGGAAAAATCCTTTCCATAAATAGTCCCTTCTTTCTTACAAAGTTATTATTACAGAAATAAAAAAAGTCTGAGACAAAAATAGTTCTCAGCGACAAAAAAAGCTAGAGCTTCCTAATAGCGGAACTCTAGCTTTTTAGTTTTGAGTTGTTCTTTTACTGTATTTTAGGAGATTATTGGCCATAAGTACCAATCCCATGTCAATTGTCACCTGACATTTGCCTCTTAAGTTACATCTTTTGTAACCCAAACAAGCCTTTATCTGCCCAAAGACAGGTTCCACATCAATCTTGCATTGAGCGAAAATCTGTCTACCTTCGGGAGATAAAAGTGCTTGGCATTCTTTAGCCTTTAAGTGTTGATAATGTTCGTTGATATACAGTCCCTTTTGAGGGCTAGTTCAGGTTCATCGGCGTAGTAAACCTTGATTTCCTGTTGAAAGTCCGTCTGTGTTTTCTGATGTTTGACATGGTGAAAACGATAGCACCACCCGTCAGGATGAGTATAGCTATCCTCTTTGTCATCATAGTGCCAATTCGTTAAGTTCCTAGCTGACGGTTTATACCCTTTCTTCTGCTCTTTATCAAACATGGCATACTTAATCAAATGGTTCACATTGCTTTCATCCAAACGAAGGAGGTTCTTTCTCTTTTTGATAGTAATAACAGATTGACGCAGTGGTTGATTGGAGGTCTGCAACTGGACACTTCTTTATTTTCAAGTGTCCACCTCAAATAGTCAACCGGACTATTTGAGTACCACGCAATCGTTAGCGGCCATCCTAATCAACTATGCGGAGGTGGGACGATAAAATCGAAATCGTCTTTTTTGACGATTTAATGATTTTTGTCCCATTCTCATTTTTTTTGTTGCTTGGTAAGGTTTAGTCCCCATGGGACGAGGTTTTCGTTTTTCGCTTTTATTCGAGAGATATTTTCTTTATGTCGAACCATGATGACGGCTGCGATTAGAAGAATGAAAAGGCTAAAAAGTGGGTCGTAGGTTGTTAGGATGAAATCAATGGCAGGGAAGATAACGATTCCTAGAATAGCAGCAGTTGCTGCAATGACACTCGAAAGAGAAATCATGCTAAAGAGGTATAGGCTGGCTACAAAAATAATGGCTAGATAGAGAAGAAAACTCGGTGCAAAGCCTAAGAGAACGCCTGCGCTGGTAGCGACAGCTTTTCCACCACGAAATTGAGCAAAAATGGGAAAGGTATGTCCTAGAATGGCAAAAAATCCAATCATAAGAGGTGATAGTGTGATGCCAAGCCAGATAGGTAGTAAGGTCGCTAGCGTCCCTTTGAGGACGTCAACAGCAAGAACGACTAACCCAGCTTTAACTCCAAGTACACGGAAGGTATTGGTTGTTCCCATATTTCCTGAACCATGTTCGCGGAGATTAATCTTAAAAAATTGCTTCCCAATCCAAAGACCAGTCGGGATTGAACCAAGCAGATAGGCGATTAGAATAAAAAGTAATGTTTTCATAGTTACATTATAGCATAAAGGAGAAGATTTATGATATAATGGACAAAAATTAGAAAGGGAGCTCAGCTAAACGAAGAGGAAGACTTCTCTTTTTTAGTGCTTTAGGAACTATCAAATGATTAGACGCGCGACTTTAGAAGATATTCCAGCCATTCAGAGATTATTGGTACAAATTTTAGGAGTCCATCATGAAGCTAGACCGGATATTTTTAAAGGTGAGGGTAGTAAATTTACCGATGCAGAACTAGAGTTACACTTAACAGATGATACCAAGCCTGTTTATGTTTATGATAATGGCAAAGCTGTTATCGGACATCTCTTTTTAGAGATAAGAGAGGCGAAAGGAGCAGTTCTTGAGCCGGTAAAATCTCTCTTCATAGATGATTTATGTGTGGATCAAGAGGTACGTGGTAGTGGTATTGGTCAGGAGTTTTATGCGTTTGCCTTGGCCTATGCTAAAGAAATTGGGTGTTACCATTTGACTTTGAATGTTTGGAATGGCAATGATTCGGCGTTCCGCTTTTACCAAAAGCAAGGCATGAAACCCTTACATACAGAAATGGAAATTATCTTGTAATTTTTTGAAAAAATTGCTTACGAAGAAAAAATTTTTATGGTATAGTAAAATCTAATGTTTTAGAAATGGAGTTTATAATGCCTAGAAATGTTAAAGAAGCGATGTTGTTTACAGTGATGATGTGTGGCATCATGGTGTTTGGAATGTCAATTTGGAACCTTTACATAAATACAGGAGCAGTACATTGGGGGCATGTTTTTGCTGGCTACTTGCCAGGATTTGCTGTCGCTTTTCTGCTTGATGTGATTTTGGTAGGGCCGATTGCTAAGAAAATTGCTTTTGCGATTCTACACCACATCGGTCATCACGAGAAACGTTGGGTGAAAATTATTGCGATTTCAGGGACAATGGCACTGTTTATGGTGACCTTTATGTCGCTCTATGGTTTGATTTTTAATCTTATTATCGGTCAAGGATTACCTTGGTCTGTGATTACTTTGGGTGCTTATGGAAAAGCATGGCTAACAAACTTTGTGGCTGCTATCCCACTCAATTTCCTCATTGCAGGGCCAATTTCTCGTTTTATTTTGGGTCATCTTCAAAAACCATTTCCAGGTGAAGATAAGGTTGAAGATTTTGATGATGATGAAGAATTACCTGAAATTATCTAACTCAAAAATGTCGTAGCAGTTTTTTGTCTGCTACCCTTTTTTATGTTAAAATAAAGAAAATTGTACCAATCGGTCTAGTTTGGAAAAGGAGAAATGATGTCAGAAGTAAAACAATATGATTATATCGTTATCGGTGGTGGTTCAGGCGGAATTGCTAGTGCTAACCGTGCAGCTATGTATGGTGCTAAGGTCATCCTGTTTGAAGGAAAAGAAGTTGGTGGAACCTGTGTCAATGTGGGTTGTGTTCCTAAAAAAGTGATGTGGTACGGTGCTCAGGTTGCTGAAACCCTCAATCATTATGCGGCAGAGTATGGTTTTGAAGTTGAAACGAAAAACTTTAATTTTGCAACTTTGAAGGCTAATCGTCAGGCTTATATTGACCGTATTCACGGGTCTTACGAGCGTGGATTTGACAAAAATGGTGTGGAGCGTGTTTATGAATACGCAACTTTTGTAGATGCTCATACCGTAGAAGTGGCTGGGCAACGTTATACAGCTCCTCATATTTTGATTGCGACAGGTGGTCATGCCCTCTATCCAGAAATTCCAGGTGCTGAGTATGGTATCACCTCTGATGGATTCTTTGAGCTAGATGCTGTTCCTAATCGTACAGCTGTTGTAGGCGCAGGCTATATTGCGGTAGAAGTAGCGGGTGTTCTCCATGCTCTGGGTTCGGAGACGCATCTTTTTGTCCGTCAGGACCGTCCGCTCCGCAATTTTGACCAAGAAATCATTGGAACACTGACTGATTATATGACAGAGAATGGTCCTACTTTGCATACGCATTCGATTCCTAAGGAAGTGATTAAGAACGCTGATGAGTCGCTGACTTTGGTTTTGGAAAATGGGCAGAGGTACACAGTTGATACGCTTATCTGGGCCATTGGTCGTCGTCCAAATGTGACTGGTTTTGGGCTAGAAAAAACTGGAGTTGCACTTAATGATAAGGGATTTATCGCTGCTGATGAATTTGAAAATACAAATGTATCAGGAATCTATGCGCTTGGTGATGTGACTGGTAAATTAGAATTAACGCCTGTAGCTGTTAAAGCAGGTCGTCAATTGTCAGAACGTCTTTTCAATGCTAAAACGAATGCCAAGATGGATTACAAGGATGTGGCAACCGTTATTTTTAGTCACCCTGCCATCGGTTCAATCGGTTTATCAGAAGAAGCAGCCGTCGCTGAATTTGGTGCTGAAAATATTAAAGTTTATCGCTCAACATTCACACCAATGTACACAGCTCTTGGAACACACCGTCAACCAAGCAAGATGAAGCTTGTTTGCCTTGGGGAAGATGAAAAAATTATTGGGCTTCATGGTATCGGATACGGTGTTGATGAAATGGTTCAAGGCTTCTCAGTTGCTATCAAGATGGGCGCAACAAAAGAAGATTTTGATAATACTGTAGCCATTCACCCAACAGGTGCAGAAGAATTTGTGACGATGAGATAATTGGTACTGTAATTTGAATCAAGAATAGGATGATAAAAATGCGAATCAAATTATTCCATATTACTCAAATGAGTTAGTCTCCTGATTTTAACTGTTATGATAAAAACACTCCATTCAATGTTGAATGGAGTGTTTTCTTGTTATTGGATTCGAGTCATCAATTCATCAGCAGTTGTTGTTGGGAACATACGGATACGGTTAAGGGTGAGTAATCCGTTTGCTGCGCTAGCTACACCTTCATTTGTCGTCATACCAAGTTTATAGTTGAGTGATTTGGCGATATCCAAAGTTGTTTGAGAGTAGCGACCTGCTGGATAGGCAACAGCGATAGTATCTTGTGAAAAGGTTTGATCAAGATAGTTTTTTGAATCGCTGAGTTCAGCTGTTTGATTTTCAGGTGTTGAATATTCTAAATCTGGATGATTGACAGTGTGTCCTTGCAAGGAAATACCATTTGCCTTCATTTCTTGCATTTCATCAACCGTTAAATTACCTTCATGGTCAACAGAACCTGTGATGACATTATTAGTTGCCTTGGCACTGTACTTAGCAAGAATCGGATAAGCATGGTCGTAAAAGTCCCAGAGGCTATCATCAAAGGTAAGCCAGACAACTTTTTCAGCAGGGAGACTATTTTCAGTAAGGGCCCGGTAGGCTTCTTCAGGGCTTAAAAAATAATACCCTTCATCTTTTAGGCGCTTGATATGGCTCTCAAAAACATCTGGTGCCACGATAAGGTTAGCATTAGCAGCTTCCTCAGGAGCCATGACGTGGATAGCGTGATACATGAGGATTGGGATAGTAACGGGTTGCTCTTGTGTCGTCCAAGTGACGGTTTCCGTTTCAGAGGTGCTTTCGGTTTGTTGGGCTTGATCGGTTGTTTCTTGGACTTTGGAAATAACAGAGCTGGCTTGAGTTGTTTTCTGATTACTATTTTTAGCGTCAGCCATTTTCCAAAAGAAGAAAAGAGCAAAGCAGCTAAGCAGGATTATGAGAGAAAGTAATACGCCTAGGAATGGTGAACGACGGCGTCTAGAATGGCGAGAAGGTCTTGACATGTTGGGCTCCTTTGTTAATTTTTCTTCATTATAACGAAAAAGTGAATAGGATGCAAATGGAATTGAAAAGCTATTTGAGACTCTCCTAACTGACTAGTGTTAAAATAGCTGGAATATTTTGGAACTTCTTCTTAATATGCAAAAACGATATAAAATAAGAACTAGACTTTATCGATAATAACATACTATTTTAGTTATTGGAAACGTTTACGTTTGTAGAGATTAAGTTTAGTGTACCGATTACAAACTTCAGCATACCTGTAGGACTTTTATATTTTAGTTTGAAAATATTTGTTTTTGCGTTAATCTCCCATTTTTTGGTATAATGAATTAACATTTGGCATGTTATGTTTTAGAAAGTAAGGAGAATGATATGACAATTAAACTAGGTTTGCTTGGATTTGGTACTGTAGCAAGCGGTATTCCGTTTTTATTAGAAGAAAATGGTGATAAAATCACAGCAGCAGCGAAAGATCAGATTGAAATTTCTAAGGTATTGGTGAAGGATGAAGAAGAGAAAACGCGTCTTTTGGCAGCAGGAAATGATTATCATTTTGTGACGGACATTGACGATATTATCTCTGATAGTGAGATTGATATTGTGATTGAACTGATGGGGCGTATTGAACCAGCTAAAACCTTTATCACTAAGGCTTTGAAGGCTGGTAAACATGTGGTGTCTGCCAATAAAGACTTGATTGCTAGTCACGGTAAGGAATTGATTTCTTTGGCACAGGATAAGGGTGTAGCTTTTTACTACGAAGCAGCTGTTGCGGGTGGTATTCCAATTTTGCGCACTATGGCTAATTCCTTGACTTCTGATAGGGTCACTCGTATCTTAGGGGTTTTAAATGGGACATCTAACTTCATGTTGACCAAAATGGTTGATGAAGGTTGGTCTTATGAGGATGCTTTGGTGACTGCTCAGAAATTAGGTTACGCTGAAAGTGATCCGACAAATGATGTTGAAGGTATTGACGCTGCTTATAAAGCTGTTATTCTGAGTCAGTTTGGTTTTGGCATGACGATTGGATTGGAAGATGTTACCCACAAAGGCATTTCAACCATTAGCACAGCTGATGTTGCAGTGGCGCAACAGCTCGGTTATGTGATTAAGCTAGTGGGAGCAATCGAGGAAACCCCATCAGGGCTCTTTGCAGAGGTGTCACCAAGCTTTGTGCCCAAGACACACCCATTGGCAAGTGTTAATGGTGTGATGAATGCTGTTTTTGTTGAGTCAATAGGTATCGGTCAATCCATGTATTACGGACCTGGTGCTGGACAAAAACCAACAGCAACAAGTGTTGTGGCAGATATTGTTCGTATTGCTCGTCATTTAAATGATAAAACCATTGGCAAACCTTTTAATGAATTTAGTCGTGAAATAAAATTATCTGATTTATCAGATGTGAAGAGTCGTTATTACTTTTCAATTGAGACACCAGATAAGAAAGGACAACTTTTGCAACTAGCTGAAATTTTCAGCTCAGAAGATATTTCATTTGAGCAAGTGCTACAACAAAAGGCTCAAGGAGAGCGAGCTAGTGTTGTTATCATTACACACGAAATGAGCAAAACTGCCTTGGCAAATGTGACCGCTAAATTATCAGAAGTAGCAGAGTTCAAGGTCTTGAATACTTTCAAGGTGTTGGGTGAGTAAGATGAGAATTACAGTACCTGCAACTTCAGCCAATATCGGACCTGGTTTTGATTCGGTTGGGGTCGCACTTTCAAAATATTTAACGATTGAGATTAAGGAGCCAGCTGATAAGTGGTTCATCAAGCATGATTTGGGAGATATTCCTAGTGATGAGAGTAACTTATTAATTGCTACGGCACTTCAAATTAATCCTAATTTGCAGCCGCACATGATTGAGATGACATCAGATATCCCACTGGCGCGTGGTTTGGGGTCATCATCATCAGTTATTGTAGCAGGTATTGAGTTAGCCAATCAGCTTGGTCATCTTGAGATGACTGCTGATGAAAAATTGGCTATAGCGACTGAGACCGAGGGGCATCCTGATAATGTTGCACCAGCTATTTTTGGAAATTTGGTCATTGCTTCTTATGTGAATCAAAACGTTAATCAGATTGTTGCTGAGTTCCCAGCTTGTAGTTTTATTGCTTTTATTCCTAGTTATGAGTTGAAAACTTCTGATTCTCGTGGGGTATTACCACAAGAGCTTTCTTATAAAGAAGCTGTCGCAGCCTCCTCCATTGCAAATGTGGCTGTTGCAGGGCTTTTATCAGGAAATCTAGAAGTGGCAGGAGAGGCTATTGAGGGCGATCGTTTCCATGAAGTCTATCGCCAATCTTTGGTCAAGGAATTTCTTCCGATTAAGACTTTAGCTAAAGAAATGGGAGCCTATGCGACCTATTTATCAGGTGCAGGGCCTACAATTATGGTCTTAACAGCACACGATAAATCCGATGAAATCAAGTTAGCTATTGAAGCACTCCAATTTGATGGTGAATGCTTTATCTTAGAAATTGACCGTGAGGGTGTGCGTGTTGAATGAAAGTAGAAAAGGATTGATTTACGCCTTCTGTGCCTATCTGGCTTGGGCACTTTTATCCCTTTATTGGAAAGCATTGGGTGGAGTACCTGCCTATACGACTTTTTCCTATCGGATTGTCTGGACTTTTGTAACGATGTTAGCTTATTTTGTTTTGGCTAGGCAGACTGATAAGTTAACGAAGGAGCTCACTTATCTGAAAAGCTCTTCAAAGCCTTTATGGACAATGATTTTTGCGAGCCTATTTATCGCCGTCAATTGGCTAGTCTATATCTATGCGGTGAGTAGCGGTCAAGCCACCGAGGCTAGTCTAGGTTACTACTTAATGCCGTTGGTATCAGTTCTTTTGTCCATTCTTTTTTTAGGGGAAAAGCTGGTGCGTCTTGAGTGGATTGCAGTGGCTTTGGCGGCTTTAGGAGCTCTTGTCTTGATAGTGCTAACAGGACGGCTGCCGCTTGTAACCTTTATTTTAGCCTTGTCTTTTGGCATTTATGGCTTATTAAAAAAACAGGTTAAACTTTCAAGTGATGTTGCGATGCTAGTAGAAGCGGGAATTATTTTGCCTTTTGCGGTAGGTTATCTTATCTTTTTAAGTCCAGTTGGCTGGTGTGATGTTAGCTTGATTGAGCAAGGGTTACTAGCTCTGTCGGGAATAATCACTGCAATTCCTCTCTTATTATTTGCGGAAGCTGTTAAACGCGCTCCGCTTAATCAAGTCGGATTCATTCAATATTTTAATCCTACTTTGCAACTGGTTATTGCAGTTTTTATCTTTGGTGAGGGGATCAATGGTGGAGAAATGGTAGGCTTCGCGATAATTTGGCTTGCAGTAGGAGTCTTTGTTTTTGCGCAGCTTTTTCATAAAAAAAAATAATGAACAATCCTTTTTGATTATTGAACAAAAGGGATTTTTTAGGTATCTTATGGTACAATAAATAGCAAAGCAATACGGTAGGAGGTCAAAATGAAACATTCAACCTGGCATGAAAAAATCAAAGCAGAACTACCAGAGCATTATTTTGGTCAGATCAACGCTTTTATGGACAAGGTTTATGGTGAGGGAGTGGTCTATCCACCGAGAGAGAAGGTTTTTGCGGCCTTGACACACACGACTTTTGAGCAGACCAAAGTCGTTATTTTAGGACAGGATCCATATCATGGTCCCAATCAAGCGCAAGGGCTATCGTTTTCAGTGCCAAATGACTTGCTTGCTCCGCCATCTTTGCAAAATATTTTGAAAGAATTACAAGAAGATATTGGTCTGAAAGAAAACCATGATTTAACCCCTTGGGCTGATCAGGGTGTATTATTGCTAAATGCTTGTCTGACGGTTCCAGCTGGTAATGCCAATGGTCATGCGAATCTTATCTGGGAACCGTTCACAGATGCCGTGATTAAGGTCCTTAATCAAAAAGAAGCGCCTGTAGTCTTTATTCTTTGGGGTGGCTATGCGAGAAAGAAAAAAAACTTGATTACCAATTCCCATCATCAAGTGATTGAATCGGCTCACCCAAGTCCTCTTTCAGCCCATCGTGGTTTCTTTGGTAGTAAGCCTTTTTCAAGAGCTAATGCCTACTTAGAAGAGGCTGGGCTGGATAAAATTGATTGGTTGCAGTAAGGAGTGAGAGTAGTGACAGAGTTGGATAGAACCGCACTCTTTTTTGAGGCGCTAGAGAGCAATCAACTAACAGAAGCAGAACAGTTACTGACACAGCTGTATGACTCCCTAGACAAGGAAGATGTCATCGGACAATTTTGGGCTAATAACAATAGGATTTATTTGTCCGTGAAGAAAGCGCAATTACAGGAAGCAAGGCAGTCAGGCCGACGTAATGTAAGGCTAGCAGAAAAGCTTGGTGACTTGGAAATGAAGCACATAGCTCTTCACCAGCTGGCTTATGTCGAACGAGAGGCCAAAGACTACCCTAAAGCTCTCGACTATATTGTTCAAGAACAAGCCTTAATAGCACAATTAGACTTAGATGACAGTGATCGGAAACAGGCGGATTCAGTAGCTGACTATGAAGATGCTTACCTACATTTTTTAATGGGTGACAAAACTACTGCGGAAGCTAAGATGAGAACGGCACTAGATTTGGCATTACAGACCGATGATGAGGTGGCTAAAGCCTGCGCTTATCGTGGTCTCGGTGAAATCACCAAGGAGCTCAGCTATTTCCAAAAGGCCAAAGACCTCTTTTTAACCATCGGAGATACCATAGGTGCAGCTGAAGTGGAAGAGCTAATCACGCAACTAAAATAGGGAGAACACATGCTTTTAATTAAAAATGGTCGAGTGATTGACCCAAAAACTGGTTTGGATAGGGTGACGGATGTGCTTGTTGAAGGGAAAAAAATCCTAAGCATTGCAGATGGTATTGAAGCGGCAGGTGCCGAGGTGATTGATGCCACGGGCCTTGTGGTGGCACCTGGTCTCATTGACATCCATGTGCACTTCCGTGAGCCGGGGCAGACGCATAAGGAAGACATTCACACAGGTGCTTTGACGGCGGCAGCAGGTGGCTTTACCACTGTGGTCATGATGGCCAATACCAATCCAACCATTTCGGACGTGGAGACCTTGACCGAGGTTTTGGAGTCAGCAGCAAAAGAAGCTATCCATATAAAAACTAATGCTACTATAACCAAAAACTTTGACGGTGAAAATTTGACGGATTTTGATGCCTTGTTAGCAGCTGGTGCAGTCGGCTTTTCAGATGATGGGATTCCTCTTGAAAATACCGGTGTGGTTCGCAAGGCCTTCAAAAAAGCCAAGGAATTGGATGTGGTTGTGGCGCTTCACGAGGAAGACCCTCAGTTGAATGGCATTCTAGGGTTAAATGAACACATCGCCAAACATCATTTTGGCTGTGGTGGTGCTCGTGGCGTGGCTGAATATAGCATGGTGGCGCGTGATGTCATGATTGCCTATGAGGTGCAAAATAAATTCCACGTGCAGCATTTGTCTAAAGCGGAGTCAGTGAAAGTTATTGAATTTGTGCAAGGATTAGGTGCCAAGGTAACCGCAGAAGTTGCACCGCAACATTTTTCAAAAACCGAAGACCTGCTCCTTGAAAAAGGGTCCAATGCAAAAATGAATCCCCCGTTACGCTTGGAGAGTGATCGCTTGGCAGTCATTGAAGGGTTGAAATCAGGCGTGATTTCTGTGATTGCAACCGACCATGCTCCTCATCATACCGATGAAAAAGCGGTCTCTGATGTGACCCAAGCACCGTCAGGTATGACTGGTTTAGAAACCTCCCTTTCTTTGGGACTGACTCATTTGGTTGAAGCAGGGCACCTTAGTTTGTCGGAATTACTGGCAAAAATGACCGTCAACCCAGCAGAACTTTACGGATTTGACGCCGGTTATTTGGCGGAAAATGGCCCAGCAGATATTGTGATTTTCGCTGATAACGAAGATCGCATCATCTCGGAGCATTTCCATTCAAAAGCAGCCAATTCGCCATTTATCGGAGACAAACTCAAAGGCGTTGTCAAATACACGATTTGTAATGGGAATCTTGTCTATCAGGCATAAAATGGACTGATAGAAATGCCATCTTTGGGCACAATAAAAGCGCTGGGTTTTCCAGTACTTTTTAAGATGATTTAGTCAGCGACAAGTCCTGTTCCGTGAACTTGGCTAGCTCCCGTTTTTTCAATGAGTTCTTGATAGTTATCAGCATTGACCCCACCACCGAGGAGAATGTCAATGCGACCATTGGCGTGGGTAATGAGTTCTTTGATGTGGTCTACATTTTTAAAAATATCTCGGCGAATGGCAGAGCCGTGAAGAAGAACTCGGGTAAATCCTAACTCCATCAAGCTATCCAGTGCAGCTTTTTGCTCAGCTTTTGGAATCAAATCAAAGGCCATGTGAAAGACGAGGGGCAGTCCTTGAGTAGCAGGTAAAAGGTACTCAATACCTTCAAGATCCAGTTGGTTATCCTCAGTAAGTAGACCGAGAACAATAGCATCGCTTTCTAGCTCAACCGCACGCAAGATATCTTCCTCCATAATACGAAGTTCAAGGTCGTTGTAGACAAAATTGCCACCACGAGGACGAATCATCACAGCAGAGGTAATGTGATTCTCATGTAGGTAGCGGTTAGCTTCTTTTATGACACCATAACTCGGTGTTGTGCCACCAACAGCTAAATTATCACAAAGCTCGACACGTGTGATATCAGTACCAACTAAGCGGTGCAAATCTGTTAAATTTTCAGCACAAAATTCTTTGGTAATCATGGGAACTCCTTTGAGATTTTATGAGATAAGTATAGCAAAATAAGTGATACAAAAGCAAGCATTCAAAGATGAAAAATAGTATAATAGAAAAATAGATTGTGTATAAGGAGAATACTATGGAAATACGGTTAGCTCACCCAAATGAATTTGGTCGTATTTTGGAAATTATTGAAGAAGCACGTGCCTTTTTGAAAGCCTCAGGTAGTGATCAGTGGCAAAGTGCTTATCCAGCAGAAGAGGACATCTTTGATGATATTTTGCAGGCGCGTGGATGGGTTGGTCTCATTGATGGAGAGATTGTTTCATATGCTGCGGTAATTGTTGGTAAAGAAGAGGCTTATGAGAAGATTTACGATGGGAAATGGCGCCACAATCACCCACGTTATACGGTTTTCCACCGTGTCGCAGTTGCTAGTCAATATAGTGGTCAAAAAGTGGCACAAACCTTCATGCAAGGTCTGATTGAAGGGCATGATGGTCCAGATTTTCGCTGTGATACTCACGAAAAAAATACCATTATGCAACACATTTTAGAAAAACTTGGTTATGTGTACTGCGGCAAGGTCCCTCTAGATGGTGTGCGACTTGCTTACCAGAAGATTAAGATGCGTTCAGAAAAGGCACAGTATCAAGAAATTGCTGAATTTGCTATGGTAGATTAGATGTTGTCAAAATGCCGTTACAAATCCCCACTCGGTGAGATGACCTTAGTTGCCTTTGATGATCAGTTATGTGGCGTTTACTTTGATGACCAGAAGTATTTTATGGCTGGTTTTGAGGGGATGGAAATAGCAGAGCAGGATAGTGAGATTTTGAAAGTCACTAAGCAGTGGTTGGATAGCTATTTTGCAGGAGACAAGCCAGACACCGTTCATTTGTCCTTACGACCACAAGGGACTGCTTTTCAAAAAAAGGTTTGGGCAGCGCTAGCAGATATTCCTTACCGTGAGACGATAACTTATGGACAATTAGCTGAACAACTCTCTTGTAAGTCTGCGCAAGCTATTGGCTCTGCCGTAGGAAAAAATCCATTAAGCATCCTTGTACCCTGCCACCGTGTCTTAGGGTCAAAAGGGCAACTAACGGGATATGCTGGTGGCTTAGAGCGAAAGAGATATTTACTAGAATTGGAGAAAAATCATGATTTTTTATGAATACCCAAAATGTTCGACTTGTCGTAAAGCGAAGTCAGAGTTGAAAAACTTAGGTGTTGAAGTGGAGGCGATTGACATCAAAACCAATCCTCCTCAGCTGGCTATTTTGAAAAGCTGGCTCGATAGTGGTGTTGAGCTGAAAAAATTGTTTAATACCTCTGGCAATAGCTACCGTGAGTTAGGGCTGAAGGACAAATTGCCAACCTTATCAGTTGATGAGGCTCTAGCGTTGTTGGTGGCTGATGGTATGCTGATTAAGCGGCCAATCCTTGTGGACGGTGACAAAGTTCTACAAATTGGCTACCGCACAAATTACAGTGAATTAGGATTATAGAAGGAGAAAAACATGACATTTGAGGAGATTTTACCAGGTCTTAAAGCTAAGCAAAAATATGTGCGTACCGGATGGGGGGGCGCTGAAAACTATGTACAGCTCTTTGATACCATTGAAGTCAACGGCGAAAAGTTAGAAGCAACCCCTTATTTTTTGATTAACGTGACAGGTGACGGTGAAGGCTTTAGCATGTGGAGCCCGACACCTTGCGATGTGTTGGCGACTGACTGGGTAGAAGTGCATGACTAAAACTGTCCTTATTACAGGCGTTTCCTCAGGTATCGGACTGGCTCAGGCGCGTGTGTTTTTGGAAAATGGCTGCGCAGTTTATGGGATCGATAAGTCAGCTAAACCTGACTTATCCGGAGATTTTCATTTTCTTCAATTAGACCTCACAGGGGACCTAGCGGCGCTTTACGATTTTGCACCAGCGGTAGATGTCCTGTGCAATACCGCAGGAATACTGGACGCTTATCAACCCTTATTAGAGCAGAACCAAGAAACCATTGAGACTATTTTTGCCATCAACGTTTTTTCTGCTATGGTCATTACACGCCATTACTTGGCAAAAATGGTAGCCCAGCAGTCTGGTATCATTATCAATATGTGCTCTATTGCCAGTTTTTTGGCTGGCGGTGGCGGTGCGGCCTACACAGCTTCCAAACATGCTATAGCAGGTTTTACCAAACAGTTGGCACTAGATTATGCGGACCAAGGTGTTCAAGTATTTGGCATTGCTCCTGGTGCTGTTAAGACAGCAATGACAGCAGCCGATTTTGAACCGGGAGGACTAGCGGATTGGGTAGCCTCTGAAACCCCAATCAAACGTTGGTTAGAGCCAGAAGAAGTCGCTGATTTGACCTTCTTTTTAGCATCAGGAAAGGCACAAGCCATGCAAGGAGAAATCATCAAAGTTGATGGTGGCTGGAGTTTGAAATAAAAAGGAGAATTACCATGAAAGCAACCGAAATGTGGAAAGCCTATAAGAAAATTCGTCCAGAAATTGGTGATGAAATTGATGCATGGGCATTTGGTGCTGAGCCAGATGAACTTGCTCAGTTGGTGTTAGCAGGTACAAAGACCGCCACAGCATCAGCTTATGATTTATATCAATTAGAAAATGAACCACTTCCGAAAGTCGGAACTTATGATGTTGTTCTTGACAGTCAAGATGAGGCTGTTTGTATTATTGAGATTACTAAGGTGTCAGTTGTTCCCTTTAATGAAGTGTCATCAGACCATGCTTTCAAAGAAGGTGAAGGCGATAAATCTCTGGCATATTGGAGTCAGGTTCACCAAGACTTGTTTACTCAGTGGCTTGGGGAATGTGATTTGACCTTTACGGAAAATTCCAAGATTGTATTAGAAGAATTCAGAGTCGTTTATCCACTTTAAGGAAAATCAATGGAAAAGTTTATCGAAATAGGTTTTGACAATCGTTGGTTTATTCGGACAGAGTTTGAAAAAGATGACGGAAGCGAGTGGGAAGTCAAAGGAATATCGGGGAAAATCATCCCAAAGTCTTATTACCTCAGACTTTGGTTTGGCAAGATGGTGTTCATCTTAGATAGCAAAGAAGGTTTCAAGAAACAAACGAAATCGTGTACGACTTTGAAAGTTATTCTAGGAATTAAATCTGCAGTTTAATCATATCCGTGAGAAAAATCGGGAAAACCCAGATTTGAATCTTACTGTTGAAAATAAAAAAAAATAAACTGGCTTAGAATCAACGTTTTTTGACGACGTTACTCTAAGCCAGTTACTATTTTTAAGGCCTTTTGACCTATTATGAGGCGATTATTCTTAGGCTGAGCAAAATCGTTATTTATATTACTACATAGTGATAAAATAATCCTATCATCCTAAAAGAGATACAAACATGATTGAATTAGGAATTTCTACTTTTGGAGAAACAACGGTTTTAGAAAAGACTGGGAGGTGATTCCGCACGATCAACGTATTCGTGAATTGGTGGCGGAGATTGAGCTTGCTGATCAAGTAGGCCTTGATATCTATGCTATCGGCGAGCACCACCGTGAAGATTTTGCGGTGTCAGCACCAGAAATTGTCTTAGCAGCAGGAGCAGTCAATACCAAGCATATTCGTCTTTCGAGCGCTGTGACAATTTTGTCTTCTATCGACCCGGTTCGTGTCTATCAGTAGTATGCGACCATTGATGCTTTGTCAAATGGTAGAGCAGAAATCATGGCTGGTCGTGGATCATTTATTGAAAGTTTTCCATTGTTTGGTTATGATTTGGCAGATTATGATGAACTCTTCAATGAGAATCTAGACATGCTCCTTGCGATAAAAGAAAAGACTAACTTGAAGTGGAATGGAAAATTCACCCAATCAGTTGATAATCGTCCCGTTTATCCTCGTGCAATTCAAGAGGATTTCCCAATCTGGATTGCGACTGGAGGGGGATTGTGTCATAATAATGACAGGTGCTTAAAACGCTGACAAATCAAGGAGTTGAGCGTTCTACAATCTGTCATTAAGGAGGAATTTTGTAGATTCCCAATTTGTCAAATTAAGCTAGACAGAAAAAAGCCATTTATGTTAGTCTCAGATAAACACCACATTTTTCTGAGAGGAACTAACATAAATGACCTACACTCATCTTACCACAAACGAGCTTGTAATGATAGAGGCTTACTACCAAGAAGGAATGGCAGTTAGCGCTATTTGTCACTCTCTCAAAAGATCAAAACAAACTATTTATAAGATTATTGCTTATTTTAAGGCTGGACACACTGCCTATGATTACTATGAACACTACAAAGCTAATAAGCAGCGTTGTGGTTGTCGTAAAACCCAACTCACTCAAAATGAACAAACATTTATCCCAATGCATTTAGATCGCGACTGGAGTCTGGATGTTGTTAAAGGAACTTATCCTGATAAAATCTCTTGTTCTATGAGAACTCTTTATCGCCTAGCTGACCGTGGCATCTTCAAGAAAGAGGATCTACCCTGGAAGGGAAAGCGCAAGCCAAATGGTAAGACAGAAAAACGTGGCAAGCTAGCTTTTCGTCGGGATATTCGTGAGCGTTCGAAAATCTATCCGAAATTGGAAAGAGAATTTGGGCATCTTGAAGGAGATACGATCGTTGGTAAACATCACAAAAATGCTGTTGTCACCTTGGTAGAGAAGCAGTCTAAAGCTATTATCACGCTTCGAACAAAGGGGGCGAAAAGCTAGTGATATTGAACAAGCACTAACTAGATGGCTCTCAAGATTTCCAAAACATCTCTTTAAATCAATGGCCTTTGATTGTGGGAAAGAGTTCTGTAATTGGAAGACGATTTCTAAC
>NZ_CACVCC010000010.1 GCF_902729355.1 Streptococcus sp. S784/96/1 | reverse complement strand
CATGATTCATGGGGATATCGTAAGCAAGATTTAGTTCCAAACTCAATTGATTTGTGTTATACTCTTTATACATAGTCATGGCTTTCTAGTTGTTTTGTGGTTATTATAATTATAAACCATGGCATAAGAAAACGAGCATCTCCAACTGCGGAAATGCCCGTTTTTTTTTGTGTGTTCTGAAACTAGTTTTTGCCCAGCCTCTTGGTGGATTAGTATTTGCTCCAGGTCTTTGGAATGAATAGAAGTAGGATTGGGTAAATTTCCAAACGTCCTGCAATCATAGCAAAGGAAAGGAGCAGTTTAGAAAATGGGCTAAAGATAGCAAAGGTATCAGCGGTACCTAGCATCGGCCCAATATTGTTAAACGTTGAGGCTACAGCACTAATGACCACCATCATATTATCATGATCAAGAGATAAGCTTAAGGTTAAGCCTAGCATGATGAGCACATAGATTCCTAAATATTTAAGGACACTATGTTGCGTTGCTTTATCAAGAGGCTGATGATTGATGTGAATGGTCATAATTCTGTTGGGATAGAGGCTTGAAAGGGCTTGAAGTCGCGAAATTTTGGAAATAATCATCGCTCGAGCAACTTTGATTCCACCAGCGGTTGACCCAGCAGAGCCACCAATAAACATTAATAATAACAAAATAACTTGTGAAAAAAGTGGCCAGGCAGTGATATCGGTTATTCCAAAACCAGTCGTGGTAATCACAGAAGTTACTTGGAAAAATGATAATTCTAAACCCTTTTGAACCGTTGGATAGAGGTGACTAACATTTAGAAAAATCATAACAGTCGCCATTGCTACAATACCAAGATAAACACGAAGTTCCTCGTCTCCGATAAAGGTTTTTAATTTGCGGATTAAAAGGAGATAATAAAGATTGAAATTAACCCCAAAAACCAGCATACCGATGGATACAACATTGGTAATCAATGAACTGTTATAGTGAGCAATCGAATCATTATATACCGCAAAACCACCAGTACCAGCCGTCCCCATCGCAGTGACTAAACTATCGTAAAAAGGCATTCCAGAAATGATGAGAATGAGTGTTAAGATAGCAAACATTGCCAAATAAATAATATATAAAATTTGGGCAGTATTTTTTAATCGTGCAACAACTTTACCAAATACCGGTCCAGGAACTTCGGCTTTCATAACCTCTAGATGGGCATTTTTACTATTATCCATAATCGCCAGTGCAAAAACCAGTACCCCCATACCACCGATTAAATGGGTAAAGCTACGCCAAAAAAGTAAGGAGTGAGATAAGACAGCAACATTTGGTAAAATAGTTGCCCCTGTTGTTGTAAAACCAGAAGACACTTCAAAGAAGGCATCAATAATATTTGGAATTTGACCAGAAAAGACAAAGGGAAGTGCTCCAAAGAAGGACCAAAGAATCCAGACTAGGGCTGTGATCAGCAAGCCTTCTTTAGTGTAAATATGAAGATTTTTAGGCTTGGCTATAATGCCTAGCATGCCTAAGATAAGTAGAATAGCCTGCGTCCCCAAGATTGCCCATAAGATATTTGCCTTTTCTTGGTAAATGATTGCTACAATCAATGGGACAAACAGTAACGCAGCCTCAATTAAAAGAAGTTTAGCAAGGAGAAATCTAATCATAGAACGGTTCATGACTTACCTCGCTAACAATTCAAAAGAGTTTGTGATGTTCTGCAAAAGCGTAATAACAACGAGCTTATCATCAATAGCTAAAATGTCATCACCTGTTGGATAGATTGGCTTCCCGTTACGAATGATTGCTGCAATCAACACATCTGACTTAAAACGAAGTTCAGCTAGTGATTTTCCAACCATTTGATTACCTTCACGGATTTCAAATTGGAGGGTCTCTATGCGCCCATCTCCAACATGGTGGAGGGCATCAAGGCTAGAGGCGTCTTGAGCATTTTTACGACCACGGATAAAGTGCATAATATTGTCAACAGCAATACGTTTTGGTGTTACAATACTTGAAAATTCTTCACGGTCGATAATTTCCAACAAGCTTGTACGGTTAACTTTGGTAATGTTTTTGCGGACACCAATTTTTTCTAAAAACATTGATGTAATGATGTTTTCTTCATCAATCGGTGTTAGTGTGGCAACGGCGTCAAAGTGTTCGACCCCTTCTTCTAAGAGGACGCTTTTGGCTGTTCCATCTCCCTGTACGACGTGAGTTTCAGGGAATTCCTCACTAAACCATCGAGCGCGTTTTTCATCAACTTCGATAATCTTAACATTCACATGTGCTTTGCTATTTCTAAAGATATTGAGCAAGTAATAAGAAATCTTACCCGCACCAATTAATAGCATGCGACGCACTGCCTTTGATTTAACAAAATTATGAAAAAGAATCATTTCAACACGATTTCCTGTGACGAAAATGATATCACCGGTCTGTAATGTAGCATCTCCATCAGGAATAATAATATCTTGTCCACGTTGAATGGCACAAACAAGAATATTTCCAAATTTCTTACGGAATTGGCTTAATTGTAGGTTACAAAGCTTGCTACCGTCGGAAATTTTGAATTCCATTAACATGACACGTCCATTGACAAAGTGCTCAACAGACTTAGCGTTTGGGAATTCAACACTGTTGGCAATATAACGAGCTGTTAAAAGCTCTGGATTGACTACGAGTGAAAAATCTAAGAAGTTCTTATCTTTAAAGTAGGTATTCGAATACTCAGGATTACGAACACGAACGACAGTTTCTTTAGCCCCCATTTTCTTAGCTAGTACAGCTGCAATCATATTCAATTCATCTTTATCTGTCAGTGCAACAAAAATATCACAATTTTTAATCTCAGCCTGTTCTAAAATCTTAAAATTAGCTCCATTTCCGACAATACCAATCATGTCGTGACGTTTAACGATTTGTTTAAGAACTTGTTCATTGTCTTCAATTAAAGTAACATCATGCTTTTCATCAACTAATGAGCGGCATAGAGCGGAGCCGACTTTTCCAGCACCAACTACAATAATTCTCATGGATTAAACATCCTGAAACATATCTTGAATGTCGATATGTTTTACCTCTCTTTTAATATCTTATATATTATACTCCTTTTTAGGAAAATTGCACGAAAAATATCAGTATTTCTTACATTATTATCAACTTTGTATTTACAGCTAAATTATGATAAAATGAGAAAATACGATACATGGAAAAGAGAGAAGAAATGTCTAAAGAAACTCTAATTTTGCTTTATGGTGGACGTTCTGCGGAGCGTGAAGTGTCGGTCCTTTCTGCAGAGAGTGTTATGCGTGCGGTTAATTATGAAAAGTTTTCTGTTAAAACTTACTTCATCACACAAACAGGCCGTTTCATTAAAACACAAGAATTTTCTGAAACACCTAGTGCTGACGAAAAGTTGATGACTAACGACACCATTGCGGACGATCAAGAAATTCGTCCAAGTGATATTTACGAAGAAGGTGCTGTTGTTTTCCCTGTCCTTCACGGTCCAATGGGAGAAGATGGTGCCATCCAAGGTTTCCTTGAGGTTTTGAGAATGCCTTATGTAGGGACTAATATTTTGTCATCAAGTGTTGCGATGGACAAAATCACAACCAAGCGTGTTCTTGAGTCTGCTGGTGTTCCGCAGGTGGCTTATACGGTATTCATCGAAGGTGAAGACTTAGAAAAAGTTATTTCTGATACTTTAGTTAAACTGACCTTCCCTATTTTTGTCAAGCCGGCTAATATGGGGTCGTCTGTAGGAATCAGCAAGGCAGAAGATGAAGCTAGTCTTCGCTCTGCTATTTCCCTGGCCCTAAAATATGACAGCCGTATCCTTATCGAACAGGGAGTCGTTGCGCGTGAAATTGAGGTTGGACTTCTAGGCAATACTGATGTCAAGACAACTGAAGCTGGAGAAGTGGTTAAAGATGTTGCCTTTTATGATTATCAAGCCAAATATATTGATAACAAAATTACAATGGCTATCCCAGCGGAGATTCCAGTAGAAGTCATGAACCAGATGCGTGATTATGCTGCAAAAGCTTTCCGTGCTATTGGAGGTTGTGGGCTATCCCGTTGTGACTTCTTCTTGACAGAGGATGGTTCAATTTACCTCAATGAACTAAATACCATGCCAGGCTTTACGCAATGGTCAATGTACCCACTTCTTTGGGACAATATGGGATTACAGTATCCAGACTTAATTGAAACCCTCGTTCGTCTAGCTCAAGAGATGTTTCACAAGCGAGAAAGTCATTTGATTTAAAATATGATATAATGAGAGAGCTTAAGCTCTTTTTTTGATCTTTTATAACAATAATTTTCTAGAACAATAACGGGAGCCGTATTATGATAGTTACCATATAGCTGGTTAGATTAGGTAATCGGGATTGATAAAAATAGGCCAAACTGGCTGCACTATTCAGTCAAGACAATCATCAAAATGGTGAACTATGTACGTTAACGAAAGGACTAATATGGATTTAACCTTACACGAAATTGCGCGTGTTGTGAGAGCAAAAAATGATGTGTCTATTTTTGAAGACCTCTCATTGAATAAAATTGAGTTTGATAGTCGACTTATAGGGACAGGAGATATCTTTCTGCCTCTCAAAGGAGCACGTGATGGGCATGATTTTATAGCGACAGCTTTTGAAAATGGTGCTGTAGTCACTTTTTCAGAAAGAAAAGTTGATTTCCCGCATATTTTAGTGGAAGATTGCTTAAAGGTATTTCAGGAATTGGCTGCTTATTATCTTGAAAAAATGGCTGTTGAAGTCATTGCAGTCACAGGCTCTAATGGAAAAACAACCACTAAAGATATGATTCATGATATCCTAGCAACAACTTATAAAACCTATAAGACACAGGGCAACTATAATAATGAAATTGGTTTGCCTTACACGGTTCTTCATATGCCAGAAGACACCGAGAAAATCGTTTTAGAGATGGGGCAAGATCACCTTGGCGATATCAAACTCTTATCTGAGTTATCCAAACCAAGCATTGGTGTCATTACGTTGATAGGCGAGGCTCACTTAGAGTTCTTTGGAACGCGTGAGAAAATTGCGGAAGGCAAGATGCAGCTAGCAGATGGTATGCCAAGCGGTGCTACTTTATTATTACCAGAAGATACCATTGTAGATACCTACCTACCTGATGGTCTAAGCATTCACCGCTTTGGAGACAAGGCAGAGCTTAAGGTCTTGAACTTGGTAGAAGAAAAAGAAAGTTTAACATTCAAGACTAATTTCATGAGCTCGGCTATTACCCTCCCAGTACCAGGAAAGTATAACGCTACAAATGCTATGGTTGCAGCTTACGTCGGAAAACTTTTAGAGGTTACCGAAGAAAATATTATCTTAGCCTTATCACAGCTTAACTTGACACGCAACCGTACCGAGTGGAAAAAAGCTGCTAATGGTGCTGATATTTTATCAGATGTCTATAATGCCAATCCAACAGCTATGCGTTTAATTTTAGAAACTTTTTCAAGTGTTCCGGCTAATGCAAATGGTAAAAAAATTGCTGTATTAGCAGACATGAAAGAATTAGGTGAACATTCTG
This sequence comes from Streptococcus sp. S784/96/1, assembly GCF_902729355.1. Taxonomy (GTDB): domain Bacteria; phylum Bacillota; class Bacilli; order Lactobacillales; family Streptococcaceae; genus Streptococcus; species Streptococcus caledonicus. Next base: position 67,982 of record NZ_CACVCC010000010.1, on the reverse strand, counting down.
TAATGCTACATAATCACATGATCATGAGTTTAAATCCAGAAATGATTGATACAGTCATTTTCTACGGAGAAGACATTGCAGAGCTTGCCCAATTAGCCAGTCAAATGTTCCCGATTGGTCATGTTTATTATTTTAAGAAAACAGCAGAAGAAGATCAGTTTGCCCAAATGATTGTCCAGATTACTGAATTGTTGCAACCTAATGATCAGATTCTACTTAAAGGATCTAATTCGATGCGGTTAAGTCAAGTTGTTCAAGTATTGGAGGGAGTGTAATTTGGATTTCTTCAGTACCGTACCTACCAGCGTTTTGACTTTGCCACTGTTTGGAACCCTACTGAGTCTATTAGGTCTTCCGATTTGCTTTTATTTGGGATATCGCTATAGAGGTTCTCATCGATTTATCATTGCTGTGAGAAGTGTATTATCCCTTATGATGCTTTTAGTCTATTTGTGGTATGTACGAATTGGCTTTCCCTTAAACGAAGCGCTACCTCTTTATCATTGTCGCATAGGGATGTTTACTATCTTATTATTTCCAACTAGAAATATCTTTAAACATTACTTTGCGTTACTTGGCGTCGTTGGCGCCGTTTTGGCAGTTGCTGTCCCTGCTTTTTACCCCTATCCGCTTGTCCATGTGACGAATACTTTCTTTTTTATCGGACATTATTCTCTACTAATCCTGTCGCTGGCTTATCTTTTTGAAAAAGGAGAGCCAGAACTCAGTTGGTGCCAGGTTATCAGCATTACTCTTGGCTTAAATCTTGCTTTGGTTATTGTCAATTATCTTACTTTAGCTAATTACGGATTCTTGACAGATACGCCGCTGATTCATACGACAAATATTCTGTTTAATTACGTTTTAGTAAGTACTGTCATGATTTTACTGGTTAAATTAATCAGTGTTATGTTGCAATTTTTCACTTCTAAAAAATAAGTATTTATGAAGAATTTTTTAAATATCGTATTAAATTTTTGACAATAAAAATGAAAGTGCTACAATGACAACATAGATTGTACCAATCGGTACAGTTTGAGTGTTGAAATTGTTGTATATTCTGAAAAATGTGCTACAATATACCTATTAAACTTAAAGGAGAATCATTTTGACTAAACAATACAAAAACCTTGTCAACGGTGAATGGAAACTTTCTGACAATGAAATTAAAATTTACGAACCAGCGACTGGTAAAGAGCTAGGTTCTGTTCCAGCAATGAGTCAAGAGGATGTTGATTATGTCTATGCAACAGCTAAGGCTGCTCAACCAGCTTGGCGTGCACTCTCATACGTTGAACGTGCGGCCTATCTTCACAAAGCAGCTGATATTCTTGTCCGCGATGCTGAAAAAATCGGTGCTATTCTATCTCAAGAAGTTGCTAAAGGTTACAAAGCAGCAGTTTCTGAAGTTGTTCGTACAGCTGACATTATCCGCTATGCAGCTGAAGAAGGCGTGCGTATGGAAGGTGAAGTTCTTGAAGGCGGTAGCTTTGATGCTGCAAGCAAGAAAAAAATTGCTATTGTTCGTCGCGAACCTTTGGGACTTGTTCTAGCAATTTCACCATTTAATTACCCTGTGAATCTTGCTGGTTCTAAAATTGCTCCAGCTTTGATTTCAGGTAATGTGGTTGCCCTTAAACCCCCAACACAAGGTTCTATTTCAGGAATCCTTTTGGCAGAAGCTTTTGCAGAAGCTGGACTTCCAGCAGGTGTGTTTAGCACAATTACAGGTCGTGGTTCTGTTATCGGTGACTACATTGTTGAGCATGAAGCTGTAAACTTTATCAATTTCACTGGTTCAACTCCAATTGGTGAACGTATCGGTAAATTGGCTGGTATGCGCCCAATCATGCTTGAACTTGGTGGTAAGGACTCAGCTATCGTATTGAAAGATGCTGATCTTGAACTAGCTGCTAAAAATATTGTAGATGGTGCCTTTGGTTACTCTGGTCAACGTTGTACAGCGGTGAAACGTGTTCTTGTTCAAGAAGAAGTAGCTGATGAGCTTGTTGAAATTATCCGTGAAAAAGTGCTTAAATTGACTATCGGTAATCCTGAAGATAATGCTGATATCACACCACTTATTGATACAGGTGCTGCTGATTTCGTTGAAGGTCTTGTCAATGATGCTGTTGAAAAAGGAGCTGACGCTAAGACTGAAATTATTCGTGAAGGAAACCTTATCTGTCCAATTCTTTTCGATAGAGTAACATCTGACATGCGTCTTGCTTGGGAAGAACCATTTGGTCCAGTCCTTCCAGTTATTCGTGTTAAATCTGTTGAAGAAGCTATTGAATTGTCTAATAAGTCTGAATATGGACTTCAGGCTTCAGTCTTCACAAATGATTTCCCGCTTGCTTTTTCAATTGCTGAGAAATTAGAAGTTGGTACAGTTCACATCAACAACAAAACTCAACGTGGTACAGATAACTTCCCATTCTTAGGCGCTAAAAAATCTGGTGCTGGTACACAAGGTATCAAATACTCAATTGAAGCAATGACTACTGTGAAATCTATTGTCTTTGATATTAAATAATATTTTTAATCTCCTAACAATTGTTGGGGGATTTTTTTGGAAATATTGAGTCAAATCCCAAAAATTCTTTTTGAGTTATTTTCTTAAAAAATAGGGACATTCAAAAAGGTCTCCCAGACTTATGGCTGCCGAATTCGGCAGACCTATTTCCCATCTTCAAAGATCTTCTAGTCCTTTGAAGACTCCAAAATCACATTTAAGATAATTGTTAGATAATATGACCCGTTGTGCTAGTTAATACTGGTAAAATTAAAAAACTTTGCATATCATAAACTCAAAACAATCACGAAATGAGGAAATGATATGCAAAGCCAAAATTATTATCTCGCAAATCTCACTCAAACACAAGCCATTTTTTCAAAAATCTTGACCAAAGTTATCAATTTATATCATCGCCTTGTCCCTAATGACATCAGAAATCGACGAATGTTCACTTACAAAAGCAATCCGATGTGATTCTTATCGCCAGCTATCTCTGGGCTCTTCAAGAAGGTTGTCGTACCGCAAGTGCTATTTATCGCGCCATTCGTCGTAATCTTTGTCCAGATAATTTTTCAGAACGCTCACGTTTTTGTCGTATCTGCCAAAATCTTGCTCAAAGCATTCAGCGCATGCGCTACTTTATGGTCTCTGACAGTTGTCAAAACTGTTCTTTCGGTTTAATTGACAACTTTCCTTGTACTTTATGTCAACCTATTCGTCACTTACGAGCAACTCTCTTATCAGATGTCGCAAACATTGCCTACAACGCGACTAAGAAACAACATTATTACAGGTTGAAATTTTCTGTTCTTGTCAGTGATACTGGATTTCCCATTGATTATGTTGTAACACCAGCATCTGTTTATGATGGAGATGTTGCTTTAGAACTTCTTGAAAACAGTCTTTTTTACTCATTTATGGTGATAAAGGTTATGTGGATTAGACAACAAAAGAAGTTCTAGAACGTCATGGTATTAAGTTGATTTCTCAACTAAGAAAAAATATGGCGAACTATTCATGGTTTGAAAATCATAGGATAAGCCGTTTAAGAAAACCCATAGAAACCGTATTTTCAAGTTTAGAGCAGTTTGGAATCGGAGATTTACGATGCAGAAATTTACAATCACCCAAATTTAAAATAGAGGCCATATTACTTATCTATTCTCTTTTACTTGAGGAGAGTCACTGTGAATTTGGTGTGAGTCTAAATATTCTCTTGCCTATGCCTGATTCACTAGCACAACGGGTAAAAATTACTAAATAAAATCTAAAGCCTATTATTTCAATCATTTGAGTTTGGAAGTAAGACGTGCTAATAACAGTCTATGGTTTTAAAATTTAATTATCCTATTAAGTTATAAAGTGAACATTTAAACCACATTAGTTCAGATTTTTCGTTGACGAATAGTCTTGATTTTAGTATCATGAGTATAATACAGTTCAAGGAGGAAGGCATTGAAAGACTGGGTTAAAATCCTACGAGTTGTAAATGTATTACTAGTTTTAGTTATTGTAATTATAGGTTATCAGGTGTATCAGCAAAAGGTAAAAGAGTGGGAAAAAGAGCGGATTGCAACAGTCATTTCACAGGAAGAAAAAGCCATGACAGCAAATCAAAAAGTTTCTATTCAAGCTGGGATGATTGACCAAACCTATGTATTAGCAGCATATCCTATTGGTAAAGATAAAGAACCACTACCTGCTGTTACTCAAGAAATGCAAGCTCTCATTGCTGAGTACTATGGCAGTTCCTCTGAGAAATCTTCTAAAATTAAGCAACTCGCTTTTGTGGATAGTAAAGTTAGTCCTTCAGAACTTGCAACTGTAGCACAGTATAAACTTCAAAGTCGTGAGTATGCTAATAATCCTAAAGAAGTAACCTTAAAAAAAACGATAGAAGGTAAGGAACTTTATGTTAAAGAGGATGGTCAACTTTTTCTAATAACTGACCTTGTTTCTGACACAGCATTTTTCATTAACAAATGGGTTGGTTTTATGGAAAAGCAACTCTCTGATGAAGGTAAACTAGATGAGACGGCGAAAACTCAATTGGGAGAACTTAAAAATATTGATTTGAAAACACTCTCTTTTGTTCCAAAATCAGATGCTTTAGATATTCATTTGCCACAAAAAATATCTGGTACCGAAGTCTGCTATCTTCCTCTAAAAGAATTATACGATCACCTTGATTCTAAATATCTTCAAGGTGATGCTTTAAACGCTTATCGTACATATCAAGAGGAAAAAGCACGTTTAGAAAAAGAAAGAGCGCTTGCTATGGCACAAGGTCATCCACAAGTGGTTCTCCCCGGTAAAGTCGTTGCCTTAACTTTTGACGATGGGCCAAATCCATCTAGCACAACTCGTATTTTAGATACCTTAAAGCAGTATAATGCTAAAGCTACATTTTTTGTTCTTGGAAACTCTGTAGTTGGTAACGAGGCAATTTTAAAGAGAGAGGTTGCTGAAGGTCATGAAGTAGGTAACCACACTTGGAGCCATCCTTCGTTACCATCCTTATCAGTTAATGACATCAAATGGCAGATGGAGGAAACTACGAAAGTGATTACAGCTGCAATTGGAAAACCGGTCAAATTCATGAGACCACCTTATGGAGCTACAAATGCAACAGTCCAAGCAACGGTCGGCTATCCGCAAATTTTATGGGATGTTGACACCTTGGATTGGAAAAATCGCAACACACAAGCCATTTTAGCTAATATCCAAAGTCAAGTTCGGCCTGGTGCTGTTATCCTCATGCATGATATCCACGGAACAACAGCAGATGCTCTGCCAACTATTTTAGATTATCTGGTGAATCAAGGTTACCAATTTGTAACTCTGAGTGAATTATATGGTGTATAGTAAGAGGCTACGAAAGTAGTCTTTTTGTTTTTGTAAACGCATTCCAAAGTGATATAAACATCTTGAAAGGATGTGATGTTATGTTTAAACGCTGGAAATTTATTGTTTCTCTGATGTTGCTAGTTGTGCTAGGAGTCGGTGTCTTTTACTGGAGTAGTATTAAAAAAGAGAAGCGCTTTAAAACTTACTTAGAAGTGGCCATTGTAGATTTTGACAAGGAACTGATCATAGAAGGTTCAGGCAATCTCCTTTTCGCAATGCCTAAGGTAATCACTTCAAAACTTGGCAAAGCCATTACCGAAGTTGTCGAAAATGAAAGAAATAGTCAAATTGGCTACAATTATTTATCCAGAAAAACTGGCTAATCCTTTGATTGGTGACAAGGCTTACCGTGTCGCTATTCAACGTTATCAACCAGGTATCTTGTCAGATTAATATGTGACAAAAGGAGTCAATCATTATCTCTACTTAACTGAAAAAGGACAAAAACTCACGCTTGAAGATATCGTAACTGATAAACAAGGCTTTCGAGAGATTGCCAGAGAGGTGTGGAAAGTTTTTAAAGGGAAAGAAATCATTTTTGAAGCTCTTGAAACAGATGACTGGAGTAATATTACATTTTATATTGAAGACGATGCTGTTTTCTTGGGACAGAAAGATGAGCCTAATGCAGTTATTGGATTTCGGGAAATTGTAAAGGTTATTGATACTGATTTATTCTCAGCTGAAAAAGTTGCTGAATATCAAGAATTTTATGATTCTTTTTATAATGGAAAGGGTGTAACAATTCACTCCAGTAATGAAGTCGAATGATGTTAGACAGAATAATTTTCAAGAAAATCAAATTTTTCACCAAAAATGGTAGCGCTTTCTCGAAAAAAGTAGTATACTGGCATTAAAGAAAACGATTACAATTTCAGGAGGAAACCCTATGGTTACACGTCAGCATTTTGCAGAAGAAGTTATGCGTAAGGACACACCTTACTTTTCAGCTTTGAAAACAACAGTTGAGACTGCTTTTTATGAAAATCATGTGAAGCCAATCAAAACGTTAGTTGAGGCTTACCAGTTAGCTTTGAAAGCACCAAATACTATTGTGCTTGATATGCCGGTTGCTCATACTAAAGAACTGGGTCTTCCAGATGATGCGAAAGTGTTATTGGCAAATGGCGGAGCAATTGTTGGTCGTACTGCAAAAGCACGTCGCATCTATGGGAATAACCCACAGGAAGATGCGAAATTGTTACCAATTGTCCGTGATGCTATTTTTGAAAGTCGTCATAGACAGTATTATAAAGCGGATGCTATTGTAGGTCTTGATGAGGCGTTCATGCTTCGTGCCCACCTCATGGTGCCAGAAGATGATATCAACAACCTTTATTCATGGTTGATGAACTTCCAGATCATGAATGCAGACTACTTGGCACGCTTGAAGAACTCTCCACGCTATGAAGAAACTGATATTTATATCTTCTCAGATCCAGAGTGGTCACACCCAGATTATCCTGATGGGCTAGCTTACTTTGATACTAACCATAACTGTGCCGTTATTCTTGGGATGCACTATTTCGGTGAATTGAAAAAATCAACTTTGACCCTTGCTTGGGGAACAGCGGCCCGTAATAATTATGTTTCTTGTCACGGCGGTCTTAAAATCTTCAAGAAAAAAGGACAAGATCCTTACGTTGCTTCATTCTTTGGTCTATCAGGTTCTGGTAAATCTACCCTCACTCATGCGAAACATGATGGCAAGTACGAGATTAATGTTCTTCACGATGATGCCTTCATCATTTCTCAAAAAGATGGCTCATCAATTGCTTTAGAACCATCTTACTTTGATAAGACTAGTGACTATCCCGCTGGACATAAAGAACAAGATTACTTTGTGACTGTTCAAAACTGTGGTGTAGCTCTTGATAAAGAAGGTAAGCTCCGCCTTGTAACGGAAGATGTGCGAAATGGAAATGGTCGTACAGTGAAATCACGTTATTCGACACCAAACCGTGTTGACCGTATTGATGATCCAATTCAATCAATCTTCTGGATTATGAAAGATGATTCGCTACCACCATTGGTTCGTTTATCTGATCCTGTTATGGCAGCAACCATGGGTTGTACCTTGACCACCATGCGTTCGAGTGCTGAAAATACTTCTGACAGCCTCAACAGTCTCATCATTGAGCCTTACGCTAACCCATTCCGTGTGTATCCATTGGTTGAAGATTATAAGAAATTCCAATCACTTTTTGAATCTGGTGTACAATGCTATGTGATTAACACTGGCTCTTATATGGGTAAGAAAATTCCAAAAGAAGTGACTCTTGGTATTATTGAGAGCGTTGTTGATGGTACGGGTGAATTCAAAGAGTTCGGCGATGTTCGTGGCTTTGATTACCTAGACGTTGAAGGTTTTGAAGTTCCTGATTTTGATGATGCTTATCGTCAACTTCTCCGTGACCGTATGCAAATTCGTCTCAATTATCTTCTTAACTTTAACCATGATAACCAAGAAAATCCACTTCCAGCGGAAGCTATTCTCCACATGGAAGCAGTTTTCAACGATTTGAACTAGATACTAGAACGAGAGGGGCGACCTCTCGTTTTGATTTGATATGAGAAAACCCTTGCAAAAACATGATAAATGCACTATGATTGAGTATGTAGAAAGTGAGGACATGATGTCGTTTAAAGATTACAAATATGTTCGTCCAGATTATGAGGCGTTGAAAGTTCAATTAACAGATTTAACACAGCAATTAGCAGATGCTCAAACTGGAGAAGAAGCCGTTAGAGTTGCCAAAGAAATTACAGCCATCAATTTTTCGATTGACACTCAGGCAACACTTTGGAGCATTCGCCATTCCATTGACATGACTGATGCCTTTTATAATGAGGAAACAGCTTTTTGGAATGAGTATTCGCCGCTTTTTGAAGAGCTGACCACCAATTACTACCGTGTCTTGTTAGAGAGTCCCTTCCGTGAGGATCTATCACGTTTCTTACCAGAAACCTTCTTCCTGTTAGCGGAAAACAAGCTGGCAACCTTCTCTTCTGAAGCGATTCCATTGTTCCAAAAGGAAAATGAATTGGTTGACCGATACAATAATTTGATGGCCACGGCACAAATGGAATTCCGTGGGGAAACTTATAACCTCTCTCAAATGGGACCATTTGGACAAACGCTAGATCGAGAAACTCGTAAAGAGGCTAATGATACGGTTACTGCCTTCTTTGAAGATAACGAGGAAGCTTTCGATACCGTGTATGATGAATTGGTCAAAGTGCGTCATGAGATTGCGAAGACTCTAGGCTTTAAAGATTATGTGGAGTATGGCTATAAGAGCATGAACCGTTTTGACTATAATCGTGAGATGGTCAATACTTACCGCCAAGAAATCTTGAAACATGTGGTTCCAATTGTGGATGAGCTTCGTGCACGTCAAGCGAAACGTATCGGTGTTGAAGAACTGAAACACTATGATTTAGGTCTAGAGTACCTTGATGGTAATGCAACGCCTCAAGGCAAACCAGAGTTTCTTGTGGAGCAAGCTCAAAAAATGTACCGTGAACTCTCACCAGAAACGGGAGAATTCTTTGATTTCATGGTTGAAAATGAGTTGTTAGACTTGGTGGCTAAAGAGGGGAAAGATACAGGTGGCTACTGTACTTACTTGCCAGACTATAAAGCACCATTTATCTTCTCTAACTTTAATGGCACTCGTGGGGATGTTGATGTCTTGACCCATGAAGCAGGACATGCTTTCCAAGTTTACAATTCACGTTGGGTAGAAACACCAGAGGCAATTTGGCCAACGTATGAAACTTGTGAAATTCACTCAATGTCTATGGAGTTCATGACATGGCCTTGGATGGATTTGTTCTTCAAGGAACAAACAGAGAAGTACAAGTTTAGTCACTTATCAGGTGCTCTTCTCTTCTTACCTTATGGTGTTCTCGTTGACCATTTCCAACATGAAGTTTATGAAAACCCTAAGATGACACCAGCAGAGCGTAAAGCCACTTGGCGTCGTTTGGAAAAAATGTACCTCCCTTCAAAAGATTACTCAGAATCAGAGGCGTTAGACCGTGGTATTTTTTGGTACCGTCAGGGACACATTTTTGCGTCACCATTCTATTATATTGACTACACTTTAGCTCAAGTCTGTGCCCTTCAATTCTGGAAACGCACGCAGATTGATTATGATGAAACAGCCTGGGAAGATTACATGCGTATCTGTAAAATTGGAGGAACGCAATCCTTCCTACAAGTGGTTGAATCAGCAAGAATCAAATCACCGTTCCAAGAAGGTGCGCTTGAAGAAACACTTAATGCAACGAAAGCTTGGTTGGACGCTGTTGATGATAGCCAATTTTAAGAATGAAACCACTCAGTCGAGTGGTTTTTCCTTGCCTAAAGGTGTCTGAAGCAATAGTTTTTTGTCGCCTTAATGGCAGTTTTGGGGTAAAATAGTAGTATGATAAAACAAAGTAAAATTGGAGTCGGTAAGGCTCACAGTAAAATTATTTTGATGGGTGAACATGCAGTTGTCTATGGCTACCCAGCAATTGCCTTACCCTTGAAAAATATTGAAGTGACCTGTCGGATTAAACCAGCCGACAAACGTCTTTTATTTGATGCCACAGATCCGCTTGTGACAGCTATTTTTGCTGCCCTTCGGTATCTTGGGATTAAGGATGAGCCAATCACCTATGAGATTGAGTCAATGGTGCCAGAGCGTCGTGGCATGGGGTCTTCAGCAGCTGTTGCCATTGCAGCAATTCGTGCGGTTTTTGATTATTTTGATCAACCTCTGAGCATGAGCGTCTTGGAGATGTTAGCTAATCAAGCGGAAATTATTGCACATACCAATCCGAGTGGGCTAGATGCCAAGACTTGTCTGAGCAATCATGCGATTAAATTTATAAGAAATGTTGGTTTTTCACAAATTAAAATCGATTTAGGAGCGTACTTAATTATTGCTGATACCGGCATTCATGGACATACGAGGGAGGCTGTTCAAGCTGTAGAAGCCTTAGAAGAAAAAGCACTTATTTATTTGCATCGGTTAGGCGATTTAGTGGAAAAGGCAGAAGCAGCTATCTTATCTAAGGACCTAATGAAATTGGGCTCTGTTATGTCAGAAGCACATGTTAACCTTAAAGAACTCTCGGTATCAAGTCCAGAGGCAGATCACTTAGTCAGCTTCGCTATTGACAACGGCGCCCTAGGTGCTAAGATGTCTGGTGGTGGTCTAGGTGGTTGTATTATCGCTTTGGCAGAGACGAAAGAACAGGCTAAAAGTTTGGTACAAAAATTAGAAGAAGAAGGAGCTATAAACACATGGATAGAAAGCCTGTAAGCGTCAAATCTTACGCAAATATTGCCATCATAAAATATTGGGGAAAAGCTGACGCCGAGAAGATGGTTCCTTCAACGTCTAGTATTTCATTGACTTTAGAAAATATGTATACGGAGACCAAGTTAAGTTTTTTGGAAAATGTTGACGCAGACGTCATGTATATTGACAATGTTATGCAAGGGGAAAAAGAATTAACTAAAGTCTCAAAAGTTCTAGACCTCTTTCGTAAAGATAAGTCTCAATATATCAAAATCGAAACTTGGAACAATATGCCGACAGCAGCAGGTCTATCTTCAAGTTCCTCAGGTTTGTCAGCGCTAGTCAAAGCAGCAAATGACCTATTTGAATCTGGGAAAACACAAGCTGAGCTGGCACAGATTGCAAAATTCGCCTCAGGGTCTTCATCGCGTTCATTCTTTGGACCACTTGCTGCTTGGGACAAGGATTCTGGTGATGTTTATCGTGTTAAAACTGACCTTAAATTAGCCATGATCATGCTCGTTCTTAATGACCAACGCAAATCCATTTCTAGCCGAGAAGGGATGAAGTTGTGTACAGAGACCTCAACAAGTTTCCCAGACTGGATTAAGCAATCCGAGCAAGATTACAAGGATATGCTGACCTATCTGGCTGAGAATGATTTTGAAAAAGTGGGGCAATTAACGGAAGCCAATGCCCTTCGTATGCACGAAACGACACAAACTGCTAGCCCTGCCTTTTCCTACTTAACAGAAAAAACTTATCAAGCAATGGGGAGGGTCAAGGAGCTTCGCCAAGAAGGGGAGCGCTGCTATTTCACAATGGATGCTGGTCCAAATGTCAAGGTATTATGCTTAGAAGAAGATTTAGAGCGATTGGCGGAGCATTTTTCTAAAGACTATCAAATCATTGTCTCTCGGACGAAGGAGTTATGATGACTACAGTTCAAACTGGCGGAAAACTTTACATTGCTGGTGAATACAGCGTTTTGACACCAGGACAGACAGCTATCATCAAGAATATTCCCATCTATATGACAGCAACAGTTACTGATGCTGAGCAGATTTCAATTATGTCAGACATGTTTGACTATCAAGTGAATATGTCTCCAGATAACAATTACGCCCTCATCCAAGAGAGTGTGAGAACGCTTGAAACGTTCCATGGTCAGCCATTGTCTTCTTTTTCGTTGGTAATTACAGGTAAACTGGAAAAAGATAGTCTCAAGTTTGGAATTGGTTCGAGTGGTTCAGTGACGGTATTAACCATCAAAGCTCTGGCTCAGCATTTTGATATCCCCTTAACGGTAGATGAACTATTCAAACTGTCAGCCTATACCTTGCTTAAGCGTGGTGATAATGGTTCTATGGGAGATATTGCCTGTATAGCCTACGATGATTTGGTAGCTTATACATCCTTTAACCGTGAAAAAATAGCAGATCAGATTTCAGTCAAATCTCTCTTTGAGCTGATGGCAATGGATTGGGGTTACACAATCGAGAGGCTGACGCCACGCATCCATGCTGATTTTTTAGTCGGTTGGACCAGGCAACCAGCAATTTCAAAAGATATGATTAACCAAGTTAAATCAGTCATTACATTGGATTATCTGAATCAGACACAGGTTGCTGTTCTGAAAACCAAAGAAGCTTTGCAGACAGGTAATCACAATCTTCTTAAAATGAGTTTACAAACCGTTTCAGACCTGTTATTGTCACTAAGCTCTGCCATTTACATTGACAAATTAAAAGCGCTAAAAGAATCTGAAAATGGATTAGATGCCATCACCAAATCTTCTGGCTCTGGCGGGGGTGATTGTGGTATTGCTTACAGTTTTTCAAAAAAAGATAGCGAGCTTCTGATTGAACGATGGGCATCTGTCGGTATTGAGCTTTTACATCAAGAAAGGAACCTATGAAAGAGTTAGTGTTAATCGTACCAAGTGTAGACTGGCTAGAAGAAGTGTCAGCTTATAAGTCGGAATTTTTTCAAGCAAATGAACACTTGCATGGTGGAGCTAGATTAGGAGAAATGGCTGACTTAACCGAATGGTTAGATCATGTCAGGGCTATTGCAAAAGGGGAAGGATTAGAAGAAAAGCGTGTCCCTTCGTCAACTTTTCTTTGTATTCGTCAAGCAGATAACAAAATGGTCGGTATCTGCAATATCAGACACAATCTTAGTCAGCCTTTCTTGGTCAATTTTGCTGGACACATTGGCTATTCTATTCGTCCTTGCGAGCGAAGAAAAGGCTATGCTAAGGAACAGTTGAGACTAGCTTTAAAAAAAGCTGCTAAGTTAGGAATCAAGCGAGCGCTTGTCACTTGTGATGTCAACAATGTAGCGTCAGAAAAAACGATTCTTGCTAATGGTGGAAACTATGACAATACTTACATCGATCCATCAGTTGGCTCAGAGACAAAACGCTACTGGATAGAGGTGACCAATGACCAATCGTAAAGATGACCATATTAAATATGCCCTAAAGTATCAAGCACCTTATAATAGCTTTGATGACATTGAGCTGATTCATTGCTCACTTCCTAGCTACAATTTAGCTGAGATTGACTTGACGACACATTTTGCTGGTCGTGATTGGAACTTTCCTTTTTATATCAATGCCATGACAGGTGGTTCGGCAAAAGCTGGGCAGGTCAATCGCAAACTGGCTCAGGTGGCAGCAGCGACAGGGATTCTCATGGTAACTGGCTCTTACTCAGCTGCGCTAAAAAATGTGCATCCAGATTCCTTTGATTTTCGTGAGGAATTTCCAAATTTACTCCTTGCGACAAATATTGGAATTGATAAGCCTGTTGAACTTGGGCGAAAAGCCATTGAGCAGATGGAACCACTCTTTCTGCAAGTTCATGTCAATCTCATGCAGGAATTACTCATGCCAGAAGGGGAGCGAGAGTTTCGCTCTTGGAAAAAAAACTTAGAAAGCTATGCTACTGAGTTAAATGCACCTATTATTCTCAAAGAAGTCGGATTTGGGATGGATGAAAAAACTGTTCGCTTTGCCATATCTAAAGGGATTAAAACGTTTGATATCTCAGGGCGTGGCGGGACAAGTTTTGCCTATATTGAAAATCAGCGTGGGGGAAATCGAGATTATCTTAATGAGTGGGGACAGACGACAGGTCGGGCTTTGCTAAATTTGAAAGCCTTAACAGATGAGGTCGAAATTTTGGCTTCAGGTGGTGTTAGACATCCATTGGACATGATTAAGTGCTTTGTCTTAGGGGCTAAAACGGTTGGACTATCACGAATCGTTTTAGAATTAGTTGAGACGCATTCAGTGGAAGAAGTGATTGCTATCATTAACGGATGGAAAGACGATTTACGTCTCATTATGTGTTCCTTAGATTGTCGGACAATCAAGGATTTGAAGCAAGTTGATTACATTCTCTATGGAAAATTAGCAGCAGCAGTAAAAAAAGTTTGACACATATATAACCCTGTGTTAAAATAATTGAGAACGTAAATCAATCGTTACATTATCTTGAGGAGGTGAAATCTATGTCAAAAACAGTCGTTCGTAAAAATGAATCTTTAGACGATGCACTTCGTCGTTTCAAACGTGCGGTTACTAAAGCTGGTACTCTTCAAGAGGCTCGTAAACGTGAGCACTATGAAAAACCATCTGTAAAACGTAAACGTAAATCCGAAGCAGCGCGTAAACGCAAAAAATTCTAATTGAATTTTAGAAGACTAGCCTAGTGCTAGTCTTTTTGCTATACTAAAACTATGAAATATATGACTTATGAAGAGACATTGGACTGGATTCACGGTCAATTAAAATTTGGAATCAAACCCGGCGTGAAACGTATGGAATGGATGCTCAATGAACTTGGCAATCCTCAGAAAAAACTTAAAGGTATTCATGTTGTAGGTACAAATGGCAAAGGTTCTACAACAAATTATCTCCAAAATATTTTTACCACAGCCGGCTATGAAGTTGGTACTTTTACTTCCCCTTACATCATGGACTTTAGAGAACGTATTTCTGTAAATGGAGAAATGATTTCTAAGGAAGATTTGGTCAAATTGGCTGAGATTATAAAACCTGTTGTCGATCGTCTTCCTCTTGAAACAGATTTAAAATCTGCAACTGAGTTTGAAATCATTACAACGATGATGTTTGTCTATTTTGGACAAATGCACCCTGTTGACATTGCGGTTATTGAAGCTGGTCTAGGTGGGCTCCACGATTCGACCAATGTGTTTACACCACTTGCAGTTGTTTGCCCCTCGATTGGTCTTGACCACCAAAACATTCTTGGCAATACGTATCGAGAAATTGCTACTCAAAAAGTTGGAGTTCTCAAAAAAGGGGTTCCTTTTATATTTGCTGAGGATAAGGCAGAAGTGTTGGAGGTTTTTAAAGAAACGTCTGAGAAACTATCATGTCCAACTTACCAATTAAATAAAGATTTTTTTGCTTTTGGGAAAAGCTCTGCTTTTGACTTTTCTTACGAAGACCTACAATTGTCAGCAGTTCGACTTGCAATGCCTGGACAACACCAAGTGGCTAACGCTAGTCTAGCTATGATGACGAGTTTCTTGTTAGCGCCAGCTTTTTCAAAAATCAATCTAGAGGTCATAAGGAAAGCTTTAGCTCAAGCACGTTGGTTGGGACGAACCGAATTGATGCGTGATAATCTCATGATTGACGGGGCTCATAATGATGAAAGTATTGCTGTTTTAGTTGATCTTTTGAAAGAAAATTATTCTGATTATCACATTCATATCCTATTTGCAGCTATTGATACAAAGCCTATTACAACGATGCTCAAACAACTTTCCCTGTTTGATAGCTTAACGGTTACGAGTTTTGACTATCCAAATAGTCTCAAATTAGAACAGTATCCAGATGAATACTCTCGGATTGAAGATTATAAATTATGGATTAACTCCGTTGCTGGTAATCTAGCTCCCAAAACTCTCTATGTGGTTACGGGATCGTTATACTTCATTAGCCAGGTAAGAGGGTATTTGCTACGAAAAGAGTAAGGTTGCTTTATAAAAAACATCTTCTATAATATACAAATGGAGTAATAATGGAATTATAACTACTGCCTCGAAGACATACTTTTTTAATTTTAATTAATATAGCAATGTGTTTTAAAACTGTGATAATCAATTAAAAGCGAGGAGAAATCCTCGTTTTTAATTTAGAACTAATATCTAGATAAGACATGACAGATGTCATCATTTTCAGTGACATCTGTCTATTGAATATAAATTTTTGGCAGTATATAATGAAAATATAGATTGAAAACGCTTCCTATATGATGGAGAGAAATTTATAAGGAGAAATAACTATGAAGTTCTTATCAGAAATGCAATGTAAAAACTGGTATATGCACAAACGTGGAAAAATTTGGGTTTATGGTTGTTCCGCTTTATTGACTGCTTTGCTACTAGCAAATTCAGTCGAGCATGTTGCAGCTGAAACAGCAGTATCTACAAACTCAGAACCACTGGTTGTCCAATCAGAACCAGAAGTTAGTGAGCCACTTGTTAAGGAAGAACCAAAGAACGAAGTTTTGGCAGAGACATCTACAACGGAATTAGCTGTTAGTACCTCTGAAGAGGCTATTTCTGAAGAAGGAGAATTAGAGACAGCACCATCTGAAACAGAGGTTAATCCTGTCAACACTGAAGAAGATAGCGAGCCCAAATTGGTAGTGACTGACACTAAAGAGCCTTCAAGGACTGCTGTAACACCAGCTACAACTGGCTATCAGACTAACCTTGAAAACTTGTCGTATGATGATGAGGTCTGGAAAGTACAAGAAGATGGACTTTATAGCAATGCTGTTGGTAAAGGGGATAACTTTCTTTATACTGAATCACAAGGGAAAAACTTTATTTTTGAAACAGATGTAACTTTCTTAAAAAATGAAGGAGCAGCCTCCTTGACTTTCCGTTCAAATAATAATCCTGATAATCTAAAAAATTATACAGTAAATTTAGATGCTAATAGTCGTAAAGCAAGACTATGGCGCTGGGCCGAAGCGAATCTTATAGATGATAAAGAAGTGACAGCTACTCCAGATAATAAATACCATTTAAAAGTAGTGGCTACGGATGAATGGTTGTCTTACTATGTTAATGATGAATTAATTGCCAATTTGAGTGACTTTACTCTTCAAAGAAATGACAAAGGGCAAACAACCTCAATCTCAGAAGGCTATTTTGGCTTGCTAAACTGGAATGGTGAGATGATTTTCCAAAATACCTTTTATACATCATTGAGGGACTCAGAACTACCATTCATTGAAGATATTGTAGTAACATCAGCAGAAGGAACTGTTGAAAACAAAGGTCAGTTTTTCCAAAAAGAAGCAACGCATATTCAATATGTGAAAAATGATGCAAAAACGGTAAATTTAGAAGTATTATCTAAGCAAGCTGGGACAACGGTAACTGTTCAAGATTCTAAGGGCGTTGTTTATAATGATTTGAAAAATATTCCACTGGAAGTAGGTGCAAATTATTTTACTGTTACAAGCCAACTCCTAACAGCGTCTGGTCAACCTGTTAATTTGACTTATCGTCTCAATGTTCACCGTCGTCAAGCAGATGAGGTGTACTACAATGAGCTTCATCGTGGCCAATTCCATTACTCTGTTAAAGATGGTTGGGCTAACGATCCAAATGGATTGGTTTACTATAATGGCACTTATCATCTCTTTTATCAGTTCCATGATGATACCAAGTGGGGACCAATGCACTGGGCACATGCAACCAGCAAAGATTTATTGGCATGGGAAGAACAGCCGATTGCGCTTTATCCAGATGCCAATGGTACTATGTTCTCAGGATCTATTGTAGTGGATGATAAAAACACCTCTGGACTTTTTGAAGAAGGAAAAGGTGGTCTCGTTGCTTTAATTACTGTAAATGGTGAAGGGCAACGTATTAAATTAGCTTATAGTACAGATGAAGGAAAGACTTGGCAAAAATCAGATAAAATTGCTGCAGATTGGTCTAATGATCCATTGAATAACCGTGATTTTCGTGACCCTAAAGTTTTTCGATGGGAAAATCAGTGGTTTATGGTAATTGCAGGCGGACCACTTCGTATTTACTCTTCAGATAATTTATCGGATTGGAAAGTTGAATCCACTTATCCAGATTTACATACGGAATGTCCAGATTTATATCCGTTAAAAGCAGATGACGGTAGCTTAAAATGGGTCCTTTCTCGTGGTGGACGCCATTATAAAGTTGGTGATTTTAAACAGGTTGATGGAGGATGGCGATTCATACCAGATTCTAGCTATGGAACCAAAGATGAAATCATGAACTTTGGTAAGGATTCTTATGCAGCGATGACTTACTATGTTCAAGACTTTGGAACAAGTTCAAATCCAACGATTCCTGAAGTTATTGAGTTAAACTGGATGAACACTTGGGATGATTATTGCAATCTTGTAGCAGATACTGTTGATCAAGATTTTAATGGTACTTTTAATCTAAATTTATCTTTGGGACTTAAAAAAGATGGTGACCGTTATGTCTTAACTCAGACACCTATTAAAGCGTACGAAAGCCTTAGAGAAGTTAGTAAGGCTATTACATATACCAATGCAACAGTTACTGAGACTAATGACTTGTTCAAAGAATTTGTTGGAGATACTTATGAAATTGTCGCTCACTTCAAACCAGGTGAAAATACAAGCCGCCTAGGTTTTAAATTACGTGTAGGTGATGATGAAGCGACAAAAGTGGTTTATGATATGGCTACTGAAATGCTTTCTATTGATAGAAGTCAATCTGGGATTATTTTGACCAATAAATTTGCTCAAATTGACCAACAAAAAGTAACTCGTCATGCAGATGGTAGTATTGATTTACATCTTTTTGTAGACCGATCAAGTGTGGAAGTATTTGCTAAAGGCAACACGGTAGCAGGAGCAAACCAAATTTTCCCTTCTCCTACTAGCCTTGGGGTAAATGTTTTCTCAGAAGGAGATAGCTCTAAGGCAGATATTGCTCTTTACCCATTGACAAGCATTTGGAAAAATAAAAAAGAGGTGACGACAGCACTTGATGTCATTGCAGCTAGTCCAAAAGTGACTCGAGTGACAGTGGGAGAGAAATTGCCTCTTAAGGCGTACATCATGCCAGCAGTCGCTTCTCAAGATTTAGCATGGACAGTGAGTGACAGTAGCATTGCTTCTTTATCTATAGAAGGTAACAAGGCTGTGTTAACAGGACTTAAAAAAGGTCAGGTTCTTGTTCGGGCAACTTCTAAAGAAAATCCATCTCTATACGAAGACTTTATGATTGATCTTTTTGAGGATAATTTTAACACCAATTTACCGGCTTTGAAAGCTGTTGGTGGTAAATGGTATATTGATGGTGAGACACTTTCTGATACTAACCAATCTGCTAACGATGCTTATATGAATACGCAAGTCTTGCCATTTAGTGAGTATAAAATGGGCGTTGACATTAAGTACACGAAAGGAATTGTTAACCTCTTTTTAGCTGCTGCAAGTAGCGATCCAGCTAATGCATATGCCGTTCAATTTGGAGATAGAAATAATGTTCGACTCTATCGTTTTTATGGGGATACTATTCAGGAAGTCCCAATGGATGTAGCAATCAATGATGGTATTTATCATCATATTGATGTTATTAAAACATTGGATACAATCAAAGTATCTGTAGATGGGAAAGAATTTCTAGTTTACAAGTTTGAATCTGTTGAAGAATCCTTTAACAAGCCATTTGTTGGTTTGGGACTTTGGGACGGACAATTAGATATTCAAAATTTCTTGGTGACTGACCTTAATTCAAAAATACAATCGAAACCTGAACTAAATGATGAACTAGATGACCAAGTAGGTTCTAAAAATCAAGAAATCACTAATAATGTAGAAGTTGATACTTCAGAACAATTCCATCCAGAAAATCTATCTCAAGACTACAACGCTGATAAAGACAGTTTATCACCTATGTTGCATATGGATAGCAGAGTGATTAATCCTGTCTCCTTTAATGAAATTAAGACAGAAGGAACTCTACCTAAAACAAATGATGGCACAGATTCTGCTTTTGGATTAGGCCTGCTTACACTTTTAGGAGCATTCCTATCAATTGTTGGTTTGAAACGTAAACAAAATCAATAATTGCTAAACTACATAACATCTCCCTCTCAAACAAATAAGGGGGGGAGATTTTATTATACAACTCACAACCCAAATGTCATTGTAATTGATATTTGGACTCTAGAAAACCTTTTCATAAAATGGTATACTATAGTCAATTAAGGATATTGGTAATTGTAAATGTAAGTGATTTTTAGGAGAAACACAATGACAATTATTTTTAGTGATATTGACGGTACATTAATCAATAAAGATCTAGTCGTAACACCTAGAACACGAAAAGTGCTGATATTGGCAGTAAAAAGTGGACATATGTTTGTACCAGTTTCAGCACGTATGCCAGAGGCCATTAAGCCACTCATATCAGATTTTTTACCAGATACACCAATTATTTCTTATAATGGTGCCTTAGTCCAAGATGCTAGTGGGAAAGTGATTGATTCGAAAGTAATGACACCGTCAGAAGCAGTTGCTATTTGTCGTTTCCTAGAAGAGCAAGTACCTGATGTGGCTTGGAATGTTTATAGTGGAAGTTATTGGTTTTCTCAAAATCGTAGTAATTTTTGGATTGCTCGTGAAGAAGATGTTGTTTCTTTAAATTCTACTGAGGTATCTCTAGAAGATATTGAAAATCTAGATGAAGTTCATAAATTACTATTAATGGGAGAACCTGAAGTTATTGTTACTCTTGAAGATAAGTTAAAACAGCTGTTTCCTCAGCTTTCCATTGCGCGCTCTTTACCATACTATATTGAAGTTATGGCTTCAGGTATTGAAAAAGGCAGAGCTGTCACCTTATTTGCTCAGCATTATGGAATTGAGATGGCTGATACGATTGCTTTTGGTGATAATTACAATGATTTAGATATGCTTAAAGCTGTAGGTAAAGGTTTTGTCATGGCTAATGGTCCTAAAGAAGTTCAAGAAATGATTGGACAAGTAACAAGTGACCACAATCATGATGGAATAGCAGAGATTTTAGAAGAGTTGTTATAGAAAGTTGAAAGTGCAGTATGAAACGAGTTAGAAAACATTGGTTAGGCGTTTTGCTATCAATTATTTTTCTTTGCTGTATTAGCAGTCTATATATTCTCTATAAATTTCAACCCTTGAATGATGAACGTGTTAAAATTGGTGCGACCTATATGACCATGAACAATGACTTCTACAAGGCCCTTCATTCTGAAATCAAGAAAGAAGTAGATGAGAGTGGAGACATCCTAATATTACGTGATCCATCTCTGAATGTTGAAAAACAAGTAGAACAGCTTGATTACTTTATCAGAGAAAATTGTGATGTCATCATTATTAATCCTGTAGACAGTAGTAGTGCTTCCATTATTGCCAAATTAAAAGAAGCCAGACATAAAGGAATTTCAGTTGTCGCTGTAGATAGTCGCCTAACAGATTCTACCATAGCAAACACGACTATTCTTTCTGATAACTATAAGGCAGGGGTGATGTGTGCTGAGAATCTTTTAGCAACAAAATCTAGTGCAGAAATCTTACTGTTAGAGCATGCAACAACTGTTTCTGGTAGTGATAGAATAAAAGGCTTTGTTGATACTTTAAGTGGTCATAAGGATTACCATATTGTAGCTTCTAAAGAAGTTAGAGGACAAACAGAACTTGCTATGCCTGCTGTACAGGAAGTTATTGACTCGGGAATTTTTTTTGATACTGTTATGGCTTTGAATGATCAAAGTGCCCTGGGAGCTTTGGCGGCAATAGAAGTTGCTAATTTAGATAACATTACTGTTTATGGTGTAGATGGTTCACCTAATGTTAAAATGCTATTAGAAACTACTGATGATGTTCAAGCGACAGTTGCCCAATCTCCCCATACTATTGGGGAGGAGGCCGCCAGAGCCAGTTATAGGTTAGCGGAGCATTTACCGTTTAGGAACAATATTGTTGTACCTGTAACTCTCGTGACTAAAGATAATATTAAAGCATTCAATATTTCTGGGTGGCAATGATGAATAGTTTACGTTATCAGAGATATGCTAAAATACTAGATGTTATTTTGGTTGTCATCAACATTCTGGCTGTTCTTTTTACTGTTTCTGTCTATCTATTTTCAACTCGATATATTATAGAGCAAGAACTGAGTCACCAACTTTTAGAAAAACTTGAAGTCATCCCTAGTTCGCCCGATACCATGTTTTGGTATACATTAGTTTTCTTTGGATTGCTATTAGTCGTTATAACCTGGCGGCATCAATTACTGGTTGCTGATTCAGATTATAGAGATTGGATGGCAGTTGTTGAAATAATGTTACTGATTATAACGATTTCATCCATGCAATTTTCATATAATGGCCTGATTTTATTAGTTTTTTCTGATATTTTTTATAGTTATACAGATTTTTACAGTATGAAAAGTCAGCGCTATTGGGCAGTATTTATTGTCATCAGTTTTGGCGTGTTATTGTTATCTAATTTTGATTTGCTATCAATTCTTATTCCGCTCCCATCTCTAGATACTTATATTAGTTTCGTTCCCTTTCAATATCAATTTATCTTATTGTTTATCAAAAATGGTTTGACAACCATCAATATGGTTGTGTTTATTCTCTCTTTAGTCATGTTTATCATGTACTCCGTTTCTGAAAATCATAAAATCGAAGAAGAACTACGGATGGCTGATCGTGCCAATAATCATTTAGAAGATTATATTGCTTTAGCAGAGAAAATGGCAGAAGATAGGGAAAGAAAACGCATTGCTAGGGAAATTCATGATACTTTGGGGCATGCTCTAACTGGAATTTCAGCTGGGATTGACGCAGTCCTAGTCTTATTAGATTTGGATAAGGAACACGCTAAAAGACAACTTATTAGTGTTTCAACTGTTGTTAGAGATGGCATCCAAGATGTTCGCCGTTCGCTAGAAAAACTCCGTCCAGGTGCTTTAGAACGAGGTAGTTTAAAAGAAGCACTTTTGAAATTGATTGAAGACTATGAGAATCTTTCTAAAATGACTATTACTCTAGATTATCATTGGCAAAAAGTTGATTTAGATACAGCAAAAGAAGATTTGATATTTAGACTCATCCAAGAATCTGTAACAAACTCACTCCGTCATGGCCATGCAGATCATGTTGAAATCGGTATGTATAGTAAAGAAAATAACTTCGTTATTACAATTAATGATGATGGTATTGGTTGTAAAAACATTAAATATGGCTATGGCTTAACCCAAATGCAAGAAAGATTAGCAGTTATAGGTGGTCAGATACAATTTGATAGCCGAAATGGCTTTCAAACGACTGTTTTTATACCAAAACGTAAAGGGGAAGAATTATGATAAAAGTCTTAGTTGCAGATGATCAAGAGCTGATTCGTGATTCTATTAGTATTGTATTGTCTGCTTATCCAGACATTGAAGTGGTAGCCACGGCAGGTGATGGTCTAGAAGTTTTAGAACATCTCAAAAAACAAGAAGTTGATGTTATTTTAATGGATATCCGAATGCCAAATATGGATGGTGTTGTTTGTACTAAATTTGTTAAACAGAATTTTCCAGATGTTAAAGTTATTATTCTGACGACTTTTGATGATGATGAATTTATTTTCAGTGCTTTGCAATATGGAGCATCAGGTTATATTTTAAAAGGAATTTCAACAAAAGATTTACACCAAGCGATACTGACGGTAAATAGTGGGAATGCAATGCTTAATCCGGATATAGCAAGTAAAGTTTTTAAATTATTTTCTCAAATTACACCACAAACTTCTAATTGTTTAAAAGTTAACGAAGAGGCAATAAAAACATTGTCAAAAGCTGAGTGGCGCATTATTCAGCAGATTGGAAATGGTTTATCGAATAAAGAAATTGCAGTGAAGTTGTATTTATCTGAGGGGACTGTTCGAAATTATTTATCGCATTGTTTGGCAAAACTTGAACTACGAGATAGAACTCAGCTTGCCATTTGGGCTGTTCAAACTGGAGTAACGACTAGAAATTACAATGATTAGATTTAAAAGACATATTAAACTTATTATTTTTCTGTGCGCTCTTATCATTGCGATACTAATTTTTGGATACCTAAAATGGACCTCTCCAAAAGTTTTATCAATTGGTATCTATGCAGGCAGTAGCTGGGATGTTCCTAGTGGTCAAGAAAATACTCTTTTGGATGATGTTATTAAACGTTTTGAAGAAGGTCATCCAAATGTAAGGGTCAAATATGAGAGTGGCATTACAAAAGAAGCTTATTCAGATTGGCTCTCAGATCGAATTGTACAAGGGAGTCAACCAGATGTTTTTATTATACCTGAGAATGACTTTAACCTTTTAGCATCTACAGGATCGCTTCTTAATTTAGAAAAAAATATTCGTCGCACAATTGATACTAGCATGTATTATACTGCTAGTATCAAAGCGGGTCAATACAGAGATGTCTCATATGCTCTTCCATTTGAGAGTAATCCAATATTAATGTGTATCAATCGTGATTTATTAGAATCTCAAGGAATTGAGATACCACAATCTGGCTGGACTACGGAAGAGTTTTTTCAGCTCTGTCAGAGATTAACCAAAGATACAGATGGAGACGGGGTCATTGATCAATTTGGTACAGTCGGTTACAGTTGGAAAAATGCGGTTGCTGCTAACGGGATATCTTTATTTCTTAATGATGGTAGTCAAGTGGATATAAATACAACTCAGATACGAGATGTTCTTACTTGGTACCATCAATTGGAAAAATTGTCAGGGAACTATACGGTTGCGCCAAGTGATTTTGATAAAGGAAAAGTTGCTTTTATGCCTATGACACTTGCTGAATACCGCACTTATAAACCTTATCCCTATCATGTTTTAAAATATTCTTCCTTTTCATGGAGTTGTATCGAAATGCCACGTAAGCCTACTGTAAAATCAACTGAAATGCAGACGTCTCTATTTGGTATTTCATCGAAAACAAAGCAACCACAATTAGCATGGGAATTTTTGAAAATGTTAAGCGCAGATGAACAAACTCAGCAAGATCTTTTCGCCCAGTCACAAGGAGCCTCAGTTTTAAAATCTGTCATGACAAGTCAGAAAAGTTCCGAAATATTACAAAACGATACTTTTGGAACATCAGCTTTATCGTCTAGAACCTTAAATCATATTTTAGAATCTGCTCAAGCTCCTCCTAATTTTCCCTCTTATAATGATTTAATCGAAAGAGCAGACTATCTAATTGGTCAATCTTTGTCAAAAGATAGCATTGACAGTGATTTAGGTGAAATTCAAGAGGAACTCAGCCGAGAGCTTCGGAACTAATAATTATAATTTCGTTTTAAAATGAGAGTGGGACAGAAGTCATGATTTCGAAGAAATTGACTTCTGTCCCACCTCCGCACAGCTCCGAAGGTCTGGAAGACCTTTGGAGGTTGGAAATAAGATGAACGACGTTCATCACATTCGTATAGGATAGCCGCTAACGATTGCGCAGTAAGGGTTTAGGACTTCCAATCAACCACTGCGTCAATCTGTTATTGCTATCAAAAAAAAAGAAGTTTGAGATATTTTTGTCCCAACCTCGTCTCAGTGTGACAATTTATTTCCTTTCGTTTCACAATGTTCCATTATTGGTATTTTTTGTAATTATTACAAGCGACGAAGTCGCCATAACTAGTACCTTCCACAGAGGTGAAAATGTCCACTAGACTTTGATACTCTGGGGAGAGACTATCAAAGTCTGTTACTGAGAAATAGAAGAGTGGTAGCAGACTCAGCTTAGAAATTAAAAATCAAAGGAGGTGTTGGTTTGCCAAAAAGGATGGAACTCTGTAGGAGGTCGCTTCTTCCCTATGTCACATTCGGCCAAGTGCTAATTACTAAATAAAATCTAAATTATTATGAAATATAAAGTCTTATTGGTAGTAAAATGTGCTTCGCTGATAAGGCTTTTTTGGTACGGTGACAAATGTCACTAAAATGTGTTACAAATGTCATTGGAAGTGATGATTTTGAACACTTTGAAAACGATGTCAAAAAGCGTAAACTAGTGTAGAAAGAAGGAGGGAATCTTTTATGA
This sequence comes from Streptococcus sp. S784/96/1, assembly GCF_902729355.1. Taxonomy (GTDB): domain Bacteria; phylum Bacillota; class Bacilli; order Lactobacillales; family Streptococcaceae; genus Streptococcus; species Streptococcus caledonicus. The sequence continues at coordinate 42,106 of NZ_CACVCC010000010.1, read as the reverse complement.
AGTATCTAATACTTGTTAGTCATGGTGACTTTGCTAAAGGACTTAAAAATTCATTGGCAATGTTTGCAGAAGATAAGATGGATTCAGTTATTGCAACTGGCTTGCAAAATGGAAAATCTGTTGATGATTTTGCAAGTGAATTCCGTCAAGCAATTTCTGCTTTAACGGCTGAAGATCAAGTTGTTGTCCTAGCAGATATTGTTGGCGGTAGTCCATTGACAACTGCTTGTGATATTTTAGAGGAAAAAGGTCTTTTGAGTTCAGCAACTATTCTTGGAGGCATGAATCTTCCAATGGCTATAACATCTGTTATGATGAAAGATGTTCTGGATGGCACTGACTTTGTTCAAGCTGTTTTGCCAGAAGCTTCAGCAGCTTTACAAGAATTTAAAATTCAATCAGAAGAATCTGATGACGACGATATTTAAGACATAAAAAAATAAAGAAGGGAAAGAATGCTGAGCATTCGAGGTAAAAAAATGGTAGTTTCATTTGTACGCATTGACGACCGTATGATTCATGGTCAAACTGTAACACGTTGGGCAAAAGAATATCCATGTGATGGATTGATTGCAGTTAATGACGCTGCAGCAAGCAACAAAGTTTTGACTCAAGCCTATAAAGGAGCTGCAGCTGATAAAAAAACTTTTGTTTGGACCGTTGATGCTTTCGGTGAAAAATCACAAAAAGTTTTAGATTCGGATACACGTTACTTTGTCATCACTAAAAACCCAATTGATATGAAGAAATTATTGGTTGATCAAGGATTTGTTCCAAGTGATGTTAAAGAAATTATTGTTGGTCCTGCTAACGATAGACCAGGAGCTATTAAACTTGGTAATAACCAATCAATCACTCCTGATGAAGCCGAAGCTATTGAGGCTATTGAAAAAGCTGGATATCGCGTAAAATTCCAATTATTACCAGATGTGTCAATTGGTTACTGGTCAGATTTTAAATCAAAATTTGGCTACTAAGTCAATACTCAACACAAGGTTAAAACATACTTTAATTTTTAGAATGGAGAAATTCTTATGACTATTTCTTGGTTTCAAGCTGCGCTCCTAGGATTGTTTGCCTGTTTAGCATCAATGCCTGGTTTGGGTGGCTCAAGTATCGGTAACTACACTTTAGGTCGTCCGCTTGTCGGAGGTCTCGTCTGTGGACTTATTCTTGGTGATGTTAAGACAGGTGTGATCTGTGGCGTTGCCATGCAATTGGTTTACATTGCCTTAGTTACTCCTGGTGGCACTGTTTCAGCAGACGTACGTGCGGTATCTTATATTGGTATCCCACTTGCAATGGTTGCCATTCATGCTCAAGGTATCAGCGCTTCATCTGAAGAAGCAGCAAACCTTGCTAAATCAATGGGGACTCTTGTAGGTACAATTGGTACTGTATTATTTTACGGAACTGCCACATTGAACTTGGCTTGGCAGCATATTGGTTGGAAAGCTGTTGAAGAAGGAAACTATAAAAAACTTTATAAAGTAGACTGGCTCTATCCTTGGATTTCACATGTAATCTTCTCATTCATCCCAACATTGATTATGTGTAAATTAGGTGCGAGTGCTGTAACTGCATTGCAAGAAGCTCTTCCTATGGATGGCATTGCAATGAAAACTCTCTTTACAGTTGGTGCACTTCTTCCATGTGTGGGGATTGCAATCTTGCTAAAACAATTGGTTGATAAAGTGACTGACTTTGTTCCATTCTTTGTTGGATTTACTTTGGCAGCATCACTTGGTCTTAACCTAGTAGCTACTGCTGTAGTATCACTTATCTTTGCACTTATTTTCTTTGAAATTGATATGGCAAAAATTAAAGCTTCATCAGCAGTAGTAGCAGGTGCTGGATTTGATGACGATGAAGAGGAGGATATCTAAGATGGCTGAAAAACGTAAAATTTCCAAAAAAACTTTAACCAAATCTTTCCACCACTGGTACTATGGTCACTTAACTTGTTTCTCTCAAGAACACATGCAAACATTTGGTTATTTGACTTCTATGCTTCCAATCGTAGAAGAATTGTATCCAAATAAAGAAGATCAAAAAGCACCAATGCAAACTTACACTGCATTCTTTAATACTGAGCCACAATTAGGGACATTGATTGTCGGAATTACAGCAGGTCTTGAAGAAGCTCGTGCAAATGGTGAATCTGTTGATGATGAAACAATCAATGGTATGCGTGCTGGTTTGATGGGGCCTGTAGCAGGTATTGGTGACTCACTTGTTGTCGGTACTTTAATTCCTGTACTATTGGGCATTGCTTTGGGACTATCCACGGATGGTTCTCCTGCTGGAGCTATTTTCTACACTGTAGTTTGGAACTTGCTTGCTTACTTTGGGATGAAATTTGCTTATTTTAAAGGTTATGAACTTGGAGATAAGGCAGTTGAATTTCTTGTTGGTGCACAAGGTCAAGCCATTCGTAAGGCGATTGGTATCATTGGTGGTATGGTTATCGGTGGTGTAGCAGCTACTTGGGTATCTGTGAAAACATCTTTCCAATTAGGTAATCCTAAAAAACCATATTTGATTCTTCAAAATCAATTAGATTCTGTGTACCCTGGTTTATTGACAGCTATCTTCATCGTTCTTTGCTGGTGGTTGATGGCTAAGAAAAACTTATCACCTATCAAAGTTATGCTTCTCTTGGTTGTCATTGCGTTTGTTGGGGTACTAGCTGGTTTCTTTAACCCTGGACTTTCTTACTAATAAAAATACAAGATTGCGAGACTAGTATAATGACTGAACAAGAATTGATTAAAGGATATGAAACTGAAATAGCCTATCAAAAACATATGATTGAAAATTTAGGACGATGGTTTAATCTATTGTTTCTAATAGCTAGTATAGGTTGTACCTTGTTCTATTTTTTCCATAAAGATTCACTGGTATGGACTATATTAAGTGGTATTTTAATCATTTTGGGTTTGTTAGGTATGCTACTCTTTGGATACGGTATTTATAAGGGACGACGCAACGTTAATCGGGTTATTGAAGACTTTGAATATAAGTTGAAATTCTGTAATTTTTAAATGATGACTCAGGTGGATAAGTTTCCTTCTGAGTTTTATATATTTTTTGATGGATATGATGGAGTAGGTGTGGTATTAGGCTTATCTGATTTAAAAATAACCATCTAGGCTAAACTCCCAAACTAACTTCCACTACCTATTAAAGTGGAAGTTAGTCTAATAAAAATCAAAAAAAACAGTAGAAATCCGTGTCAGAGTAAGTTCCACTGGTTTTTATAATGGCTGATTTCATGGCATTTTTAGGCAAATTAAGTTGGCAAAAAGGGTGCACTCCCTCATCTGAAAGCGTTTCAGATTAAGTTCCGCTAAGGTGGCAGTTAGTGTGAGACGTTTGAGTGGATTATATTAGGTTAGTTTTTAGAATTTATGTTGGAGTAATTTTGGCGACTGGCAGACGTCTTCTGCGGGAATTAAGGACACGCCAAGAAGGTTCGCTAGTTCTTCGTCATAGGTAAAGGTAAAGAGCTCATAAGCAGATTTCCCATTCAAAGCAGCGCGCTTTACGCTATTGACATGAGAACAGACTAGGTTGATATCGTCCTGAGTTAAGTGATCAAAAGACGTTCCCTTGGGTAAAATGTCGCGAATAAGCGTGTGATTTTTCTCAATCCTCCCTTTCTGGTCAGAGTGATTAGGGTCGCAAAAGAACAGTTTTAACTCGCCTCTAATATCCATTTCGATATCATCAACTTTGGCAAACTCCCCGCCATTGTCGGTTAGAATGACAGGGAAAACCTCGAAGAAATCTCTATCAGCCTCATAAAGCGTGTTCTTGATAACATAGAAGTGTTTAGCGACCTCAAGAGCGGTTTTAATGTCCAAAAGTCTAGCGAAGATAAAGTTACAGAAAGAGACATTGAAGGTGAGTAGGACTTTTCCGCCAATCCGTCCCATAACTGTGTCCATTTCTAACCAAGAAGTTAGTTGGCTATGCGTCAAATACTGTTGGAAGTCGTCATAATAACGCCCTTTTTTAGCTTCTTTAGGGATAGCAGGTAGTGTAGATTTGCGTCTTGGTTTAAATTTTACAGCTCTAGCCAAATCAATAGGCGCGATAGAAAGGTATCCTTTACGGATGTGTCGATAGACGGTTGAGGAGCTGACATCAAGGTGATGCGTTTTAAGGATGTGATAGATGTGCTGCCCCCTTTTGACACCATCGGAGATGACTTTATCCATTTCCCAGAACGTTTGAGAGTTGAGAGATGTTCCTTCTCGAGCCTCAAGGAGGATTTGTTCGTACTGTATTTGAGCCTGTTTAGCGAGGTAGAAGATTTTCTTATAGCCACAATTTAATCTTCTCTTAGGACATTCGTTATAGATAAAGGGATCTTTATAAAGGAGAGGGCAAGGAAGCCCATCACTAGTAGCAGAGCGGACTTGTCTATTATGTTTGACCTCTTTGGAAACGGTAGTAGGATCTTTTAGGGTTGTTTGTCCAATCGCTTTGAAGGTTTCACCGCGCTCTAAGCCAAGTTGGATATCATTGCGGTCCGAGAGGGTAAGGTGTTTGTGTTTTGTCATAGTAAGGCTCATTTCTAACGCAAACGTATCAGACTTAATTCCACCATAAAAATCCGTTTTAGACTAAGATCACTTCGAAAACTACAGTGGAACTTACTTTAGGAAATTACCGATAACTATCTAAAGATATTTTATCCATCCAATTGGTCGTCAAATACTCATAATTTTGATATAATAAAATCGGCCTTGTGCTGATTTTTTTAGTATGGATGAAATGATGAAAAACTTAATAAAAAAAGAATTAGATGGTATTGATGTCCGCATTGATGAGCCTTTAAGTAATTATACTTATACGAAAGTTGGTGGACCAGCAGATTTACTAGCTTTTCCTCGTTCACGATATGAATTGCAACGCTTGTTGACGTTTGCAAAAACTCATAATTTAGAATGGACTGTTTTAGGAAATGCCAGTAATTTAATTGTTCGTGATGGTGGTATCCGAGGAATAGTTATCATGTTAGAAAAAATGGCAACTATTACTGTTTCTGGATATGTTATTGAAGCAGAAGCAGGAGCTAATTTAATTGAGACAACTAAAGTTGCCAGTCGCCATAGCTTGACAGGCTTTGAGTTTGCCTGTGGTATTCCTGGATCAATAGGCGGAGCTGTTTTCATGAATGCTGGTGCCTATGGCAGTGAAATTGCCCATGTGCTAACTTCAGCTCAGCTATTGACCAAAGACGGGGAAATTATAACCTTGGAAGCTAGAGACTTAAGGTTTAGTTATCGTCATTCTGCCGTTCAAGAGTCGGGAGCAATAGTTCTATCTGCCAAATTTGCTTTAAAACCTGGAGACTACACTCAAATTACCCAAGAAATGGCACGATTGACTCACTTACGTGAGTTGAAACAGCCACTTGAATTGCCATCCTGTGGTTCTGTGTTCAAACGTCCTAACGGCTACTTTGCTGGTGCTTTAATTTCTGATGCAGGGCTTCGTGGGTACCGTATTGGTGGAGTTGAGGTGTCCACCAAGCATGCAGGATTTATGGTAAATGTTGACAAGGGGACTGCAACCGATTATGAAAATCTAATTGCTTCTGTTGTCGAAAAAGTAAAAGAACACTCGGGTGTTACACTAGAGCCAGAAGTTCGTATCATTGGCGTAGCTAAATAAATAGAGAGGAAAAGTTAATTGACAAATCCGATTATTGCATTTGAAAATGTAACAAAAATATTTGAAGATAGTGGTACTCAAGTACTTAAAAATATTAATTTCGAACTAGAAGAAGGCAAATTTTATACTCTACTTGGTGCTTCTGGTTCTGGTAAATCAACTATTTTAAACATTATTGCTGGTTTATTAGATGCTACAAGCGGTGATGTTTACTTAGATGGTAAACGTATCAATGATGTGCCAACGAATAAACGTGATGTGCATACTGTCTTTCAGAACTATGCCCTCTTCCCTCATATGACAGTAGCAGAGAATGTGGCATTTCCTTTAGTAATTAAAAAAGTTGATAAAAAAGAAATTGCTGAACGTGTGGCTGAAGCGCTTAAAATGGTACGTTTAGAAGGATATGAAAAGCGTTCCATTCATAAATTATCTGGTGGTCAGCGCCAACGTGTCGCCATTGCTCGTGCCATTATCAATCAACCTCGTGTAGTACTTCTGGATGAGCCACTGTCAGCTCTAGACCTGAAATTGCGTACAGAAATGCAGTATGAATTGCGTGAATTGCAACAACGTTTAGGAATTACCTTTGTTTTTGTTACCCACGATCAAGAAGAAGCTCTTGCTATGTCAGACTGGATTTTTGTCATGAATGACGGTGAGATTGTTCAGTCTGGAACACCAGTTGATATTTATGATGAGCCAATCAACCACTTTGTTGCTACTTTCATCGGTGAATCTAATATTTTGTCAGGCGTCATGATTGAAGACTACTTGGTTGAATTTAATGGCAAACGATTTGAAGCTGTTGATGGGGGTATGAGACCAAATGAACCAGTTGAAGTTGTTATTCGTCCAGAAGATTTACGTATCACTCTTCCTGAAGAAGGAAAATTACAGGTTACCGTAGATACCCAGCTTTTCCGTGGTGTTCACTATGAAATTATAGCCTATGACAATCTTGGAAATGAATGGATGATTCATTCAACACGTAAGGCTATTGTTGGAGAAATAATCGGGCTTGATTTTGAGCCAGAAGATATTCATATCATGCGTCTCAATGAAACAGAAGAGGAATTTGATGCTCGTATTGAAGAGTACGTAGAAGTAGAAGAAGTAGAAGACGGACTTATCAATGCAATTGAGGAGGAACGTCATGAAGAAAACCTCTAATATTGCATTTTCAATTCCCTACTTACTGTGGATTATTTTCTTTGTTTTAGCTCCTGTTGCCTTACTACTCTGGAAATCATTTTTTGATATTGAAGGAAACTTTACATTAGCAAACTATGGTACTTTTTTTTCAAGTTGGACTTATCTCAAAATGAGTTTCAATTCAATTATTTATGCTGCTATTGTCACCTTAGCGACCTTTCTGATTGCTTACCCAACAGCGCTCTTTTTGACCCGTCTTAAACATAAACAGCTTTTTTTAATGCTGGTTATTCTACCAACTTGGGTTAATCTTTTGTTAAAAGCTTACGCCTTTATGGGAATTTTTGGACAACAAGGTGGAGTTAATGCTTTCCTAGAGTTTATGGGAATCGGTGCAAAGCAAATTTTATTCACTGATTTTTCATTTATTTTTGTAGCGGCATATATTGAACTACCTTTTATGATTTTGCCCATTTTTAATGCTCTTGATGATATTGATGAGAATTTGATAAATGCAAGTCGTGATCTTGGAGCTACAAATACTCAAACATTTCGAAAAGTTACCTTCCCTTTGTCGCTTAATGGGGTGCGCTCTGGTATTCAAGCAGTCTTTATTCCATCCTTATCTCTCTTTATGTTGACGCGTTTAATTGGAGGAAATCGTGTCATTACCTTAGGAACCGCTATTGAACAACATTTCCTAACCACTCAAAACTGGGGAATGGGAGCGACCATAGGTGTGATTTTAATTGTTGCTATGATTGTAACAATGTGGGTGACAAAGGAGAGACAACAATGAAAAAATTAGCAAATCTATATCTTGCACTTGTTTTCCTTATCCTCTATATTCCTATCGCCTACTTGATCTTTTATTCTTTTAATGCAGGTGATGATATGAATGCATTTACAGGAATGACACTCGAACATTATGAAACAATGTTTGGAGATAGTCGTTTAATGTTGATTTTGGTAGAAACTTTCTTTCTTGCCTTCTTATCAGCTCTTATTGCAACTATTATTGGAACTTTTGGAGCTATTTTTATCCATCAGACACAACGCCGTTTCCAGAATGGTTTGTTATCAGCTAACAATGTCTTGATGGTAGCACCAGATGTTATGATTGGGGCAAGTTTCTTAATTCTTTTTACGACTATAGGATTTAAATTAGGTGAACTCTCAGTTTTACTTAGTCATGTGGCCTTTTCTATTCCGATTGTGGTTTTAATGGTCTTGCCACGTCTGAAAGAAATGAACTACGATATGGTCAATGCGGCCTATGATTTAGGAGCAACCCGCTTTCAAATGATGAAAGAAGTGATGTTGCCTTATCTGACACCAGGGATTATTGCAGGGTATTTCATGGCTTTTACCTATTCACTGGATGATTTTGCTGTCACCTTCTTTGTGACTGGAAATGGTTTCTCAACTCTTTCTGTCGAAATCTATTCACGAGCACGTCAAGGCATTTCACTTGAAATCAATGCTCTTTCCACTATTGTATTTCTCTTTAGTATCCTATTAGTTATCGGTTACTATTTCATTTCACAGGAGAGGGAGAATAAGAATGCGTAGATTATATTCGTTTATCGGTGGTATTCTAGCTATTGTAGCTCTGCTATTCGGCCTTAGCCTTATCATGAAACAAAGTAGTGGTAGTGCCTCAGATAAATTGGTCATCTATAATTGGGGAGATTATATTGATCCTGAGTTACTAGATAAATTTACAAAAGAAACTGGAATTAAGGTGCAATATGAAACTTTTGATTCCAATGAAGCCATGTATACAAAGATTAAACAAGGTGGGACTACTTATGATTTGGCAGTTCCTTCTGACTATATGATTGATAAGATGATCAAAGAGAACTTGTTAGTTAAATTGGATCATGCTAAAATACAGGGATTAGATAATATTGGTTCTGAATTTATGGGGCATAGTTTTGATTCTAAAAATGACTATTCGATTCCTTATTTTTGGGGGACCGTAGGTATTGTTTACAATACGAAGATGTTAAAAGAAGCTCCTGAACACTGGGAAGATCTGTGGCGAGAAGAATATCGTAATGATATCTTGCTTGTTGATGGAGCTCGTGAAGTCATGGGATTTGGGCTTAATAGTTTTGGCTATAGCTTAAATAGTAAAGATAAGGTGGAACTGGCTGTTGTTGAAGCAAAATTGAACGAATTAACACCTAACGTTAAGGCAATCGTTGGTGACGAGCTAAAACATTATATGATTCAGGGAGATGCAGCCATCGGAGTATCCTTCTCTGGAGAAGCTAGTGAAATGCTTGATGGTAATGAAGACCTTGTCTATGTTGTTCCAAGCGAAGGGTCAAATTTGTGGTTTGATAATATTGTCATTCCTAAGACTGTGAAGCACCCAAAAGAGGCATATGCTTTTATTAACTTTATGTTAACTCCTGAAAACGCTGCACAGAATGCGGAATATATCGGTTATGCGACACCTAATACCAAAGCCAAGGAACTTTTACCAGAAGAAATCACTTCTGATAAGGCCTTCTACCCAGACCAAGAAACCATTGAAAATCTGGAAGTTTATGATAACCTTGGTCAAAAATGGTTAGGGATTTACAATGACCTTTATTTACAATTCAAAATGTACCGTAAATAAGATATAACGTAGAAGAAGTTGGAATCCAGCTTCTTTTTACATTAGCTATTCGTATGTTAAAGAAAGTCGAATATAACACTTTTAGAACGAAATAATGCTTTAAAAGAGAAAGTATGATACTCATTAAAGAAAATAGGAAAATAATTATCATTTTCCACTTGACAGAATTATCAGAAAAATATAGAATATTCATTAAATTAAATTGAAACACAAAGGAGTCAATCAAATGGAATTCACAATGACAACTGTTTTGCTATTGAGAATATCGGGCTAGTGCAAGAGCATTAGTCCTGTTTGGCTTACCAAGCGGGAAGTGAACACCTCGCTTGGTTTCCAGTGAGGTGTTTTTAAGTTTTTAGAAAGTGGTAATTGAGATGCGTAAAGTAGAATTTTTAGATACAACGTTAAGAGACGGAGAACAAACTCCAGGAGTCAATTTTTCAATAAAGGAAAAAGTAGCTATCGCTAAACAACTTGAAAAATGGGGAATTTCAGCAATCGAAGCGGGTTTCCCAGCAGCTAGTCCCGATTCTTTTGAGGCGGTTAGGCAAATAGCTAAGACGATGAAAACTACTGCTGTATCTGGTTTAGCTCGTTCTGTAAAATCAGATATTGATGCTTGTTATGAGGCAATTAAGGAGGCTAAATATCCTCAAATGCATGTCTTTATCGCTACAAGCCCTATACATCGTGAGTTTAAATTAAAAAAATCAAAAGAGGAAATTTTAAACATTATTAAAGAACATGTTAGCTATGCTCGTTCTAAGGTAGAAGTGGTTGAATTTTCTCCTGAAGATGCAACAAGGACTGAACTGGATTTTCTTCTTCAGGTTGTTCAAACAGCCGTTGATGCTGGGGCAACCTACATCAATGTTCCTGACACGGTTGGTTTTACAACACCTGAAGAATATGGGGAGATCTTTAAGTTTCTTATTGAAAATGTTAAATCAGATAGAGAGATTATTTTTAGTCCGCATTGTCACAACGACCTTGGAATGGCAGTAGCCAATACCTTATCTGCTATTAAAAATGGAGCAGGTCGTATTGAAGGAACCTTAAATGGAATCGGTGAGCGGGCAGGCAATGCGGCTCTTGAGGAAGTTGCTGTAGCGCTTAGTATTCGCGAGGATTATTATCAAGCTAGCTCTGCTATTGTTCTAAAAGAAACCATTAATACTGCTGAAATGGTGTCACGCTTTTCTGGAATTCCAATTCCTCGAAATAAGGCGGTTGTAGGTGGTAATGCCTTCTCACATGAATCTGGTATCCATCAGGATGGCGTTCTTAAAAATCCATTGACTTATGAAATTATTACACCTGAGTTAGTTGGTGTGAAGCGCAATTCACTTCCACTTGGAAAACTATCTGGTCGTCATGCATTTATTGAGAAATTAAAAGAGCTTGACTTAGAATTTGAAGAAGATGAAGTCTCAGTTTTATTTGCTAAATTTAAAGCCTTAGCTGATAAAAAACAAGAAATTACGGATGCAGATATTACTGCTCTTGTTGCAGGTGCTAAAATTGAAAATCCAGAAGGTTTCCATTTTGGCAATTTGAGACTTGCCTCAAATCCTGATGACACGGTAACAGCAGTAATTACTATGGTTAATAATGACCAAGAATTTGTTGACGTTACAGCTGACGGTAAGGGATCGGTGGAAGCTACCTATAACGCCATTGACCAGTTCTTTCATCAAGAAGTCAAATTGCTCAGTTACAATATGGATGCTGTTACAGATGGGATTGACGCGCAGGCACGCGTTACGGTTTCAATTGAAAATAGTGAAACTGGTACGATATTCAATGCGTCAGGAATTGATTTTGATGTGATGAAAGCTGGTGCAATCGCCTATATCAATGCTAATGTCTTTGTCCAGAAAGAAAATGCTGGTGAAATTGGTCACCGACTATCAGAAAAAGAAATGTAAGGTATGTGAATGACAAATAAAATTGTAACCTTAGCAGGGGACGGAATTGGTCCTGAAATCATGGCGGCAGGTTTAGAAGTTCTAAAAGCTGTCGCAGAAAAAATCGGATTTGATTATGAAATAGATGCTCAGCCATTTGGAGGAGCAGGAATTGATGCTACGGGGCATCCGCTTCCTGGTGAGACATTAGAGGCAGCGAAAGCTGCGGATGCTATTTTACTTGCAGCAATTGGAAGTCCTAAGTATGATACTTGCCCGATTCGACCAGAACAAGGTCTTTTGAGCCTCCGAAAAGAATTGGGTCTCTATGCTAATATTCGACCTGTCAAAATCTTTGATGCTATTAAACACCTATCACCTCTAAAAACAGACCGACTGGAAGACATAGATTTTGTGGTTGTCCGTGAATTGACTGGCGGAATTTATTTCGGTGAGCATATTTTAGAAACTGACAGGGCGCGTGACCACAACGATTATACTTCTGAGGAAATTCGTCGTATCATGGTCGAAGCCTTTGAATTAGCTAAGACAAGGCGCAAAAAGGTTACAAGCATCGATAAACAAAATGTTCTTGCTACCTCAAAATTATGGCGAAAAGTAGCTGAAGAGGTCGCAAAAGATTATCCTGATGTGATTTTAGAAAATCAATTAGTCGATAGCGCAGCTATGCTCATGATAACAAATCCAGCTCAATTTGATGTGATTGTTACAGAAAATCTTTTTGGAGATATTTTATCGGATGAAGCATCGGTCTTGCCTGGAACATTGGGTGTTATGCCATCAGCTAGTCATTCGGCAACAGCTCCAAGCCTTTATGAACCTATTCATGGGTCGGCTCCAGATATTGCTGGAAAAGGCATTGCCAATCCGATTTCTATGATTTTATCGGTTGCCATGATGCTCCGTGAGTCTTTTGATGAAAAAACAGGTGCAGAGATGATTGAAAGAGCTATTGAAAAAACATTGGCACAAGGTATATTAACTAAAGATATGGGCGGAGCTACTACAACTGATGAAATGACTGCAGTCATTATAGGTAATTTAGAATGAAGCTAGCAATCGTTATTTTGTTAATATGGAACTTAATTGTTTTCATGACTTATGGCATTGACAAACATAAATCAGTTGCAAATAAATGGCGCATTTCTGAAAAATCCCTATTACTAATGACCCTATGTGCGGGTGGATTAGGAGCCTTGTTAGGAGGAGAAATGTTTCATCATAAGACTAGAAAGTGGTATTTTCAACTTGCTTGGTACCTAGGGATTTTGATTCAGGCAGTGATCTGCTATGGACTTTGGTACGTAAAGCAAGGATAAGGGGAAGTTATGAGTGGACAATCTATTTTTGATAAATTATGGGACCGTCATGTCATTACGGGTAAAGAGGGTGAACCTCAACTCATGTACGTTGACCAACATTACATTCATGAAGTAACAAGCCCGCAAGCTTTTGATGGCTTAAGAGAAGCAGGACGTCAAGTTCGTAGACCAGACTTGACCTTCGGGACTTTTGACCACAACGTTCCAACGGTTAATATACACGACATTCGGGATGTGATTTCCAAAGCCCAAATGGACGCTCTTGCTCGAAATGTGAAGGAATTTGGGATTCCACACGCGCCGCATGGCTCCCCAAATCAAGGAATCGTCCATATGATTGGTCCAGAGATGGGGTTAACCCAGCCTGGAAAATTCATTGTTTGTGGAGATAGCCACACCGCTACACATGGTGCTTTCGGAGCCATTGCCTTTGGGATTGGAACGACAGAAGTGGAGCATGTTTTTGCTACCCAAACCATCTGGCAAGTCAAACCAAAGAAGTTATTGGTGAGATTTACAGGAACAGCACCTAAAGGCATCTATGCCAAAGATTATATTCTGGCCTTAATCGCCAAATATGGTGTAGCTCTAGGAGTTGGCTATGTGGTCGAATACACGGGTGATGCTATTGACCGATTGACGATGGAAGAGCGGATGACCATCTGCAATATGTCTATTGAATTTGGTTCTAAAATGGGCATTATGAATCCAGACCAAACAACCTTTGATTATCTAGCAGATAAAAAACATAGACCTAAAGATTTTGAAGTGGCTATAGCTGACTGGAAGACATTGATTTCAGATACAGATGCCCAGTATGATAAGGTCATTGAGATGGATGTATCAGAGTTGGTACCTATGGTGACCTGGGGAACCAATCCTTCAATGGGGGTACGGTTTGACCAACCGTTTCCAGCCATTCGTGACCTTAATGATGAGCGTGCCTATAACTACATGGGCTTAAAACCTGGACAAACAGCTGATGGGATAGACATTGGATATGTCTTTCTTGGTTCTTGCACCAATGCCCGCCTCAGTGACTTGCAAATTGCTGCTAAAATTGTCGCTGGGAAAAAAGTAGCCAAAGGCGTCACAGCTATTGTAGTTCCTGGATCTAGACCTGTAAAACAAGCGGCTGAACAACTTGGTTTAGATAACATTTTTATCGAAGCGGGCTTTGAATGGCGTGATCCTGGCTGTTCCATGTGTCTGGGTATGAATCCAGACAAGGTTCCAGCTGGTGTACATTGCGCCTCGACAAGCAATCGTAATTTTGAAGACCGGCAGGGTGTAGGAGCTAAAACACATCTTTGTAGCCCAGCCATGGCAGCTGCAGCCGCAATAGCCGGGAAATTTATAGACGTCAGAACATTGGAGGTGAGTTAAACGATGGAAGCATTTACCATTTATACAGGAACTACGGTCCCTTTGATGAATGATAATATTGACACAGACCAAATCCTTCCCAAGCAGTTTCTAAAGTTGATTGATAAAAAAGGATTTGGCAAATACCTCATGTATGAGTGGCGATATCTAGACGATAACTATACTGAGGATCCTGAGTTTATCTTTAATACACCACCTTATCGCAAGGCCACCATTTTAATCACAGGAGATAATTTTGGGGCTGGCTCCTCTCGTGAACATGCGGCTTGGGCACTTGCAGATTATGGTTTTAAGGTAATCATTGCTGGATCCTTTGGGGACATTCACTATAATAATGACCTCAATAACGGCATTTTACCCATTGCGCAGCCCTTGGAGGTTCGTCAACAATTAGCAGCGCTGCAACCGACAGATGAGGTGACCATTAACCTCTATGATCAAAAAATCCTATCTCCTGTTGGTGAGTTTTCCTTTGAGATTGATGCTGACTGGAAAAACAAATTACTCAAGGGACTGGATGATATTGGTATTACGCTAGAATACGCGGATGCCATTGCTGAATATGAAAAAAATCGACCATCTTATTGGTAAGAATAACCTGATGGTCAACACATTAAAAAGAAAGAAATAGGTAATTATCATGACTAAACACGTACATTGGAACGGACAACTTAACCAAGAAGGCTTTGATATTCTTAACGGCGATGGCGGCTGTATTGTAACCCCTACAAAAGTCGGCTATATCATCATGACTAGTGACCGTGCTGGCCTTGAGCGTAAATTTGAGGCAAAAGAGCGTAACCGTAACAAACCTGGTGTTGTTTTATGCGGAAGCATGGCAGAGCTCCGTGAGCTAGCTCAGTTAACCCCAGAAATTGATGCCTTTTACCAAAAACATTGGGATGAAGACATTCTTCTAGGTTGTATCCTCCCTTGGAAACCAGAAGCCTATGAGAAATTAAAGGCTTACGGTGATGGTCGTGAAGAATTGATGACTGATGTCCGCGGCACTTCATGTTTTGTGATTAAGTTTGGTGTGGCTGGTGAACAAATCGCCAAAGAAATGTGGGAAAAAGAAGGCAAAATGGTTTATGCCTCATCAGCAAACCCATCTGGTAAAGGTAACCGTGGTAAGGTTGAAGGTATTGGTGAACGTATCGAAAATACCGTTGACCTTGTGATTGAAGCAGATGATTATGTCGCTTCTATCCAACCTGATAAAACGGTAGAAACGCGCTATGAACAGGGGGTTATGGTATCAATGGTTGATAAGGATGGTAAACTTATCCCAGAACAAGGCGCAGGTAGCCGTTCGATTGACAACTGCCCAGTGGTCATCCGTAAAGGGCTTGATATTGATAAAATCATGATGCACCTCTCAGACCACTTTAACTCATGGAACTACCGTCAAGGGGAATATTATTAAGGGAAGTTAAAAGGCGTTGTTAAGCGCCTTTTTCTATGGTATAATATTAAAAACTAATATATCGGGGTGACTATGCCAAGAAGCGAAGAAGTGATTTTAACGAATATGTGTATGATTGAAAATGAGCGTGGCGAGGTTGTCATGCAAATCCGAAATCCAGACCGCTATGCTTGGGATGGCGCAGCATATCCAGGAGGACACATTGAGAAAGGCGAAAGTTTACACGAATCTGTTGTCCGAGAAGTTTATGAAGAGACAGGATTGACCATTAAAAATCCAAGATTGATTGGTGTCAAGCATTTTCACACAAGAGGAGAAGGTATCCGTTATCTTGTATTTCTCTACAAGGCAACTGAATTTGAAGGGGACATCAGATCATCTGAAGAAGGAGAAATCAAGTGGGTTCCAAAAACTGATTTTAAAACAATTGATTTGGCAGACTCTATGGATGATATTATCCAATTCTATGAGGAGAAAAATGCGTCTGAACTGTTCTACCTTCGAGATGTGAATGATATTTTACAGAGACAGTTTTTATAAGTAAAAAGCTCCTACCGGAGCTTTTTGAAATTCTAGGACAGTTTATCTATCTTCTCTTTGATTCGTTCAATGTAGGCACTAAAGCGTAAGCCCCATTCATCACGTAGAACTACCAAAACCTTACGGTAGGATTTAACTGCATTTTCAGGTTCTCCAAGGAAGGTGTAGCAGAGAGCTATGGATTCATAGTAATCCGTGTAGCGTGGTTTTTCCTGTGCTTCAAAAGCTTTTTCCCAGATAGGAATAGCGGAGCGATACTCTTCGTTTCGACAGAGTTCATTGGCAATAGAAAAGAGGATACGCCAGTCATCGGAATACTGATTTGCTAAAATTAAATAGTTTTCTTTAACTTGACTAAAACCTTTTTCCTTCTCTTCAATATAAACGTTATAAAAATCGTTTAAACTGTCAGGATTTTGTACATAAGATTCAGATAAAACGTCCTTTGCTTCTCTAATACGACCATCAGCCAGAAGATTGTCCAGCAAGTACCAATAAAGACGTTTATTTTCTGGGGTAGTTTTTAATGTTTTTTTGATAATAATCAATCAATTGATAATGAGAACCCGTATCCCAGTCAGTTAGAACACCGTCAGAAGCATTATTAATAATGTTAATATCAAATTGACTATTTGGTTGGAGTTCTAAGGCTTTTTTAGCATAAGAAACAGCTAAAGTTCGTAGTTGATTGCCATGAGAATAGTAAAGAGCTGCTAGCTCATGATTTACTCGATATTCTAATGGATTTTGATGAAGGTCATCCAATAAAAATTGCTCAAAATTCTCAAATTCACGATGCGATAGCCTATAACCACTCTCCAGCTGGCTAACAATTTTCTCATACATTTTATCCTTAGTATAGTCAAAAAGGTCATCAATGCTAATTCCAAAAATAGTAGCGATTTCTGGTAGTAAACTAATGTCAGGCATAGCAACATTGGTCTCCCATTTAGAGATTGCTTGATTAGAGATACCTAGGTTGTCGGCAAATTGTGTCTGATTTAATCCCGAAGCTAGTCTGAAACTTTTTATTTTGTCACCTATTGTTTGCATGAGATATTAACCTCTATTCATAATATTAAGAGCTCTTGTAACTCTAATTGTAAAACGAACCATTTCTAAAAACAATCGAAAATAAGTTGTATTTGATAGCTATTTGGTTGATTAGTTGAATTGAGGATTTCTATCGCTAAAATAAGACCACTGAGAATAAAGTACTCACATTTAAAGTTATTAAAAGCTTATCATCTTTCTGGTTTTGGGATATATTGCAGTGCAATACGGTTTTCAGGTTTTGAATCACAAAGATAGATAATCATCAAGAACAACCATTCTAAGGGTTTCATTAAAAAGTAGATAACGTCTGCCTGCCACGGTGACTTGATATGCTTAGCAAATGAATAACCGTAGGTGTCGTAAATGTACCTAATTAGCTTATGGATACGTGGTATTTTCTCTTCAATGATTTGCTCAAAGGCATTTGCAATTAGCAATTGACGATTAACCACAATACGGTGACCATGACGAACGCCCATACGAATAGGTTTGACAATCTTTCGATGACCGGATGCCCCAACGGTACAGAGATAATGCTCATCGTAGAAAATATCTGGAGGAGCCACCTTTGTTGATAAGGTCCAATCACTTGTTTCAGTCCATGCTTTAATCATATAATCAGGTTCCTGTCCAAATAAGGTCAAAAGACTGATTGCTATTCCTAAAACTGGTAGCATCAAGCATAGACTTAATAAATGCCAGTTGGTAGAAGAGTGTAGTAACTGATGACATTTTATCTGCCAATTCTTTTGTGTGTTTACTGTAATATTACTCTGACGATAAGTGATAATGACTTTCCTAAAGGATCTGAGATAAATCACATAAACATTAAAAAGATATAATCCGATTCCCCAAATATTAAGATAACCAAGTTGAATGGCAAAGATGGCTAAGGTTATTAGACCGATGTAGGAGAAGCTAAAGCCTATTGCCAGAATAAGAGGTGGACATTTTTTGATAGGAATTGATGTTAAAATCATATAACCGATCAATCCTAGACCTAAAAGAACAATAATGGTTGGGAAAGCTGCTGTATAAATAGGAGAATGGGTCTGATAATCATAGAGTTGAGTGTGCCAATCTTGCCATGGTTTAGTATCAACCTTGAGTACGATAAGAAAATATGATAACAATCCTCCTAAAAACATGCTAGCTAAATCAAATAGGCGTGTATCTGATAAAGCTTTTTTGAAGTATTTAAGGTTAAGATAGGTCAAATAAAGGGGGAGAGGATATATTAGGGGAGATGTGAATAGGAAACCAAATAAATGGAAAAATGTATCCAATATATTTCCTTTTTGATAAATAAAGATAGCAATTACTATAGATAGAAAAAAGCATAATAAAAAAATTTTAAAAGTTTTCATAATGCCATTATATATTAATTCATAAAAAATAAAAATAAATGATAGTATATTCAAGTGATATTGGCAGATGAAATCTTACTGAATATTTGATATAATGGTAGTACTTTTATCTTTCAAAGGGGGATTGTTTATGGCTCAAATAATTGATGGAAAAGGTTTGGCTCAGCAGATACAACATGAATTATCAAAAAAAGTTCAACTCTTAAAAAGTCAGCACGGTGTGGTTCCAGGTCTAGTCGTGATTTTAGTTGGAGATAATCCTGCAAGTCAAGTCTATGTTCGTAATAAAGAACGCTCTGCCCTAGCAGCAGGTTTTTTGAGTGAGACTGTGCGCTTGCCAGAGTCAACAACTGAAGAAGCCCTCCTAAATGTAGTAAAAAAATATAATCAAGATGATCGATTTCACGGTATTTTAGTCCAATTACCCCTGCCAGAACATATTAACGAACAAAACGTTTTATTAGCTATTAACCCTGAAAAAGATGTGGATGGTTTTCATCCAACAAATATGGGAAATCTCTGGTCTGGAAATCGGGTGATGGTCCCATGTACACCAGCTGGTATTATGAAAATGCTTGAGGCATATCAGGTAGAGATTGAAGGTAAGACGGCTGTTGTTATCGGCCGTAGCAATATTGTTGGAAAACCTATGGCACACTTGCTTATTGAACAAAATGCAACAGTGACACTGACACATTCAAAAACACAAAATTTACCAGAAGTTTGTCAAACAGCAGACATTTTAGTTGTCGCTATTGGTCGTGGGCATTTTGTGACAAAGGATTTTGTGAAATCTGGCGCCGTTGTCATTGATGTAGGCATGAACCGTGATGAAAATGGAAAATTAATTGGAGATGTCAAATTTGATGAGGTAGCTGAGATAGCTAGTCTTATCACTCCTGTCCCTGGTGGCGTAGGGCCGATGACAATTACCATGTTATTAGAGCAAACCTATAAAGCAGCTTTGCGTAGCTCTTCTTCAAAAGAGGAATAAAAATGGATAAATTAGAAAAACTTTTAAATGATCGTTTCGGAATCGTTTTTACAAATAAAGCGATTCTAGAAACTGCTTTTACTCATACAAGTTATGCTAACGAGCATCGTGCCCTAAATATTTCACATAATGAACGCTTGGAATTTTTAGGAGACGCTGCCCTACAATTAACCATATCTCGTTATCTTTATAAAAAATACCCTGATATGCCAGAGGGAGACATGTCAAAATTGCGTTCAACGATTGTCCGTGAAGAATCACTGGCTGGATTTTCACGGCAATGTGGTTTTGAACATCACATCAAGTTAGGTCGTGGTGAAGAAAAAACTGGCGGACGTAATCGACCAGCAATTTTAGGTGATTTGTTTGAAGCATTCTTAGGAGCTTTACTACTAGATAAAGGTATCTCGGAAGTTGAAGACTTCTTAAATCAAGTGATGATTCCGCAAGTTGAAATTGGTAATTATGAACGCGTTAAAGATTATAAAACCAGCTTACAAGAACTGCTTCAAGTAAATGGAGAAGTAACGATTACCTATCAGGTTATTAATGAAACAGGTCCAGCTCATGATAAAGTCTTTGAGATTGTTGTTTTAGTTAATGGCGAAAAATTAAGTAGAGGTAAAGGAAAATCGAAAAAATTAGCTGAACAAGAAGCAGCTAAAAATGCACTTGAACAATTACAATAATATTGCAAAGTGGTTATTGAACCACAACTTTTCTTACTGAGGACATTATGTTTCTAAAAAAAATTGAAATGCAAGGATTTAAATCTTTTGCTGATAAAACTAAAGTGGAATTTGATCAAGGGGTTACAGCGGTCGTTGGACCAAATGGTTCTGGAAAATCAAACATCACAGAAAGTTTGCGTTGGGCCTTGGGGGAATCTTCGGCCAAAAGCTTACGTGGCGGAAAGATGCCAGATGTTATCTTTGCTGGTACGCAAAATCGAAAACCTTTAAATTATGCTGAAGTGACAGTAATATTGGACAATTCAGATGGTTTTATTGCTGATAAACCAGAAGAAATCCGAGTTGAGCGCCATATTTATCGTAATGGGGATAGCGATTACCTAATTGATGGTAAAAAAGTTCGTCTTAAAGATATCCATGATCTTTTTATGGATACAGGTCTAGGGAGAGACTCATTTTCGATTATTTCCCAAGGTAGGGTGGAAACTATCTTTAATTCAAAACCTGAGGAACGGCGTGCAATTTTCGAAGAAGCGGCGGGAGTACTCAAATACAAAACTCGCAAGAAAGAGACTGAGTCCAAACTGAATCAGACCCAGGACAATCTCGACCGTTTAGAAGATATTATCTATGAACTTAATAATCAACTAAAACCTCTTGAAAAACAAGCTGAAACGGCTAAGCGTTTCCAAATATTAGAAACGGAGCGAAAAGCTCTCCAACTCGATATCCTTGTTCATGATATAATTACTTTTAGGGAAAAATGGCAGAGCAAGGAAAATGATTTAGCCCAAACCAAAGAAGAACTGACAGCTTATTATCAACAACGTGACTATTTAGAACAAGAAAATCAAAAATTAAAAACCAAACGTCATGAATTGAATAATCAAAGCTCCGAATACCAAACTGAGCTTATGAATTTGACACGTTTGAAATCAGATTTACAAAGGCAAATTGATCTTTTAACACTTGAATCAAGTCAAAATGAAGAGAAAAAGGCTGATGCAGGTAAACGTCTCAATCAGATGAAAGCTGATAAAGAGTCTCTTGAACATTCCAAAGTTGAAAAAGAAGCTCTCTTGGTAGAAATTACAGAACAATTGCATATCAAAAAATCTGAAATTTGTTCTATAGAGTCTCAACTAGAAAAATTTTCGACGGATCCAGATCAATTAATAGAAAATCTTCGTGAAGACTTTGTCAAGCTCATGGAAAAAGAAGCTGACCTTTCTAATGCACTGACATCCACACAAGCTGAAATTGATAATAGAATTCAAGCTCTCGAAAGTAAATCAACTGAACTTGCAGGACTTTTAGCTGAAAAAGCAGATCTTGAAGAGGATGAAGAGCTAAAAAAACATGCGCACCAAGAAATTGTTAATCAGGTCCAAACACTTTTAATAGAATATCAGACAGTTGCTCAAAAGCTTGAACACATTCAACACAATTACCAAACTCAGCAACAAAAGATGTTTGACTTATTAGACCAAGTTAAAAACAAGGAAGCGCGTCAGCAGTCTCTTTTGGCCATTCAAAAAAATCACAGCAACTTTTTTGCTGGCGTTAAGGCAGTGTTGCAAAACGCCTCTCAGATTGGAGGCATTATCGGTGCTGTTAGTGAACACTTGACATTTGAGACGACTTACCAAACAGCTATCGAAATTGCTCTTGGTGGTTCTAGTCAACATATCATTGTTGAGAATGAGGCTTCTGCAAAAGCTGGTATTGATTTTTTGAAAAAAAATCGCTCTGGACGTGCAACATTTCTACCTCTAACGACGATTAAATCCCGTGAAGTTTCAGGTTTTAATCGACAAAAACTTGAAACAGCCAATGGATTTCTTGGATTTGCGAATGATTTAGTGACTTTTGAACCAAGATTAACTACTATTTTTGAAAATCTGTTGGGAACAACGGCTATTTTTGAGACCATTGATCATGCTAATTCAGCAGCTCGCTTAGTCAATTTCCAAGTTCGTTTGGTAACACTTGATGGTTCTGAAATTCGTCCAGGAGGCTCTTTTGCTGGCGGTTCTAATCGTCAAAATTCAACGACTTTTATTAAACCTGAGTTAGATGCTTTAGAGCAAGAATTATCTTCATTACAAAATAGCTTACGCCAACAGGAAAAAATCGTTGAAGAGAGTCAAAAAGAACTTCGCGAGGCCGAGGACAAACTTGTCAAAATTAAAGATTCTGGAGAAAAAGCTAGATTATCAGAACAGACTACCCAGTTTGCCTATAAGCAAGTATCAGAGCGCTTAGAACAAGTTCGTAAGCTATGCACAGCTCTTCAGAACCAATCAGATCAAGAAGCCACTCATGAATTAGAAGAAAAAAAATCGAACTTATTAGCACAGCTTTTAGCTATTGAAAAAGAGAAAAAACAAGTTTCTGATAATTTATCAGAAATCAAGAGAGATAAAGATAGTATCACTGCTAAGGTGACCGAACTCAATCAGCAGTTATCGCAATATCGTCTTGAAGAACGAGAGTACATGAGTGAAGAGCGTTTTGAACGAGCAAACCTTAATCGTATCTTATCTGAAATTAGCTCTTTAGATCAAGAAATCGTTACTTTGGAAAATTGGATAACTGCTGCGCCTTCAACTATTGATACAGAGCAATTGCCGATTCTGTCAAAACAATTAGAAGAAGCCGGTAGGCGCCACGCTGAAGCTGAACAAGCTTTGATTCGCCTAAAATTTGAAGTTGAAGACTGTGAAGCAAGTCTCGAGGATATAGAAGAACAATTACAAAAAGCAAGTCATAAAAATGAAGGATTGATTCGTCAGCAAGCACAACTGGAGGCTGAGATTTCTAATCTCTCTGAAAAATTGCAGAGCTTTGCACGTTTATTAACCGAAGACTATCAGATGAGTTTTGAGGAAGCTAAAATTCAAGCTAATCCACTGGAAAATCTAGCTTTAGCGCGTCAAAACCTTTCCGATCTCAGTCGTCAAATCAAAGTATTAGGTCCAATCAATTTGGATGCTATCGCCCAATATGATGACGTTTCTGAACGTTTAACTTTCTTAAGTACGCAGAGAGATGATTTGATTCACGCTAAAAACTTGCTACTGGATACAATTCATGATATGGATGATGAAGTTAAACTGCGTTTCAAATCAACGTTTGAAGCCATTCGCGAAAGCTTCAAGCAAACATTTACCCAGATGTTTGGAGGAGGGACTGCTGATCTTATCTTGACAGAGGGAGATTTATTGACAGCAGGAGTAGAAATTTCTGTGCAACCACCAGGTAAAAAAATTCAGTCATTAAATCTCATGTCGGGTGGAGAAAAAGCACTATCAGCCCTAGCTTTGCTATTTGCAATTATTCGCGTTAAAACGATTCCGTTTGTGATTTTGGACGAAGTTGAAGCCGCCCTTGATGAAGCAAATGTGAAACGATTTGGCGATTACCTCAATCGCTTTGACAAAGATAGTCAATTTATCGTTGTGACCCACCGAAAAGGGACAATGGCAGCTGCTGATAGTATTTATGGCGTTACCATGCAGGAATCAGGAGTGTCTAAGATTGTCTCTGTTAAACTCAAAGATGCAGAGAAAATGGTTAACTAGACTAATGGGGATCCGTTCTTAGGAACGGGCTCCTTTTTTGCACACAGTCTTGTAATCGTTTGTATTTTGTGATAAACATGGTATAGTATATGTGAGAAAGGTATAAATAAAAAAATGGCTTCTGATAAAACGATTGTCCATTAGAGTTTTTTATGATGTCCTAATAAATCCATGCAGTTCGGGTTGAAACTATAATTTATCAGCATGTTTCTCTTATTAGCTGTCGTGATTTTTGATAGTATTTTACAAGCTCATATCGTGGAAGATTATCAAAAGATTACTGTTTTGTTGCTCCTTGGTTTAGAGACGACATTATTCTAGGCTCGCTAAATTTAGTCGATACAACTACGTGGTTTTCTCTCGGAATTCACCTCGTATTTCCTTGTCTGGCAATTCTGATATTGCTGACTTTGCTGACAAGGTATCGCATTGCCCAATGGTTTCGCAAAATAGTTTAATCTCACATTTTTTCTTGACTTTCCTCAAAAACTAACCTATAATTTAGTAAATTAACCTTTAAGTCAATCCAGAGAGGTTGACAAGGTGACCTTTCTGAGGATTGGTCGTACGACAAAGAAAAAGAGTTAAAGCTGGTGTCGCTTTAGGTCTATTGTGGCGTAAACCTTGTCTCTCTGGGACAGGTTTTTTATTGTAGAAAGGAAACCTAGTCCATGCGAGAAAATCGTCCTGTTATTGCCCTTGACTTCCCAACGTTTGAGGATGTTAAGGGATTTCTAGCCCAATTTCCTAAGGAGGAAAAGCTCTTTGTCAAAGTGGGGATGGAGCTCTACTATGCCTGTGGTTCTGACATTGTGACCTATATCAAGTCACTAGGTCACAGAATCTTTCTTGATTTGAAACTGCATGATATTCCCAATACGGTGCGTTCCGCAATGGCTGTGCTGGCAACATTGGGGGTTGATATGACCAATGTTCATGCGGCTGGCGGCGTTGAGATGATGCAGGCTGCGCGTGAAGGGTTGGGAGAAGGACCAATCTTGATTGCCGTGACACAATTAACATCAACATCTGAAGCACAAATGCAGGCTGACCAAAATATTCAGACCAGTCTAACAGATTCTGTCCTCAACTACGCTCGTAAAACAGCAGAAGCAGGTCTAGATGGTGTCGTCTGCTCAGCTCATGAGGTTGAAGCCATCAAAACTGCTACATCAAGCAACTTCGTCTGCCTAACACCAGGGATTCGTCCTAGTGGTTCTGCTATTGGCGACCAAAAACGCGTCATGACACCAAGCGAAGCGAGAATCATCGGCTCAGACTATATCGTTGTAGGACGACCGATTACACAGGCAGAGGATCCTGTGACGGCTTACCAAGCGATTAAGGAAGAGTGGAATGGTTAGAAAGAGTTATCAGGTCATCATTGATAGACCTATGGGGTTTCGAGATCATTTTGGAAATAGCTATCCTGTTAACTATGGCTACATTCCTGAATTGTTTGCAGGAGATGGTGAGGAGCAAGATGTTTACATTATCTCTCAGCATGTTTCACAGCCTTTGACGACTTTTTTCGGAGAATTGGTGGCCATCATTCATCGTAAAGATGATGTGGAAGACAAATGGATACTAACCTCTCCAGGAGAAAATCTAACGCTTGAAGCTATTCAGTCACAGACTTATTTTATCGAACAATACTTTACATCAAGCATTGAGATGCTAGAGGAGGAGAAATGATGACATTAGCAGCGCAAATCGCATCAGATTTATTGGATATTAAGGCAGTTTATTTGAAACCTGAGGAGCCGTTTACTTGGGCTTCTGGTATCAAGTCACCGATTTACACTGACAATCGTATTACGTTGTCTTATCCCGAAACACGCACACTCATTGAAAATGGCTTTGTTGAACAGATCAAAGCACATTTCCCAGAAGTGGAAGTGATTGCAGGAACAGCGACAGCGGGTATTCCTCACGGTGCCATTATTGCTGATAAGATGAATTTGCCGTTTGCCTATATCCGTAGCCAACCAAAAGATCACGGAGCAGGAAATCAGATTGAAGGGCGCGTGGTTAAAGGTCAAAAAATGGTCATCATTGAGGACTTGATTTCAACTGGTGGGTCAGTGCTTGATGCTGTTGCAGCTGCTAAACGTGAAGGCGCCGATGTGCTTGGTGTAGCAGCTATCTTCACTTATGAATTGCCAAAGGCAGCTAAAAACTTTGAAGAAGCAGAGGTCAAGTTGGTCACCCTATCTAACTACACTGAGTTAATCAAGGTGGCTAAGGTACAAGGTTATATCACATCTGATGGGCTACAATTATTGAAGAAATTCAAAGAGAATCAAGACACCTGGCAGGATTAAACGAAAAAAGAGCGGGGATGAACGCTCTTTATTTGTTTATTTAGTTAGTCCCATTAATTTGCGCAATTCAGGGATACGTTGTAATTGTGGGAGAATGGCCATAGTGGCGATGATACGAATAGGAAGTTCAAAGATTTTCAACCATCGACCAGCGATATACTGTGCTACAAATCCATAATTAAAGTAAATTTGTAACAGCAATGGAGTCATGATAAAGGTGCTGAATAACATGATGATTGATATGGCAAGACTGACATAAATCCAATTCTTTTTAGATGTCCAGCTCAGCTCTTTTCCATAAAATAAAAGGCCGTAGAGAAGACCCGTAGTCGCTTCCATCAATGTCCAAGCTGGCAAGAAATTAGCTGCATCTGGTGACAGAAAAATAGTAGATAAGTCTAGAATAGCAAGGCTAAAAAAGCCCCAGATTGGACCAGCAATAGCCCCAATAACAGCATTTACCAAGAATGTAAAGGTAAATTGTAACTGATTAGGAATAATGCGAATGTCAAATTGACTGATGACAAAGGCAATGGCAACTAACATTGCTAACGTTACGAGGCGTTGCGTGGTCAGTTTAGGCAATTTGAAAAAAGTTTTCATTAAAAAGGCTCCTTTTCTATTGGAGCTGTTACATCAAGCGTTCTTGATTAACAGCGGATGCAATGATTCACCGCGCCATAAGGCTTCGTTGTGCGACAACATCCCATTCACACACACTTAACGCGAATCATCTACTCTGTGTAAGTAAACTTACTAGATCATTGTAACATAGGAAGAGAGAGTAAACAATACAAAAAGCTCGAAAACGATAATTTAAAACCACATTTTATTGATATATGTTCATTTACAACTCGGTGTTTCTATAGTAAAATAGACTAAAATTTCTTGGAGGAATCCTTATGAAGCCTATTGGTACCCAGACAATCAAAACAAACCGGCTCATTTTGAGACGGTGGCGATTAGAAGATGCTAAAGCCATGTTTCAGAATTGGGCTTCTGATGTTGAAAATACTCAGTACGTTCCTTGGGAGACTCATCAGACGCTAGCTGATACAGAAGAATTTCTGACTGAGCGCGTGAAGGATTATTCATCAGGCGAGGTATTTCGGTGGGCGATAACCCTGCATGATAATCCGACAGTCGTGATCGGTGACATCAGTGTTGTCTCCATACGAACCAATGTCAACGAAGCTGAAATTGGCTACATTCTCAGTAAACAATATTGGAACCAAGGTGTGATGACTAAGGCTCTAGCTGCTGTTATAGATTTTCTCTTTGACCAAGCAGACTTTGACCGTATTGTTGCAGGTTTCTTAGCTGAAAATATTGCTTCTGGTCGTGTGATTGAAAAAGCTGGCATGAGCTATGAAGGTACTTTTAGGCAAGCTATGAAAGTAAAGGGTAAGATTTATGATTATATTTGCTACGGCCTTTTAAAAAGCGATTGGCTAGCTGATTAACTAAAATACAGAAAAAATAGGTTTGAGCTCTTCTGCTTTAGACTAATTTTTATCCCTTTTTTCCTCAACAAACCCATGATTTTTTCCTTGTTTTTTGGTAAACTAAAAGCATGATTATTTTAAGTGGAAACAAGTTAGAACGTTCCTTCTCGGGAGACGTTCTCTTTAATAATATCAATATTCAAGTTGACGAGCGTGATCGCATTGCCCTTGTTGGACGAAATGGAGCTGGGAAATCGACACTGCTGAAAATCTTAGTCGGTGAAGAAGCGCCAACATCTGGGGAGATCAATACCAAACGTGACTTGAGTTTGTCTTATCTTGCCCAAGACAGTCGCTTTGTCTCAGAAAATACCATCTATGATGAAATGCTACACGTTTTTGATGACCTTAGGCAAGATGAAAAACGACTGCGCCGTATGGAAGAACAAATGGCAGAAGTTGTCGGTTCAGACCTTGATAAACTGATGACAGATTACGATAAGCTATCTGAGGATTTTCGTCTGCATGGTGGTTTTACCTATGAAAGTAATATCCGAGCGATTTTAAACGGCTTTAAGTTTGATGAGAGCATGTGGCACATGACCATTTCAGAGCTATCTGGTGGCCAAAACACGCGCCTTGCCCTCGCTAAAATGCTACTTGAAAAACCTGAATTACTCGTTCTGGACGAACCGACCAACCACCTAGACATTGACACCATTGCTTGGTTGGAAAATTATCTGGTCAATTATCAAGGGGCACTGATTATCGTCAGCCACGACCGCTATTTCTTGGATAAGGTGGCTACAATCACCTATGACCTCAATCCACATAGCCTGGATCGCTACGTTGGGAACTACTCAACTTTCATGGACCTTAAAGCTGAAAAATTAGCGACCGAGGAAAAAAATTACGAAAAACAAGCTAAGGAAATTGCAAAGTTAGAAGACTTCGTCCAGCGTAATATCGTCCGCGCCTCAACCACCAAACGTGCGCAAGCGAGACGGAAACAGCTTGAGAAAATAACAAGGCTTGACAAACCAACAGCAGGGCAAAAATCAGCCAACATGACCTTCCATTCGGACAAAGTCTCTGGAAATGTGGTCTTAACGGTTACTGACACAGCGATTGGCTATGACGGGGACATCTTGGCAGAACCCATCTCACTCGATGTTAAGAAAATGGATGCTATTGCCGTTGTCGGTCTAAATGGTATCGGTAAAACCACCTTTATCAAATCGGTCATCGGTAAGCTTCCCTTTATCAAAGGAGAAGCAGTCTATGGGGCAAACGTCGAGGTAGGTTACTACGATCAGACTCAATCATCCCTGACACCGGCCAACACCGTCCTTGATGAACTCTGGAATGACTTTCCAACCACTCCAGAGCTTGACATTAGAAGCCGTCTGGGAGCCTTTCTCTTTTCAGGAGATGACGTTAAAAAAGCCGTTAGCATGCTTTCTGGCGGAGAAAAAGCGCGTCTATTACTCGCCAAATTGTCCATGCAGAATAACAACTTCCTCATCCTAGACGAGCCGACCAACCACCTAGATATCGATAGTAAAGAGGTCCTCGAAAATGCCTTGATTGACTTTGATGGCACCCTCCTCTTTGTCAGCCATGACCGTTATTTCATTAACCGAATTGCAAGCAAAGTCCTTGAAATCTCTGAAACTGGCGCAACCCTATACCTCGGTGATTACGATTATTATTTGGAGAAAAAAGCAGAGCAGGAGGAGTTGGTAAGACTAGCAAGCGAAGATATCGCTGTTATAGAAGATCTTCCATCAGCTGGTGCCAGCGATTATCAAAGCCAAAAAGCCAACCAAAAAGAGCTCCGCAAACTCATAAGACGCATCGCAGAAATCGAAGGACGCCTTGACGTCATTGAGCAACGGGAGACGGCTATCAATGATGACATGCTAACAACCAACGATCTCGGTCAACTCGCTGACCTCCAAAAAGAATTAGACGCCATTCAGGAAGAACAACTGGTCTTAATGGAAGAATGGGAGACCTTGAGCGAGCAGGTGGAGTAAGAGAAGCGTTTAAAATGGGACATTAGGCTGTTGATAGCCTAGTCAATGGAGGTGACATGACACATTACGGAGACATTTTTAGAACCTTTCGCTTAGATAGGCA
Source organism: Streptococcus sp. S784/96/1 (assembly GCF_902729355.1). Taxonomy (GTDB): domain Bacteria; phylum Bacillota; class Bacilli; order Lactobacillales; family Streptococcaceae; genus Streptococcus; species Streptococcus caledonicus. Next base: position 12,428 of record NZ_CACVCC010000010.1, on the reverse strand, counting down.
AATGAAGTTATCACAAGTTGCTGGAGACGGTCTATCGGTTTCACAATTATCCCGCTTTGAGCGTGAGGAGTCAGACTTATCCGTGACTAAATTTTTCGATGCCTTAGAAAAAATCAATGTGACACCAGATGAATTTATGGGGCGAGTCAATCACTATGAGCGTGCCGAACAGATTAAGCTCATGTCACAACTAGCACGCGCTCATTACCGTAAAGACATTAAACGGTTAGAGCAAATGGTTGTCGCTGAGGAAAACAAAGTATTAGCAGACCAAGAAAACAAGGTCGCACGCCTCAATGCTATTTTATTCCGTGGGATGATTTGTGATTTGAACCCTAGTCGTCAGATGAGACAAGAAGACCTAGACCAAGTCAGTGATCACCTCTTTTGCACTGAGAATTGGACCATTTTTGAATTGATTTTGATTGGCAATCTCTTTAAGTTTTATGAAACAAGTTATATGTATCGACTAGTTGATGAGGTCTTGCAGCGTAAAGAACTTTACCAAGATATTGCGACCCACCGAAATCTTATCGAAGCGACGCTACTTAATGTTATCGAAATCTGTATTGACAGGGGAGATTTAACAGCTGCGAAGCATTATCACGACAAACTGATGCCCATGTTGGACAATGAGCGTAATGCCTATCACCGTATTCTCCAGCTTTATTTTAAAGGTTTGCTAGCCTATGCTTCAGGGGATAAAACTGGTGAGTAGCAAATGAGGCAAGTAGTTCAAATTTTTGACTGGATAGGAGCTACTTATCATCAAGAAACCTACCAAGAGCACTTGAAACGTCAACTCGAAAAGTATTCCCATATTTACAAATAATATCAAAACCTCCTAAAATGACGATAGACTAGAACTATCATTTTTAGGAGGTCATTTTTATGAATCAAAATGCGGTAAAACTCTTACTTAGCCGTGCCATCAATAAACTTGGTGATGTTCTTTTCGACTATGGCAACACAACCTTTATGGCGACAATGGGAACCATAGGGCAACAATTTTTAGGGATTTATCAAATCGCTGAGTTATTGGTGTCAATTATCCTCAATCCATTTGGTGGTGCCATTTCTGACCGTTTTAGCAGACGAAAAATTTTATTATGGACGGATGGGCTAGGAGCAGTTGTCTGCTTGCTCGTCGCCTTTCTACCAAATCAGACAGCCATGCTTTATGCCCTTATTGGTGTTAATGTGATATTAGCGATTTCATCATCCTTTTCAAGTCCATCATACAAGGCCTACGTCCCAGAAATTGTCGACAAAAATAATTTGGTCCGTTATAATTCGGATTTAGAGACTGCTGTCCAAATCATCAAGGTTTCTGCCCCGCTATTAGCCTATTGGATTTTAAAATGCGTCGGTATCCGCATGACCTTAGTCATTGATAGCGTCACTTTTTTGCTATCCTTTCTCGCACTTTATCTCATCCATCAACCTGATGCTTCTAAGGAGAATAGCAGAGCAGAAACGATTGATGTTAAAGGTATTTTGAGTGATATTTGGGAAGGCTTTACCTATATTTGCAGAAAGCAAGACGTCTTCTTTCTCCTTCTAATCGCTTCTCTGGTTAATATATTTGCGGCTATGTTAGGTTTTCTATTACCTTTTAGCAATCAAATCCTTAACCACGACACTGCCTATGCAACTTTACTAACAATGGCAGCCATAGGAGCTTTAATCGGAGCTGTTTTAGCTCGAAAAGTGTCAAATCAGACACACAATATGCTTATTTTTTTAATGATAAGCGGCCTTGGTATTTGCATTATTGGACTTGCAGCTGTGCTAGAATTACCAGTTTACCTATCTTATGCTGGCAACCTTCTGTCTGAAGCCAGTATGGCAATATTCAATATCCATTTTTTCAGTCAAGTTCAACAGCGCGTTGAAAAGGCCTATATGGGACGCGTGATTTCAACCATCTATACCGTGGCTATCATACTCATGCCGTTAGGAACTCTGACCATGACCCTCTGGTCTGCAAGTATTTCTCCTTGGAGTTTCCTTTGGATTGGAATAGGCTTTACGTTAACTGGTATGCTAAGTTTACTTTACAGCCATCAGATGAAATAAGCCCACAGCCTTTAAAGCTCTAAAAGTCGTTCATTAGCGACTTTTTTCTTGCACCTTTTTTATAAAATGGTATAATCTAGTTATCAAAACTAGATAGGATATATCATGACAAAAATTCCTTATTGGCATGAACTCCCCAATCTTGATCTTTATTTAGATCAAGTGTTGTTGATGGTCAATGAATTGACCCAAGTTAAGACAAGCCTAACTGATAAAGGGTTAACAGCATCCATGGTTAATAACTATGTCAAACACGGTTATGTAGATAAGCCGATTAAGAAAAAATATCAGAAGAAGCAGTTGGCTCGCTTGATTGCCATTACCTTCTTAAAAAACGTCTTTTCCATTCAGGAAATCAGTCAAGCCCTTAACCTCTTGCAGCAAACTTATTCTTCTCAGGAGATGTACGATGATTTTGCGTCTTGCATGAATGAGGCGGACAGGGACGTTCCTGAGGTGATCAAGACAGCCTGCGACGCTCTAAAACTCTATTACAAAGCTCGGCTATTAACCTTAGAAATGGAAGGACAAAACAATGACTAGAACGTTAAAACTCAGTAAACAACTCTCATTTGGCGAGGAAGTGGCTAATAGTGTCACTCATGCAATTGGTTCTGTTGCCATGCTCACCTTATTGCCAATTACGGCCATTCACGCATATAATGCCTACCATTTGAGAGCTGCGGTAGGAATGTCTATTTTTGTGATTAGCCTCTTTTTAATGTTTTTATCGTCAACGATTTACCATTCCATGTCCTATGGCTCGACCCATAAATACGTTCTGAGGATCATTGATCACAGTATGATTTACATTGCAATTGCTGGCTCCTACACTCCAGTAGCCTTGTCCTTGTTGGATGGTTGGTTAGGTTATGCCATAATCGTTTTACAATGGGGGATCACAATTTTTGGAATTTTGTACAAAATTTTTGCCAAGCGCATCAATGAAAAATTTAGTTTAGCCCTCTATCTTATCATGGGATGGTTGGTCGTCTTTATCCTACCTGCCATCCTGCAACAAACAGGTCCCATCTTTTGGGCACTGATGTTAGCAGGAGGACTATCTTATACCGTTGGAGCTATTTTCTACGCTAAGAAGAAACCCTATTTCCACATGATTTGGCACCTTTTCATTTTGCTTGCTTCAGCCTTACAATATATCGCCATTGTTTTTTACATGTTATAAGATACATTATCAATCTTTGTGATTAATATGAAACCAGTCAATCAAAATTAAGCCCAAAAACGAGGAATCTACTTAAATTTTAGAAGGAATCCTTGTTTTTTTGTTTCCCTATTAATCTATGGAAGTTATTTTTTCAGTGAGAGTTCGGAAATCTACACAAATTACCCAATTTATTGACTTATTTCTACAGATACAGCAGTGAAATATTTAAATTTGACAATTTAAATAACTTCTTAGTAAAATATGATTGTATCCGATATTCACACCTTAAATCTAGATCACGAGAACAACTAGAGAAGGCAGATTCCCTGCATAAAAGTTAGTCACTTTCTAAGCAATATCAATTGAGTGCTGCACTTGCTATTACTTAGAGAGGTAACTTTTGGCTCTATTTATCTTTGATCTCATTGAGACTATTAGAACACTGTTCGCATAAGCTTTTGGGGTAGTTTTTATGCAAAACATCTATTTAATATGCAGTCTTTGATCTGAAATATGTCCTGATTGTGATTTTCTTTGGCGAACATTGACTCTTCATTCAACGATATGTCCCTTCTTAACTCCAGTAAACAATTATGCTATATTTTCTGAGCTTAGCTCTATTCCCTCTAGTTCCGAAGAAATGTCATAAAACACTGCACAAAGAAGAACAATACCGTCTAATTAAGAGACCCTCGTTTTAATAGCCTTAATAAAATTGTTGTGAATAAGGGAATTTAATTCTTAATTTTTAATCTTAATCATCTTAATTTATTCTGTGAATGGAGGTACTTAGAAAGATGAGAATATCATGAATAAAAAAATATCTGTTGCAGTTGCAACATCTGTTGTAATCGGATGCGCTAGCACATCCGTGGCATGGGCTGATGAAGTTGAACAACCTCTGATCAATAACGAGATTGGACAAGCTAATACTCCGAACAAGGAAGAGTCAGAATTAAATACAGTCTCTTCTGATCAAGCACCATTGAAAGAGGCGTTAGAAGAGTTGAAAGATGTTCGTCAAAAACACCATGTTGATGGGCGGGGTAAAATTATCGCACTGGTTGATTCAGGAGTCGATACCAGTCATCCAGACTTGAGATTAGACGATGACGCTGTTTCTTCTAGCAAACTAACACCGTCTGAGAAAAAAGACGGGAGCACCGACTTTACCGCTAAAATTCCTCACGGTTATAACTATACTGAGGGGAATTTTCGACTAAGGGATGACGTTCCAGACCCTCACGGACAACATGTCGCAGGTATCTTAGCAGGAAATAGTAAAGATCCTAACGGTGTTATCGGTGTTGCTCCCAATGCGCAACTGCTTGGCTACAAAACCTTTTCTGACAGTACTCAAAAAATCTCGCCAGGAGCAAACGATGCAGTGGATCACGCGATTAATGATGCCGTTGAACACGGGGCAGATGTGGTTAACTTAAGCCTGGGACTTGAGGGGTCTGGATTACCTGGAGATATCCATGGTGAAACAATCAAAAATGCGGTGGATAAAGGGGTGGTTATTGTCTCCTCAATCGGAAATTACTCCTCTTCTACCTCTAGTAGCACCTATGACCATTATGCTAACCGTGGTTTAGCGATGAAAGATAGTGCCGCCATGGTTGCTCTTGCAGCAACTCCTCAAGCTATCGGCGTTGGAGCTGTTCAAAACAAGGTGCTGTACGCAGAAAACATGATTGTCGATGGGGAATCTTACCCACATTGGAATGTCGGAAAAGCCACCCAAGACCTCAAACCAAGACAGGAACAGACTGTTGAACTGGTTAATGCTAACCTTGCTACGCAAAAAGATGTTGAAACACTAGGAGACAAGCTTAAAGGAAAGGTTGCCTTAATCTATCGTGGTGAAGATGCTGTTTATAAAAAAGCTGAACGTCTAAAAGATGCTGGAGCTATTGGGGCTATTCTGATCAATGCTCCTCTACATGCTAGCCGTGAAGATTATCGAGATAAATTCATTACGTCCTACGAACATATTAGAACTTCTGATTTTTGGTATGTCTCAGTTTCTGGGAAAGCTGGTGAACAATTAGTCAAACCAATCGCCAATATCGGTGATACAAAAACCATCAAACTTCGATTCACTACCGAAAAATCACCCTATGTGCTCTCACAACATGACCGCATTGCAGGATTTTCTAGCTGGGGACCGACCAGCGATTTAGAGCTTAAGCCTGATTTAGTCGCTCCAGGTCAAGACATTCGTTCGACTTTCAACGATGGCAGTTACGGTGTGATGTCAGGAACCTCTATGTCATCTCCATATGTTGCAGGAGTCAGCGCGCTCCTTTCCGATAAAATTAAAGGCATCACTGGTAGCAAAGAACGTCTAGGATTTTACAAAGAATTTTCAAATGTAGAACTTAACAAGCTCTTGCTCATGAACACTGCTAAGCCTCTAAAAGATCTCGGTTCAACTACTGGTGATTTGGAATACTCTCCAAGAGTACAAGGTGCTGGTCTAGTTGATGCTGATGCCGCTTTATCCACTAAAGTATTTGCAACTGGAACAGGCAAAAAAGGCGTTGTCACCTTGAAAGAAATCAAATCTGATGAGGTGACATTTACCGCAACCCTATACAATTTTGGAGATACTGCGCAACAATTTGACATCAAACACAGTAAAGTTCTGTCTGAGACTGTTATCAAGAAAACCAAAACTGAGCGCGAAGCCACCAGTTCCATTTTCACTAAAGATGAGGCAGGAAACTTTACAGAACATATTAACGAAGTTCACCCTATAGCAGTTGATGGCGGGGAGTTAACCAGTGACCACCAGGTACTAATTCAACCAAATAGTTCTGCAACTGTCACTTTCAAACTGAAAACTGGACAGGTTAAAGATGATTTTGTTGAAGGCTTTATTTACTTTGTACCAAAAGATAAAACTCATCCTGAACTCTCCTTACCTTACTTTGGCTTCAAGGGCGATTGGAGTGCTGAGCCTGCGATTGATGCCCCTAGATGGGAGAAATCTAACCAAGCCGGGCTAACTGGACTTTTCACAGCCTACGAAGGCCGAAAAGGTCATAATGTTGTTAGCTATCTTGAAAAAGGTGTAGAAAATAAAGGTGATGTTCCAAACCCTGATAACATCGCCTTTACCAACCGCCGTGATACTTCTGAAGCAAGCAGCCGGAACGTTGTGCCTCGTTTATCATTCTTGAGAAATGTTCGTGATTACGAAGTGGCCATCGTTGATGGAAAAGAAGAGAGTAGCAAGGTGCTACAAGTTGTTCAAACAGGACATTTCAAACGCAAATTATTCTACAGCACGTTGACCGAGGCTAACCATGCTAACGCTGCAAATGCTGCAATAGAGTCCGACCTCAGGTGGGAAGGGAAAGTCTATAATCCTGAAATAGCTGATGATGAGGAGGTTCCAGAGGGACAATATTACTACCGTATTCGAACCAAAATCCATGACTCATCTCCGGTTCAAACAATGTACCTGCCATTTAGGATAGATAATACTGACCCTACCATGACTGCTGAACTGAATGAGGACAAGAGCAAAGTTACCATCAAAACCACCGATAATCATAAGATTTGGAAAGTACTTGCCATGGCAGACGGCAAAAGTGTTTCTGTTGATAAAGTCGCAGAGAATACCTATGAAATCAAAGATGTTGATAAATTGGACGCTTATCGGTTGAGAGTGCAAGCTATGGACTTTGCCGGCAACCCATCGAAAGAAAAAGAATTTATTCTAAACAAAGAGAAAGACGAACCTCACCGTAGATTGTCACTGTTAGACGAAGCCATAAAATCCCTCTTTGATCAGGATATCAAGTCAGAACCCCATGAAGAAAAAGAGATTGAAGACCAACCTGCCTACATCAACATGTTCAACTGGGCTATGTATGGTAAATATACCGGAAGAAGCAAGATTGACGAAGAAGATGGGAAGCTTTATTATGATTTGAATATGGCTATCCAAGAAGGGCACTATGCTGTCGTAACTACAACCAACAAGAGTGCGACAGATCCCGAGATGGGACAATCAAAAGACTATGCTCCAATATTTAGCAAACGATTCGAAGCAACTGGGCAATACCACTACGACGACTTTCCCGTCCTCATCAAAGAAGGCTTTAACATCATCAATATCAAAATTTACGATAAAGACGATAAATTAGTCATGGAAGAAGGCAATATCCTCTACTACGATGAGCACGCGCCACGCTTGCAGTTGAAAAATCAGATTGATTTATACGATGACGAAGACAATATGGCTGATGGTGCATTAACTAGTATCGACGGCACTATCTATGCTCGAAATGGACGTGTTGTTTTGGAGGGAACCGTCGCAGATAACGGCCCCAAATGGGTCTTAACCGTAAACGGCAACAATATCGCAACCCATTACCAATACCAAAAAGAGGGTGATAACGAAAAACCGTTCAAACATGAATTAGCTGTTAAAGAAGATGATGAAATCAAAATCAAACTGATGGATGACCAAGAAAATGCGAGAACAATCAGATTAACAGTTAAAGAGGATAATCAAGCTCCGACAATTAAAACCAACTTAAAGCCAACGATGGCTGAAACGGATATTCCTGAAATCGAACTAGAGGACAATATTTGGAGTTGGGACGAAACAGCCCCTAACAACATCATCACCATCAATGGTAAACCGTTTGACTTTGACAGCGAAAAGCCTTTGAGCTATTATAAACTGGAAGAAGCCCCTAATACTTATGTCGTTCGGATTAAAGCAGTTGATAAGGCCGGAAATGTTACAGAAGAAACACACATCATCGGTGAAAAACCATTTGATCTAACAGCGACATTGAAAAAACAAGTCATCACAGCAGATGAGTTGACAACGATAACTGAACTGATTGATGTTCCTAAACATGCTAAGGTTGACATTCTTGAAACTTCAATTAGTGATAAGGGTGAAGTCACAACAACAATTGTCTTAACAGACATTTTTGGTCGCCAGACAACCCAAGTTTTAACCGCTAAACTAGCCTCTAACCAAGACTCATCTATCACAGCCGAGTTGACTAAACAAATTTTCAAAAAAGATGAGCTTAATGACATCACACAGATTTTAAATTTACCTAAGGATGTTAGCGCTACTCTAATTCGTCCGATTACAGTTCCAGATAGTTCAAAACCAGAGCAAGTAACCGCTAGGGTCAGACTGTTTAGAAATGGTAAAGTCAATGAAAAAGATTTCACCTTTACAGTGATAAGCGATAAACACCTGAACGCAACATTGAGAAAAGAAACAATCAACATTTCTGAAACTTATGATTTGAACGGTCTCTTGGAATTACCTGAAGGTATTACCGCTAGCTGGAGCGTCCCTATTGCATACGGCAAAAAAGGAAAAGTAACCTTTAAAGTCATTTTGAAAGATCAGTATGGACAATCAGTAGAAAAAGAGTTTACAGTAACGGTATTAGAAGAACAATTGCCAAAAACAAACCACGAAGACAACTCTAAAACTACTAATAAAATACCAAAAATTAGTACAGAAGATGCTGGGGCTCAAAAAGCACGGGACATCCAATCAGATTCAGAAACCACTGATACTCATAACGAATCAGCACTTCAAGAACAAGAGCAGTATCAGATAAATGCTCCAAAAATGAATCTTAGCCAAGAAGTGAACTACCGTAAAACATCCGAATTACCAGTTCAACTCTCCACTAGCAGAAAATTACCTAAAACAGGAGGAGAATCAGCATTTTGGAATGTCTTAGTTGGTTTAGGTTTACTGATGATGAGCAAACTTGCTTTTAGTCTGTCTAAACCAAACAAAAAGGAATAACCATTATTAAGATTCTAAAGAAATATTAAAGGTTTGATACGCAAGATAAGGTAGCCTATACAAAAAAGTATGTCTGTAAAAATAGTCACATGACTGATAAACAGACATACTTTTTTAGCAGTCATTTTGAGTTTTTTTGTATCTGATTAATAGTGGTGATTTCATGTTTTTAACATACAAAATATTAAAATCATGTTACGATACTTATCTGCCCAATATAGACTATGTGATTCACCATGGAGCAGCAGGGATTTTCTACAAAGCTATTGCCAACACGATTCCATCCCTCATTATCCCAATGGATTTTGACCAATATGACTTTGCCAAGCGAGCTGATTATTTCCAAGTAGGAATATACGCTAAAAATAGGAAACTGAAAACAGTCTTAGACGCTTTCCAAAACCTAATTACAACTGATTGGCCTAATTTACCAAAATATGCTAAAGAGGTTAACAATACTCCTAGTAGTCTACTCTTGGCAAAAGAAATAGACCGTTTAACCCAATAACAAAAAATTCCCGCAACAACACACTTTTGCGAGAACATTATGATATAGATATCATTCTTATCATTTAGAGTCGTTTGCCCAATAGCATGGTCGAAGCACCAATTATGATAAAAATTAGAGAAAAGAATTTTCCGATAAAAACAGAAGAAAAGACTGGTGCAATAAAGAGAAGTAACCCGATGCCAAGAATGCCCCAGGTTTGCCGTTTATCATTACGATTTTGTAGAGAGCTAGTCCCCATCATCAAACGTGAAATCCCTAAAATAAGCAACCATAGCGATAACATGGAAAGAATAAGATTGCTTCGGAAAAAGGCAGAGCTGGTCATCAATAAAAATCCAACAAGTGTAGAAAGGCTAGCTTTTACGAGTAAACGAAGCGAACGATGCGTTTTTGTTAAATAAAAATAAAGCCGCAACTGATTAAGCCCAGTTACAAAAATAACAAAGGCAATCACCGAAGCGATTGTGCCAACAGCCGCAAATGGATGGTTAAACAGGAAAATTCCTAAAATAAGACTACTAATGCTAATAATTAACGAAAGTGTTTTCATCATTTCTCCTTTAGTGATGTTTTAAAATAACAAAGTGGTGTAACACTTAATCGGTCATCTTGGTGACTTACTAATAATCTGTTATCCCCATAGAAACATTTGTAACAAACGGCTCAGCACAACAGTCAATCATTTCATACAATGAATTTATTTTTATTATAGAAAAATGCTGAAAAGTTGTCAAAAAACTCTTATTATTTTACAATATTGTTATTATGACTAGGAGGATTTTATGAAATTACTACACACTTGTATCCGTGTTAAAAACTTGGAAGAATCATTGAAGTTTTACTCAACTGCTTTTCCTTTCTTTGAAGCCCGCCGCATGGATTTCCCAGAACACAAGTTTACCATCGTTTACATGCAAACAGAAGGTGAAGAATTTGAGCTTGAATTGACTTACAACTATGACCACCCAGGTTATGAACTTGGCAACGGTTATGGTCACTTGGCTGTTGGTGTCGAAGACCTTGAAGCGTCACATGCAGCCCACAAAGCTGCTGGCTATGACGTCACAGACCTTAAAGGATTACCAGGTAAAGATGTTCAGTATTACTTCATTACCGATCCAGATGGTTACAAAGTCGAAGTGATCCGTCTATAATTTGCATAGGTATGTCAGAAAATCTGACATACTTTTTGATTTTTTCCGCTAAATTTTCAAAAATACTTGACAAAAATATTCTGAAAATTTATACTATTTACTGTAGTTATTTTTCTCACCTCGTTTATTGCTATAAAACGTGAGCCAATAGGCTTTGAAAAGTGTGAGATATCGTATTATTTAGATAATGGAGGCAAATTATGACAAGAGGTCAAGAATACGTTGCTAGCGTTTTTGAAAAAGTAAAAGCACAAAATGGACATGAAGCTGAATTCCTACAAGCTGTTGAAGAAGTCTTTGATTCATTGGTGCCAGTTTTTGATAAATACCCTAAATATATCGACGAAAACATCTTGGAACGATTAGTTGAACCAGAGCGCATCGTTTCTTTCCGTGTGCCATGGGTTGATGACAAAGGTCAAGTTCAAGTTAACCGCGGTTTCCGTGTGCAGTTCTCATCAGCAATCGGACCTTACAAAGGCGGACTTCGTTTCCACCCATCTGTAAACCAATCCATCATTAAATTCCTTGGATTTGAGCAAATCTTTAAAAACTCATTGACTGGTCAGCCAATCGGTGGTGGTAAAGGTGGATCAAACTTCGACCCTAAAGGAAAATCAGACCTTGAAGTGATGCGCTTTACACAAAGCTTCATGACTGAACTTCAAAAATACATTGGTCCAGATGTGGACGTTCCTGCTGGAGATATCGGTGTTGGTGGACGTGAAATTGGTTACATGTTTGGTCAATACAAACGCCTCAACGGTTACGAAAATGGTGTCTTGACTGGTAAAGGGTTAACTTACGGTGGGTCATTGGCTCGTACAGAAGCAACTGGTTACGGAGTGGTTTACTTTGCTGAGCAAATGCTTAAAGCGCGTGGTGAAAACTTTGCTGGTAAAACAGCTATCGTCTCAGGTTCTGGTAACGTGGCTATCTACGCTATCCAAAAACTTCACGAGCTTGGTGCTAAGGTTGTCGCATGTTCAGATTCATCAGGATACATCTACGATGAAAATGGTATTGATGTCGCAACCTTGAAACAGCTTAAAGAAGTAGAGCGCGCTCGTATCGTTCAATACATTGAACACCATCCAAACGCTCATTTCACACCATCGTCATCTGATAATAATATTTGGACAGTCAAAGCTGACCTTGCATTCCCATGTGCAACTCAAAACGAACTAAATGACGCTGACGCACGCGCCCTTGTTCGTAACGGTGTTATCGCAGTTGCAGAAGGTGCTAACATGCCATCAACCCTTGAAGCGATTGACGTTTTCCACGCAGCAGGCGTATCATTTGGTCCAGCGAAAGCTGCAAACGCTGGTGGTGTTGCCGTCTCAGCTCTTGAAATGGCTCAAAACAGTGGACGCACAGCTTGGACATTCGAAGAAGTGGATGCCAAACTTTATAACATCATGAAAGACATTTATGAAAATGTAGCGGCAGCAGCAGAAGAATTCGACGCTCCAGGTAACTTGGTTGTAGGTGCTAACATCGCAGGATTCCTCAAAGTCGCAGAAGCAATGTCAGCACAAGGTGTTATCTAATTAAAATTAATAATAAAGAAGACTGATTTGAAAAGAACCCCTTATAATGGACAGTATAAAAAGTACTATACTGTTCTTATAAGGAGGTTCTTTTCTCATGGCTAAAAAAGGAAGTAAATTTACAAAGTATCCACCTGAATTCAAAATACAAGTA
>NZ_CACVCC010000009.1 GCF_902729355.1 Streptococcus sp. S784/96/1 | reverse complement strand
GAGTCCTTACGGCTCTTTCCTCCTAATAACAGAGATGAACTCATCCAACAAATTAAAGAATACATGGACTGGTATAACTATGATAGACCACAAGAAATATTAAAAGGTATGACCCCTATGGAATTCAGGGAGTCATACCTTACTAACTAATGTTCTTTTTTACACTGTCTATTTTAGACGGGGCTTGACAAATCGGTCTCTTTTTTTAATTCCATAAGTGCTATATTTTTCTCTTTATGGTAAAATAATAAGGATACTATGTGAAAGTGGGAAGTGTGTTTTGGCACAGTTATATTATCGCTACGGCGCTATGAATTCAGGGAAATCTATTGAGATTCTCAAGGTTGCCTACAACTATGAGGAGCAGGGGAAACCTGTTATCCTGATGACGTCAAGTCTAGATACTCGCGATGGTGTTGGTTACGTTTCTAGCCGAATTGGGATGAAGCGTGAGGCTTATCCCATCAGTGCAGATACGGATATTTTTGGTTTTATTAAATTGCAGAGCCCACAACCTTATTGTGTTCTGATAGATGAGGCGCAATTTTTGACACGGGCAAATGTCTATGATTTGGCTCGTATTGTTGATGAATTGGATATTCCAGTGATGGCTTTTGGTCTTAAAAATGATTTTCGAAACGAGCTCTTTGAAGGTTCTAAGCACCTGCTTTTATTAGCGGATAAAATTGATGAGATTAAAACCATTTGCCACTATTGTAAGAAAAAAGCAACCATGGTTCTTCGAATGGAAGATGGTAAGCCAACCTATGATGGGGCACAAGTCCAAATCGGTGGTAACGAAAGCTATACATCAGTCTGTCGAAAACATTATTTTAATCCACCGATTGATGAGTGATTCCATGGGAAATTATGATGGTTGTTAAGTTAAAAGATGTCACTTTACAGAATTATTGGGATGTATTATCTCTAACGGTTTCAAAAGAACAGGAGGAGTTTGTAGCACCTAATGCTGTCAGCTTAGCGGAAGCTTATGTCTATGAGAAAAACGGTGATGCTATTTTCCCGCTTGCTATCTATGATGATAACAAGCTGATTGGTTTCACCATGCTTGCTTACGATGATAAAATTGGTATAAGTCAAGGGAATTATCTTCTCTTTCGTTTGATGTTTGACCAAAATTTTCAAGGACAGGGGTATTTTAAGTTAGCTATGGATGCTATTTTAAAATGGATAGCATCGGATACCTTGAGAACAGCTAACTATCTCTGGATTTCTTATGAACCAGAGAATACACATGCTCAGTTATGTTATCTTACTTATGGCTTTTTAGAAACAGGGGATAAGCTAGATAACGAGATTGTTGCCTTATATCGATTAACGAATTAATAATTTTTTGAAAGGAACTGAATATGCCTACAAGGCTTAGGAAAAAGATAATTCTTCCTAGAAGCAGGAGCTTCTTCGTCAGGATTCCTATTTTCCGTTGCCTTGTTTAACGGCATTAATATCTTAGAAAGGAATCGAATACGGGCTAAAAGCATCGGAAAAAAGATAGACGTTCCTTGTGTGCAAGCACACGGCGTCAGTCTCCTATTTTTCTCTTGCTTTTAACGCCCTTAATATCTTATATTATGAACATTTATGATCAATTACAGGCGGTGGAAGACCGTTATGAAGAACTTGGAGAGTTGTTGTCTGACCCTGATGTGGTGAGCGATACGAAGCGTTTTATGGAATTATCGCGTGAAGAAGCGAACACGCGTGAGACTGTGACAGCCTACCGTGAATACAAACAAGTTATTCAAAACATCGCTGACGCAGAAGAAATGATTAAGGATGCCGGAGGCGATCCTGAATTAGAGGAAATGGCCAAGGAAGAGTTAAAACAATCTAAGGCGGATAAAGAAGTCTACGAAGAAAAATTGAAAATCCTTCTCTTGCCAAAAGATCCGAATGATGATAAAAATATCATCTTGGAAATCCGTGGTGCAGCTGGTGGTGATGAAGCAGCTCTCTTTGCAGGTGACTTGTTGACCATGTACCAAAAATTTGCGGAGAGCCAAGGCTGGCGCTTTGAAGTCATGGAGGCTTCTTATAATGGTGTCGGCGGTATCAAAGAAGTGGTTGCAATGGTATCTGGTCAATCTGTTTATTCAAAACTTAAATACGAGTCAGGTGCTCACCGTGTGCAACGTGTTCCTGTGACAGAAAGTCAAGGTCGTGTTCACACATCAACGGCGACAGTTCTTATCATGCCTGAAATCGAAGAAGTTGAATATGATATTGACCCGAAAGACCTTCGTGTGGATATTTACCACGCTTCAGGTGCTGGTGGTCAGAACGTCAATAAGGTTGCGACAGCCGTTCGTATCGTTCACTTGCCAACCAATATCAAGGTTGAAATGCAGGAAGAACGGACACAACAGAAAAACCGTGAGAAAGCGATGAAAATCATCCGTGCGCGTGTGGCTGACCATTTTGCCCAAATTGCCCAAGATGAGCAAGATGCCGAGCGTAAATCAACCATTGGTACAGGTGACCGTTCTGAGCGTATCCGTACTTACAACTTCCCACAAAACCGTGTGACCGATCACCGCATTGGCTTGACCCTTCAAAAATTAGATACCATTTTGTCTGGTAAAATGGATGAAGTCGTTGATGCGCTAGTGCTTTATGACCAAACACAAAAATTGGAGAAACTAAATAACTAATGACTTACGCCAACCTTATCGCGCAACTAGAAGAGCGCCTTGAGCAGCTTGGTGAGGAGAGAGAAGGTCTGGTCTATGTCTTTCAAGCCTTAAAGGGATGGACAAAGACCGACCTTGTCTTGCATTTACGGCAAGCTGTTACAGATGCTGACGAGGCATTGTTTCACCGAATTTTTGAGCAACTAAGCCAGCAAATTCCACCTCAGTACATCACAGGTAAGGCTTACTTTGGGGAGCTTGAGTTAGCGGTTGATGACCGTGTACTGATTCCTCGCCCTGAGACAGAGGAGCTTGTTGATTTGATTTTAAGGGAAAATAGCGGAGCAGACCTGCGAGTTTTAGACATTGGTACAGGAAGCGGAGTGATAGCCTTATCCCTAAAAAAAGCCCGACCAGAGTGGCAAGTGACAGCCAGTGATGTTTCACCAGAAGCCCTTAGCCTTGCTCGTGAAAATGCGCAAGCCAATCAACTTGAGGTGACTTTTATTCAATCAGATGTATTTTCAGCTATTGAGGGTTCCTTTGATATCATCGTGTCTAATCCGCCTTATATTTCCTATGATGATAAAGATGAAGTCGGGGGCAATGTCTTATCATCGGAACCCCACCTTGCCTTGTTTGCGGATGAAGATGGCTATGCCATTTACCGTCAGATTATTGAGCAGTCCGCAGCTTACCTAACGCCTAAAGGGAAGTTGTACTTTGAGATTGGTTACAAGCAGGGAGCGGGCTTGACAACTTTATTAAATAAGGTTTTTCCAGAAACCCGTGTGCGCGTGCTAAAGGATATGTTTGGCAAGGATAGAATGGTGGTTTTAGATGGCAGATAATGATTTCGTCAAGATTTTAGAGGGAAGCGGAGCGCTGGTTTTGCCTACCGAGACAGTCTATGGCCTTTTTGCTAAAGCACTTGACGAATACGCTGTTGAACGTGTCTATGCCCTAAAACAGCGTCCAAAAGACAAGGCCATGAACCTAAATGTCGCTGATTTTGAGACGATTTTAGCTTATTCTAAGAATCAGCCACCCTATCTCAGAAAACTCTATGACGCTTTTTTACCAGGACCTTTGACCATTATTTTAAAGGCTAACGATAAGGTTCCAACTTGGATTAATTCAGGTTTACCTACAGTCGGTTTTCGCGTGCCAAATCACCCTAAAACCTTGGAATTCATCCGTTCTCAGCAAGTCTTAATTGGACCTTCTGCCAATATTTCTGGTAAGAGCAGTGGCACGGTTTTCAAAGAAATTTTAAAGGATTTTGACAATCAAGTAACAGGTTATGACGATGATCATGTTTTGACAGGTCAAGATTCCACCATTTTAGACTTATCTGGAGAAAAGGCTCGCATTCTAAGACAGGGTGCGATTACTAAGGAAGATATCATCTTGCAAGTTCCAGAGATTGTTTTTGAGGATAATGCATGAAAATCATTTCGGTTACCCCATTTAGTTCAATAGCGAGAGACATTAGAAATCTATATTTTGCCTCTTTTCCCAAGGAAGAACGGTTGCCCTACTGGTTTTTACTCTTGAGAAAGGCAGAATTTCTTGCTTACCTTGACCAAGAAAAGCTAGTTGGTTTTTCCTACACCGTAAAAGGTCTGTCTTGTGATTTCTTACTGTTTCTGGCTGTTGCTGAAAGTCATCAGTCACAAGGTTACGGCACCGCTATTTTACAAAAGGTAAAAGAAAAAGCTGGTGGAAAGCCTCTGATTGTGACCATTGAACCTCCTTTTGAGGTTTCAGAAAATGCAGAGCAGAGATTACGACGACTAGCTTTTTATGAGAAAAACAGTTTTACATTAACAGACCATTTTTATCAGGAAAATTCAGAAACCTATCAAATTATGACAACTAAACCACCTTTTGATAAGAATGGTTTTTCAAAAGATGTTAGCAGATTTTTCTTAGGAATTGTCAAAACAAAGGTGAATTAAATGAGAGCAAGTGTGATTTTATTGGATAAGTCAGGACAATTTATGATTCTGATTAAGCGAATAAAGCCAGATAAGACTTACTTAGTTTTTCCTGGCGGTGGTATTGAGGCTGGTGAGATTCCTAGACAAGCTGCCCTAAGGGAATTGTCGGAGGAATTGGCTATCCAAGTTCCTGCGGAAGCGATTAAGGCTGAAAAGCAACAGGAAGATGGTTGGATTTTTCTCATTCAGTCGCAAGAAAGTGTTGGTCCTTTGGCTATTCATGGTGAAGAAGCGGAGCGCTCAATGCCAGAAAATCGGTACTTACCAAAGTGGTTTTCTTTGGAGGAAATCGCAGAGCTGACGATTTTTCCCGTGATTGACAGAGAATGGCTCGCTAGACAACTGAATTAAAGGAGCAAGTAATGACAGTGCAAGTAACCCTCAGACGATTAACCCTATCAGACGCCCCACAACTTCAAGTGATTAGTGAAACAGCGCTTGGTTATCCTTTTTCCTTGGAAGAGACTGAGAAGCAGCTTGAGAGATGTTTAGCTAATGACAGCCATTTCTTGATTGGTGCAGTAGATGAAACTGACCAAGTGATTGGCTATGTTCAGGCACAAATTTATGAAGCCATCTATTCGGAAAGAGGACTTAATGTTTTGGGTTTAGCTGTATCGTTAGCCCATCAAGGACAAGGGATTGGGCGTTTACTAATGGAAGAACTAGAAAGACAAGCTCTTGAAGCTGATTTAGCCTTTATTCGCTTAAACTCAGGATCCCATCGCTTAGAAGCGCATGCATTTTACCGAAAAATCGGCTACAATGGCGATAAAACCCAAGTGAGATTTATCAAGAAGTTAAAATAGGTCAAAGGAGACTCTCGTTATGATACAAGATAATCATTTGCATACTAATTTTTCTTATGATTGTGAGGAGACTTTCGATAACTATTTGCCAGTTATGACAGAGGGATTCGTGACTACAGAGCATTTTGATTTGTCGAATCCTTATTCTGGAAATGATGATATTCCTGATTATGAAGCCTACTGTGAAAAAATCTCAATTTTAGAAGAGCAGTTGGGAATTAGGATCAAAAAAGGCATTGAAATTGGTTATTATCAGCCACGAGAGAATGATATTTTAGATTATTTATCCGATAAGCAGTTTGATTTAAAACTGCTATCTGTTCATCATAATGGCCAGTTTGACTATCTACAGAGAGAATTTGTTTTTCCACTAGGTAAAGACAATATTATCCCTAGGTATTTTGAAGCGCTAGAATATGCTATTGGACGTGTTGAGGCGGATGTACTAGCACATTTTGATTATGGCTTTAGGCCATTTGAAATAACTGTTGAGGAATTAAAAGAATATGAACCACAGTTGATTCGTATTTTTGAGAAAATGATGCGGTTTGGTTTAGCTTTTGAAATTAATAGTAAAAGCATGTACCTTTATGAGCATGAACAGCTTTATCGCTATGCTTTAGATGTGTTGAAAAAACTGGGATGTACCTCGTACTTTATTGGTTCAGATGGTCATAAATTAGAGCATTATGCTTTGTATTTTGATAAAGTGTCAGATTTATTAGTCGAATACGGCATTACTTCTGAAATGTTAATTCATTAACCTTATAGAAAATTATCAAGGAGTTTTACATGCTAAAAATAGCTGTTTTAGGGGACATTCATGGAAACACCACGGCATTAGAAGCTGTACTGGCTGATGCTAAGGCGCAAGCTGTTAATGAGTATTGGATTCTTGGAGATTTATTGCTGCCAGGGCATGGACGAATGGAGCTCTTCAATTTACTTAATGAGGTTAATCCAACTATCAAGGTTCGAGGGAACTGGGATGATTGTCTCTTGGAAGTTTTGAATGGTGATGTTGGTATTGAGGATTGTGAGGAAATCTACCTCAATCGTCTGGTGCAATATGCCATGGAAGAGTTAACGACAGAATCTGTAACGAGTATTCGAGAAACTCCCATGCATGTTATGATTGACAGAGAAGGGATTTCTTTTAGTATCTCCCACCAATTACCTGAAAAAAATTATGGATGGGAGCTTGGTCCGACAGCAAGTCAAGAAACGATTGATGCTTTTTTTGAAAATTATCCCTGTGATGTAGCGATTTATGGGCACACCCATATTCCTGTTCTAAGATACAGTAGTAAAGGGCAACTATTGTTCAATCCTGGTTCGGTTGGTAACCCTTTTTTCCCTTGGGAAAAGTTGCGACATGACCTACGTGCCCAGTATGCGATTTTGACGGTAGATGAGCATGGCGTTTCTATTGACTTCCGTAAGGTTACTTATGATGTTTCTTTGGAAGTTAAATGTGCCAAAGAGAAAAAACTCCCTTTTGTTGATTTGTACCAATCACAGGTTGAAACAGGCGTTAATCGCGTACACGACAGAGAATGGATTACAACAGTGATTGAAGAAAATCATTATTTAGACGATGTGAAAGGTTTTAAAGATAACTTATTAACCTAAATGATTTTCAATGATAGTATTGGCAAAATTTGGCATAAAATAGTAGTATTACCGTATACCTCTGTTAGATAAAAGGAGAACAAAAATGATTTTTGATAAAGTAGATTACAAGGCATTTGATCCAGAATTATGGCAAGCTATTGAAGTTGAGGAAGACCGTCAGCAGCACAATATTGAATTGATTGCTTCTGAGAATGTGGTCTCTAAGGCAGTTATGGCTGCACAAGGTTCTGTTTTAACCAATAAATATGCCGAGGGCTATCCAGGCAAACGCTATTATGGTGGGACAGACTGTGTTGATGTGGTGGAAAATTTAGCTATTGACCGTGCTAAAGAACTCTTTGGAGCTCAGTTTGCTAATGTGCAGGCGCATTCAGGTAGTCAGGCCAATGCAGCAGCCTACATGGCTTTGATTAAACCAGGTGATACCGTGCTTGGTATGGACTTAGCAGCGGGTGGTCACTTGACACACGGTTCTCCAGTGAATTTCTCTGGAAAAACTTACAACTTTGTGGGTTACTCTGTCAATCCTGAGACAGAGCAATTGGACTATAATGCCATTTTGGAACAGGCTAAATCTGTGCAACCAAAACTGATTGTTGCAGGTGCGTCAGCTTATTCACGCACCATTGATTTTGCCAGATTCCGTGAGATTGCTGATAATGTAGGTGCAAAACTTATGGTAGACATGGCGCACATTGCTGGTCTTGTCGCAGCTGGTTTGCATCCAAATCCTGTGCCTTACGCTGATGTGGTAACCTCAACGACCCACAAGACCCTTCGCGGGCCTCGTGGTGGCCTCATTCTGACCAATGATGAAGCTTTAGCTAAGAAAATCAATTCAGCAGTGTTTCCAGGTTTGCAAGGTGGCCCACTAGAGCATGTGATTGCGGCTAAGGCAGTTGCCTTCAAAGAGAATCTAGATCCTGCTTGGAAAGACTATGCTCAGCAAGTCATTGCCAACTGTCAGGCTATGGCGGACGTTTTCAATCAACATGACAAGTTCCGAGTCATTTCAGGTGGTACAGATAACCATGTCTTTCTGGTTGATGTGACAAAGGTGATTGAGAACGGTAAGCAAGCACAAGACCTTCTGGATGAGGTCAATATTACCCTCAACAAAAATAGCATTCCTTTTGAAACGCTATCGCCATTTAAAACCTCTGGTATTCGTATCGGAACAGCGGCTGTGACCAGCCGTGGGTTTGGCGAGGCAGAGTGCCAAAAAGTTGCCGAACTCATTATCAAAGCTCTTGAACATCATGATCAGGAAACAGTCCTAGCAGAAGTGCGTCAAGAGGTCCGTGCTTTGACAGACGCTTTCCCATTGTACTAAGGTGAGTTATGCTAGATTTATACATCAAAAAAATAATCATCCATCAATTTACGCCAGATGATACGGAATTAGTTTTAGCGGACAATCCTTTGGTTTTGACCCCTCGGATTGATGACTATTTCAGAAAGAAATTATCTAAAGTTTTTTCAGATGAGGCTAAGCGTGGCCAATTTGAGGCTGACAATGTCTTCTTGTCTTACTTGACCGACGATTTCATGGCGACTTCAGTGAAAATAGCAGAGCTCTGGAAGGAAGAATTTGTGATTTCCGAGGATCAAAAAACCAACGACTTGGTCTTTATCCAGTTTGATCGAGATGGCGAGGAGTATTTTGCCTTTCTTCGAGTCGGACTCAAAGAGAACTTCACGCATATTTCAGGCGACAGCGACAGTCCCATCAAGGTCACGCAAAATAATCTCCCATCAGCTGCCCAGACACCAGACGAAGCCCTGCTGATTAACCGAAAAACACATCAGTATTATTTAATCGAGAAGCGGATTAAGCATAACGGGTCTTTTGCTAATTATTTCTCTGAAAATCTCTTGCAGGTCAAGCCTGAGCAGTCTGTCAAGAAATCCATTAAGCAAGTGGAGCAGGTGGCACAGAAGGTGGCTGACAGCTTTAATAAGGATGATTTCGCCTTCCAATCAAAGGTTAAGACAGCCATCTTTAACAATTTGGAAGAGCAAGAATTGTCTCCAGAAAAATTGGCTAATCAGCTCTTTGACGATAATTTGACGGCTCGTTTGACCTTTATTGATGAGCTAAAAGAAACCATTCCAGAGCCAATTAAGATGTCGGATATTGATAGTTCACGTCAAATTAAGAAACTAGAAAGTCAGAAACTCTCTTTGTCAAATGGCATTGAGCTGATTGTTCCAAATAATGTCTATCAGGATGCGGAAAGTGTGGAATTCATCCAAAATAATGATGGTACCTACTCCATTTTAATCAAGAACATACAGGATATTCAAAATAAATAATGTTAAAAAAAATAAGACGCTTGATAGTCCTGTTACTAATGCTAATGATTGGCTGGCGCGGGTATCAAATCTATGGCCATGTGAAAACCGTTTTGACATATCGTGATATGGTAAGAGAAGTCTTAGCTGAGAATGATACTATTGCTAATGAAGACTTGATTCTAGCCATGATTTACACGGAAACTAAGGGACAGCAGCAAGATGTGATGCAGTCCAGTGAAAGTTGGTCTGGACAGATGAATGTCATTACAGACAGTCGCGAAAGTGTCCGTCAAGGCGTATCAGTCCTGTCGGAAAATCTACTATTAGCAGAGTCGTATCAGGTTGATGAATGGACAGCAGTTCAGGCTTACAATTTTGGTGCCCCCTACATTCGTTATGTGGCAGAACACGGTGGACAAAACAGCGTCGCTCTTGCAAAAAATTATTCAAGAGAGGTGTTGGCACCTAGTTTAGGTAATACGAGTGCTGAAACCTACACCTATAATAATCTTATCGCTTTGCTCAATGGTGAACGGAAACTCTATAAAAACGGTGGTAATTACTACTACTCGAGACAGGTTCACTTTAACCTCTTTCTGATTAAGGTATTCAGTCTGATGGCATAGGAGGAGCAGGAAAATGAAACGATTAGGAATCTATTTTAAAGGGTATTTAAAAGAAACGCTTTTAGGCCCACTATTTAAACTTTTGGAAGCATCATTTGAACTACTGGTTCCTTTGGTGCTTGCCAAAATTATGGACGAAACCATTCCAAATAATGACCAAAATCATCTATTTCTGATGATTTTTCTCTTAGGAATGCTATCTGTTATCGGCTGTGTGGTAGCTATTACAGCTCAATATTTTTCAGCCAAAGCAGCGGTTGGTTTTACGCAGAAATTAAATCAAGATTTATTTGAAAAAATCATGTCTCTTCCACAGGAAGAACGAGATAAAATTGGAACGTCAAGCTTGGTAGCTCGTTTGACAAGTGATAGCTTGCAGGTTCAGTCAGGCATCAACATGTTTTTACGGCTCTTTTTACGTTCTCCGTTCATCGTTTTTGGTGCTATTTTCATGGCTTTGACCATTGATCGTGGCATTACCCTTTGGTTTTTGCTCATGGTGATCGTACTTTTCCTCATTGTAGGCATAATGAGTCGTTTGTTAAGTCCAATGTATCTAAAACTTCGCCAACAATTGGATAAGATTGTTTCTTTAACTAGAGAACAAATGCAGGGCATAAGAGTGATACGTGCCTTTAATCAGACGGAGCGAGAGATCGTTGATTTTAGTCAGGCTAACGCAGATTATACTCATCAGCAACTAAAAACAGGGAATCTTTCTATTCTAGTTACCCCTTTAACCTATCTTGTGGTAAATATGACCTTAGTCATTGTGATTTGGCATAGTGGCGTTAAAATCGGAACAGGTTTACTGTCTCAAGGAATGCTAGTTGCCCTTGTTAATTACCTGTTACAAATTTTAGTTGAATTGATTAAATTGACCATGTTAGTGACAACGCTTAACCAATCCTTTATCTCAGCTCAACGTATCTCCTCTGTTTTTGATTTAACATCAGAGGAAATACAGGCTGAATTAAAACAGGAAACCTCCTCACACGCCTTAGTTGTGGAGGATGTCACCTTTACATATCCAAATGCTTCTGGACCTTCTCTTAATCAGATTCATTTAAGTATAGAGAAGGGTCAATTTTTGGGAATTATTGGGGGAACTGGTTCTGGGAAGTCAACTTTTGTCAAAATGATTAATGGTCTCTACCGACCAACTCTAGGTAGCTTTGCTATTTTTCAAAATGGACAAAGTCCAAGGTCACTAGGCGAGTGGCGTGACTGGGTTGCCCTTGTTCCGCAAAAAGCAGAGCTGTTTAAAGGAACGATTCGTTCAAATCTCACCTTAGGCTTACATAAGCCTGTTAGTGAAGATGAGCTTTGGCAGGCACTAGAACTGGCGCAGGCTAGTGATTTTGTCCGTGAGAAAGATGGACAGTTAGATGCTGAGGTAGAGGCCTTCGGACGAAACTTTTCTGGAGGTCAAAGGCAGAGGCTGACAATTGCAAGAGCTATTTTGAAGAAAGCACCATTCCTAGTTTTGGATGATGCGACTTCAGCTCTTGATTACCTCACAGAAAGTCGTCTTTTATCTGCTCTTCGTGAACAATTATCTGATACCACTTTAATCTTAATTTCGCAAAGGCCAGGAAGTCTGTCTCAGGCAGACAAGATTTTAGTTCTTGATAAGGGACAACAATCTGGACTTGGAACTCACCAAGAATTATTGTTAGAAAATGAAATTTATCAAGAGATTTGCAAATCACAGGAAAGGGAGGGGTAGCATGTTTAAACGATTGATGAAAGATTTACTGGCTAATCCTTGGTTAGTATTTGCCATTCTCCTATTGACCATTACTCAGGTGGGATTGACCATTTATTTACCGATTTTGATTGGTGAAGCTGTTGACAGCGTGGTTAAGCCAGATGCTTTGTCTCTTTTATCTAGCTTAATCTTGCAAATGCTACTTGTTATTTTGGCCAATACTGTGGTGCAATGGATTGCACCAATATTGTATAATCGGCTTATCTTCACTTATATCCAAAGGCTTCGTCAAGCTGTTATCACAAAGGTTCATCAGTTACCGATTGCTTACTTAGACAAGCGTGGTGTGGGAGATATGGTGAGTCGATTAACAACCGATACGGAGCAATTGAGCAATGGTCTCTTGATGATTTTTAATCAGTTTTTAATTGGTGCTTTAACGATTGTAGTCTCTATCGTAACCATGGCAACATTAGACCTTGTGATGTTAGGCTTGGTTTTAGTGTTGACCCCATTGTCGCTCTTTTTAGCACGCTTTATTGCTAAAAAATCATATCGCCTATATCAGAATCAAACGCAGTCACGTGGCCTACAAACGCAGCTCATAGAAGAAATGATTGGGCAAGAAAGTCTTATTCAGTCTTTCAATGGTCAAGCGCAAGCCATTTCCCAATTCCAAGACATCAATGATCGGTATGCTGAGCACTCACTAGGAGCTATTTTCTATTCCTCAACGGTTAACCCTTCGACGCGATTTGTGAATGCTCTTATCTATGCTCTGTTGACTGGTGTAGGTGCCTATCGCATTATGTCTGGAACTTTCACGGTTGGTCAACTGACAACATTCCTTAATTATGTCAATCAATATACCAAGCCGTTTAACGATATTTCTTCGGTTTTGGCAGAATTGCAGAGCGCTTTAGCCTGTGCGGAGAGGTTGTATGCTATTTTAGATGAGCAAAGTTTAGTAGATGAGGGACAAGCAGAGCTAGGTCAGAACTTACTGCAAGGTCATGTTAGTTTTGACAAGATTTCGTTTGGTTATCCTGATAGCCAACGCACCTTAATCAATAACCTTTCCATTGACATTCCAGCAGCAAGCAAAGTAGCAGTAGTAGGTCCAACTGGAGCTGGAAAATCAACCCTAATCAATCTATTGATGCGGTTTTATGATGTGACAGGTGGTCAGATTTTATTAGATGGACAGCCATTGACAGACTATAAGCGTGCCGATTTCCGTAGTCAGATTGGTATGGTCTTACAAGAAACCTGGTTAAAAAATGGCACTATACATGATAATATCGCCTATGCCAAACCAGATGCGACAAGAGAAGAAGTGATTGCAGCAGCACAGTCTGCCAATGCTGATTTCTTTATTCGCCAATTACCAAAAGGATATGATACCGTACTAACTGATGGTGGTGACTCCTTATCTCAAGGTCAGCGTCAGCTATTAACCATTGCCAGAATCTTTGTCAAATTACCACAAATGTTAATCTTGGATGAAGCGACGTCATCTATTGATACGCGAACAGAGATTTTGGTCCAAGAAGCTTTTGAAAAGTTGATGGAAGGCAGAACCAGCTTTATCATTGCGCACCGGTTATCAACCATTCAATCAGCTGATATTATCCTTGTCATGGTGGATGGCAATATCGTTGAGCATGGCAATCATGCCACACTCATGAGCCAAAAAGGGGTCTATTATCACATGCAGATGGCTCAAGCAAGTTAGAAATCTAACAGAACAAGTGACTTCTCGAACATTCGGGGTCCCTTTTCAAGTTCTTGAAGGTAATCTTCAATTTTAAGGAGCATGATGTGATTACCATAAATGCTAAACAAATCCCTTGCTTGTAGATAGTAGCCTTTAACTTTTTCAACGTCCATGAAATGCCTACCAGCATTTCCAACAATAATCAGTAAGAGAGCAAGTTGATGACTGGTCTCTTTTTCTTTACAGATAGCAATCGTTTCTAAAGCAAGCTCAGCAGCTTCCCTGTATTGAGCATTTAATTGTAAATGATGAGCATAGTTGTAACGTGCCTTAAGATAGCCAAAAAGATATTCTTGATTAGTTAGATCTTTTTCTTGATAGAGCTTCATTAGCCTATGATAAATCTCTTCATAATCTTCACATCGTTCAACCTCATCATAAAAATTTGCCAAAGTATTTAGGATTTTCAAGTAAATATCTGTTTGATGATTAATCTGCTTCGATAAGATTTCTAGGGTATCTATAGCTTCATCTTTCTTATAATTGGAGTAAAAATCAATCATTGCTTCGACCCATGTTAAATAGGCTTTGTCCTCTACAGATAAGAAATGCTTATTGTTTTTTTCTAATTGGAGTAAATAGGCTAAATCGTTGTAATTGCGATCGTTAAGCAATTTTTCAGTCAATCTTTTAAATTCTAAGAGATTAGACTTGACCTTGATGTCATCATTAAAGAAGTAGTCCATTGATACTTGAAGACGTTTGCCTAATTGATAGAGGAGGTCTGCCGATGGCATGTAGTTACCACGCTCAATTTACTAATCTGGCTTTGTTCGCAAATGCCATCTGCTAAAGCTTTTTGTGATAACTTCAGCTCTTTTCGTTTAGATTTAAATTTGTCGGCTATCTGTACCATAACTATTTCCTCACTGTCTTCATTGCAATAAGTATTATATGACTAAAATGGCTTTTTTTAACTACCTCATTTGTCAAATTAAGTTAGACATTTTCAAGTTAGTCAGAAAAACTTGATATGGTGTTTGATAGTTCAATGATTTCCTAGGAATTCTATTTCTTTTATCAGCTATAGCTGATAGACATTTTTGAGAAATACCCTTGAAGTCCATCTGCTTAGGAAGTCCGTGCCGTCTTAATAGACCATTAGAATGTTCATTAAGACCTCGTTGACCCGGACAGCCTGGATCCGCAAAGAAAATGTCAATGTCATGTTTATTGGAAATGGATTTCCAATTGGAGAACTCTTTCCCGCAATCAAAGGTAATGGACTTGAAGAGATGTCTTGGAAACTGTGACATCCACTTGCTGACAGATTCCTCAATGTCACTCGCTTTTCTTCCATTTGTTTGAAGTGTGATAATCGCTTTTGACTGCTTCTCAACCATCGTAATAACAGCACTTTTATGATTCTTGCCAACAATGGTGTCCCCTTCAAGATGACCGAATTCACTTTCGAGCTCTGGATACATTTCAGTCCGCTCACGAATATTTCTGCGAAAAGCTTGTTTTCCACGCGTTTCTTTCTTCCCATTGGGGTTTCGTTTCCCTTGCCAGGGGAAATCATTTTTATGGAAGATGCCACGGTCAGCTAAGCGATAGAGGGTTCTCATAGAACAAGGGATGCGCTCAGGATAGGTACCTTTTATCACATCGAAACTCCAATCTAATTCTAAATATGATTGGATAAAGTCTTGTACTGGTTTTGTGAGTTGAGTGTTTTTCCGGCCACAACGCTTCTTGTTGGTTTGGTAACGCTCATAATAGTCATAAGCCGAATGACCAGTTTTCAGAAAAGAAAGAACATTGTAAATCGTTTGTCGTGATCTGCCAAGTGACTTTGAAATGTCGCAAACTTTCTTACCTGCTTGGTAATATGCCTCTATCATTACGAGTTCGTTTGTGGTAAGATGAGTGTAGGTCATTTATGTTAGTCCCTTTCAGACAAATGTGGTAGTTTATCTGAGACTAACATAGATGGCTTTTTCTGTCTAGCTTAATTTTACAACGCGGGACAATTTGGGTTTACAAAAATTCTGAACAAAATATTTGACCTTTACTGACCAAAGGTATATAATACAATTATAAGGTTAGAAAATACCTTATCATCTCCACTTAGAGATTAATGATTTGAGTGGTGGAAGTAGAAAACTTTTAACGAAAGAGGTGGCTCAGATGGATAGTCATTTTAATTTTAAAATAAAGGTCAGTTTTGGTCAGGAATATCAACCTGAGCCCGAAATTATTAGACGACTTGACTACTTTCTAATTTTTTAGATAAAAGGTCAGTTTTAGTCAAACAAACGCAGTGCTAGCTAAAAGGAGATAACAATGAGAAATAATGATTTTAACAATTTTAATAACATGGACGATATTTTTAACCAATTGATGGGAAACATGGGTGGTTATCGCTCTGAAAGCCGTCGTTATATGATCAATGGACGCGAAGTCACACCAGAAGAGTTTGCTATCTATCGCCAGATAGGTAAATTACCTCAAGCTGAGGGAATTGCACCAGAGAAAGGTGCTAGGATGAAAGAAGATGGCATCCTTGCAAAATTAGGAACAAACCTAACCGAAGAAGCTCGACAAGGTAATCTTGATCCAGTTATTGGCCGTAATAAGGAAATTCAAGAAACTGCTGAAATTTTAGCCCGTCGTACAAAAAATAATCCTGTATTAGTTGGCGATGCTGGTGTTGGTAAAACAGCAGTTGTTGAAGGACTAGCACAGGCTATCATAGCTGGTGATGTTCCAGCTTCAATCAAGAATAAAGAAATTATCTCTATTGATATTTCTGGATTAGAAGCTGGCACTCAGTACCGAGGAGCTTTTGAAGAAAACATTCAAAACTTAGTGGAAGAAGTGAAAGCAGCAGGAAATGTGATTCTCTTCTTTGATGAGATCCACCAAATTTTAGGGGCAGGTTCTACTGGCGGAGATTCTGGTTCAAAAGGCTTAGCAGATATGATAAAACCGGCACTCTCTCGTGGAGAATTGACTGTTATTGGTGCAACAACACAGGATGAGTACCGTAATACTATCATGAAAAATGCCGCTCTCGCTCGTCGTTTCAATGAAGTCAAAGTTAATGCACCGTCTGCAGAAGATACGCTTGCTATTTTGAAAGGCATTCGTTCTCTTTACGAAGGACACCACAACGTTCTGTTACCTGATGAGGTGTTGAAAGCAGCAGTGGATTACTCTATTCAATATATCCCACAACGTAGCTTACCAGATAAGGCTATTGACTTGGTTGATATGACAGCTGCTCACTTAGCAGCCCAACATCCTGTGACAGATATTAAGACGATTGAAGCGGAAATAGCAAAGCAAAAAGCGAGACAAGAAGATTTTGCAGCTAGAGAAGATTATGAAAAAGCCCTTCAAGCCAAAGTTCGTATTGAAGAATTAGAAAAACAGATGGCTAATCACACTGATAATCAAAAAGTGACAGCTGGCATCAATGATATTGCTGAATCCGTAGAACGATTGTCTGGTGTGCCTGTTTCACAAATGGGAGCATCTGATATTGAACGACTCAAAGAAATGGCTTATCGTCTCGAAGGTAAGGTTATTGGACAGGACCAAGCAGTAGAAGCTGTTGCCAAAGCTATTCGACGCAATCGTGCCGGTTTTGATGAAGGTAATCGTCCGATTGGCTCCTTCCTCTTTGTGGGTCCAACAGGTGTTGGTAAAACAGAACTTGCCAAACAGTTAGCGCTTGATATGTTTGGGACGAAAGAGGCTATCATACGATTAGACATGTCAGAGTATAGTGATAAAACAGCAGTTTCCAAATTGATTGGGACGACAGCGGGCTATGTGGGCTACGATGATAATAGCCATACCCTAACAGAACGGGTACGCCGAAATCCTTATGCTATCGTACTTTTGGATGAAATTGAAAAAGCAGATCCACAAGTTATCACCCTTTTGCTTCAAGTTTTAGATGATGGTCACTTAACAGATGGACAAGGAAATACAGTTAATTTCAAAAATACAGTGATTATTGCAACGTCAAATGCCGGTTTTGGTTATCACCCTTCTGGAGAAAAAGCAGAGCTTCCAATTATGGATAGAATTGCACCATACTTTAGACCAGAATTTCTCAATCGCTTCAATGGTGTTATCGAGTTCCATAGTTTGACTAAGGATGATTTGAAGAAGATTGTTGACCTTATGCTTGACCAAGTTAACCAAACCTTAGCTAAAAAAGCCATTACCTTGACGGTAACTGATGACGTTATTGATTATCTAACGGAAGCAGGTTACGATGAAACAATGGGCGTTCGACCACTTAGACGTGTGATTGAAAATGACATTCGTGACAAGGTGACAGATTTCTATCTAGACCATACAGATGCTAAAAACTTAGTAGCTGAAATCGTTGACGGGCAAGTGGTGATAAAAGAAGCCTAAATGTTGATTAAATGAAAAGTTCTCAGGTTTTGGGAACTTTTTCATTTTGTACAACTTTTTTTGAGTTTTCAACTTTTCAAGGTTTAGCTATTGTAGTATAATAAAATTTGTATAAATTGTTAGAATATTTTGAAAGTAGCTCTGCTATTTCTCAAATGAAGGAGACTATATGGGATATACTGTTGCTGTTGTTGGTGCCACTGGTGCTGTCGGAACACAAATGATTAAAATGTTGGAAGAGACAACCCTTCCTCTTGACAAGGTTCGTCTATTGGCGTCTGCACGTTCGGTCGGTAAAACATTGACGTTCAAAGGTCAGGAAATCGAAATTGAAGAAACGACAGAAACAGCTTTTGAAGGAGTTGACATTGCTCTCTTTTCAGCTGGTGGTGGGACATCTGCTAAGTTTGCTCCTTATGCGGTCAAAGCGGGTGCAGTTGTGGTTGATAATACCTCCTATTTCCGTCAAAATCCCGATGTACCATTGGTGGTTCCAGAAGTTAATGCTCACGCCATGGATGCTCACAAGGGAATTATTGCTTGTCCAAATTGTTCAACGATTCAAATGATGGTGGCTCTTGAACCGATTCGTCAGCGCTGGGGTCTAGACCGTATCATCGTGTCAACTTATCAAGCGGTATCAGGTGCCGGGGCAACAGCTATCCAAGAAACGTTAGGTCAATTGCATGAAGCAGTTGTTGATGGTGTTGACCCTAAACATCTGACTGCTAAAATTTTACCGTCCGGTGGTGACAAAAAGCATTATCCGATTGCTTTTAATGCTCTACCGCAGATTGATTTGTTTACAGACAATGACTACACTTATGAAGAAATGAAGATGACCAAAGAAACCAAGAAAATCATGGAAGATGATGCTATTAAGGTTTCTGCAACCTGTGTTCGCGTCCCTGTTTTGTCTGGTCATTCAGAGTCAGTCTATATTGAAACGATTGATCCAGCTCCAATTTCAGATGTCAAAGAAGCGATTGCTAATTTCCCAGGTGCAGTTCTGGAAGATGACGTGGCTAACCAAATCTATCCTCAAGCGATAAATGCTGTTGGTCGTCGTGAAACATTTGTTGGTCGTATTCGTAAAGATTTGGACGCTGAGAATGGCATTCACATGTGGATTGTTTCGGATAATCTTCTTAAAGGCGCTGCTTGGAACTCAGTACAGATTGCTGAAAGCTTACATGAACGTGGCTTGGTACGTCCGACAAAAGAACTTGTTTTTGAGTTGAAATAAGTCATCAGTTAAGCTGGGCTGAGTATGTCTTTGTTCTGGCTTTTTGTCTAATTAGTAGAGGGATTTTGAGATGTTGATTTGAAGTTAAGTATGTCTTTTCAAATACCTTATTGAAAAAGGAGAATTGTATGTCTATCCAGGATTTAAGAAATGCAAAAATTATTACAGCCATGGTAACCCCATTTCACGAGAATGGCTCCATTAATTTTGATGCCTTACCGGCTTTGGTGGAACATTTGCTGGCACATCACACAGAAGGAATTTTATTGGCTGGGACAACGGCTGAAAGTCCAACTTTAACCCATGATGAAGAGTTGGAGTTATTTGCCGCTGTTCAGAAAATTGTGAACGGTCGTGTGCCGCTCATTGCTGGTGTTGGAACCAATGACACACGAGATTCCATTGAATTTGCTAAAGAAGTAGCTGAGTTCGGAGGTTTTGCTGCCGGTCTGGCTATTGTTCCCTATTACAATAAACCTTCTCAAGAAGGCATGTACCAGCATTTTAAAGCTATTGCGGATGCTAGTGATTTACCAATTATTATTTATAATATTCCAGGTCGTGTTGTTGTTGAAATGACTCCTGAAACCATGCTTCGTTTGGCAGAGCATCCCAATATTATTGGGGTAAAAGAATGTACCAGTCTTGCTAATATGGCTTATCTTATTGAACACAAACCAGAAGATTTCTTGATTTATACTGGTGAAGATGGGGATGCTTTCCATGCTATGAACCTTGGTGCAGATGGGATAATTTCTGTAGCATCACATACCAATGGTGATGAAATGTTTGAAATGTTGCAAGCGATTGAGAATAACAATATAAAAAAAGCAGCAACTATCCAACGTCAATTTATTCCAAAAGTCAATGCCCTCTTCTCTTATCCGAGTCCTGCACCAGTTAAGGCCGTTCTTAACTACTTAGGTTTAGATGTAGGACCGTTGCGTCTGCCATTAGTAGCTGCACCAGAAGAAGACGCCAAACGTATCATTAAGGTAGTTGTTGATGGAGATTATGAAGCAACACGCGCAACAGTAACAGGCGTTGTACGACCAGATTACTAAGGAGAAGTTGAGTTGATGATTATCAGAAGAGCAGAGTTAAAAGATGTTCCTCAGATTATGGATATTTGTAGTCGTGGTTGGCAAGAAACTTATAAAGATTTAGTCCCACACTCCTATATCGATCAAGTGATTGAAGAGTATTATAACGAAGAACGTGTTACTAAGGATGTTCTGGACAACAGTCCCTATTATCATGGCTACTGGGTTGCAGTAGAGGATGACAAGGTTCTGGGTTGTATCGGTGGCGGCATTGACGATAATAATGAGGGACATATTTATGTTCTCTACGTTGATCCTAATTTAAAACGTCGCGGTATTGGTAGTCATCTAGTCGATGCTTTCACAGCCTATCAAAAAGAAACTTATGGGATAGAGCAACAATGGATTACCTCTGCTATGGAGGGAAATCAGATTGGTTTGTCTTTTTATGAAAAGCAGGGCTTTGTCTTCCAATACGCTACTGAAAGTAAGCAAGATCCCTCATTTCCTAAAGGGGTTCATCTAAAACGTCAAGTTTAGCACAGAAAAGCTTGACAAATCATGAAAACACTTGCATAATGTAAGTAAGATGAAAATTTATGAAAAGAGGTGTTTTTATGCAAATTATAAAACGTAATGGACAAGTTGCTGACTTTGATCCTGAAAAGATTTACCAAGCCATTATTAAGGCTGCTCAAACAGTTTATGTGATTGATGATACATGGCGTCAAAATCTTACTCAAGTAACTAAAAAAGTAACGATTGATTTAGAAGATGCACAAGTTGAACGCCCAACAATCAGCATGATTCAATCATGTGTTGAAAATCGTCTTATGGATGCCGGTTATATCAACATCGCAGAGCACTATATTGCGTATCGTTTGCAACGTGATTTAGAGCGTAACGGCTACGGTGATAGCATTGTTGTTCATTTAAGATTTGAACAAACAAAATAAGTATTTAGGAGCCTAGGCTCCTTTTTGACTTTCGTTCTCAGCTATAAAAAGGAGTAGTAATGAATAGTGTTGATTTAACGATACCAGTTGCAGAAGTGATTAAAAAGAATCCAGAACTCAAAGATATTTTGATTGAGCTAGGTTTTAAACCACTAGCTAATCCAGCCATGTTAAATACAGTCGGCAAAGTAACCAGTTTAAAAACTGGTTCTAAGATGATTAACCTCTCTTTAGAAAAAATGAAACGTACCTTAGAATTTCATGGTTATGAAGTGATTGGAGATTAAGATGGTAGATAATCGCATTGATGTTTTAAAATCAATTCTTCTGGACCTGCATCATGGAGCGAGTCCTGAAAGTGTTCAAGAACAATTTGACAAACATTTTAAAGGAGTGTCAGCTTTAGAAATTTCAATGATGGAGCATGAACTGATGTCATCAGATACTGGGATTACATTTGAAGATGTCATGAGCCTCTGTAATGTTCATGCTAATCTCTTTAAAGGAGTTATTTCAGATGTGAACGTTCCAGATAGTGAGCAAGAAGGTCACCCTGTTTATATTTTTAAACAAGAAAATTTAGCTTTGCGTGCAGCTATGTTACGTATCCGTAGAATTATAGACAACTTATCCCAACCTGATAGCATAGAATTTCGAGATGAGTTGATAAAGGGACTTACTCATCAAGTTGGATTATTGGGCCAATTTCATCATCATTACACGCGTAAAGAAAAACTCTTCTTCCCGATTATGGAACGTTATGGACATGATGCGCCTCCAAAGGTCATGTGGGGAGTAGATGATGAGATTCGTGAGCTCTTTAAAAATTTCAAAAATTCAGTTGAACAATTACCTCCATATGATATCAATGATGTTTCATACCTTTTTGAAATTTTTGCAAAAGAATTTGAAGAAATGATTTTCAAAGAAGAAGCCATACTACTCATGATTTTATTAGAAACCTTTAATCAAGATGATTGGCTTTCAATTGCTAGAGAGAGTGATACTTATGGCTATGCTATTATAAAACCGACCGCTCAATGGCTTCCACACCGTGAGTCTTTTGAAGAAAAAAATACTGATAAAGAAAAATTAAGAGAGGGCTCAGAGGACAAAACGACTACACGTACCATTGATACTCCAGAAGGAACTTTTACTCTTACTTTTGTCCCTAAGGAAAGAGAAGAAGTTATAGACAGAACGACTCCTCAAATCTTTGGGAATGGCTACCTATCTGTTGAGCAGGCAAATCTGATTCTCAATCATTTACCTTTAGAAATTACTTTTGTCAATAAGGATGACATTTTCCAATATTATAATGACAGTGTGCCAGCAGAAGAGATGATATTCAAACGTACCCCATCACAAGTAGGACGGCATGTAGAGCTCTGTCATCCCCCTAAAGTCCTTGATAAGGTTAAGAAAATTTTTCAATTATTGCGAACTGGACAAAAAGATAAGGTCGTTATGTGGTTCAAGTCGGAAAAACTTGGTAAATTTGTCCATGTTACCTATGCGGCAGTACGTGATGATAGAGGAGAATTTCAAGGAGTTCTCGAATATGTTCAAGAAATTCAAGACTTTTTTGAATTAGATGGAGATGTTATGCGTGATATCAAATAAAATTAAGTATCCACAATGTGATGTCTAGACAATAAATTTATGCTTTACTCTCTTTATTCAATGAAAAATATTGTTTGTGAAAACGTTGACAATTAAGAAATTGTATATTAAGATGATTTGTGTGATGAGATTACAAATATAGAATAGTGAGGGGGACAGGATGGGAGTAGATAATCTATTTTCAATTGGTAGAGCAGCTGCCATGAGTGGTGTTTCAACAAAAACATTACGCTATTACGAAAGTTTAGGTTTAATTCATCCTAAGCATATTTCCAGTGAAAATGGTTATCGCTATTATGATAAAGATGCTCTACTATTGATACCATTAATCAAATATTATCAACAAGTTGGGCTAAGTTTAAAAAGAATCAAAGAGCTGATTCATGTAGCTGGATGCTCTACTCATTATTATCATCTCAAGAAAAGGCGTGACGAGATCAATGCCGAGCGTGAAGAGCTATCTATCGCTCTATCATCTGTAGATGATTGGTTAGAATTGATTGTTGAGGGGGAGATGTGCCTGCAAAATAGAAAACATCATTTTGGAGCGAATATAGAACGGATGATTAGTGTAAAATATTATTCTGAGCAGGCTAGTTATTGTTATTTGGAACAGCCATATAGCTACAATTACAAAGAGTCAATTATTAATTTAGAGTGGATTAGGCATTTACAGTTACATCATTTAGAAGTTTCAGGGCCAGTTATTTTGCGATATAACTCTTACCTAAAAAAGATGAATGGGGAAAGTAAATTTGCAACCATCTTGCAGCACTGTTTTCCAGAGTCAGAAACTTTTTCAAAGTTTGGTGGATTTATGGCATTAACATGCTATCATATTGGTCCACTGGAAGGCATTGATAGGACATATAGATACTTACTGCACTACGCAGAGAAGCATAAATATAGCTTAAAAGATGAATGCTATGAGCGCCATGTCATTGATTATTGGGTGACTCAAGACCAGAATGAATTTGTAACAGAGATTATTATTCCTGTTGTCACGCAGGATGAGCTTTATCAATAAAATAGTTAATAGATGGACGGTTTGAAGAATGTAAGGAGCATCTTCAGGCCGTTTTTATATTTTTCAGTTAGTGAATCAGTTAATTAGGGGAGATGTCATGATGTTTGATTGATAAATAATTGTTTAGTTCACAAAACTTTACCCTTAGGATAAAGTTTTGTGAGCATATTTCTTGCAAAAATAAAGATAATGTGCTTATTTATTGGAACTCTCTAATCTATTTTTCCTTTAAAATACCTGAGTGAGAGTACTGTTATGCCATAGAAAAATAGTGTAAATAGTTATATATTTTCGAAAAACTAAAAATAATTTTGAAAAAATAAAAAAAATAATTGACCTTGACTTTGTGGAAGGGTTTACAATGTTGTTGTATAGGAGTATGTGAATTTTTTATAATTGTATCAAAAATAAAATTTATATGTGCTTGTGTGTTAAATATAAGTATATAAAAATATATAAAGGAGGTAGTGACATGAATTCCGAAGCATTAGGAATGATTGAAACTAAAGGATTAGTCGGCTCAATAGAGGCGGCAGATGCAATGGTTAAAGCAGCAAATGTTACTTTAATCGGGAAAGAACATGTTGGTGGTGGTTTAGTAACTGTCCTTGTTCGAGGAGATGTCGGAGCAGTTAAGGCAGCGACAGATGCTGGTGCTGCTGCTGCACAACGAATCGGTGAGCTGGTCTCTGTTCATGTTATTCCACGTCCGCACGGGGAAGTAGAGACAATTTTGCCCAGCTCTAAATAATGGCTCGCTATTTTTAAGATATTAGGAGGTATTTTTATGGGACAAATGACAAGTACTATTGCACAACAAAAAATGAATGAAACGACCAAAAAATTCCGTATTGCAGGTATTCGAAGTGGAATTATTTCTGGCTTATTTTATGGATTGTACTCCTTTGTTATTATGATTCTTCAGAGATTTGATCCGATTAAGTCAGCGGTGGGCATTTTAGCAGCTCCCTTTGTAATGGGGGCGATAAATGATTTTTTGGGTGGTTGTGTGCTCTTGCTTGCAGCGATAAGAAATGGGAAATTTAAAGAATTGGGCCGTACATTAGCTACTAAACCAGGGAAAATTATGTTGCTTGGCTATATTTTGGGCGGCCCAGTAGCAAATGGTGCTTACCTAGTTGGTCTTTATTTAGCGGGAGCTTTTGCTATTCCAATTTCAGCGACAACAGCTGCGTTTGGTGCACTTTTCTCAGCTATTTTCTTGAAACAAAAATTAAACATGCGAGTTGTTTCTGGGATGTTGATGTGTGTGGCTGGTGCGGTTGTTATCAATCTGGTAAAACCTGAGGGAGCTCCTAATTTTACATTAGGAATTATCTTAGCTGTAGTGGCTGCAATATGCTGGGGATTGGAAGGAACGATTTCAAGTTTTGGTGGTGCAATGCTTGACTCAGAAGTCACTGTAACCCTACGTCAATTGGTTTCTGGTTTAATTCAAATGGTTATCATTGTCCCAATTATTGGAGCTACTGGTCTATTTACAGCAACCTTAACTTCACCGTTTTTAGTATTTCTCTTACTAATTTCCGGTACATTGGTCGGTATTTCATATATGGAATGGTATCGTTCAAATGCTATGGTTGGTACTGCGATTGGTATGTCCTTAAATATTACCTATGCTTTCTGGGGTGTCCTGCTTAGTGTTTTATTCCTTGGACAAGCAATTACAACAACTATTGTCGTTGGTTCGTTGGTGATTATCACAGGTGCCATTCTAGTAACGACGAATCCACTAGATTTTTTCAGAAAAGATGAGGTATAGTTCATGAAATTATTACCAGCAAGAACAGCGGTGCTAAATTATATGAGCACAGTGGAAGAGGCGGATGTATTTCAAGTTATGTCAGCCTTGGAACCTTTATTTGGCAGTGAAAAACAGTTCAGAGAGGACTTGTTTTTAGAACATTTGATGTCGTTAGAGTGCAATGGTTATCTTGTTCAGTCAGGATTTAATTTAGACGAAAACGGAAAACTTAGAATCCGTTATCAGATAAATGATGATGGAAAATACGCAGTTGAAAAATATATTGCAAAAGAATTTCGAAATGTAAAAGGAGGAGCGATATGAGATATCATGGTGGGCAGGCATTAGGTCTTGTGGAAACAGTTGGTTTGGTGCCAGCTTTGGAAGCATGTGATAAGATGCTAAAAGCCAGCAATGTCAAATTGATTTCCTATGAAAATGTTGGTTCTACATTGGTTACAATCATGGTAGTTGGTGATGTAGCTGCTGTTGAGGCTGCTGTTGAAGCAGGGGCACGTGCAGCAGATGCAATTGGTAAATTGACTGCTCATAATGTAATGCCTAGGCCGATTTCTTCTGTTGGAGACATGGTTTCTGTACATGATGTTGATAATTAATAAAGGAGGAAATAATGGAAAGATATCAAGCAATTGGTGCTGTGGAGACATTTGGTCTTGTTTATGCACTTGAGGCGGCAGATGCAATGGTAAAGGCTTCAGATGTTGAAGTAATTGCTTATGTCAACACTGCATCAGGTTATATTGCAGTTATTGTCCAAGGTGAAACGGCTGCCTGCAAGACAGCTGTTGATGCGGGAGTTAGTGCAGTAGAAAAAATGGGGACTGAGGTATATAGTAGTGTTGTCATTCCAGGACCACATGAAGATTTAAAGAAAATCATTGATCGTTACTCATTAGAAATGATGTTCCCAGAAGAAGTAACAGAGTAGGAAAGTGTGAACGAAATGAGATATATTGACAAAGATTTGGAATCAATTCAAGAAATAAGAAATTTGCTTCTGAATGGTCAAATGTCTTTTGTTCACTTGCAGAAGTACAGTCAAAGTGATTTGGATGTCGTGACTTCTATCTTTATCAAAACTTTGCTGGACAAAACAAGCGACTATGTCCACGAGTTTGTGACTGGTAATGATTACGGTGTGGAAGAGGATGAGCATTTTTTATGTACACATTTTCTGAAACGTTTCGAGGAAACTCTTCAGAAGGAGTCATATATCGGTATCATCGGTGGAAATTCTACAGAAAAAGTTATCGAAATTGGAGCGCCGTTGGGGGTTGTTGCGGTTTTGTTACCAGCTCGCCCAACCTTTACCTTATTGGTTAATGTCTGTTTACTAGCGATGAAAACAGGAAATTCTCTGGTATTCATTGCTAATCGGCAGTCAACAAGGTCAACTCTTCATAGTTTGAAAAAACTAATTATGCTTGCCGAAGAGTCTGGTTATCCTGAAGATGGTATCAGCCTAGGTGAGACAATTAGCGATGCAGGAATACTGGAATTGTTGGCCAGTGATAAGGTTTCTCTACTCATCAATATTGGCTGCCCAGAATACATTTCAAATAAGTTTGTCACCAATATACCTTTATTATATGGTGGGGATTCATCTGGACCAGTATTTGTAGAAAGAACCGCAAACATCGAGAAAGCTGTTAGTGATGTCATTCATTCGAGAAGTTTTCAAAATGGTATCTTACCCGGTGCAGAGCAATTTCTAGTTACTGAAAATGTTATTGCAGATCAAATCAAAGATAGCCTAGAAAAGAATGGAGCTCATTTGCTGACGGAGTCAGAGACTAGGAAACTGATTGCATTTCTAACAGCTTCAGAGAAGAATATTAAGGAAAATTATATTGGGAAGTCAGCTATTTGGTTGGCAGAACAATCCGGCATATCTGTTCCGGCAGAAACAAAGGTTCTTGTATCTGTCCAAGATTACATGAATGAAGAGGATTTTTTTAGTCGAAAATTACTCTGTCCAGTGATTGTAGTCTACTTGGAGCCGGATTGGACCTTAGCTTGTGTTAAATGTATGAACTTGCTAGATGAGTTAAAAATGGGACATACGCTAACCATACATTCCAAAGATTGGAAAATCATCAGAGAGTTTGCCCTAGTCAAAAAGGTTGGGAGAATTGTGGTAAATGCACCTACAGTTTGTGTCGCTACAGGTATTGTTTCTAACTTCCCGACATCATTGATATTGGGAGGTATCACAACTGGTAAAGGATATAGCTCGGAAAATATCACACCGAAACATTTGACTTATACCCGTCAGGTTGGTTTTGAAGTTAATAATAAGTCATGAATTGATTGTTCGAAAGAGAGGAAATATTCAATATGGATATGAAGGAATTTACAGCTAAGCTGGAAGAAGCTACGAAGAAACTAAGTGCGGAAGAACGTGCATCACTGGTAAAAATTTTCCAAAGTGTTTCTGATGATATTACAAAGCCAGAAATTAGTTTTGCAAATGTAGAACCGCTTGTGTCAGAAGGTACAGATGTACCAGAGGGAATTACACCTCGATTGCAGGCCTTAAAAAACCAATATTTGAAAGCGCAACCAACAATCTCTTTAATTCGTGCGGTAAACCTGACACGAATTTCTAAAGAGAATGAAGGTATGCCAAAAGCAATCCTACGCGGAACTGCTTTCAAAGAATTTTGTAAAATTGCTCCAGTAGTCATTCAAGATAATGAATTATTGGTAGGTGCACCGAATGGTGGCGCACGTTTTGGTGCCTTTTCTCCAGATATTTCATGGCGTTGGCTTCGCGATGAAATTGATACGATTTCAACTCGTCCGCAGGACCCATACGCCTTGTCTGAAGAAGATAAAAAGGTTCTAAGAGAAGAAATTTTCCCATATTGGGAAGGACGTTCTGTAGATGAAGCCTGTGAGTCACAATACCGTGAAGCGGGTGCTTGGGAACTTTCTGGCGAATCATTTGTCTCTGATTGTTCTTATCATGCTTGTTCTGGTGGCGGTGACTCAAATCCAGGATACGATGTGGTAGGGATGAAAAAAGGTATGCTAGATATTAAGGCTGAAGCAGAAGCCCACCTAGCAAAACTGGACTATGCTAATCCAGATGATTTGGAGAAAATCTATTTCTACAAATCGCAAATTCTAACAGCAGAAGGTGTTATGATTTATGCGAAGCGTATGTCTGAGTACGCAGCAGAATTAGCCGCAAAAGAATCCAATCCAAAACGCAGAGCAGAATTGGAGATGATTTCTCGCGTCAATGCCAATGTTCCTGCGCATAAACCAGAGACTTTCTGGGAAGCGATGCAATACGTTGTAACAATTCAGCACCTACTACTCTGTGAAGAAAACCAGACAGGTCTTTCAATTGGTCGTGTTGACCAGTATATGTATCCACTTTATAAAAAGGATATTGAATCTGGCCGGATGAATGATTATCAAGCTTTTGAATTAGCCGGCTGTATGTTTATTAAGATGTCAGAAATGATGTGGTTAACATCAGAGGGATCTTCTAAATTCTTTGCAGGTTATCAACCATTTGTAAACATGTGTGTTGGTGGGGTAACACGTGAAGGGCGTGATGCAACAAATGATTTGACCTATCTTTTGATGGATGCGATTCGCCATGTGAAGGTTTATCAACCAACCTTGGCAACTCGTATCAATAACAAATCGCCACGTAAGTACTTGAAGAAAATTGTTGATGTTGTCCGTGCAGGAATTGGTTTCCCTGCGTGTCACTTTGACGACGCTCACATCAAAATGATGTTGGCAAAAGGTGTTTCAATGGAGGATGCACGTGATTACTGCTTAATGGGATGCGTAGAACCACAAAAATCGGGTCGTCTCTATCAATGGACATCAACAGCCTACACTCAATGGCCAATCTTAATCGAAACGACGCTAAACCAAGGTATTCCATTATGGTACGGAAAACCAGTTACTCCAGATATGGGACCTCTTGAGCAATACAAAACATT
Source organism: Streptococcus sp. S784/96/1 (assembly GCF_902729355.1). GTDB lineage: Bacteria > Bacillota > Bacilli > Lactobacillales > Streptococcaceae > Streptococcus > Streptococcus caledonicus. The sequence goes on along the minus strand of NZ_CACVCC010000009.1, from coordinate 49,874 downwards.
TGAACAATTTGAAGCCGCTGTTAAAGAGACAATCAAGTATGTTACCAAATGGACTTCTGTTATGACCGTCATCTCTCAGCGTGTCCAACGTGAGTTAGCACCGGCACCATTGATGTCTATGATGTATGAAGGTACGATGGAAAATGGTCGTGGAGTTAAATCAGGTGGAGCGATGTACAATTTCGGTCCAGGTGTTGTTTGGTCAGGACTTGCTAACTACGCAGATTCCATGGCAGCAATTAAAAAACTTGTCTTTGAAGATAAAAAGTATACACTTGCCGAATTGAACAAGGCTTTGATTGCCGATTTTGAAGGGTATGATCACATTCGCGCAGATTGTCTAGCAGCTCCTAAATATGGTAATGACGATGACTATGTGGATTATTTTGCTTCGGATATTGTCGAGTTCACAGAAGAGGAACATCGTAAGTATAAGACTTTGTATTCTATTTTGAGTCATGGTACCTTGTCCATTTCGAATAATACACCTCTCGGTCAAATTACAGGAGCCTCTGCTTCTGGTCGCCGTGCTTGGACACCGCTTTCAGATGGTATCTCACCAGATCATGGTATGGATACCAAGGGTCCGACAGCGATCATTAAGTCAGTTTCCAAGATGGCGAATGAAAATATGAATATCGGCATGGTTCATAACTTCAAGATTATGGCAGGTCTTCTTGACACTCCACAAGGTGAGGAAAGTTTGATTACCTTACTTAGAACAGCAAGTATTCTTGGTAATGGTGAGATGCAGTTTAACTATCTTGACAATGCAATTTTGCTAGAAGCACAACAACATCCAGAAAAATATCGTGATTTGATTGTTCGTGTAGCTGGTTATAGTGCCTTCTTCGTTGAATTATGTAAAGATGTTCAGGATGAAATTATTGCGCGTACAGTTTTGACACGGATTTAAAACATAATGTGGATACAGTGGTCTTCTTTAGCCAGAAGGCCTACTGTAACTATTCGGATAGGAGAAAATTGTAGTGGCAACAGTAAAAAAACATGAAACACGAATCAATGTATTCAATGTTCAAAAATATAATTTATATGATGGTCCAGGCATTCGTACTATTGTTTTCTTCAAAGGTTGTCCAATGCGTTGTAAGTGGTGTGCTAATCCAGAAGGACTAGAATTTGGGACAAACATCATGCATAAGGAAACCCTATGCAAACCCTATAACTCTTGTGCCAAAACTTGTCCGCTGGGAAGTGTTTGCTTTAAATTTGCTAATGAGGAAGTGCCTGTTCCATATGAGTATTCCGACAAAGAGCATCCAATTGATATTCGGCGTTATCAGAAAAAGCGTCCAACAAGAGCAGATATTGAGGGGTGTCCCGAAGGTGCATTAACAATTGCAGGAGAGGCTAAAACCATCTCAGAACTGATGGATATTATTCATGAAGATGATGCCTTTTATGAAATGTCTGGTGGTGGTGTTACTCTGTCTGGTGGAGAATGTTTGGCCCAGGGTGAAGGGGCACTTGCTTTGTTGAAAGCTTGTAAGCAAGATGGTTTGAATACCGCAGTAGAAACAGCAGGTCATGTCCCAAATAAGGTGGTGATGAAGGTCGCTGAGTATACAGATCTGTTCTTATTTGACTTGAAGCATATGGATTCCAAAAAACACAATGAATGGACAGGTGTTGGAAACGAGCGGATTTTGAACAATCTAAAATCTGTATTAGATGCCGGTTATAATGTGAAGATTCGCATGCCCATGTTGAAAGGAATCAATGATAGCGAAGAGGAGATTCGTGCTATTATTGACTTTTTACTTCCGTATAAAGACAGAGTAAATTTTCAGGGAATTGATCTTCTACCCTATCATAAATTAGGTGTCAATAAGTATAAACAATTGGGAATGGAATATCAAATTGAAGGTGATCCATCGTTAAGTCAATATGACTTAGATAGGATAGAAAGCTATATCTTATCGTATGATTTTCCAGTAAATGTTGTTAAACACTAAGGATTGGGAGGAGGAATTTTGTGGAAGTAATTGGAGAAATCAATCGAATTATTCAAGAATCTGTTCCGGGTAAACAAATTACATTGGCTCATGTTATTGCTGCTCCCATCCAATCGGTTTATGACAGTCTGGGAGTAGAAGATAAAGGAGCTATTGGAATTTTGGCTATAACTCCATACGAAACAGCTGTTATTGCTGCAGATTTAGCCGGAAAAGCAGCAGATATAGACATTTGTTTTATTGATCGTTTCACAGGTTCTCTCATGTTTAGTGGAGATGTACAGAGTGTAGAAACAGCCCTACAAAGAATTCTTGACTATTTTAAGGCTAACTTAGGATTCTCCATTGTTTCATTAACAAAATCATGAGAAAACGAATACTGATTATTGGACCAGAGGGTTCTGGGAAAAAGGAACTCATTAGAGTACTAGAAAATGAGGAGGAGATTTGCCTCATAAAATCTATCGTGTACGGTCGTGAAACAATTTATGTTCCTAGCACTTATCTTAGGAGTCCTAGCATGAAAAAGCATATTATTGCAATGCAACAAAATGCTTATTGTCTCCTGATGCTCTTACATTCTAGCCGTGCCTATAGAGTCTATTCACCTAATTTTGCACAAGTGTTTAGACTTCCTAGTTTAGGGATTATTGCTCATCATCAAGGACAGTCTATTAAAAATACAGCTGATTGCATAGCTGAATTACGAGAAGCTGGTGTTGATGAGATTATTGAATGGGAGATGGAAAACTCTGATACCTATCACGAATTATGTAAAAAAATAGAACAATTAAAAGAAGGTAATCAATGAAAATACATGAATTTCAAGTGGGTCCACGCTTTATTTTTGGTAAAGGGGCTACAGCAAAAATTTCAGAATTACCAATTACGAAAGCCTACGTTATTTGTGATCCTTTCATGGAACAAAGTCACCTTGTGAACGAAGTTTTAGAGGTTCTAACTACTTCGGGAGCAGAGACTAAGGTTTTTTCAAATGTTGTCCCTGACCCGACAGTACAAGTCGTTTCTGAAAGTATGGCTGAAATTAGAAAGTATAAACCAGATGCTGTTATTGCCTTAGGAGGAGGATCAGCGATGGATACAGCCAAGGCAGTTGTCCGAGTGTATTCTGAATCTGAAAAAGTAGACAGTCCTTACTTGATTGCGATTCCCACTACAAGTGGGTCAGGAAGTGAAAATACCGCTTTTGCAGTCATCTCAGATCCAACGCATAATGAAAAAATTGCATTAGTTGATGATTCAATGGTTCCGGATCTCGCTATTTTGGACACTACTTTTACAATGACTCTGCCACCATCGGTGACAGCGGATGCAGGAATGGACGTGCTGACGCATTGTCTGGAAGCTTATGTATCCAATCAGGCTAATGATTTTTCTGATGCCTGTGCTGAAAAAGGCATCCGGTTGACTTGGCAATACATCTTTGAAACCTATAAAAATGGTGACAATCAATTAGCTCGTGAGAAGATGCATAATGCTTCATCTATAGCAGGTATTGCTTTTAATAATGCAGGGTTGGGAATTTGTCACAGTTTATCTCATGCTATCGGTGCTTTCTTCCATGTACCGCATGGTCGGATCAATGCCTACCTATTGCCCTACGTCATTTCATTTAATGCTTCCTTGGATAGTTTGGGAGAGACAGAGGTAGCTAGACGATACGCTGAGGTTGCAGAGTTGCTGAATATTGGCAAAGTCACAGTTAAACAATCAGTAGTAGCTCTGACAAGTGCAATTAAACAATTATCGATAAAAATGAGTATCCCAACGAAACTTGAAGAATTGGGAATTGATCGAAAAGAGTTTGAAAAAATGATTCCAGAGATGGCACAAAGGGTAATGGCAGATGCTTGTACACCAACAAATCCAAGGACCGTTACGCAGGAGCAGATTGAGGCTATCTATCGCTCAATGCACTAATGGCTAACATAAGTATATAAAAAGATATTATTGAGTGGAAGGAGGATGTTATGAAATATCTAACTGAAGATGATTTACGTCTGATTTATCGTGACAATCCTTTTGAAACCTTCACTATTCAAAAACAAACTAGATTAACTCCAGGAGCAAAAACTTTTCTTATGGACCGTAAGGTTCGACTCATTGATGAGACTGAAAAAAAGCCGTTAACCAATGCAGTAAAATCAAGTTCAATCACCAATAGCTGTTTATCATGTATCACACAGTCAAATGAGTGGCTGATACTTCGGAGTGAACTTTTACGAGTGGCCTATGAGTTGATTGAGTTGGATTTTTCTATCTCTGAAGAGCTATGCATGCTAGAACAATGTATGGCAACATCATCGATTTCAGACCGTCAAATGATTAAAGAACAAGCAATTAGTCAGCCATCTGTGGTCGAAAGTTTAGGAAGAATGCGATTGTTGTTGAGAACTAAAAAAGGGAGAGTAGCCTCTCGTCTATTCCCTCTATATTTTAAGTTTCAGACCTTGTCTGAAAGAGTTGATGAACCAATACCGGAAGTATTGCAAGAAGTTATCAATCGGTTGGCAGGTATGATTATATCTTGTGTCAAAAGATGTGAGGAGGTAGACGATGATATCAAACAAATTACCTAAAACATGCGATCAGTATGTGGAGGAATTTGAAAAGGCTGAAAAACAACCTGTTATTACAAAAAGTCATATTTATTATACGGGGGTTGATTTAGGAACTGCCTACATCGTCTTAGTTGTCCTAGATGAGAATCGAAATATTGTAGCTGGTGCACACCGCAGCGCCAATGTTATCAAGGATGGAATGATTGTTGATTATATTGGAGCGATTCGCATTGTCCGAGAACTAAAAGAAAGTTTAGAAAGACAATTACAGACGGAATTACTCTATGCTGCTGCGGCCCTTCCGCCAGGGACAGATTTATTAGATGGTGGAGTAATCAAAAATGTTGTTCAAGGAGCAGGCTTTGAGTTGACAGCTTTATTAGATGAACCTACAGCAGCTAATACCATTGTAGGACTTAAAGATGGGGCAATTGTGGATATTGGTGGTGGGACAACAGGTATTTCTATCTTAAAAGATGGAGAAGTAGTGAAGACAGTTGATGAGGCAACAGGGGGAACGCACTTTACTTTGGTAATCTCTGGTGCTTACCACCTAACCTTTGAAGAGGCTGACGCCTATAAGCGAGATAACAACAATCATAAAGAACTGAATAGCGTTTTGAAGCCTGTCGTTGAAAAAATTGCCAGCATTATAAATAATAGTATTGCTGGATATGATGTGGATACCATCTACTTAGTTGGTGGCACCAGTTGTCTAACTGGAATTGAGGCCATTATCGAAAAAGAAACGGGTATTCGAACTGTTAAACCGAAAAATCCGATGTTTGTTACCCCGATAGGAATAGCAATGAATTGCAGTCAAGAAATTATGTATTAGGAGGCGAAGATGTTAGTTGCAGAATTAGTTGATACAATTTGGGCCACTAGAAAATCGGATGCCTTGAATGGTGCTAAATTTCTACTGGCAAAGGTAGTCGGTGGTAGTAGATCCGGAGAGATTATGGTCGTTGCTGATATGATCGGTGCAGGAATTGGTGATCGAGTCATTGTGGCAACAGGTTCTGCTGCCCGTCGTATGATGGAAAATGATTTGATGCCAGTTGATGCAGCGGTTATAGGAATTATTGACGAAAACTACGATCAAATCAAACAACAAAACGGAGAAATAAATAGATTGTTGGAATAGAAAGGAGAAGAGATGGCAAAATTGATAGTTGCAAAAGATGTTCTTGCATGTAAGGAAGCAGGGCAGATGGTGTGTCATATTGAAAAAGGGACAATTATTACTCCTGCTGCACAAGATGAAGCCAAAAAATATGGTATTTCATTTGAGTGTTGCGAAGATACTTGTACAACATCATTTGAAATGAGTAATCAACGTATCAGCACTGATGAAATCCTGCATATTTTAAAGAATATTTTAATGAATACAGATGACAAAATAGAGAGGGAAGCCAAGCCATACCGTTTTGTTTCGCATACAAATGGTATGAAAGTTGTACGTGGTTCAACAGTTCGGATGGATGACTTTGATACAGGAACACCGGGTGCCAAGGTCGGTTTTCAGGAACTTGTTGGCCAGCATGAATCAAAAATGAGTGCAGGTTTTCTAACGATTGATCAATCCAAATTTGCATGGAAACTACCATACGAAGAAATTGATTATGTTATCTCGGGAACGGTAACAGTTGAAATCGATGGACAAACTTTTGTAGCGCGTGAAGGAGATGTTTTATTTGTCCCTTCAGGCTCAAATGTGGTTTGGGGTTCACCAGATAATGCAAAACTATTTTATACTACGTATCCATCGAACTGGGCAGACTTAATGTAGTTGGGGAGGCCAAAGAATGAGAGCTTTAGGGTTGATAGAAACGTATGGGTTTATCGGAGCCATTGAAGCTGCGGATGTCATGCTAAAAGTTGCAAATGTTTCTTTGATGAAATTAGAAAAAGTGCGTGGAGGTTTGGTCACTATCAGTATCGAGGGAGATGTTGGAGCAGTAAAAGTAGCTGTGGAAGCTGGGGCTAGCGCTGTTCAGAGATTTGGTACGGAATTTCTTCATAGTTCGCATGTCATTCCTAGACCGGACCAACAACTTTCTTCCATTTTAGATGAGAATACTGAGATGAGCCTCTTACACGATGAATCAACAAGAGAAGTAGCAGTTGCCCACTTATCAAACGCTTCAAAAGCGACAGATAAAATCGTTGAGGCAGAAGAACAAGTCACAGATAGTATCGAAGAACCGATAGTAAATGTAACCTTAACTGTTAAGGAATACAGGCGACAACTAGAAAGAACAAAGGCTGCAGACTTACGGACGATGATTTCAGATAATGAGAATATTTCCATTGCAGAAGAAAAATTATCTAGCTTGGTAAGGAAAACGATGATTGCCATGTTGGTCGATGATTATTCTAAGAAAATCAAACGGTCAGTAGAAAAAACGTAGGAGGTTCAAAGCAGAATGAAGACAATTGATGTAGATCTCTGCTCTATACAAGAAGCACGTGATTTAGCAAGAAATGGAAAAGAAGCAGCACAGAAGATTGCGCATTTTTCAGATGAACAGATAGATGCCATTCTAAAAAATATTGTAAAATCAGTCGAAGCCAATGCTTATTATTTGGCTAACTTAGCAGTCGAAGAAACAGGCTTTGGTAAATTGGAAGATAAGGCTTATAAAAATTATGCAGCCTCAACTTTACTTTATGATGAAATCAAGGATTATAAGACATCGGGAATTTTAGATTTTGATGAAAATAATAAAGTTTTTAGAGTAGCTGAGCCAATGGGACTGGTGTTGGGGATCACACCTTCTACCAACCCAACTTCAACAATTATTTATAAGTCGATTATTTCTATTAAATCGCGTAATGCAATTGTGTTTGCTCCACATCCATCGGCTAAGAGGTGTAGTATAGAAGCGGCTGAACTAGTGAGAAAAGCTGCAGTTGAAGCAGGGGCGCCAGAACATATTGTAGGGTGTGTTATGAACCCAACATTAGAATCAACAAATGAATTGATGCACTCAAAAGAAGTTGCAATGATTATCGCAACGGGCGGTCCTGGTATGGTAAAAGCTGCTTATAGTAGTGGCAAACCAGCTATTGGTGTTGGGGCTGGTAATTCTCCAGCTTATATTGAGAAAACAGCGGATGTAAAAAAAGCAATTGCTACTATTATTGCCTCTAAAACATTTGATAACGGGACGATTTGCGCCTCTGAACAAGCGATTATCTGTGAAGAAAGCAATAAGGATAAAGTGCTCCGTGAATTAAAAGAGCAAGGATGCTACCTCATGACCCGAGAAGAGACAGACAGGGTTTGTCAGCTTCTCTTTAGAGGGAATACTAAGGGATGCCATCCGTCAATGAATCCGAAATTTGTTGGACAACCAGCTATAAAAATTGCAGCTGCAGCAGGGCTGTCAGTACCAGAAGATACCAAGATTTTGGTAGGTCCTCAAGTTGGTGTTGGTCAGGGAAATCCACTATCGTTTGAAAAATTAACGACTGTTATTGGTTTTTATGTTGTTAAAGATTGGGAAGAAGCTTGTGCTTTGAGTATTCGACTGCTACAAAATGGTATCGGTCATACGATGAGTTTACATACAGGTGACCCAGAAATGATTTTCCGTTTCTCCAGTAAGCCTGCTTCTCGTATCTTAATCAATACAGGAGGAAGCCAAGGTGGTACAGGTATTTCCACCGGACTTCCAATTGCCTTTACCCTAGGTTGTGGTACTGATGGTGGTAGTTCTGTTTCGGATAATCTAACCCCAGAACACTTGGTAAATGTAAAAACAGTTGCATACGGAATAAAAGATGTTACAACTATTGTTGCGAAAGATAGTCGCTTTCAATCATTGCCAAAATTGACTATGTTATCTAAAACCGATACAAAGATTGATGCAGTATGCTCAGCGAGCATTCATTGTCAAAACAAGCATGAATTGGAAAAAGATTTTTTGAGTCAAACGCCACAGGCTATTCAAGAAAATTTTGAAAAACGTCAAAACTTACAGTCTGATGAATTAAATGAGAAACAAACTCTGTCTACCGAAGATGACATTGATAATGAAGCTATTGTTAGAGAGATTTTGTCATCTTTAAGAAGATAGGAGGTGATTGTGTGGGAGAAGATCTAGAAAGCTTGTTTTACAAAGTAGTTGACTATCTTGATGGAAGGGATAGCAATGTAGAAAAGGTTTTGGTCGAAGAAAAGCCAGTGGCAGCCAAGGAACCTGTAACAAAAGCAGATGTTTTTGGTCGCAATGCCATTCCTCTAGGTATATCAAATAGGCACATTCATTTATCTCAGGTAGATATAGATTGTTTATTCGGTCCTGGCTACCGCTTTAATCAACTAAAAGAATTGTCGCAAAAGGGACAATTTGCCTACAAGGAATGTGTAACCATTGCAGGTCCTAAGGGAGTTATTGAAAGAGTTAGGATTTTAGGTCCGTCACGGAGCCATACGCAGGTTGAAATATTAAGAAGCGATTGTTTTAAGCTGGGTATTGACGCACCGTTACGCTTATCCGGTGACATTGAACATACTCCAGGTTGCACAGTCATTGGTCCAGTGGGCTCGATTCAGCTGAATAAAGGTTGTATAGTCGCTAAACGGCATATTCATATGAACCCAAGTGATGCTAAACATTTCGGTGTAGAAGACAAGCAAGTTGTTTCTTTGGAAATACCTGGTGAGCGTGGTGGCATTATCCATAATGTTATTGTTCGCGTGAACGGTAATTTCTCGTTAGAATGTCACTTAGATACTGAAGAAGCAAATGCCTTAGGGGTTACGGCGCACAATAAATTACGTATTATTAAGTAAAGGAGAAGAAATATGACTTCAGAAGCACTAGGCATGATTGAAACAAAAGGCTTGATAGGTTCAATAGAGGCCGCTGATGCCATGGTAAAAGCCGCTAATGTTACCTTGATTGGTAAGGAACATGTAGGTGGTGGTTTAGTTACCGTTTTGGTTCGTGGTGATGTTGGTGCAGTAAAAGCTGCTACTGATGCAGGTGCAGCGGCAGCCCAACGTGTAGGAGAGTTAGTCTCTGTTCATGTCATTCCGCGTCCACATGGTGAAGTAGAAACCATTTTACCAAAAGTAAAATAAATTTTCAGGAAGAAGAGCTCATCTTGTTTGGGGTGAGCTTTTCTAAAAATAGTAGGTAATTTCTTCTCAAAGAATTGGGGAAAGATTAAAAAATGTAGGGAGGAAGGAATATGTCACATCAAGAAATAATGGATGGTAATATGGCTGCGGCATACGTAGCATATGCTTTTAGTGATGTTGCAGGTATTTACCCTATTACACCCAGCTCTACAATGGGAGAATGGATTGATACTTGGCAGGCAGAAGGTAGAAAAAACTTATTTGATCAGACTGTAAATGTTGTTGAAATGCAATCAGAAGCGGGAGTGGCTGGCTTCGTGCATGGTTCATTAAAAACTGGAGCACTAACGACTACTTGTACCTCTTCTCAAGGATTGTTGCTAATGATACCTAACATGTACAAGATTGCAGGAGAATTACTACCAGCAGTTTTTCATGTTGCTGCACGTTCTGTAACGACAAATGCCCTCAGTATATTTGGTGATCATAGTGATGTTATGGCTGTACGACAGACAGGCTTTGCAATGTTGGCAGAAGGTTCCGTTCAAGAAGTAATGGATCTGTCACTTGTAGCTCATTTAGCAACACTAGAATCCAGTCTTCCCTTCGTTAATTTTTTCGATGGATTTTCGACAAGTCATGAACTACAAAAAATCACTGTTCTAGAATATGATGAGTTCAAGCCTCTAGTGCATGAAGAGGCGCTCAACATCTTTCGTGGTAGAGGAATGAATCCCAACCATCCAACGGTGTCCGGAACCAATCAAGGACCAGACACTTTCTTCCAACAGCGCGAGACAGTAAATCGACACTATCAAGTTCTTCCCTACGTTGTACGAAAGTACATGAAAAAAATCAATCAACTTCGTGGAACAGATTATGACCTAATACGATATTATGGACATCCTGATGCAGAAACTATTATTGTAGCAATGGGATCCGTATCCTCTACAATTTGTCAGACTGTTGATTACTTGATAGATAACAATAAAAAAGTGGGCTTCATTCAGGTTCATCTCTATCGACCTTTTCCAGTAAAAGATTTTTTAGAAAAAGTACCCAAGACAGTTCAAGCTATCGCTGTTTTGGATAGAACCAAAGAAGCAGGAGCCACAGGTGAACCTCTTTTCTTAGATGTAAGAACTGCGTTTTATGAAAGTGAGCGACACCCCCTTATCATTGGGGGAAGGTATGGATTGGGTTCAAAAGAAGTGAGACCTAACCAGATAATGGCTATCTTTGCTGAGTTGGAGAAAGCTTCTCCAAAGCCTCATTTTACTATAGGAATAGAAGATGATGTTACCAACCTTTCATTAAAGGTGGGAGATTCTATTGATCTGACAAAGAAAACAACTTACCAAGTGAAATGTTGGGGATTTGGAGGAGATGGCACAGTTAGTGCCAATAAATCAATTATCCGCATTATGGGTGAACATTCTGACTCTACTATTCAAGGTTCCTTCTATTATGATTCTAGAAAACAGAATGGTCTCACGATTTCAAACCTTCGATTTGGTCGAGATAAAATTCAGTCTTCTTATTCTATATTAGAAGCGGATTTTGTTGGGGTTACCATGCCTGGATATTTAAGAAAAATAGACTTGGTAAAGGGATTAAAAAAAGGGGGAATATTTCTATTAAATACCACCTGGTCCCATGAAAAACTCAGTCGCTTACTTCCAAGCAAACTCAAACGCTACTTGGCTGATAACGAGATTCGCTTTTACACCATAAATGCCTATAAAATTACACAAGAAGTAGGATTGTATGGGAAACCGGGTATTTGCATGCAGGCGGCTTTCTTTAAACTAACAGACTTTTTATCGGAAGAAGCAGCAGTTGAAGCCATGAAGAAAGAGATTGTTCAGGCGTATAGACATAAATCACCGGAAGTCGTAGAACAAAATCTACGAGCTGTTGAAATGACCCTTGCTTCTATAAAAAAAATAGATATTCCAGCCGATTGGAAATTATGTAGAGAGGAGCAAAACGCCCCATCAACCAATACTTTGAAGTATATACAGAAGATTCAGCAACCTGTTCATCGTCTGGAAGGAAATTCTGTGTCGGTTGGTCAATTGATAGAAAATGGTCTCGTCGCAGGAGATATTCCCTTGGGAATTGCGCCAGTAGAAAAACGCAGTACGGCTTGGGAAGTACCAGAGTGGAATTCAGAATTTTGTGTGCAGTGTAATCAATGTTCATTTGTCTGCCCACATGCTGCCATTCGTCCTTTCCTAGTTGAACAAGATGAGTTGAATCAAGCTCCTGATGGCTACAGGGTTAGAGATTACAAGGGAAAAGATGGACTGATGTATCGTATTCAGGTATCTGTTGAGGATTGTACTGGTTGTGAACTGTGTGTAAAGGTCTGTCCTGCCAAAGGCAAGGCTTTAAAGATGATTGAAGTGGATGACGAAGCTTCAGGTAAGTTTAAGGAAGAAGCCATTCATTGGGCCTTTTCAATGACCTTACGTGCCAAAGAAAATCCAGCCAAGCCAGGAACTATTGCACATACACAATTTGAACAGCCTCTCTTGGAATTTTCAGGTGCATGTTCAGGATGCGGTGAAACTCCGTATGTCAAACTATTAACTCAGTTGTTTGGTAATAGGATGATGATTGCTAATGCTACAGGTTGTTCTTCCATCTGGGGAGGGATGTTTCCTATCACACCGTTTAGTACCAATTCACTTGGGCAAGGTCCTGCTTGGAGTAATTCTCTGTTGGAAGACAATGCTGAATTTGGATATGGTATGTTAATGGCTACGCAAACGAGGAGACACTCGCTGATTGCTGATATGCTCGCAGCAAAAGAGGAAGCAAGTTCAGTTTTGGTAGAGCTGATAGATAACTGGATTGAAAACATTGATAAAGGCTATGGGACAATTGCACGAAGCAAAAAGTTGATAGACTTGCTCCTTGTTGAAATGGATGAGACAAAACCTTTCTTGACAAAACTTTACGAAAAACGTGATTTATTTGTAAAACCCTCACAATGGATTATCGGTGGAGATGGTTGGGCCTACGATATAGGTTATGGTGGCTTAGATCATGTGCTTGCTAGCGGAGCGGATGTAAACATACTGGTACTTGATAATGAAGTATACTCTAATACTGGTGGCCATGTTTCAAAAAGCACACCGACATCAGCTATTGCAAAGTTTTCAGCTTCAGGTAACAGAGGAATAAAAAAAGACTTAGGAATGATGGCAATGACCTATGGTAATGTCTATGTAGCTCAGGTTGCAAGTGGTGCGAATCCAGTTCAGGTGATTAAAGCATTTGAAGAAGCAGAAAAACATCCAGGACCATCACTTATCATTGCCTACGTCCCATGTATCACTCACAAGATAGCAGGAGGAATGAAGGAGAGTCTTCAGGAAGCAAGACAAGCAGTAGAATCTGGTTACTGGTCCTTGTACCGTTACAATCCAAAGCTAGAACAAGAAGGAAGAAATCCGATGATTTTGGATTATAAGCGCCCAAATTTTGATAAAATGATTGATTTTATGATGAAACAAGAGCGATTTTCTTCCTTACAACAATTTAATCCTACTGTGGCAGCTGACTTATTTCATCAAACAGTGGAACAAGCCAAACGGCGTTTCATAAATTATGCCAAGTTATCTGGAGACTTCGACAAATATATAAAAGGAGTGCAAAGAAATCAGACAAAGAAAAGTAGCACAATACAAGAGTCCACATTAGAAAAGATTATACATAGTTTAGAATTTTAATAGCATACTAAAAATGATATTATCTATCTGAATAGCAAGCACGGTGGAGGGTTAGAGATTAACTTATACTTGATTGTACTTGTAAAATCTGATTTGGGATTGTAATTATTAACTATGGGAAGAATTCATTCCATATAAAATCTCGCCAACTGGTGAGATTTTTTGGTATAATATAGCTTATGATTTCAGGAATTATTAATTTGAAAAAAGAGGCGGGTATGACCAGCCATGATGCAGTGTTTAAACTCCGAAAGATATTGAATGAAAAGAAAATTGGACACGGTGGGACCCTGGATCCCGATGTTACAGGTGTCCTTCCGATAGCTGTTGGGAAATCCACTCGTATCATTGAGTATATGACAGAAGCTGGCAAAGTTTACGAAGGGGAGATTACGATTGGGTTTTCAACTACGACTGAAGATGCTTCTGGTGAAGTAGTGAATGTGACCGTAGTAAGTGACTTGACCGAAGAGGCAGTTGATGCGGCCATGTCACGTTTTGTTGGTCAAATCACTCAAGTTCCACCAATGTATTCGGCAGTCAAGGTGAATGGTCGTAGGCTCTATGAGTATGCCCGACAAGGTGAGGTTGTTGAACGGCCATCACGCCGAGTCACGATTACTGAGTTTTCTCGGACCTCTCCAATTGTTTTGAACAATAATTGTGCGATGTTTAGCTTTCGTGTGGTATGTAGTAAGGGAACCTATGTCCGAACACTTTCGGTTGATTTAGGTACAGCACTTGGATACGCCAGTCATATGTCAGCTCTTCAAAGGACTGCATCGGCAGGACTAGAGCTTAGCTCTGCTTTGACTTTAGAACAAATTAAAGAAAAGGTTAATGCAGGTGATTGGGGTTTTTTACTACCGATTGAGTATGGTGTCTCAGAACTCCCTCGTGTTGAATTGACTGAAGAAGCGGTGACAGAGATTTCTTATGGACGTCGTGTCGCTTTAGATGCGATAACACCACTAGTAGCAGGATTTCATGATGGCAAGGTGATTGCTATCTTAGAGGCACGTGACAACCTTTATAAACCTAGAAAAGTATTGATTTAAGATGAACATAATAACGATAAACGACTATCATGATTTGGTAGAAAGACAAGCAACGGTTTTAGTTTTAGGCTATTTTGATGGGCTTCATTTAGGGCATAAGGCGCTTTTTGATAAGGCACGGGAAATAGCAGAGCGAAAAAAATTGCCAATTACTGTATTAACATTTCATGAGTCTCCTAAATTGACTTTTGCTCGTTTTACACCAGATTTGCTTTTACATCTAGCCTATCCAGAAAAACGTTATGCTAAATTTGAAGAGTATGGTGTTGACTACCTTTATTTAATGAATTTTACGAGTGAATTTGCGAAAACAAGTTCGGATGATTTTATCAAAAATTACATTGAAAAATTACAAGCTCAGGATATCGTTATAGGATTTGACTACCAATTTGGTCACAATAAAACAGACAGTGACTATCTTGCTCGTAATACAACTGCTCAAGTACACACCGTAGGAGAAATTCAATTTGAAGGTGAAAAAATCTCTTCAACTCGTATTCGTGAAGCGGTCACAAAAGGAAATATTGAATTAGCTAATCAATTATTAGGCTATACGTTTACGACGCGAGGAATCGTGGTTCATGGAGATGCGCGTGGTCGTACAATCGGATATCCAACTGCAAACGTAGCACCACTTGATCGAACTTACCTGCCTTCAGATGGTGTCTATGTGACGGATGTTTGTGTAAAAGGTAAAACTTACCGTGCGATGACTTCTATTGGTCAAAATGTAACCTTTGGTGGAACAGAGTTACGTTTAGAAGCTCATATTTTTGATTTTATGGGAGAAATCTACGGAGAAGAAATCGAAATTTCCTGGCTATATAAAATCCGTGATATGGTCAAATTTTCTGGTATTGATGATTTAATCGCTCAATTGGAAAAGGATGAGCAATTTTCAAAAAATTGGGCATAAATTATGAAAAAAGTCTAGAAATATAGCTTGAATTTTTGTATAATAAAGTGTAAATATGTAAGGATAAAGGCGGTTTTGACATGATTACGCTATTTTTATCGCCTAGCTGTACCAGTTGTCGCAAAGCCAGGGCATGGTTATTAAAGCACGACGTTGAGTTTCGCGAACATAATATTATTACTAGTCCTCTTTCACGTGAGGAATTACTAGACATTCTATCTTTCACTGAGAATGGGACTGAAGATATTATTTCGACACGATCTAAGGTGTTTCAAAAGCTTAATATTGATGTTGATGAATTGTCTATTTCAGAATTAATTAAGCTAATTGCGGAAAATCCTAGCCTTCTCCGTCGTCCTATTATCATGGATAAGAAACGGATGCAGGTTGGTTTTAACGAGGACGAAATCCGTGCTTTTTTACCGCGTGATTATCGCAAACAAGGACTACGACAAGCAACTATTCGAGCAGAGATTGAGGGAAGACATGCATAAGAATTATTCTTATCCACTTGATTTGACTTGGAGCACTGATGAGATTACTTCAGTGCTTTCTTTTTTGAATCAAGTTGAATTAGCATATGAGGCGAAGGCTGATGCTGAAAATTTATTGAATAGCTATGCTATTTTTAAAAGTATTGTTAGAAGCAAAGCGCAAGAAAAACAAATTGATCGTGAATTTGAAGCAACGAGTGGTTATTCAACTTACCGTGCTGTGCAAGCAGCAAAGAGCAAAGGAAAGGGTGTGATCTCACTTGGAAAATAAGTTTGCCTTTGCTCAAGATTTAATCAAAAAAGCTGGTCAATTAGTGATTGAGCAAATGAAAGATGTTTTTGATGTCACTGTCAAGACCACTCAAGATGATGTAGTGACATCTATTGATATTGCTATTCAAAACTTCTTGATTCAAAGCATTGCAGAGCATTACCCTGAGGATCATTTTTTAGCAGAAGAGGAAAATTGTCAGCATGGGATTTCAGTGGGGAATGTATGGGTAATTGATCCCATTGACGGGACACTAAATTTTGTGACTCAAAAATCTGATTTTGCGATTATGATATCTTATTTTGAAAAAGGCAGTGGTCAGTTTGGGTTGATTTATGATGTCATGGAAGATAAACTCTATTCAGGTGGCGGAGTGTTCTCAGTAACATGTAATGATGAAAAATTACCTGTTTTTGATGGTCGTCCCTTATCTCACTCACTGGTTGCTTGTAACACAGGTATGCTTTTAAAAAATAGTTACGGGGTACAGGAACTCTTAAAACATTCACTTGGGGTGAGGAATTATGGATGTGCCGCTTTAAGTATAGTAAGAGTGCTTAATAACCAACTTTGGGCTTATATTTCAAATGTTTATCCCTGGGACTATGCTGCGGCTAATGTTTTGGGACAAGCTCTTGGATATGAGTTGATGACACTTGATGGTAGTGACATTGATTATACCAATCGTCAAATGGTTATTTTTCTTCCTAGTCAATATAAAAATACTATTCAAGAATTACATTTTAGATCATGAAACTGAGGTTACTCGGTTTCATTTTTTTTGCTTAAAGATACTGATTTTAGTATAATATAGACATGTATTTACCTGAAAAATTTATTGAAAAATATACGCATCTTTTGGGGAAAGAAGCAGAGCAGTTTCTAGAAACGTTTGAGTCTGACCCAATTTCAGCGTATCGGATAAATCCTCTTAAAGCTGGACAAAAAATATTTTCTGACCCAATTCCTAATACTCCTTGGGGATTTTATGGTAAGGTCTCTGGAAAAAGTGCAGAGCATGTTACAGGCTTGGTTTATTCTCAAGAACCTGCTGCTCAAATGGTTGGTCAAGTTGCTGCTCCAAAAAAAGGAATGAGAGTTTTGGATCTTGCGGCTGCCCCAGGCGGAAAATCAACGCATCTACTCAGCTATTTACAAAATACGGGTGTCTTAATTTCTAATGAAATATCCACAAAACGTAGTAAGATTTTGGTTGAAAATATTGAGCGATTTGGTGCTAGAAATGTTGTTGTAACGAATGAATCGGCTGATCGACTTACCCAAGTCTTTGCCTCTTACTTTGATTTAATTGTCTTTGATGGACCATGCTCTGGTGAGGGAATGTTTCGAAAAGATCATGAAGCTACTCAATACTGGCATGAAAAATATCCTAAAGAATGCGCTAAATTACAGCAGTCCATTTTGGAAGATGCGATGAAAATGTTAGCTCCCGGAGGTCGCTTAGTTTATTCAACGTGCACTTGGGCTCCTGAAGAAAATGAAGAAATTGTTAAGTGGTTGCTTGATACCTATAATCTAGAGTTACTCAATATTCCTAAGATTAACGGTATGGTAAAGGGAATAGAGTTTTCAGAGGTTGCTCGCATGTACCCACATCGTTTTAAAGGTGAGGGGCAGTTCGTGGCACATTTGCGAGACACACGTCAACCTGAGCATAAATTAAGAAAGATGAAAGCAGCAAAATCTAATCTTACTAGTGAACAGTTGTCGCTTTGGCAAGATTTTGCTAAAAAGCATCTTGCAATTAAATTATCAGGTTTATTGCAAACTTTCGGTGACCAACTCTATTTGTTACCAGATGGCTTACCTGATTTGAAAAAGTTAAAGATTGCTCGAAATGGTTTACATTTGGGAACCTTTAAGAAAAAGCGATTTGAACCTTCTTTTGCCTTAGGGGTAGCTTTATCTCCTAATGATGTAGAACAGTTTATAAAAATTGATATAGAACAGTTTGAGATTTATGTTGCTGGAAATACGATTAGTTTGCCAGAGTCATTACCAAATGGTTGGTACCAGATAGTCGTAGAAGGCAATGGCATGGGTTTTGCAAAGGTTGTCGGCAATACAGTAAAAAACTATTTCCCTAAAGGTTTACGATTTAATTTTTAAGTGTTATGGAATACAATTTATAAAAATATCCTAGATACCAAGAGTTTTCATATGTTATGATGTAATAGTGTGGTATTTCGCAATGGTTTTCAGAAAAAATGAAAAGGAAAAATGATGACTATAAAAAAACAATCTAAGTGGCAACGTCTTGTCCTAATTAGTTTGTCAGGAATGATTCTCTCGGCATGTTCTAGTTGGATTGATCGTGGGGAATCTATTACTGCTGTAGGCTCTACAGCGCTACAGCCCTTAGTTGAAGCAGCAGCAGATGAATTTGGATCAATTAACATTGGAAAATCCGTTAATGTTCAGGGAGGGGGGTCAGGTACTGGACTTTCTCAAGTACAGTCTGGAGCTATTGAGATTGGTAATTCAGATGTGTTTGCTGAGGAGAAAGACGGTATTGATGCTTCTGCTCTAGTCGATTATCAAGTAGCAGTTGCTGGGTTGGCTATTATCGTTAATGAGAAGGTAACCGTAGATAATTTAACGACTGAACAACTTCGTCAAATTTTTGCTGGTGAAATTAAAAACTGGAAAGAAGTTGGTGGTTCTGATTTAGACATTACTATTATTAACCGGGCAGCTTCGTCTGGTTCTCGTGCAACCTTTGATAGTATCGTTATGGATGGAAAATCAGCTAAACAGAGTCAGGAACAAGATTCAAATGGTATGGTTAAATCTATTGTAGCTCAGACTCCTGGTGCGATTTCTTACCTTGCTTTTGCTTATGTTGACGATTCTATCAACACGATGAAATTAAATGGTTTTGCTCCAACACCAGAAAATGTGGCAACAAATGATTGGCCAATTTGGTCTTATGAACACATGTATACTAAAGGTAAAGCAACTGCTTTGACAAAAGAATTTTTAGATTACATGCTTTCAGAAGAAGTACAAGAAGGTATCGTTGAAAGTATGGGGTATATTTCGATCAATGATATGGAAGTGACCAAATCAGCTGACGGTGTGGTTACTGAGAAGGAGGACTAAGATGAAAAACGAAGAATTAGCTAAAAAACTGATGTCTCCTTCTAAAAATTCAAGATTAGAAAAATTCGGTAAAACAATAACCTTCTTATGCCTTGCTTTGATTGTTTTCATTGTGGCAATGATTTTAATTTTTGTTGCTCAAAAAGGCTTATCAACATTCTTTGTTGACGGTGTAAGTATTGGAAACTTCCTATTTAGTGGCACATGGAATCCAAGTCAGGGAGAATTTGGTGCTCTTCCTATGATTATGGGATCTTTTATCGTTACTATTTTATCTGCTCTGATTGCCACACCATTTGCTATTGGTGCAGCAGTCTTTATGACTGAAATTTCTCCTAAATATGGTGCCAAAATTCTTCAACCGGCAGTTGAGCTTTTGGTTGGTATTCCATCAGTTGTTTATGGATTTATAGGTCTTCAAGTGGTTGTACCATTTGTACGTTCTATTTTTGGTGGTACTGGTTTTGGTATTCTTTCAGGGGTATTCGTTCTCTTTGTTATGATTTTACCAACCGTCACTTTTATGACTACCGATACACTTCGTGCTGTACCTCGTCATTATCGTGAAGCAAGTCTTGCTATGGGTGCTACGCGTTGGCAAACCATTTGGCGGGTGACTCTTAATGCGGCTCGTCCGGGTATCTTCACAGCTGTTATTTTTGGCATGGCTCGTGCTTTTGGTGAAGCTCTGGCCATCCAGATGGTGGTTGGTAATTCAGCTGTTATTCCAACTTCATTAACAACACCGGCTGCGACTTTAACTTCTGTCCTTACAATGGGAATTGGTAATACGGTTATGGGAACAGTTCAAAATAATGTGCTATGGTCATTAGCCCTAGTATTACTTTTCATGAGTCTTGCCTTTAACATGTTAGTCAAATTTATTACGAGAGAGAGAAAGAGAAATTATGCACGCTAAAAAAATGGATAAATTAGCGACAGGTGTCCTTTATACTATTGCTGGTATCATCGTTACAATACTAGCGTCGCTTATTCTTTATATCTTACTTCGTGGTGTTCCGCATATTAGTTGGGATTTCTTGACAGGGAAGTCATCCTCTTATAAGGCAGGCGGGGGAATCGGAATTCAACTTTATAATTCCTTTTTCTTACTTGTGATTACACTGATTATCTCAGTTCCTTTATCAATAGGAGCAGGAATATACTTGGCTGAATATGCGAAAAAGGGGCCGTTAACGAATTTCATTCGTACTTGTATTGAGATTTTATCATCACTACCATCAGTGGTTGTAGGCCTTTTTGGTTATCTTATCTTTGTTGTTCAGTTTGAATATGGATTTTCGATTATTTCAGGTGCGTTGGCGCTCACGGTCTTTAACCTTCCTCAAATGACGCGGACCGTAGAAGACAGTTTACGGACTGTTCACCACACTCAGCGTGAAGCAGGATTAGCTCTTGGAATTTCGCGCTGGGAAACAGTTTTCCATGTGGTTATTCCAGAAGCTCTCCCTGGGATTGTCACTGGTATCGTCCTAGCTTCGGGTCGTATTTTTGGTGAAGCGGCAGCCCTTATTTATACTGCTGGGCAATCTGCACCAGCAATGGATTGGAGTAATTGGAACCCACTTAGTGTTTCAAGCCCTATATCACCTTTTCGTCAAGCAGAAACATTAGCTGTCCATATTTGGAAGGTCAACAGTGAAGGAACAATCCCAGACGGAACTTTTGTGTCAGCAGGATCTGCTGCTGTTCTTTTGATTTTTATCTTGATTTTCAACCTTGTTGCTCGTCGTCTTGGAAAAATCCTCCATGCAAAATTAACATCGGCTGAATAATGTCATACCGCCATACCTATGAAAATATGAGAGACATTTAGATGTCTGTTGTTGCTCAGTTTCATTTTGAGTGGAACATAGGTCACTGGCTAGGTATCTTACTATAAGGAGACCACATGTCAGAATATAACTGGAATGAACGTCATATTATTACTTTCCCGGAAGAAAAAACAATCCTTTCTACTAAAGACCTTCATGTTTATTATGGTCAAAAGGAAGCTATTAAGGGAATTGATATGCAGTTCGAAAAAAATAAAATTACGGCTCTTATTGGTCCGTCGGGCTGTGGAAAATCAACCTTTCTTCGTAGCCTTAATCGTATGAATGACACCATTGATATCGCTAAGGTAACTGGAGAAATTACTTATCAGGGAATCAATATTAATGCTCCAGAAATCAATGTCTATGAAATGCGTAAACATATTGGAATGGTATTCCAACGTCCAAATCCATTTGCAAAATCTATTTATAAAAACATTACTTTTGCATATGAACGTGCAGGAATGCGAGATAAAAAAGTTCTGGATGAAATCGTTGAAACGTCTTTGAAACAAGCAGCGCTTTGGGAACAGGTTAAAGATAGTCTTCATAAATCTGCTTTCACGCTTTCAGGTGGTCAACAACAAAAACTTTGTATTGCTCGTGCAATTGCTGTTAAACCGGATATTTTATTGATGGATGAACCAGCTTCAAACCTTGATCCAATTGCAACCATGCAGTTAGAAGAAACCATGTTTGACCTTAAAGAAAATTACTCTATCATCATTGTAACTCACAATATGCAACAGGCTGCTCGTGCTAGCGACTACACAGCATTTTTCTATCTGGGGGATTTGATTGAATATGATAAAACCAAAAATATCTTCCAAAATGCGACTCTTAAGTCGACTAATGATTATGTTACAGGACATTTTGGATAGGAGGTACCATGTCAGAACCTATTTTACAAGTGAAAGACTTGTCGGTTTACTATAGCCAGAAAAAAGCTTTAAACAGTGTTAGTATGGATTTTCACCCCAATGAAATAACGGCTCTAATCGGACCATCTGGTTCAGGGAAATCAACTTTACTACGTGCAATTAATCGTATGGGAGATTTGAACCCTGAATGGACTCTAACAGGCTCAATCAGCTATAATGGGCATAATATTTATAGCCCGAGTACGGATGCAGTAGAACTTCGTAAAGAAATTGGGATGGTCTTTCAGCAGCCCAATCCTTTCCCAATGTCAATTTATGAGAATGTTGTCTACGGTCTTCGTCTAAAAGGAATTAAAGACAAGTCCATCTTAGATGAAGCAGTTGAAAAATCTTTAATTAGAGCTTCAATTTGGGATGAAGTTAAAGATCGGCTTCATGATTCATCGCTAGGGTTATCTGGTGGACAACAACAACGTGTCTGTATTGCTCGAGTTTTGGCAAATAGTCCGAAAATTTTGTTAATGGATGAACCTACATCCGCTCTTGATCCGATTTCTGCTGGAAAAATTGAGGATACTCTTTTCGGATTGAAAAAAGAGTATACATTACTTCTTGTCACACGATCAATGCAACAAGCATCGAGGATTTCAGACCGTACAGGTTTCTTCTTAGATGGTACTCTCATTGAATATGATAAAACCAAAGAAATGTTCCTCAGTCCTAAAAATAAAGAAACCGAAGACTATATTTCTGGTAAATTTGGGTAATCTCTTACGACTTACGAAAGGAAAAATATATGTTACGTGCACAATTTGAAGAAGAATTATCTAAACTTCACAATCAATTTTACGCAATGGGGACTGAAGTTTTAGCTCAAATTAACAATGCCGTTCGTTCATTTGTAACGCATGACCGTGAAATGGCTAAGGAAGTTATCGAAAGTGATGATATTGTTAATGCTTACGAAACACGCTTAGAAAAAAAATCTCTTGAAATCATTGCGCTTCAGCAACCAGTGGCACATGATTTACGAACTGTTATCACTGTTTTGAAGGCCTCGAGTGATGTGGAGCGTATGGGAGACCATGCTTCAGCTATTGCCAAAGCGACTATTCGTACCAAGGGTGAAGAACGTATTGCCGAAGTAGAAGAAGAAATTCGCAAAATGGGGAAAGATGTTAAGCGAATGGTAGAAGAAGCACTTGAAGTCTACATGTCAGGTGATGATGAAAAAGCTTATGAAATAGCTGCGTCAGATGAACTAATTGACAACATGTTCAAAGACATTCAAAATCTTGCTGTTAAACGTATTCGTGAAAATCCAGACACGGTATTTGCAGGAAAAGAATATTTCCAAGTTTTAATGTACTTAGAACGTATCGGAGACTACGCTAAAAATATCTGTGAGTGGGTTGTCTACCTCAAAACAGGAAAAATTGTTGAATTATAAAAAATATGGTAAAATGAGTAGTATTAATCTACTCATTTTTTTTTAGATTTAGGAGAATGTTATGTCAGTAGAACGTCTGATTACTAAATTCATTCCAGAAAATTATAATCTTTTCTTGGATATTGATCGACCAAGTAAAACCTTTAATGGTAATGTTGCTATTAGTGGTGAAGCCTTGGATAACCAAATGTCGTTGCATCAAAAAGATTTAACGATTACGTCTGTTTTGTTGGATAACGAAAAATTAACTTTCCATATAGATGATGACAATGAAGCAGTACATATTGACTTACCTGAAACAGGGAGTTTGACACTTGTTGTTGAATTTTCAGGTTACATTACAGATAACATGTCTGGTATATACCCATCTTATTATACGGTTGATGGTGTGAAAAAGGAAGTTATTTCAACACAATTTGAAAGTCACTTTGCTCGCCAAGCCTTCCCATGTATTGATGAACCAGAAGCAAAAGCTACTTTTGATTTCTCAGTGAAGTTTGACCAAGGAGAGGGTGAAATTGCCTTGTCAAATATGCCAGAAACTAATAGTGAGCGTCGTCAAGAGACTGGCGTATGGACTTTTGATACAACACCACGCATGTCATCTTATTTATTAGCCTTTGCTCTCGGTGATTTACACGGTAAAACAGCCTATACTAAAAATGGAACTCTTGTTGGTTCTTATGCGACGAAAGCTCACAAATTGAGTGAACTTGATTTTTCATTGGATATTGCGGTGCGTGTGATTGAGTTCTACGAAGATTATTTTGGTGTCAAATACCCAATTCCTCAATGTCTTCATGTTGGTTTGCCAGATTTCTCTGCTGGAGCTATGGAAAACTGGGGACTTGTGACTTATCGTGAGGTTTATCTCTTAGTTGATGACAATTCAACAGTATCAAGTCGCCAACAAGTTGCTCTTGTAATTGCTCACGAAGTAGCTCACCAATGGTTTGGTAACTTGGTGACAATGCAGTGGTGGGATGACCTATGGCTCAATGAATCATTTGCCAATATGATGGAATATATTGCAGTTGATGCGATTGAACCAACTTGGAATATTTTAGAAGATTTCCAGACATCAGGAGTTCCAGCAGCCCTTAAACGTGATGCAACGGATGGTGTTCAATCAGTACATGTTGAAGTTAACCATCCTGATGAAATTAATACCTTATTTGACCCAGCTATTGTTTACGCGAAGGGAAGCCGTTTGATGCATATGCTTCGCCGCTGGTTGGGAGACGATGATTTCCGTGCAGGGCTTAAAATTTACTTTGAACGTCATCAGTATGGTAATACTATTGGACGTGACCTTTGGAATGCCCTTTCAGAAGCTTCAGGGCGTGATGTTGCAGCCTTTATGGATTCATGGTTAGAACAACCAGGATATCCATTAGTAAGTGCAACCGTTGAAAATGATACATTAACCATTTCCCAAAAACAATTCTTTATTGGTGAAAATGAGGAAAGTGGTCGTCTATGGCAAGTGCCACTCAATAGCAGTTGGACTGGTTTACCAGATACGTTAACAGAAGAATCGGTAACGGTACCAAACTTTAGTGAGCTAGCTAGCCAAAACGAAGGAGCTTTGCTCTTTAATACCGGTAATACAGCGCACTACCTCAGCAAATATGAGGGAGAATTACTTGATAGGATTATGTTTAACTGGCCAAGTTTAGATAAAATTTCAAAACTTCAAGTGATTCAAGAACGTCGTTTCCTAGCTGAAAGTGGTGTTATTTCTTACAGTGAATTAATTCCATTAGTAGCTGAGTTGACGGAAGAAACAGATTATACCGTTCTAGATGCGATTAACTATGTTTTAGATGGATTAAAACGTTTTATCGAAGAAGGTAGTGAAGAAGAAACTGCTTTCAAATCAATGATAGAGAGCATTTTCCATAGAAATTATGAGCGTCTTGGTTTTGATAAACAAGAGGGTGAGACAGACGAAGATGAGTTTGTTCGTCAATATGCTATTGCAAATATGCTTTATGCAGACAATGCTACGGCTATTGAAAAAGCAAAAGTTATTTTTGAAGAATATAAAGATAATATTGCGAATATTCCAGCAGCAGTTCGTTCCTTTGTTTTGATTAACCAGGTGAGACATGCTGAGACCGCTGAATTGACAAAACTATTGTTAAATACTTATTCTGAAACAACAGATGGTGTCTTCCAACGTCAATTAGCAGCAGCGCTTACTGAGACGCAGGATATCCAGACACTTCAAACAATTATTGAAGCGTTTGAAAATAAAGATATTATTAAGCCTCAGGATCTCTCAACGTGGTATGCGACTTTCCTTCGTAAATCATTTGCACAAGAGGCAGTTTGGTCGTGGGCTCGTCAAGATTGGGATTGGATAAAAGGAGCTCTTGGTGGAGATATGAGTTTTGATAAATTTGTTATCATTCCAGCAGCAATCTTTAGGACAGAAGGACGCTTAGCAGAATATAAAGCATTCTTTGAGCCACAATTATCTGATATGTCTTTGAGTCGCAATATCTCTATGGGGATTAAAGAGATTTCAGCGCGTGTAGCACTAATTGAGGCTAATAAAGCTGCTGTGTCAGCTCAACTTTTAGCAAAATAATGAAAAGGATTAGCATAGTACTGACTTGAAAAGTTAGAGAAATAGTTATTGAAAGGATTTAGTTCTGCATTGTACAGGACTAAGTCTTTTTAGTTTTAATACGTTTGTTGTTGTCATAAAAAATGTAATCTGTAATCGCTGTTTCCAAGTTCTCAAAAGACTGGAGTATGTTCTCAAACTCATAAAACATCTCAGATAAAACTTGCGAACTGAACTCTATCTATTACCCTTGTAGATAAGCTGAGTACAGTTAGCGGTTTATGGACTGGTTGGATGATGGGGACCTCGTTTGATTCTATTATGAATCTTTTCCGGTGCTTTCCTTAGCAATTTGCCTATTTGTCAATTGGATTTTCCTTTACCGTTTCCAATATTCAATCGGATACTGTTCCGTGATTGTCAAGTGTCTGATTTCTAGTATAAATGATATTTCATCTCAGAGAAAGCTTCTAAATATGTTTGTAGTGAACTTATATTATATCTCTCTGAGATGTTTTTTTGATGCTCTTAAAGTCGATAACTTAGTTTTAGAACCATCAAAAAATATAGATAATTATATTTTTAAAAAAAATTATAAAAATATATTGCAAACGGTAACAAAAAGTAGTATGATGTATTTATAAAAAATTATAAAAAAATAAATATCTATAAAGGAGATGGATATGTGTTATAAAAAAACACCGATTATTGGTATTTCTGCCAGTATTATCGTAGATCAAGGAGGGATGTTTCCTGGTTACCACCGTGCCTATGTTAATGAAGACTACGTTCATTCGATTACGCAAAATGGTGGAATTCCGATGATTCTACCGGTTTCTTCTGATCGAGAAGTTTTAGATGGTTATATGGAAGGGATTGACGGTTTGTTATTATCAGGCGGGCATGATATCTGTCCGTTGAACTATGGTGAAGAACCAAGTCCAAAATTGGGAGATACTTTCCCAGCACGTGACCAGTTTGACTTTGCTTTGCTTGAAAAAGCTAAAGAGAAAAATATTCCTATTTTAGGCATTTGTCGTGGAGCTCAGATTATCAATGTAAACCATGGCGGGACTCTATGGCAAGATTTATCTTATGCCAATCAACCTTTTTTGAAGCATTGGCAGGAGCATTATCCAGATTTAGCAACACATTCTATTATTCTGGAAAAGGACTCGCTCTTGATGCAGATTTTTGGGCAGGAAAAAATGTTAGTTAATTCTTTCCATCACCAGATTGTACGTGAAGTAGGAGAGAACTTGCGAGTTGTCGCACGCGCGATGGATGGTGTGGTTGAAGCTATTGAACATACTGATTATCGTTTTATGATTGGCGTACAGTGGCATCCAGAGATGCTACATAAGAGTATACTAGAAATGAATCAGCTCTTTAAAGCATTTATTGAGGAAGCAAAGGTTAAACCAGTAGCTCGTGTTGAAAAAGCGACTGAGTTGGTTAGTTAGAAAGTACAGGTTTTTATCATGAAAAAGAAATTAGGATTCTATTCTATTGTATTATTGACAATTAACTCTATTATTGGGACAGGAATTTTCCTTTCGCCTGGTGCGGTAGTGGCCAAATCAGGCGACAAAGCGCTATTGATTTACTCTTTTGCAGCTATTTTTGCGGCGGTATTAGCGATTACGTTTGCGGCAGCTGCCAAGTATGTTTCAAAAGGTGGGGCTGCATATGCTTATACTAAGGCAGCCTTTGGCGATAATCTCGGATTTTATGTTGGAATTACGCGCTACATCGCAGCAAGTATTGCCTGGGGCGTTATGGGAACGGGTGTTGTCAAAACGGTTCTTAGCATTTTCAAGTTAGATAGCAGTAATCTTTTATTGGTAACAGTTGGTTTTATTTGTTTGATGGGCATTCTATTAGCTATTAATTTAGCAGGTACTCGATTCCTTGAGATTATTAATAATCTATCAACGCTTGGGAAGGTGGGTGCCTTGATTACAACTATTGTAGTTGGTTTAGGAATTGTCCTCTTTACACAGGTCAACGAATTTGGCAATATTCACACTTTGACAGATGCTGCTGGTGTGCCACTTGGTTATAATATGGATATTTCTAGTTGGGTAATGGCGGTAATTGCAGCATTTTATGCCTTTACAGGTTTTGAAAGTGTGGCAAGTGGAGCAGAAGATATGGAAGAACCGGAAAAAAATCTTCCACGTGCTATTCCACTTGCAATTGCTATTGTAGCAGCTATTTATGTTGGTATTGTAGGTGTTGCTATGATGATTAATCCACAAGCTATTATTAGTACAACAGAAGTTGTTGCCTTGGCAGATGTTTTTAGCAATCCGATCATCCGTAGTGTCATTATTCTCGGAGCCTTGGTGTCTATGTTTGGTATAAATGTTGCAGCTTCTTTCCACACTCCACGTATTTTAGAGGCGATGGCTCTTCAAGGACAGATTCCAGTTTTCTTTGCGAAACGTACAGATAAAGATTTTCCAGTGGTAGCCTTCTTCATAACAATTGGAATCGCCATTCTATTGCCAATGGCCTTCCGATTTGATATGACAAGTATCATGGTATTGAGCTCTATTTCGCGTTTTATCCAGTTTATCGTTGTACCGTTAGCAGTCATGGTATTCTATTTTGGACGGGAACGTGGGCAAGCCCTTCAAGATGTTAAGAAAAACTTTGTTGTAGATGTGATTATTCCAGGAATTGCCGTGATTTTAACAGTTGTTTTACTCTACAATTTTAGCTGGACGCAACAATTTACGATTGTTCTTGAAGATGGAAGTGTACTTCCAAATACCTTTGCGATTGTGGCAATGGTGATTGGTTATATTGTCTTGCCATTTATCTTGATGATTTGGCAACACATGCGTAAACAGACGCAGGAACAAATGATTGAAAAAAAAAAAATCGCAATAGAAAAAACAAGGCAGGGAGAGGGGAAACTTAATTCCTGCTGAATAAATGAGGTGAAAATATGATTGAACGTTTAACAAGTACAAAAATTCCAGCAGCTGTAGGCAGTTATTCATCGGCTAGCAAGGTGGGGAACCTGATTTTTACATCAGGTCAATTACCCATCAATGCTGAAACTGGGAAAATTGATCAGCCAACATCTATTGAGTGGCAGGTGGAGCAATCTTTGAAAAATATAAAAGCTATTTTAGAAGATAATGGATCGTCCATGGAGGCGATTATTAAAACGACAGTTTACCTAGCCGATATCGCTGATTTTAATTCTTTTAATGGTGTTTACCAGACCTTTTTCCAAAATGGTTTTCCAGCTCGGACGGCATTTGAAGTAGGGAATCTTCCGATGGGAGCTTTAGTGGAAATTGAAGCAATCGCTGAGGTTCTCTCATGAAAGATAATACAAAACTACTCCATGGCTATACTGTTTTGGATGAATATACTGGTGCAGCTTCTGTACCGATTTATCAAACATCTACTTTTAACAATTCAGAACTCTATTGCGCGCAGCAAAAACATCTCTATACACGTTTTTCAAATCCAACAACAGATGCTCTTGAAGATGGCTTTCGTTGTTTAGAAAATGCAGCATATGCTGTAAGTTTTGCTTCTGGTATGGGGGCTATTTCAAATGTACTCATGTTGCTGAATGCGGGAGACCATGTCATTTTTCCTAAAGAAGTATATGGAGGAACTTGCCAATTTGCGACTACTATTTTGCCGAAATATCAGATAAAAACGAGTTTTGTTGATCTGGCAAATGTGGATGAAGTGGCTACGGCTATTCAGCCGAATACCCGTATGATTTATATGGAAACGCCATCCAATCCATTGTTGAAAGTCTGTGATATTAAGGCGCTGGTATCTCTTGCTAACCAAAAGGGGATTATGACAGTTGCGGATAACACTTTTATGACCTCTCTTTTCCAAGATTGCTTGGCTCTAGGTGTGGATATTGTAGTAGAAAGTGTTACTAAATTCATCAATGGACACAGTGATGTTGTAGCTGGTTTGGCGGCGACCAATAATGAAGACTACTATCACCAACTGAAATTATTCCAAAAGAATTTTGGAGCAATTTTGGGGGTAGAAGATGCTTGGCTGATTCTTCGTGGTATGAAAACTATGGGAATTCGTGTAGACCATGCAGTCAAAAATGCTCAAACTCTTGCAGAATTTTTGGAACATCATCCTAAAATTAAGCATGTTTATTATCCAGGATTGACTAGTCATCCTAATCATGATATTCATATGATGCAAGCGAAGAATGGTGGTGCTGTTTTGTCTTTTGAATTGGGATCAAAGGAAGACTTATTAACATTTACAAAACGGATTCAAATTCCGATTTTAGCAGTAAGTTTAGGTGGTGTAGAGTCTATTCTATCGCATCCAGCAACGATGTCTCATGCTTGCTTAACACCTGAAGAACGAGTTGAACAAGGAATAGTTGATGGGCTCTTACGCTTGTCCTGTGGTATTGAAAATATCGAAGACTTATTAGCTGATTTTGAACAAGCCTTAAACTTTTAATCCATTATCATTTCAAGAGATAGGCTCCTTAGGGGCTTGTCTCTGATTTTTTTAAATGAGTTGAGAGAACTTCAAAAACTCTCTTAGAAGAAGGAATTATGACAATTGATTGGTATCAAGAAGTAGTATCAAGAAAAGAAGCATTACTAGCAGATGTTGAGCGACTTTTACGTATTGACTCTGTTAGGGAAGATGACTGTGTCACCACTGCTTATCCAGTAGGACCCGGTCCCAAAGCTGCTTTGGATGAATTTCTCTTAATGGCCCAAGAAAATGGCTTTTCGTATCAAAGCTTTGGCCCTTTAGTTGCCCATGTAGATTGGGGGGAAGGAGAGGAATTATTTGGACTTTTAGGTCATGTTGATGTGGTGCCAGCAGGAGACGGCTGGGATAGTGATCCCTTTTCTCCTACTTATCAAGAGGGTAAGTTGATTGCGCGTGGGGCTCTGGATGACAAGGGTCCACTCGTTGCAGCATTTTTTGCCATGAAACTTTTAAAGGAAATGGGATTTGAACCACATAAGACTGTTCGCATGATTGTGGGAACGGATGAAGAAAGTGAATGGAAGTGCCTTAAATATTATCAAACACAAGTAAAGTTGCCAAAAACTGGTTTTGTCCCAGATGCCTATTTTCCTATTGTTAATGGAGAAAAAGGTAATGCTTCTATTGTGATTCGTTTTGCTAGTGACACTAGAGAATCATCTGAGCTGGTATTAGATAGTTTTGAAGCTGGTCTACGAGAAAACATGGTACCTGATAAGGCGGTTGCTTGTATCAGTGGACGTGGACTATTGATATTGGCCAAAGATTTTTCGGATTTCTTACAAGTTCATCCAGAAATTCAAGGTCAGGCTGAGGTGGAAGGACAGAATCTTTCACTCACTATTCATGGGAAATCCGCTCATGGTGCTAAACCCGATGTGGGAACGAATGCTGCAAGTTACCTAGCACTTTTTTTGAGTCGTTATAAGTTTAATCGTTCATCGGCTAATAAATGGATAGAATTTATAACTAAGATTCTACACCAAGATGTCTGGGGTGAAAAATTAGGTATTGCTTATGAGGATGCTTGTATGGGGCGTTTGACTAGTAATTTAGGTTTGGCTACGTATAATGATGAAACAGGAGGGAGTCTTACGCTAAACATTCGTTATCCACGAGGGGTGCAAGTATCTTCTTGGTATCCCTACTTATTACAAAAATTGAAAGAGAAAGATGCGATGATCCAAGTCCAAGTGACAGACAACCAAGAACCGCATTATGTTCCAGGGAATCATCCTCTGGTACAAACTCTCTTGAAGATTTATCATGAGCAAACAGATTTACCTGCATACGAACGTGTCATTGGAGGAGCGACCTATGCTCGTCTCATGCCAGAAGGTGTAGCCTTTGGTGCACTTTTTCCAGATGCCCAGGATACCATGCACCAAGCAAACGAATATATTTTAGTCGATCATCTTTTAGCTACCTGTGCTATGTATGCACAGGCCCTATATGAATTAACCTGTAGAACATACTAGAGTGATAGGGATGTTAGAATGCGTAGCAATAAGTTGATAAAAAAATAGCGATGTGATACAACTATAGTTGGAGGTGGCCATGAATTTACAATTAAAATCCTATATTCCACTCATTGATTTTTTAGCTGTAGTCTTGGGAAAAGACACCGAAATTGTATTGCAAGATTTCACAGATGGGTTAGATCATTCTGTAGTCTATATAAAAAATAATTTATCAGGACGTGACGCGGGTGCACCAGCCACAGATTTTGTCTTAGATGTGTTTAAGTCTAAAATTTACAAAGAAAAGGACTATCTGGTTAATTATCGGACAAAAACAATCGCAGGAAAGGAATTATTCTCATCTAGTTATTTTATCAAGGATGAGGATAAAAAACTGCTAGGTATGATTTGTATCAATTCGGATAAATCTAAACTTTTGGCCTTGAGACAACTCTTTGTAGCTAGCATAGAGAGTTTAGACCAAGCACTGATGATTGATAGTCCATCAACGGAGAGTCAAACGGAACCAATCATTGAGAATTTTTATTCTACTGCTGAGAATTTGATTGAAGCAAGCATTATACAAGAAACACAGGGAAAAGACCTTAACAAGTATAATTTGACTCGTTTAGAGAAAATTTCTATTGTTCGTTCTCTTTATCAGAAAGGATTTTTTGATTTGAAAGATGCTGTTTCTAAAGTAGCTGAGGCTTTTCGTATGTCAGAAGTTAGCATTTATAAATACATTCAAACGGTTAAGCAGGAAGATTAGCAACCATATAGAAAAAAGCTATGAAATTCAGTTTAGTTTCATGGCTTTCTTTTATGGTCATCTTAGTCAGATAGATTTATTTGTTTACTTTACCTAGAACCTCTCAAATCTCAGTGGAGTAAGGGAGGATTTCCCCGATATTTTTTGACCCCTTCACGAATCTGCGTTTTATATTGAAGGCCATATTTCTTAGCAATGGTACTCGGTTCGCAACTTTGGGTACTGAGGTAGTCCTTGACGAACTGCAATTTAAACTTGAATGAATACCTTTTGAATTTCCGACTTTTTTTGCTCTTTTTTGCTATAAGAAAAGATTTCCTTTATAAGAACAGTAGCGTATACTTTTCACACAGTATATGACAATGGAGCTATTTAAGTTATAGCCTAGTCTTTTTAGTTCTTTTTAAGAAAAATAACATATACTTAATTAAGAAGTTTGTTGGTCCTTTCACTTTTGCGAAAGGATCAATAATGTTATAATAACTTGAATAAAAAAAGAGGTGGTTTGATGATTAAAATTTTACTTGTTGAAGATGATTTGAGTTTATCAAATTCAATTTTTGATTTTTTAGATGATGGATTTGCAGACGTTATGCAGATTTTTGATGGTGCTGAGGGGATTTATGAGGCAGAGTCAGGGATTTACGACCTCATTCTTCTTGATCTTATGTTACCTGAGAAAGATGGTTTTCAAGTATTAAAAGAACTGCGTGCCAAAGGCATTACAACGCCTGTATTGATTATGACTGCTAAAGAGAGCCTCGATGATAAAGGACATGGATTCGAATTAGGAGCAGATGATTATTTGACCAAACCTTTTTATTTGGAAGAACTAAAAATGCGTATTCAAGCTCTGCTCAAACGTGCAGGGAAACTAACTGATAATAATCTTGTTTACGGGAATGTCTCAGTTGAGTTGTCAACTAATAGGACATTTGTTGATGGTTCCGAGGTGGAGTTACTTGGAAAAGAATTTGAACTACTTATCTATTTTTTACAAAATCAAAATGTCATTTTACCTAAGACTCAAATATTTGATCGTTTATGGGGGTTTGATAGTGATACAACCATCTCTGTTGTCGAAGTGTATGTTTCGAAAATTCGTAAAAAATTAAAAGGTTCTGATTTTGTAGAAAATCTCCAAACCTTACGAAGCGTGGGGTATATATTAAAAAATGGTTAGAGCACTAGCTTTGTGGCGAACAGATAAAGAAAATCCCAAAACATTTTTCAGATTTTTATCTGTATTTACAGGGATTTTTGTTATTATGACAGCTATTATTCTTCAAATTATTCGAATGGGTATCTATTCTTCGGTAGATACTAGTCTTGAGAATGCAGTAGCTTCTGTAGACACCTATGTTAATATGGCAATGACACGAAAATTATATTTTGAAAATATAGATACAGGTGTTGTTATTGAATCGTTTCCTAACAACGAAAAACCTAAAGTAAAATTGATGAACGTGGATGCACTTTTTTATGATGAAGACGGCAATCTTTTTAATACTGCAGATGCTTTTTCAAGTTTTTCTAATGTCATTCTCAATAGGCGTCATTTGAGAAAGATTGTAGAAGGGGAGACGATTAGCCCTTATGGACAGGTCGAGAGTTATCATTCAGTTACGGTAGCTGTTGCTAATAGTCAATATCCTCAAGTGAAGTATGCTACTTTTTTAGTCAGCATCAAACAAATTAAAGAGTCTACACAACGTTCCGTTACAATTATTATTACGGTTATGATTCTATTTTGGTTTGTCTCTGTCGGCATGAGTGTCTATTTATCTTATTGGTCACGAAAGCCAATTATGGAAAGTTATGAAAAGCAAAAAAGTTTTGTTGAAAATGCAAGCCATGAGTTGCGTACACCGTTAGCAGTTTTACAAAATCGTTTAGAGACCCTCTTTCGAAAGCCAGAGTCAACGGTATTAGAAAATAGTGAAAATATAGCTTCTAGTTTGGAAGAGGTTCGAAATATGAGGATTTTAACCACCAATCTTCTGAATCTGGCACGCAGAGATGACGGCTTACTTCTAGAAATTTCTGACATTTCTTCTAGTTTTTTTGATGATATTTTTGAAAATTATCAGATAATTGCTGAGGATGCTGGTAAACAGTTTAATTGGAATAATTTGGTCAACAGGCCAATCAAATCGGATAAAACGCTAATTAAACAGTTGATGACCATACTATTTGATAATGCTGTTAAATATACGGATTCAGATGGAAAAATTCAATTTGAAGTAAAGACAACGGATAAGCATTTCTTTATTACAGTAATCGATAACGGATATGGTATCAAAGATGAAGATAAAAAGAAGGTTTTTGATAGATTCTATCGAGTAGATAAGGCAAGGACTCGTCAAAAGGGTGGCTTTGGTTTGGGGTTGTCTTTAGCTAAACAAATTACAGATTCACTTGGAGGGCAGATTATGATAAAAGATAATAGTCCTAAAGGAACTATTTTTGAAGTTAAGTTATAAGAAAATCAATAAAAAAGAGAGTGAGACAAAAATCGTTAAATCGTCAAAAAATGACGATTTCGATTTTGTCGTCTCACCTCCGCACAGTTGATTAAGATGGCCGCTAACGATTGCGGAGCAAGGGTTTAGGACTCCCAATCAACCACTGCGTCAAACTGTTATTACTATTAGAACGAGAAGGTTGAGATATTTATGTCTCAGCCTCTTAAATTTTAATGTAAGGATCCTTTAACGCAATAGATGATTGGAGGTCTGCAACTTAATACCTCTTCATTCTGAAGTATACGATTGTGATTAATCTTGTTCGCTTTATTTTCAGACCTTTTGAACTGTGATGCTTTTCAGAAATTGATTAATGGCTTTTTGATTAGTGAGGATAATAGATTTATCTTGATACTTTTGACAGATTACTTCAAAGAATTGCATCCGTTTAGGTCTGCGAGAATGAAAGAGTGCAAAGTATAAAAAGTTCCAATCCATTTTTTCTGGACAACCGATAGCCCTATCAGACCGATCTCTACCACGGTAGACGATGTAGCGTTTCAAAATACGGAAAAAAGTATTCCAACGATTAAAGTTAAGATAAATAATATAATCTGCTTGAGTAAGCCGTTCTTCAAAAAGGTACTTAGAATAAACACCATCAATCACCCAAGAGGTGTTTAGAGATAAAAAAGTGGCTAATTGCTTGATAAAATCGTCAGGAGTACGACTTTCCCAGTTTGGTAGAAACTGTAACGTATCTAGATGGAGACAGGAAATGTCATAATGGGAGGATAGCTTTTTAGCTAAGGTTGATTTACCTGATCCACTATGGCCAATAATAACAATTTTCATAGACCTTCCTTATAAAAGTGGACAAAAAAACGACCGAAAGGTCGTTTTAAAATTAACCAAGTTTAGCAGCAAGACGTGCTTTATCACGGCTTGCTTTATTTGCGTGAATCAAACCTTTAGTAGCGGCTTTGTCGATGCTTGAAGAAGCAGCACGGAAAAGCTCTTCACTTGGATTTGCTTCAAATGCTTTAATAGCAGTACGCATAGCTGATTTTTGAGCTGAGTTCTTAGCATTTTGTTGAACTGTCTTCTCAGCGCGTTTGATAGCTGATTTAATGTTTGCCAATATTCTTACCTCCATTTTTACTAACCATCTTATTATATAGAAAAAGCATTAATTTGGCAAGTCTAAATTACTTTTTCAAATAAATTTCATCAATCTTATGATCTTTGGACTTGTGTAAAATGAGCTCAGCTCGATTTCGCGTTGGTTCAATATATTTTTCTAAATTAACAAGGTTAACAGTTTTCCATATATTTTGAGAAAAAGCGAGTGCTTCTTCAAACGGCCATTCGGTAAAGCGATGATAATAGTTTGTCTTATCTTTTTTAGCTAAGGAGAGCAAAGCTTGAAATCTTTCTAGATACCAATTTTCAATATGTTTACTATTAGCATCTATATAAATTGAAAAATCAAAGTAATCGGTCATATAAAGACGTTCATTCTGTGGATTTTGAAAAACATTTATTCCTTCAACGATTAAAAAATCTGGCGATAATAGGGTTTGTTTTTCATCTGGAACAATATCATAAATTTCATGAGAATAAACGGGAATAGAAGCATCAGAACCACTTTTCATGGCGTCTAAAAAGTCAATAAGAAGTTCCATATTGTAACTTTCTGGGAACCCTTTTTTATCCAAAATATTCCGTGAAATCAAGCTATCATTAGGATATAAAAAACCATCTGTTGTCACCAATTCAACACGGCTATTGGGATAAGTTCTGGCTAGTAATAATTGTAGTAGGCGACTTGTTGTTGATTTTCCGACCGCGACAGAACCAGAAACGCCAATGATAAAGGGACGTTTGCCGGCATTTTTTTGGAGAAAAATCCCTTTAGAAAAAGCTAGATTTTCCTGGTGGTGTTTATAAATTTGAATCAGACTAATCAAGGGAAGGTAGACATCAATAACATCTTGAATATTGATTTTATCATTTAAAGATTTGATATTATCTAATTCTTTTTCAGTTAAAGGAGGAGTCGTCGCCTGGTGAAGCTCTTGCCAACGAGTTCTAGAAAGTTTTTCAAAATTAATAAATTCATTAGTCATGGAGTTATTATAGCATTTTTCTTAACTATTCTGTGTTTATAAGGTGTTTTTTAAAGGAAAACAAACAACTTTTATGATTCAAATGATTTTTTTGACATTAATTGATTGATAAAGTTCGGAAATTGCTGAAAGAGAAATTAAAATTGAGAGATTGCAACCGTTTACGAGGTGTGATATAATTATTTTCCAGCCCCAAAAGGAGATGACTTGTTATTTCCAATAAATTATTGTTAGATGGAGAAGATATGGCTAATATGTATTATGCAGAAAATCCTGATAGTGCTCATGACCTCCATGAGTTGAAGGTAACACTCTTAGGGGAATCTTTTTCCTTCATGACTGATTCGGGTGTTTTTTCTAAAAAAATGATTGATTTTGGCAGTCAAGTTCTTTTGAATTGTTTAGATTTTAAAGAAGGAGATACTTTGCTAGACGTTGGTTGTGGATACGGTCCGTTGGGAATTGCACTAAGCAAGGTTCAAGGAGTTGAGGCAACGATGGTTGATATCAATAATAGAGCTTTAGAGTTGGCAGAGAAAAATGCAACAATAAATCATGTAACACCATCTATTTTCCAGTCAAATTTGTATGAAAAGGTAGGGGGAATTTTTAACCACATTATTTCAAATCCTCCTATTCGAGCTGGTAAATCAGTAGTACACGAAGTTTTAGAAGGAGCTTACAATCATTTGGTGTATGGGGGCGATTTAACGATTGTCATCCAGAAGAAACAAGGCGCTCCATCGGCAAAGGCTAAAATGGAAGATGTCTTTGGGAACTGCGAAGTTGTCAAAAAAGATAAGGGATATTATATTCTAAGAAGCATCAAAGAAAACTGATACTTCTAACCTAAATTACTCTAAAGAAAGGAACTGAATACGGAACAAGTTTTATATATAGATATAAGATAGTTCGAATGGATTAGCTTTTTTCTAGAAACAAAGTATTCCGTTGAGTTAAAGAGCTTAAACTATATGATGAGAACAGTTGACTTAATTCAAAAGAAGAGAGATGGCTTAGAGCTATCAACTGAGGAAATCCAGTGGTTAATTGAGGGCTATACCAAGGGAACCGTTCCTGATTATCAGATGGCAGCCTTTGCTATGGCAGTATTTTTTCGTGGGATGAGCATGCGTGAGACGCGTGATTTAACCATGAGCATGGTAGCTTCTGGAGAACAGATTGACCTGTCTGCTATTCCTGGAATTAAGACAGATAAGCACTCTACAGGTGGGGTAGGAGATAAAGTGACTTTGATTTTAGCTCCTTTAGTAGCAGCTTTCGGTGTTCCTGTAGCTAAGATGAGTGGAAGAGGCCTTGGACATACAGGCGGGACACTTGATAAATTGGAAGCTATCAAAGGCTATCAAATCGAACGCACACAAGAAGCATTTATCAAGCAAGTACAAGATATCGGTTTATCTGTTATTGGGCAATCTGATAATATGGTAAAAGCTGATAAACTGCTTTATGCGCTTCGAGATGTTACCGCTACAGTTGATATTATTCCATTGATTGCTAGCTCAGTTATGTCCAAAAAAATTGCAGCAGGTGCTGATAGTATTTTACTTGATGTTACAGTCGGTGATGGTGCCTTCATGAAAACATTGGAGGACGCAGTAAAATTGTCTGAAACAATGGTTGCACTGGGAAATGAAGTGGGACGAAAAACGATTGCTGTTATTACCAATATGACTCAACCTGTCGGTCGTGCTATCGGTAATCGTTTGGAAGTTCTTGAAGCTATTGAAATCATGCAAGGTAAGGGACGTGAAGATGTCACGCATTTTATTTGTGAATTAGCTCAGATTATGTTGAATTTAGCGAATGTTGATAAATCCTTAGACGATATTCATGATACTTTGGTCAATGGCAAAGCCTTGCAAAAGTTTGAAGAAATGATTGTCGCTCAAGGTGGAGATTTAGTGGATTTACATCGTCCATCAAACGCAAAATTCGTTGTTGAAGTTAAATCAGAAACGGATGGTTATGTTACGGAATTACCGGCATTAGAGTTTGGCCTTTTTGCAATGCGTCTAGGAGCAGGAAGATCAGTAAAAAACGATTCTTTAGATTATGAAACTGGCATAGTGTTCGATAAAAAGGTTGGAGATGCTGTAAAAGCAGGTGAAATAATTGCCAAAATCTATACAAACGAAATTTTAAGTAATAAAATGCTTACAGAATTCCAAAAAAATGTTAAAATAGGTGATGAACGTATTGAGTCACAAGAAATTTTAAGAATTATTAGCTAGTAGTAGGAAAAGGGGAAAATTGATGTCTATTAATAAATATATTGATCACACTCTATTAAAACCAGAAAGTACTCAAAGTCAAATTGACAAGTTGCTCTCTGAAGCAAAAGAGTATGATTTTGCTAGTGTATGTGTTAACCCAACTTGGGTAAATTACTCAGCAAAAGCTCTTGCTGAGACTGATGTCAATGTTTGTACAGTAATTGGTTTCCCTCTTGGAGCAACAACGCCAGCAGTTAAAGCATTTGAGACTAAAGATGCTATTGAAAACGGAGCTGACGAAATTGATATGGTTATCAATATTGGTGCTCTGAAATCTGGTAATTTTGATCTAGTCGAAGAAGATATTCGAGCAGTCGTCGAGGCTTCTGAAGATAAGATTGTCAAAGTTATTATCGAGGCTTGTTTATTGACAGAAGAAGAAAAAGTGAAGGCTTGTCAACTTTCAGTGAAAGCTGGTGCTGATTTTGTGAAAACGTCTACTGGTTTTTCAACTGGAGGAGCAACTGTAGCTGATGTGGCTTTGATGCGTCAAACTGTTGGTCCAAATGTTGGAGTTAAGGCTGCAGGAGGGGCTCGTTCATTGGCAGATGCACAAGCCTTTATTGAAGCAGGGGCAACTCGCTTAGGAACTTCTTCAGGTGTTGCTATTATCAAGGGAGAAACGGTAAATGGAGGATACTAATCTTGTTGAGTTAGCTATTGAGGCTAGTTCACGCGCCTATGTTCCCTATTCACATTTTCCAATTGGTGCAGCTTTAAAAACAGCTGATGGCTCTATCTATACAGGTTGTAATGTTGAAAACGCTAGTTTTGGCCTAACGAATTGTGGTGAGCGTACTGCAATCTTTAAAGCTGTCTCAGATGGTCATCAAAAGTTGGAAGAAATTGCGATTTATGGTACCTCTGCTGAACCTATTTCTCCATGCGGTGCTTGTCGTCAAGTTATGGTAGAGTTCTTTGAACCTACCGCAAAAGTTATCTTAATTGCTAAAAATGGTCAGACGGTCGAGACGACGGTCGGTGAGTTGTTGCCATACTCTTTTACAGATTTGACCTAATCTGTCTTTAACCTTCGGGTTATCTTATTCTTGCAACTTGGTTGCACAAAAATATTTAGGAGGGTTCATGAAAATGAACAAAAAATTTGTTGGACTTGGTCTAGCTACTGTTGCAGCTCTTTCACTAGCTGCATGTGGAAGCCGTACGGCTAAAAGAGATGATGCTTCTTCAGCTAAAGAAGAAACAGGCTTAAAAGCTGCTATCGTTACTGATATCGGTGGTGTTGATGACCGTTCATTCAACCAATCAGCTTGGGAAGGACTTCAAGAATGGGGTGACGCAGCTGGTCTTTCAAAAGGTAAGGGTTACGACTACTTCCAATCAGCTTCTGAATCAGATTACATTACTAACCTTGATTCAGCAGTAGCTGGCGGCTATAATGTTGTCTTTGGTATTGGTTTTGCTTTGGAATCAGCAATTGCTGAAGTAGCACCAAATAATCCAGATACACACTATGTTATCGTTGATAGTGTTGTTGCTGATCAAGATAACGTAGCAAGCGTTGGATTTGCTGACCATGAAGCGTCATACCTTGCAGGTGTTGCAGCTGCAAAATCAACAAAAACTAAAAAAGTTGGTTTCGTAGGTGGTATGGAAGGTGAAGTTATTGACCGTTTCGAAGCAGGATTTGTAGCTGGTGTTAAATCAGTTGATGAATCAATCAAGATTGATGTTCAATATGCTGGTTCATTTGGTGATGCAGCTAAAGGTCAAACAATTGCCTCAGCTCAATATGCAGCAGGTGCGGATGTGATTTTCCATGCATCAGGTGGTACAGGTAACGGTGTTTTTGCAGCAGCTAAAGCAGAAAATGAAACTCGTAATGAAGCTGATAAAGTTTGGGTAATCGGTGTTGACCGTGACCAATCTGCTGAGGGTGTTTACACTTCTAAAGATGGTAAAGAATCTAACTTTGTATTGGCTTCTACTTTGAAACAAGTTGGTGCTGCAGTTAAAGATATTGCAACTAAAGCATCAGAAGACAAATTCCCTGGTGGTGAAATTGTTCGTTACTCTCTTAAAGATAAAGGTGTAGAATTAGCTGAAACAAACCTTTCAGAAGATGCTTCTAAAGCAGTTGCTGATGCTAAAAAAGCTATTCTTGATGGAAAAGTTGAAGTTCCAGAAAAACCTAAAAAAGATGATGAAAAATAGTTAAATATTAGAAACTTCCGAAAAGGCGACTGACATCGGTCGCTCTTTTTAGGGAACTGGGAGATTTTCTCTCAGTAAAGCCTATCATTTCTTGATAGGTTTTGCTGAAAAAAAAGACAGTTTGGAAAGGAATAAACTATGACACAAGATTATGTCATCGAGATGAGAGACATAACGAAGCGATTTGGTGAATTTGTTGCAAATGACCAGATTAATTTAAATGTCAAAAAAGGTGAGATTCATGCTCTTCTCGGAGAGAATGGTGCAGGTAAATCTACCCTTATGAATATGTTGGCAGGACTTCTTGAACCAACGAGTGGTGAAATTATTATTAACGGTAAGTCCGTTACGATTGAATCACCTTCAAAAGCTGCGCAACTAGGTATCGGAATGGTTCACCAACATTTTATGTTGGTAGATGCCTTTACGGTTACTGAAAATATCATTCTCGGTAGTGAGACAACCAATGTAGCTGGTATGATTGACCTTAAAAAGGCTACTGCTGAAATTACAGAAATTTCAAAGAAATATGGTCTTGAAGTTAATCCAACTGCCAAAGTGGCTGATATTTCAGTTGGTGCGCAACAGCGTGTTGAAATTTTAAAAACTCTCTATCGTGGAGCAGATCTTCTCATTTTTGACGAACCGACAGCTGTTTTGACTCCTGATGAAATTGCAGAACTTTTAAAAATTATGAAAGTTTTGGTTTCAGAAGGAAAATCAATTATTCTGATTACTCATAAACTCGATGAAATTCGTGCAGTTGCCGATCGTGTTACGGTTATTCGCCGTGGGAAGTCTATTGAGACTGTGGAGGTAGCTGGTGCTACAAATGATGATTTAGCAGAGTGGATGGTTGGTCGTTCAGTTTCCTTTAAAACTGAGAAAATTGCATCTAATCCTAAAGAAGTTATCTTATCAATCGAAAATCTTGTTGTCAATGAAAATCGTGGAATTCCAGCAGTTAAAAATCTTTCCTTGGATGTTAGAGCCGGTGA
Source organism: Streptococcus sp. S784/96/1 (assembly GCF_902729355.1). GTDB lineage: Bacteria > Bacillota > Bacilli > Lactobacillales > Streptococcaceae > Streptococcus > Streptococcus caledonicus. The sequence goes on along the minus strand of NZ_CACVCC010000009.1, from coordinate 7,058 downwards.
AATAGTCGGAATTGCAGGTATTGACGGTAATGGGCAGAGTGAGTTAATTCAATCTATTACAGGACTACGTAAAGTTAAATCAGGTAAAATTACGATAAAAGGAGAAGATGTCACACATTATTCACCTCGTAAGATTACAGAACTAAGTGTTGGTCATGTTCCAGAAGATCGTCATCGTGATGGTATGATTTTGGATATGACAGTTGCTGAGAACTTTGCTTTGCAAACTTATTATAAAGAGCCAATTTCTAAAAATGGTATCCTAAATTATTCTAAGATTAATGAAAAAGCACGACAACTAATGGAAGAATTCGATGTTCGTGGTGCAGGAGAACTTATCCCAGGTAAGTCCCTTTCTGGTGGTAACCAGCAAAAAGCAGTTATCGCTCGTGAGATTGATCGCGATCCAGACTTGTTAATTGTCAGTCAACCTACACGTGGACTTGATGTCGGAGCAATTGAGTATATTCGTAAACGATTGATTGCTGAACGTGATAAAGGTAAAGCAGTGCTTGTTGTAAGTTTTGAATTAGATGAAATTCTTGATGTTTCAGACCGCATTGCAGTTATTCACGATGGAAGTATTCATGGAATTGTGTTACCAGCTGAGACTACCAAGCAAGAACTTGGTAAACTTATGGCTGGGGATCATCTCAAGTAAGAAAGGAAATCATTATGCTAAAAAAATACGAAAGTATCCTGATTCCCTTGCTGGCAGTTTTTTCAGGTCTGCTACTTGGGGCAGTGATTATGCTAATCTTTGGCTATGACCCAGTTTGGGGTTATGAAGAGCTTCTATATACTGCTTTTGGTTCTATTAAAAGTGTCGGAGAAATTTTCCGAGCGGTGGCTCCACTAGTTTTTACTGCATTGGGATTTGCTGTTGCTAGCCGTGCAGGGTTCTTTAATGTTGGTTTATCTGGTCAAGCTCTTGTTGGTTGGGTTTTTGCCGGCTGGTTTGCTCTTGCTAATCCAGACATGCCAAGACCACTATTAGTTTTAGCAACGGTTGTTATTGCTATGATTGCAGGTGGTCTTGCTGGAGCCATTCCTGGATTTTTACGAGCTTTTCTTGGGACAAGTGAAGTTATCGTAACAATCATGATGAACTATATTTTGCTCTATTTTTCAAACCATATTATCCGTGATGTTTTTTCGGATGAATTGATGAAAAATACAGATTCAAGTATTAATGTTTCTGCAAATGCTTCTTATCAGACAGAATGGCTTAGAGCTTTGACAGATAATTCACGTATGAATATTGGTATTTTCTTTGCCATTATTGCTGTTGTGCTTATTTGGTTCTTGTTTGCTAAGACAACACTTGGTTTTGAAATTCGTGCTGCAGGTCTTAATCCAAATGCAGCTGACTATGCTGGTATGAGTACCAAACGTACTATTGTTCTATCAATGATTATCTCAGGTGCTCTAGCAGGGTTGGGAGGAGCTGTACAAGGTTTAGGCACCTTCCAAAATGTTTATATCCAATCTGCCAATTTGGATATTGGTTTCAATGGTATGTCTGTTGCCCTTCTGGCCTCAAATTCACCACTAGGTATTCCATTTGCAGCCTTCCTGTTTGGTGCATTATCAGTTGGTTCTTCAGGTATGGTTCGTGCTCAAATTCCACCTGAACTAGTTAACGTTGTTACAGCATCAATTATTTTCTTCATTGGTGTGAAATTTATTTTTGAACAGATGCTAAGGTCAAAACGTTTTGCGAAAGGAGGTAAGTAGTATGAGTTTGAACTTATTAGCTTTACTGATTTCGCAGATGTTAATCTACTCTGCACCTTTAATCTTCACCAGTCTTGGAGGGGTCTTCTCTGAACGAGCTGGTATTGTAAACGTTGGTCTGGAAGGAACAATGGTTATTGGAGCATTTGCTGGTGTTGTTTTCAATATCGAATTCGCTGAGCAATTTGGTACAATGACACCGCTTTTAGCAGTTCTAGTAGGTGGACTTGTTGGTATTCTTTTCCAGTTGATTCATGCTACTGCGACAGTGCTTTTTAGGGCAGATCACGTTGTATCTGGTACCGTATTAAACCTCTTAGCTCCAGCTTTCTCGGTATTTTTAGTTAAAGTTATTTATGGTAAGGGACAAACAGACTCTATTCGCCAATCGTTTGGTAAATTCTCATTTCCAGGCTTGGAAAAAATTCCTGTTTTGGGTGACTTATTTTTCAAAAATACCAGCTTGATGGGATATGTTGCCATTTTGACAGCCTTTATTGCTTGGTTTGTTATGTATAAGACTCGCTTTGGTCTGCGCCTTCGTTCAGTAGGTGAACATCCACAGGCGGCAGATACTCTTGGTATCAATGTATACAAGATGCGATTTGCTGGTGTTATGATTGCTGGATTCCTTGGTGGAGTTGGAGGAGCAGTAAGTGCTCAATCTGTAAATATCAACTTCTCGGCAACGACAATCGTTGGTTCAGGATTTATCGCTCTTGCGGCTGTTATTTTTGGTAAATGGAACCCGTTAGGTGCAATGCTTGCAAGTCTATTCTTTGGTCTCTCGCAAAGTTTAGCGGTTATAGGAAGTCAATTACCAGGTTTACAAAATATTCCAACGGTATATCTTCAAATGGCTCCTTATTTGATTACCGTTATTGCCTTGGCTGCTTTCTTCGGAAAAGCTGTCGCTCCAAAAGCAGATGGTGTCAACTATATTAAAACTAAATAATCCTAAGATGAGGTTGGGACAAAACTCAAAATTTAGCCTTGCTATTGAAAATTGAACAAAATAAATGGCTTAGAATCAACGTTTTTTGACGACGTTATTCTAAGCCATTTACCATTTAGAAGACTTTTTGCCAAGTCTTCTAAATTTTAGGGTAGCAATAATTTGACGCAGTGGCTAATTGAAAGTTCTAAACTGGACACTTCTTCATTTTCAAGTCTCCAACTAAAACATTGACTGGATTATTGTCACTCGTTCGTTTTCAAGCTTGAACCTAAAAATAGTCCGATGGACTATTTTAGTACCACGCAAGCATAGCGGTCATACTATCGACTGTGATGAATGTCGCTCATCTTATTTCTAACCTCCAAAGGGCTTCCAGACCTTTGAAACTGTACGGATGTGAGAATGAAATCGTCTAGCGGACAGTTTCGTTCTGAGCTTAGAAATAAAATAGCTAAGGGAAGCCAAGACTTAGATATCACGACTTTTTATACGCAAACTTCAAAAAAGTGCAAAAAGGACTCCCTATGTTACAATATAAGTGAAAAATTTTTAGTTTTGGATTGTTAGCTCGTCTCTAACAATCTTTTTTATTGGCAAAATTCAGAATAAGTTAATTGATAAGACAAAAGAATATAAGCTAGTTTGAGTAACTAATGAGCAATAGCTATAGTTGCTTTTTGTGGTCCTCTTTTAGATTTTAATTACCAAATTAAACGATAAAAACAGAAACTGTAATCTGATCTATTCATGGAATGCTATCTAATATGTCTAGTTTGCGCTCATAGTCTTTGAGATAACCTTTTATTCGATTTTCTACTGTGGATTTTAGTAAAATAATTTAGTAGGGCTAAGTAGTGTATAAATATTTTTTAATTTGCTACGTGATAGTGAGCAAATATATGGAAAGCGCTTGTAATATGTGATAGAATAGAGTAGTAAAATAATATATTTTTGAAAGAGGATTTTACTATGTCTAAAATCGTTGTTGTGGGTGCCAACCATGCTGGTACAGCTGCTATTAAAACCATGTTAACAAACTATGGTGATGCTAATGAGATTGTTGTTTTCGATCAAAACTCAAATATTTCATTCTTAGGATGTGGTATGGCTCTTTGGATCGGTGAACAAATTTCTGGTCCAGAAGGATTGTTCTACTCAGATAAAGAAGAACTTGAATCACTCGGTGCAACTGTTTATATGGAATCACCAGTTTCAGCTATTGATTATAAAGCTAAAACTGTTACCGCTCTTGTAAATGGTAAAGAGCATGTTGAAAGCTACGACAAATTGCTTTTTGCGACAGGTTCACAACCAATCTTGCCGCCAATTAAAGGTGCTGAAATCAAAGAAGGTTCACTTGAATTCGAAGCAACTCTTGAAAATCTTCAATTTGTTAAATTGTACCAAAATTCAGCAGACGTCATTCAAAAACTTGAGAACAAAGACATCAACCGTGTTGCTGTTGTAGGTGCTGGTTATATCGGTGTTGAGCTTGCTGAGGCTTTCCAACGCAAAGGTAAGGAAGTTGTTCTTATCGATGTTGTTGATACTTGTCTTGCTGGTTACTATGACCGTGATTTGTCTGATCTTATGGCGAAAAACATGGAAGAGCATGGTATCAAACTTGCTTTCGGTGAAACTGTTAAGGAAGTTGCTGGTGCTGGTAAAGTTGAAAAAATCATTACTGATAAAAACGAATACGATGTTGACATGGTAATCCTTGCTGTTGGTTTCCGTCCAAACACTGCTTTCGCTGGTGAAGGTATTGAGCGCTTCCGCAATGGTGCATTCCTTGTAAACAAACGCCAACAAACATCAATTCCAGATGTTTATGCTATCGGTGACTGTGCGACAATCTATGACAACGCTACAGGTGACACAAGTTACATCGCACTCGCATCAAACGCAGTTCGTACAGGTATCGTAGCAGCTCATAACATCTGTGGAACTGACCTTGAAGGTATTGGGGTACAAGGTTCAAACGGTATCTCAATCTATGGTCTTAACCTTGTTTCAACTGGTTTAACGCTTGAAAAAGCAACTCGTCTTGGTATCAATGCTGCTGTAACTGAGTACACTGACAATCAAAAACCAGAATTTATTGAGCATGGTAACTTCCCAGTAACACTTAAAATCGTTTACGATAAAGATTCACGGCGTATCCTTGGTGCGCAAATGGCTGCACGTGAAGATATCTCTATGGGGATCCACATGTTCTCACTTGCTATCCAAGAAGGTGTTACTATTGAGAAATTGGCATTGACAGATATCTTCTTCTTGCCACATTTCAACAAACCATACAACTACATCACAATGGCAGCACTTGGTGCAAAAGACTAATTTGTGATTAGCATGCAAACCAGCCAACTGGCTGGTTTTTTGACGCTTATTTTTCCCTATGCTATAATGTGTCTTAGAAATGGAGAGATATTATGCTACGAGAAGCTGATCTTAGTGATATTAAAAGATATGGTGAGACTTTTTATCAACTATGTTTAAATCCATTGACATCAGGTTACCCAGCCTATTTTGATGGGACAAAGACTAAGGATGACTTTGAAAAAGTGTTGATGAGGCGATTAGAAAATGAGAATAGTAGGTTAGTGATTGCAGAGTTTAAAGGGCAAGTAGAAGGGATTGTTGGATATTTTTACCTGCCTGATGACAGGTATTTGCAAGTTGATTTGTTAAATCTATCTTATCATGCTGACATACATCTTACTGAGTTGGTTGAGCACTTAGAATCACATTTTAAAGATTTTCAGATACTTTTTGGCATTGATGCGAGAAATGCGACTTATCAATCAGTTTTAAAGGATATGGGATGGATTGCAGAAGCACCTCAAGTCATCAATCTGTTAGAAGAACCGTTTATAAGATGTGAACCAAGAGCTGTTAAGTCAAATATTATCCGTGTCAGCCATTCTAATCAGTTACAATTTCAATCTCTGTTTCCACAGGATAACCCTGATAATGTCTATTGGACACCAGAACGGTTGATAGAGGAATTGGACCATTGGGTAATATACTTATTTGCTGATAAAGGTGCTATTTGGGCAAGGCCATTCGGTGATAGACAAATGGAGATTTATGGCTATGTGATTGCTGAAAAAATGGCTAATGACTCTCAAAATATTCTTCGTGAGTTACTTTATACTCTTATAGAAGGAGCACGTCAGTCAGGTATTCGACAAATATTATTTTTTAGTGATGAAAAGGAATACGAGCTGCTAAGATCTTTAGGGTTTAAAGAAAGAGGAACTTATCTTTGCTATAGTAAGACTTTGTAGTTAGTTTCTTTTATTAATGTGATTAAAAATATAAAATGGTGAAAAACTAAAACAATCCAAAGATTGTGATATGATTCAATAGAATAATAAAAAAGAACTGGTGTGCTTATTCAGTTATTAAGTAAATAATATAGATTGCTACTAAAAAGTAGATGCAAATGGTGTAGTATAAGGCAAAGGACTATCTAAATTGATAATCAGCATTACGTAAGGGTAACTGAGGGGAATAATTAATATAGACAGGAGGTATTTGATGCCTATCTTTTGAAATACCTTTCCAATCGTAATTCATCATCTCAATTAAAGGGCAGAGAAAAACGAGGATTCCATGGTATCTTTTGTGAAAAATGTTAGCAGATAAAGAAAAAAAGACCACTATCATAATGAACTGCTCCCTGTCAAGTGGACAATGAAATAATAAAAGATTAAGCAACGGCCTTGTCCCTCAATTCAAGAGGGGCAAGGCCGTTGTGCTTCTCTTGAAATCGTTCGTTATTGTAAAAATAGATATAGTCAATCAATATCATAAACTAATTCCTCAAATGTCTTGTAAGCTTTCAAGTCATAACACTCCGTCTTAAAGTGACCAAAGAAACTCTCAATTGGCGCATTGTTAATGCATTTTCCAACTCGTGACCTAGAGCGTGTCATCTGACATTGGGGCGTTACCATCCGGTATTCCCGTGAAGTGTATTGACTTCCTCTGTCGCTGTGGATGATTGGTGTGGCATCTGGATTAGATTCCATAGCCTTTCTTAGGTTCTCCATGACAAGAGGATTGTCATTATGCTTACTGATATGGTAAGCCACGATAGAACCATCATAAAGGTCTTTAATAGCACTTAAATAAGCTTTACAACCTCGTCCATACTGTAAGAAAGTCACATCTGTACACCATTTTTGTCTCCTCAGATGTAGTCTCTTTGTGATTAAGTCACTTATAATAAACCTGATCGAGACACTCCAAGTCATTGGCATAACTGGCTAATAGAGGCTCCACTATGCTTATCGGAATAATCTTTAATAGCTTGAAATTCTTTTAAGTAACGTCCGAGTCTTACCGTCGGTTTCTG
>NZ_CACVCC010000008.1 GCF_902729355.1 Streptococcus sp. S784/96/1 | reverse complement strand
AACGCAGAATCTCGAGCTAACGCCGTCTCTGGATTTACCTCAGGTTCTGGTTCCACCTCAGTCTCTGGATTTACCTCGGGCATTGGTTTCACCTCAGGTTCTGGTTCTACCTCAGGTTTTGGTTCTACCTCAGGTTTTGGTTCTACCTCAGTCTCTGGATTTACCTCAGGTTCTGGTTCCACCTCAGTCTCTGGATTTACCTCGGGCATTGGTTTCACCTCAGGTTCTGGTTCTACCTCAGGTTTTGGTTTCACCTCGGGCATGGGTTTCACTTCCGGCACTTGCTTTTTCTCGGTTTCTGGCTTAGCCTCAGGTGCTGGTTTTGTTTCAGGTGTTGGCTTAGCCTCAGGTGTTGGTTTTGCCTCAGTTTCTGGCTCAGCCTCGGGTGTTGGTTTCACTTCCGGTACTTGCTTTTTCTCGGTTTCTGGCTCAGCCTCGGGTGTTGGTTTTACTTCCGGTACTTGCTTTTTCTCGGTTTCTGGCTCAGCCTCAGGCGCTGGTTTAGGCTCAGTCTCTGGCTTAGCCTCGGGCACTGCTCTCTCCTCAGACTTAGGGGCCATCTCAGGTGTTGATTTAGGCTTGGGCGCTGGAGAAATTATTAAGGAGCTGTCTCCTATACCTTTTTCTTCCTGCTTTTCCCTTTCAACTTGTTCTAGTAACTTTTTGACTAGTTCATTTTTGAGGGTGTCTTCAAATTTTTTCTTTTCTTCTTGATTTATTTTCTCACCTTTAAAACGATACCAGTTCCCAGCTCCCTGAGTGATTTGATTTATCCCCGTTAAGAATGGAAGATTTGTGGGATCGACTGTATCAGATAGCTTCGCAGTAATTTGATATCGATACTTATCTGATGTATCCAGATAGGTTTTACCTGTTTTTTTAACGATTAACATAGTGGAGAAATCATTTGGTGAAAATCCCTGTTTATCAGGCTCTACACGAGAAACATGTGTGTCCCACTCGCTTTGATAGTTATAGCTACCATTGTCTCGTTTTAAATATCCATAGGTATGATCGAAATCGCCAGTGAAAAAATGAGAATCCTTTATTTGGAAACGTTCTTTCTTTTCGCCAGTCCTTTCAAAATCAATGTTTTCTAATTGAACTCCTTTGGGGAGCATAAAAATCATATTAGGTCCAACCCAATTTTCTCCAGCGTTGTTGAAAGAGACAGTCCAAGTTATATGAGTAATCTTTTTATTGTTGCCGATACCATCATAGTGATATCCTATTTGGTAAGTTACGCTTTTATGCGTATTATTAACATCTTCTTCATAAGCCATTGGAACAGTTGTTGACTTTTTATTAACGATACCATCACTTGCTTGAGGGGATTTGATTTCCTGTGCTTGTGTAGAATTTCTTAGGCTCGTTGTTTCTGGTTTTGTTTGAGCTATTTCAGGTAAAGTGGCTTCAGCAGGTTGGAGGCTGTCTATTTGAGATGAACCAGGTGTAGGTGTACTATTGCCGATGACTTCTTGCTCTAATGTGGCTAATGAATCTGAGTTTGAGTGACCTCTTTCAGATATTTTCGTTTCAAGTGTAGCGTCAGTTGTTTCCGAAATCTCGCTTCCTTTGATTTTCGTATCATCAGTGCGATTCTCAGTTTTAGAGATTTCCGCATCCGAAACTATCGCCGGTTGCTCTTCTTTTAGTTGACTGGCTTCTGTATGAGAAAAAATCTCTGTACTGGGTGGTGAACTGATTGCTACTTCATCCTTACCATCAGCTTGAACGAATTGTGTCGGTAGTCCGATCAGCAAGGTTCCAATGAGAACAGACCCTACCCCAACTTGGAGTTTTCGAATGCTATAACGTTTTCGGTTATCAAATAACATAAAAATATCTCGCTTTCTACCTCTGAAATTAGAAGGTGCTCTATAATCATCATTATAGCTATAATAAGAAGAGAGAAAGGGAACGGAGGTAATGTAATAGTTACCTAATTTTTGTGTATAGGCAAGGATTAAGAAAAAAGCAGTAACTTAAACATCCCTTCAGAATGAAACTTCTGAAACGATTGTTTTTCCCGCGTTGTAAAATTAAGCTAGACAGAAAAAGCCATCTATGTTAGTCTCAGATAAACTACCACATTTGTCTGAAAGGGACTAACATAAATGACCTACACTCATCTTACCACAAACGAACTCGTAATGATAGAGGCATATTACCAAGTAGGTAAGAAAGTTTGTGACATCTCGAAGTCACTTGGCAGATCACGACAAACGATTTACAATGTTCTTTCTTTTCTGAAAACTGGTCATTCGGCTTATGACTATTATGAGCGTTACCAAACCAACAAGAAGCGTTGTGGCCGGAAAAACACTCAACTCACAAAACCAGTACAAGACTTTATCCAATCATATTTAGAATTAGATTGGAGTTTCGATGTGATAAAAGGTACCTATCCTGAGCGCATCCCTTGTTCTATGAGAACCCTCTATCGCTTAGCTGACCGTGGCATCTTCCATAAAAATGATTTACCCTGGCAAGGGAAACGAAACCCCAATGGGAAGAAAGAAACGCGTGGAAAACAAGCTTTTCGCAGAAATATTCGTGAGCGGACTGAAATGTATCCAGAGTTCGAAAGTGAATTCGGTCATCTTGAAGGGGACACCATTGTTGGCAAGAATCATAAAAGTGCTGTTATTACGCTGGTTGAGAAGCAGTCAAAAGCGATTATCACACTTCAAACTAATGGACGAAAAGCGAGTGATATTGAGGAATCAGTCAGCAAGTGGATGTCACAGTTTCCAAGACATCTCTTCAAATCCATTACCTTTGATTGCGGGAAAGAGTTCTCCAATTGGAAATCCATTTCAAATAAACATGACATTGACATTTTCTTTGCGGATCCAGGCTGTCCGGGGCAGCGGGGGCTTAATGAACATTCTAATGGTCTATTAAGACGGCACGGACTTCCTAAGCAGATGGACTTCAAGGGTATTTCTCAAAAATGTCTATCAGCTATAGCTGATAGACGAAATAACATTCCTAGGAAATCTTTAAATTATCAAACACCTTATCAAGTTTTTCTGACTAACTTGAAAATGTCTAACTTAATTTGACAAATGAGGATATATAAAAGTCACTTCTAATAAAATAATTTAAAGTATTGCTATCAACATCATCAAACCTTACTTCAAATAAAACTCCATTTGTATTAGAATCTTTTAATGTTGTAACATTTTCGGTTAAGAATGGTGAAAATGAAAGGTGTTCATCAATCATTTCAAAAAATATGATTTCTCCAAAATCAAGTTTATAAAGAGGACCTTGTCCATTGTATGCTTGTAAAAAATTATAAAATCTTCTCTTAAATTCCATTGTATTTGAACATCGTAAGACAATTTAGAAGTAAAAATGTTTTCTCCAATATCTAACCAATACTCCATCTGTCAACCTCTCTCTCATTTTCTACAACACTCACCTCAAGAGGATGATGAGTAATAATATTTATGATGTGTTTCTCTGAGATGGCAATATAATTATTTAAATTAAAACGAAAACTTTAATGGCCTGCTTAGGGAATTTATCTCCAAAGGACAATCACTCAAGCAAGTCACACCTGAAGAATTAGAACAAGCCCCCCTAGCCATTAATCAGAGACCCAGAAAAATTCCCAACTGCTAATCCGCACAAGACTTGTTTCAACAAGATAAAACCGCCTAACAATAATTTTCAGTTAAGTTAACTGCAATTATGAATTTTCAATCTCTCCTTCAATAAAATGCCTTTTGATAGCCAATGCACAAGCTCCAATTGCACCTCTGTTCGAGCAATATGGCAAAACTTGTCGAGTAATAGCTCTTTCCTGCTGGACAACTTGCGTACTAATTGCCAACTTAGCCTGAAGTTTACGCATAATCAAAGGTTCTTCAAAAAGTTTACCATGAATATAGATCGCATCAACATCTAATATCATTTGGGAATTATTAATTTGTAACACGAGATAATCTAAAGCTTGTTCAACAATCCGATGCACAAATTCATCGCCCATCTGGTAAGCATAAAATAAATCATTTAATTCAACCTCTTCTGGACAGTCAGCCAAAAGCTTCAAATATGATGTCCTACCAGAAGCCAATGCGTGCCGAGCCTTTTTCAACATCCAAGGAATACTGGCATAGGTTTGTAAACAGCCAGCCTTCCCACATTCGCACTGTTCTCCATTGGGATTAACAACAAGGTGGCCCACTTCACCTACTAGATAATTTTTATCACCATAAATATGGCCGTCATAAACATAGGAAGCAAAAATACCGCGCTTTAGATTTAAAAACAAGAAATTCAATTTATTTTTCGTTGAGGATAAATAAAGTTGTGCCAAAGCCATGCATTTCACATTATTTTTGACATAAACAGGAATGGATATCTCAGAAATAACTGAAGCAAGATCAAAATTTGACCAAAAAGTCTGATTAGACACGATGGTCTGAGACTCCTGTTCATAATGTCCAGGAACTGCCAGAGCAACTGCTTTAATGGAGTAGTTACAGTGAGTGTCTATATAAGAATGGATTAGTTCTATCAAATTTTTTTCAGTCAATAGAAAGGTTGAGTCTACTGTTTGATGAACCGTCGCATTCTCGACGAGTTGACCCAGATTATCAGTCAAACAAATCGTGACTTTGTTCTCCCCAAGCTCAATCCCCATGTAGTAGGCCAATTGAGGTCTAACGTCCAACAATACCCGTTTACGACCAATGCCCGAATCACGCGCACCATCACCAGTTTCCGTCAAAACGCCCTGCTTAATCATGACCCCAGTAATTTCGGTCATGGTTGCAGGCGTGATACCAAGCCGACGTGCTAAATCCGCTCGCGACTGGCTGCCGTGCAAGTAAAGACTTTCTAAAATCTGATTGCGCTGAAGGCTTTGTTTTTTTGATAATGCCATGTTTTATTAATCCTTGAATCCTATTGTAGCTTAGTTCTATTTTATCTAAAAAAGCCGTACCCGTAAAGGGTACAGGCTTTTAGCTTTCATTTATTTTTCTAGTATAATTTAATTGTTCAGGCTAAATCAAGAGGAAAATAAATGGCAAAAACCTGAGTTAAAAGTTTATTATGATCTTTACCAGTTACTTCTTTTCCACCTGCAAGAGAAAAATACTGACCAGTTTTGGGGCTTAATTCAAGACGCTTTACCTCATCTCAATCAAACCTTTAAAACGGCTTTGAATACCTTTATTCGCTATCAAGCCTACATCACTAATGCCATTGAATTGCCTTATTCTAACGCTAAACTTGAAGCTACTAACAAACTCATCAAAGATATCAAGCGCAATGCCTTTGGTTATCGGAACTTTGACAATTTCAAGAAACGGATTTATCTCGCTTTGAATATAGCAAAAGAGAAGACGAAGCCCGTCTCCTCTCGTGTTTAGCTATAAGTCACCCATTACAGTTGACAAAGAGCCGATAAAAGCCCGTTGAACGGACGTTAGTCAAGTTATCAAGTAGTCCTGAAAACGTTCAGTTAGCATCTTTAGACGCGGCTGGAGGGAATCGTCTTACAGTCGGTGTACAAACCACCCGTTTTACGGGTGGTTATGACTTACACCGATATAGATCAATGATTTCCTTAGCCAAATCCACAAAGGTGATGGCTGTCATCAGGTGGTCCTGACTATGTACGGTCAGCAGGGTAATGTTCAATTGCTCTCCTTGAGCTTCTTGGGTCAATAACCCTGTCTGAGCATGATGCGCCGCAACCAAAGAAGCATGTGCAGCGTCCAATTTACGATCAGCCAGTGCAAATTCTCCAGATTTCGCAGCAGCAATAGCTTCCATCGCATTGCTTTTCGCCTCACCGGCATTCATGATAAGTCCCATGATGGATTCCAAGTTAATCTCTGCCATCATAACCTCCTATTGAATCAAATCCAGGGCTGTTTGAAGTACCTTGACACCATTCATCATCCCATAATCTTGCATGTTAATAACGGATAGAGGAATCCCTAGTGGTTCCAGTTTCTTCTTGAGATTACCTTCTTCATAACGTACTTGAGGTCCTAAAAGAACAACATCAATAGTATTTTCAGATAATTCCTTGTCTACTTCAGCTACTGACACCGCATAGATTTTAGATTTCAGTCCTTGGTCTTGAGCTGCTTTTTCCATTTTTGTCACCAGAAGGCTGGTGGACATGCCTGCTGCACAGGCGAGTAAAATTGTAGTCATTTATTATCTCCTATCTGTTAATAGAACGGCCAATCATCGCAAGCGTATGACGTTGCCCCCGAATAGCTTTACTCATTGTAAAAATATTTTCAACAGGAGCCAAGCCGCCATAACCAGCATCGCCGATATGCTGAATATCTACGCCACAAATTTTATTTTGTAAAGCCATGTAACGTACTGTTTCTGGTTCTGAGCTTTCCTGGCTAGTGCCGATAGCTGTCATCACCAAGGCACCATGACGATGTGCCACCTTAACCATATCAGTCAAATCACTGGCTTGAAAACCTGGCACACTACCGACAGATGGGGCCAAGATTATATCTGCACCTGCATCAATCAAAGCCTTAACCACATCCAAATCTGCAACAGGTTCATCCACTCCTGCTGCATGCATTTTTCCTGCAATAATCAAACCTGAAAATTCTTGTTTAGCCAACTTGACCGTTTCAATAATAGCCGAGTTGGTCACGCCTGTCCCTGGATTGCCTGTAAAGCAGACAAAATCAAACCCAAGGCGTTCAATTTCCTGAATAGTCTCTAAATGAGCTTGTCGTCCTCTTGAAATGGTTAACGTCTCATCCATCATCTTTGCCTGTGGGTCAACTGGTTCCAGATTGATCCCTATGGGACGCCCCACCAAATGGTGTAGGCGTTCAACCACGTTTACTTCATCTTGACCTAGACCAGCTACAACAGGTTCAAACACATCCAGTCCATTCAATAAAATCAGGTCTGCCCCAAAAGCCCTGGCCATCTCAGCATTGGTGCATTCAGCAATATAGGGTTCCCGAGGCGCAACATTTTCAGACAAGATAATTCGACCTTCTGACGCTTTTATACTCTGCTTCAACTCGCTGGCCGACATGGCCAAAATTTCAGAAGCTTCCGCACTTAAAAATCGTTTAACCATAGCTTTTCCTTTCTAACTTCATCACTCATTTTCTTGTTGTTTAAATTGCTTCTCAACAGCAATAAAGAATGGCAAATACAAGGCAACATCAATAAGAATCAAGATAATCTGGAGAACTGCCCCCATGACACTACCTGTTGTCAAGAAACCAGATAAAATTGGAGGCATAGTCCATGAAGCCTCAGACCTAGTCAATGGCACCAAACCTGACGACATGGCCAACCAAGCAACAAGCGTGTTCACCATTGGTGCAAGGACAAAAGGAACAAGGAGAGCCACATTCATTACAACTGGGAAACCAAACATGGCTGGTTCATTGATATTGAAGAGTCCTGGAATTACGGTCAGGGGGGCAAGTGCCTTAGTCTGCTGACTACCATTTTTCTTACGAGCATACCAGGCAATAGCAAGCACCAAACCAATAGTTGCACCACCACCACCGATGTAGACAAAGTTATCCATAAACGGCGTTGTGAAAATTTCTTTCAGCGATTGACCAGCTTGATAGGCTTCAACGTTAGCAGACAGATTGTCAATCCAAGTTGGTTTCATGATGGCATTAACCGTATTCCCACCGTGGATACCGACAAACCAGAATAAGGAGTTAAGGCCAGCAATCAGCATAACACCAATAATATTACCACCAATAAGACGAAGTGGTCCACCGACAATAGTTTGAGCCAATTCATGGATGTTTGGTAACTTATTAGCATCCAAAATACCATAAATCGTCAACCACATGGTAATAATGACTGCCCCAGGAATAATAGCTGAAAAACTGCGTGATACCGCAGGGGGTACTGCATCAGGTAGTTTGATTTGGATATTGCGTTTGATAAACCAATCGTAAATAACAGCACTAACTAGACCTAACACAATAGCCACAAATACACCTTTGGCAGACATATAAGAGGCTGTGATACCTGCTGGAATAGACAATCCTTCTGGAAGCGCCACATCGGGGTTTGCTAGGGCAACTGTCGCACCGTTCACGTAAGGCGTAACAGTGATAAAGGAGGCTAGGGAAATTAAGCCCGAAGCGACCCCGTCCACCTTCTCTTGCTTAGAATAGCTGTAAGCAATACCAAAGGCAGCGACCATTCCGAGTAGGCTGAAGCTTCCGTCAACTCCTTTCCAGAGGTAACCTGCTACTCCGATATCACCCAGCCAGGCTTCCCAACCTGGCGCAGGAAAAGAGGCGACAATCATGAAGATTGAACCGATAATCAAAAGAGGCATGGATAGGGTAATCCCATCCCGAATAGCTACAAGAGCTTTGTTTGAACTCATTTTAGCCGCAATCGGCATGAGTTTCTGCTCAATAAATGCGTTGAATTTGTTCATAATCATTACTCCGAAAATATTTATCTTCTCTAACTCAAACTACAACAGAATACTATTATTCACTGTAGTTTTGAAAGCTCTTCTATAATCTGGTTTAATTTTATCATTTGGATTTATAAATACAATCCCATATGATCCATTCTCGGTTATAATGTCATCAGGGTTCTCCCACTGCCAACCAGTCGGAAGTTCAACCATTGACAAACTTTTACCGAGTTCTCCATTTAGTTTTGTAGGTAATATTACTAATTGACTTAGTTCACGAGTCATTTTGTGAATTGGTTCTCCTCGACCATTGTAATCAGAGGATTTTGGAATTGATGTGTAATAAACATTATAAACACCTGGTGCCAAATCAGCGATTTGACTGGCTTGGGATGAATTTTTAACAACATTGCGAACTTCGTTTCGTCCACCAGGTTCACCTGTATTAACAAACATATACTCGTCATCAATAGAATACTCCACATTATAATTTGGAAGATTTATTGTGACACCATCTAATAAATTAGGCACTTCCCCTTTAACGATTGAGATATTGCGGACACCATTGATAATAGGTTTATTTGCATAATAGGTATCCCGAGCAATCTTCTGTTCATCACTTTGCAACCATCTTACCCAATCAATTTCAACCTTTTGTCCAGATAAATTTTTTCCAGCTGTACCTGGCCAATTTCCACCTGTTGCTAAATTAAATTGGATAAACTGAGGACGATTAAATGCTTTCTTTAATGCCTGAGACCGTTCTGAATTATCATAAACTAATGTATTATAAACAACATTATCTACATACCACTCAATTCTGTCCTCAGACCAATTTATTCCAAAAACATGAAAATCATTAGCAAAGTCATCACTTAGTGACAAGTTTCCACTATATCCAGAACCTGCATTTCCATCTTTATCTGCATCTCCCTTACTGTAGAAGAAATGTGGAGTTCCATAGACTATCTTATTTCCCTGACCTGCTGCAGTTCCTGTCAATTCCATAATATCAATCTCACCTGTTGATGGCCAACCGTATCCTTGTCCAGTTTCAATTCTACCATCTAAAGTAAAATCCGCACCCAGAGTCCAAAATGCTGGAAATACTGCCTGCCCTTTTGGTAATTTCATTTTTGCTTCTAATCTACCGTATAAAAACTCCTGTTTTCCTACTGTCCTAACACTACCTGAGTTATAGTGAACCAGCCTTGCATTGTTACCATGTTTCTGTCTGTTATAGTATTGATCTTCCTCAGGTCTATCGGTAACTTTCAATATCAAATTTCCGTCTTTAATATAAACATTTTCTGTGCTGCTACTATAGTGTTGTTGTTCGTTGCCCCGAATATTCCCTAGTTCATATCCCCAAATATCATCATTTAATCTTTCTCCGCTAAAAGTTTCTTTCCAAACTTCCTCATAGGATGTATTCTCCACAACTTTTAAATTATCAATCTTAATTGATGTTTTCAATGTATTTAAATCCGAAGAGTTATCATGCCATTTCACCAGACCAATGTGTGTTCGATTACCTATCGCAGTAAACTTAATCTCTTGCTTACTCCACTGTCCAATTGAATCACTCATACTATTAACACCTTTACCACCAGGTATTGTAATCTGACTACCGTCTGAATTAATTGATTTCACATCAAAATAGGCACCACTTGCAGAAAATCCATCCGCCACATCAAGTCTAATATCTGCTGAAGCAGTATAGGTTCTGCCTGCTACTGTATTGATTTCGAACAGTAAGAAGTCATTTGTAGTATTTTCTTTGCTCTTGTAAAATGTATTACCTGAGTCCGAAGATATATAATCTCTTTTGTTTTTAGAACGATGAATTATTGGTATAGGTTTACTTGAGACATAGTCACCACCATCAAACGTCGGATTGCTAATTAGATTTAATTCCTGAATAGCATCCTCAATCACAAGTTCTTCAGGTTTATTTGAATCATTCAGTTGCTCGTTTGTTACAACCTCTTTAATATCCGGTAAGACTTCTAATTTTGCAGCATTTAAAACATCTGTACTTGGTGAATTATCGGAATTGCTTTCTAATGAGTCCTCAACTTTATTATATGTTATAGTCTCTTTAACCAAATTAGAAACTACAACATTATTTTCAACAGTACTTAATTCCTCAGCTTTTACCTGCATGGAAGTAGCAAAAAATAATCCACCAATCATCACAGAGCAAATACCAACAGAAAATTTTCGAATAGAATACTTGCCGCTTAAACATTTTTTATAAAACATAAGTTCACCTCCGTTGCAAACGCTTTTTTATTATATTTTAAAACTTTTTTTCTGTTATGTCAATATTTTAGTTATAAAAAAAAACTATTTAATCTATTTTTACAACATCTACTTCTGAAACATTATTTATATAAATTCGATTAATATACTTATAAGAATTTGCTTGATTTTACAAATTGAGAGTGGGGACATCTATTCCCTCATACTCCTTCCCCTATGTCCCCACCATGTGTCTACGGAAATAAATTCCCCCAAAATTTTCCAACGCCTCAACTACCTCAACTGAGGCAGTCACTCTGATACTACCCCACCCCAAGCTAAAAAGCCTTGTCTCCAAGGCTTTTCAATATGCTTTCGTTCAAAGGTTTCTAAGCTTTCACCAGCAGAGCGACTACCTCCACATGTGCTGAGAGCTTTCTTCTATCACTAATGAACGAAAGGGAGTGAAAGTGATTTTAGGATTAAACTGTGGAACGGAACAGTAGCCCTAGTATTGACTACTGTCGTTTCTATTCATATTGGATATTCTAGGACTGAGATGAAAAAATCTATAAATGTTCAGAAAAAAATTGAACCCGCAAATCTCCCCAAAACAATGGTGAGTCATGTACTTGAATTATTCCGAAAAAATACACCTCTGGTGCAGTGAGACAAATTGGTGTGTCTTATAGTGGTTTTGTAGATGAAGGCTATACTCTTCTATCACTATTTGATGATGTAGAACAAATTGAAAAAGAAAATAGACTTCAGACAGCAATTGATGTTGTCCGAGAACAGATTGGTTTTTTAGCCATACAAAAAGGAACCGTCCTAACGGAAGGTTCCAGAAATATTGAACGTAGTAAACTTATCGGCGGACATTCCGCATGTGGCTTAGAGGAACTAAAATGATTGACCGTTCATACTTACCATTTCAGTCAGCAAGAGAGTACCAGGATACAAAGATGCAAAAATGGATGGTTTTTTCCTACCTGAGCATACATCTGCACTATCTGATGATGTAAACAAAGTAACATACATGTCTGATTTATCACTAGAGAAGAAATTATTACTCCTCAGTCAAGTATACGCTGGGCAGCTACACACGCGCATTCATCTGATTGATAAAAACAAGCGTGTTTCCTACACTGGAACAATACCAAGTCTGAATAAGGATTTCATTTTGATAAAAACTACAACAGCTCATATCAATTTGAAATTGAAAGATATTTTGAGTATTGAACTTGTTGAGGAGGTGCTCTATGAATCAGCTTGAGTTTCAGCGTAATCACTTGCAAATGGACTATTATAGCGAGAGCTACCAAGATTTTGAATGTGACTTCTACCGCTACTCCAACATGAATATTCCATTGACCTTCCTGAGCGATGATATCCTCAAAACAATGGTAACTTCACGTAAGAATTACTTTGTCCTGAATAAGGAGAAGGCCAGAGATAATCGGGATCACTTCTTCATTTTTGAGGTAAGTACCTTAGATGAGAATCCGCTAATTTATCATTATACATATAAGAAAACTACAACATATTTAACAGCCTAAAAGATTACTTCTAGGCTGTTTACATATCACTTATTTAACTTGATTAATTTCCAACATAAGCGGTATACCGGCTAGGTCTACCTGACCTGTTCGGGCAAACTGTCCCCAGACCTGGCGGAGTGGCTGACCGTCAATCAGGGTTTCAGCCCAGCTTTTTCCCAAAAGAAAGGGCGAATCTGGAAAGTCGGAGAAGTTAAAGAGCAGAGGTAGTTCTAAATCGTGACCCGCTGCGACCAGGTGTGCCTCCTCCTGCCACGAAAAGCTGTAATGGTAAACCTGACCACCAGCCTGGGCATAGGCTTGGGCAAAGTCCAGGGCAGGTTGATTAAAGATTTCCCGGCTAAGCTTCTTGACCACTAGCTCAATGGCCTTGCGGCCCAGGCGTTTGTCGCTCAATCCCAAAATCTTAGGCTGAGTCGGCAAAAAGCTGGCAACTTCTCTGGTGTTACTGCCGATGAAGAGGGTCACCTCCTTAGCACGCGCCTCTAAGCGAGCAGGAATCTCCGCCAAACTAGGCAAAGGATAGACCCCATAGTGAGGGCCAAACTTCATAAAACGAGCCAGTCCCCTGACCTTGGTCGTCTCCTCAATCTCCACCTGCTTGGCCAACAGCTCAGACAGGGGAGCCTCCAGCGGGAGCTCCAGTAACTTGTCCAGCATCTCTTGGGACATGGCAGAGCGGTCAACTTGTGCAGCCCCGATTGGGGCACTTTGGATGATGGCGCGCTGAACTAGACCTTCTGTGCCATCTGCTAAAAGAATTGCTCGGACGGACTCTGCCCCAGCCGATTGACCAAAGAGGGTCAACTGGTCTGGGGTGCCACCAAATTGAGCTATGTAGCTCTTCACCCACTTGATAGCTTCAATTTGGTCTAGCAAGCCAAGATTGGCCAAGTGACCAGCTTGGTCTCGCAAATATCCCAACCCCCCCAAACGGTAGCTGATATTAACCACCATGACCCGCTCCTGGGCAACCAATAAGTCTGGGGTGTACTCGCTACTCTCCCCACTCCCATTCGTAAATGCTCCTCCATGAATCCAAATCATGACAGGCAACTGATCAGCCTCTGTCGTTCCGACCGGTCGGTAAATGGATAGGATTTGCGGGTGCTCGGTCTGGTCTTGGCTACTGTAGTTTTGATTGAAATAGTATTCCTTGAAATAGATGTTGGGCTGAGCAGCAATTGGCGCCAGCTTGGTCGCATCAATAACGCCACCTTCATAAGAAAAGGGCTGAGGAATACCATAGCGCTGGGCTTGAGCATAACGTAGACCTGCAAACCGCTCAGTTACCCCGTCGCTACTACCGTGCACACGACCAAAATTTGTCTCTTGAAATACACTTGTTCTCATTGTCTATCACCTCTTGTTTTTTTATCCAACTTAGTATAAACTATGAACCATAGTTTAATGTCAAGAGGTAAGATTATGACAATTAAAGAATTAGCAAAAGCAACGGGACTACCTGTCTCCACCATCCGATATTACGAGCGAAGAGGACTTCTGCCCGAGCCTGAGCGATTCCCCAATAACTACCGTAATTACCCAGACCAAAGCGTCAAAACACTCCATCTCATTTTGTACTTTTCAGGCTTGGGCTTAACTCTTGGACAAATCAGGACAATATTGAGAAAAATGACTGAAAAGACCCTAACAAAAACACTGATTCTAGAGTTAATTAATGACCAAAAATCTCACATTGAGAATCAGCTTAAACAACTTATATTCTTAAAACGTAGGCTTAACGCTCTTGAATCACACGAACAACTTGTTGATGAATTCGTATCCTTTGATTGGTTTGAACACAATTCATCTCAGAAGCCTGTTAACAGTTGGATTGAACAGGTTAATAGTGGATAACTACACCCCGATATCGCTAACTTATTAATCGAAAATGACTGAAAAGTTAAATTTCTAATTAGTACAATTGCTATAACAAACAAAAGTATAAATTGTTATATGCAGTTTCACTAGCCTGGTCACCCGTTCTAGTACCATCGACTTTGAGTATTCCATAATTCCGATTCCACGAGTTTCATTGCAATCATACCATAAAGCGTACTCGTTCAACGTTTAATCTCACTCTGATACTACCCCACCCCAAAGTAAAAAGCCTTGCAATCAAGGCTTTTCACTAACCCTTTCGTTCAAGGGTTTCTAGGCTTTCACCAGCAGACACACTACCTCGACTCTATCACTATTGTCCAAACTTATTTGAACATCATTTTCTATGATTGGTAGCTTCAAGGTAATAGACTTAATCCATCGTCCATGCTCATTTTTTTCATCATATACTTCTACTTTATCAATACTTATTTAAAGTTTAGATACGATCCTAAAACTCTAATGCCTAAACATAATACTACTGTTGTTATACAAGGACATATAGAAAATTATGATGGATCAGATACAATAAAAATACAATATTTTATGGCAGATTGGATCCATTTAGAGAGTCCAGAACTAGTAAACCATTTCGGCATATCAGAACAAAGTGGTTTTGCATATCAAAAACCATTTGCAAAGTTTTTTGCATCTGGAACTATAACAGACAAATTATATAGTCATAAATCAAAATGGATTGAGATAGTAATTCAAGATAAAAAGGGCTATGAAATTAAAGCCCAATACAGCTGTAATATGCGTGTAGATGAAGTAAACCCACAAGTTGTAGATCATGTATATCTATATGCACTACCTATCTCAACAAAAAAACTTGTAAAAAATAGAGTTGTAAATTTTGAAAATTTGATTGTAGAAGATATTGTAATCGATACTTAAAAAAGAAAAATAGGAATTTTCAATAATGAAGATTCCTATTTTTTAGTCCTGAAGTAGAGGTCACTGAAAAAAAGAGGGGAGCCTCCACCATTAGACATTTGATATCACCAACAAAACTCAAACAACATCGACAAAAAAATCTTTCTCAGACTGCCATCGCAAATGAATTAGGAGTCACCAGAGCAACTCTGTCAGCTTGGGAGACAGGGAAAACTATCCCAAATAAAAAACACCTTAATAAACTAGCTCAAGCTCTCCAAGTTAAAATTGATGAACTGCAAGATGAGCACCCCCACCTTACGCTATACAAACAACTCAATAAATCAAATAAAAAGAAGGTCGATGATCTCACTCATGACCTTCTTCTGGAACAAAAGGTTATTCCTTTATTTTCGGTGCAAGTCCTTGACAATATTGCTCTATCAGCTGGACACGGCAATGGTATCTGGGATGAATACGAAACCAAAGAAGTCTTCACAAACAAGGAATATCTCTACGATGTAGCTACATGGATTGAAGGTCAATCAATGGATCCCATCTATCAAGATGGTGAAGTCGCCTTAATCCGTGAAGGTGGTTTTGACTACGATGGGGCAGTTTACGCCATTGCCTGGAACAACCAAGTTTATATCAAGACAGTCTATCTTGAAAACGACGGCTATCGACTAGTCTCCATCAATAACACCTATCCAGATAAATTTGCACCAGCTGAGGATAATTCAAGAATCGTTGGAAAAATTGTAGGACATTTTATGCCAATTATTTAATATTTTTACAAAAAATAAACTTAATAATTAACATTAAATACAATATTACCGTTATTCACTACCTTAATCGTAGCAGTCTTTTTAGCAGAATCATATTCTACAGTCGGAACTACTGAAGCTGAATCAGTTGTTGAAATCATCTCAATCGTTGGAGCGGCATTCAGATTTTTAACTACAATAACACTTTCTCTCTGAGGTGAAACAGGAGTATTGTTAATATAAGTCTCATATACCCAGTTTATGGCTGCAGGTTTGCTCAATTGTGGTAATCTTCTTGCCTCAGAAGCGGTCTTAGCATCTTTCCACAAGCTATCTTTGTTAATTCGATAGTTATTAAGAATTACATTTAAACCATTGCCACTATCTGTAACAATTGAATATGAATGAGGCTTCAGAGTCATATCAAATTGTTTTCCATTCAAATCAAACGAGCCTTTTTGGTCACGATCAGAATTGTACTCATAGTTATAAACAAATACTCTATTGTCGATCTCATCAGCAAAGATAGTTCCATTATATTCTTCAGGATAAAGAGAATCTAAGAAAGCCTTTCTTTTAGCTGTTGTTGACATTTCATTTGATTTTAAATCAACAATTTGAATATGTTCTGGTAGTTTGGATTTTAATTTATCCACTGTAATACTTGCTGGAACAGTAGGAATAACACCATATCGTCCAGTAGTGTATAGAGGGCTTTGATGAGTAGCTGTATTAACACCTACAAAGAAATGTCCCTCATGATTCGCTGAATAATTACCGCGTAGGATAACCTTCGTATTGGCCAGCACTTCTTCTTTTGATGGTGCTGGATTAGCAATGATATATTTGAAGAAGTTTTTAATTACTGTATTAAACAGAGGACTCTCCTGATTTTTCACACCATAAGTGTAAGCAGGATGTTCAAAGTTATATACAGAGCCACCATTCAAGTAAATATTCATAGCTTCAGCTCCAAGCATGGCCTCTGGCTGAGTCAACCATTGCCTGTTGCCTTGGGATTTTCCAATATTAGAAGCGTCAAACAGTTTCCATTTTCCTGTTTCATACCACTTCCAAGTATCCATCAGTCCGCCCCATTGATAAGCATAATCTGATAACCACAAACCATTCATATAACTTGTTGTAGGAGCATCATTTCCTTCAGCAGCAGGAGTATTCTTATGCATAAAGATAAAGTTCTGCCAATATTTTTCTACAGCACTTTTGAACACATCTTTACCATGAGCTCCTAAAGCACGTTCAATAGAACCACCATTGTTCTGCTCTGACCAGATGAAATAACCACCATGTTTAGCAGACAGCTTCAGATACTCTGCTGCATTGCTCTCAACATTTCCAGTCCAAATCCAATAGTTTTCTGTTGAGAAAATACCATGTAAACAAGAATATTTCTCATACATTTCATCAATCCAGTCCATTGTCAACCAATGAGCTGCTGTATAATATGAAGTATTCCCTGCCGTAAACACAGTTAATACGACTGGGATAGGTTCATTTTGACCAGTTGCTGGATTTACATAGTTCTGGGCTTCTTCTAAGATATGCTCATAGAATTGAGCGGCAGAACCATCACGATGAGGTAAATCGTCTGGGTGAATTTGAATAACAGTATACGGTTTTAATTCAGGGTCAATATTTTCCCATTTTCCAACCAGAGTATCGTCACCCCAGAAAGCATAGTTTCCTTTTTCAAATTCACCACCATTGGCATAAAGTGGCATCATCAAAAGAGGGTGCTGATTGGAAATTTCACGTCTTTTTGGAGCAAGTTCAAAATCATTTGGATTTTTAAATGAACCGCTAGCAACAAAATATGCACCTGCATATACTAGCTCATCACCCCAAGTTACATTACCTGAATAACCTTTCAGTTTAATTGTTTTGGCATTCTCTGGAATTTCAATATCAATTGGTATAGCTGGTGTATCATAACCAAATCCTTCAGGATATTGCTCTAATGTTGTGTAGATGACCTTTCCATCAACTTCTACTTCAAATTTTTCAACAAACGCATATCTACTATCAGCGTGACCCGCACTTCTATCAAGACCTACAAAGGTTGTGAATCGTGAAACTCCAGCTCCTTGAATATTATATTCAATAGAAGATGGAGAAGCAGCAATTGTTCCTAAACCTTTATCGAATTCTTTAATGTTACCATCAGCCAATTTTAGAGAGATTTTTTGAGAACTACCATTATTTCCTAAAGAGAATGGCTTGTTCTTCTGAACAGTTTTTGAACTTGTAGCATCTCCATGACTAGCTACTTTCCATTCTAAATCAGATAGATAAACCATGTTCTCTCGTACAGGTAATTCAGTTATAGGCTTAGGTTCTGAGTTGGCTTCCCTTGTTTGTAAAGTCGGACTACCAAATACAACCTCATCACCCCAAGTAACAGAACCTGAATAGCTACGAAGCTCTAGTTTCTTAGCTCCCTCTGCTACAGGTAAGTCCAACCAAATAGCAGGAGTATCATAGGCAATACCATTTGGATAATCAGTTACAGAACTGTAGATTACAGTATCATCTACCAATACCTCAATCTTGTCAACCTTAGAATACCGCTCATCAAGCGGAGTTGCTGAACGATCGATTCCTACAAAAGTAGTAAACTTGGATACATCTAAGGTAGAAATATCATAAATAATAGATGATGGATTGGAAGCTATCGTTCCTAACCCTTTATCAAACTCTCTAGTAGCTCCATCAACCATTTTCAGAGAAATCTTTTTATTTTGATTAGAGTTTCCTGGTGTAAACGGTTTATTCTTTTGAACTTGTTTATGTTGATAAGCGTCACCATGAGTAGCTGTTTGCCATTCAATATCCGATAAATTGATGTCAGCAGCTTCCACTATTGAAGATGAGAGAGCCAGTGTTAATAATAGAGCTGAAATTGACAGCAATCTATATTTCATATTATTTAATCTCATTGTTTCACCAATTCCTATTAAATTACACACATATCATCAAATGATGAAAAACAACATCCCTAACTGTGATTCTATGAGCTATCCATAGTGTTCCCCTCCTTCCATTCAACATCACACTCCAATAAACTATCCAATGGTTATCTTACTAAATTTTGGACAACAAAATTTCTAAAATAAGCCTATCTGAGTATACGTGGAAATAGTTTAAGATTGTGTAACTAAATTAAAAATATTAAATCCTCTTACCCATTTCAATATCAAAGAAATGACCTTTAGATACATTTATTGCTAAATCAACGGTTGAACCTGGTGCTAAATAATCTGTCGCTGACACTCGAGCTGAGAACTCCTGATCGCCTAGTTTACAATAAAGAATAGAATCGCTACCGAGAAGTTCGGAAATAACCACTTCTGCTCTGATCTTAGCTTCTGAGTAACTTTCCCGGCTAATTAAATCGGACGAAATATCTTCTGGACGAATACCAAAGGTCAATTTCTTACCTTGATAACCCAGTTCATCTAGCATCTTACGCTTGCCTTGTGGAATGGCAATGTCGAACCCTCTGCCATCTGTCAAACGGTCCCCGTCGAGTGTCACCTCGATAAAGTTCTTGACTGGGCTACCGATAAAGCCTGCAACAAACTTGTTAGCTGGTTCGTTGTAGAGCTCTTGTGGTGTACCAACTTGTTCAATCCGGCCAATAGTTCCCGTACCAGCAGCATTCTTAGTCGCTGACATGATAACAATGCGATCAGCCAAGGTCATGGCCTCTGTCTGATCATGAGTAACATAGATGGTCGTTGCACCGATACGGCGGTGAATCTTTGCAATTTCCGCACGCATGGATACCCGAAGTTTAGCATCCAAGTTAGAAAGTGGCTCGTCCATTAGGAACACTTTGGCATCACGAACGATAGCACGTCCCATAGCCACCCACTGGCGGTGACCTCCTGATAGGTCAACTAGCTTGCGTTGCAAGAAGTCGATGTCAGCTGCCTCACACACCCGAAGGTCGATGTCAGGTTTGTCGTACTTACGTAACTTGAGACCAAAAGCCATGTTGTCGTAAACCGTCATGTGGGGGTAGAGAGCGTAGTTCTGGAAAACCATAGCAATATCACGATCTTTCGGAGCCACATCATTCATAAGATCATCATCAATATAAAAATCACTTTCAGTAATTTCCTCAAGACCAACAATCATACATAGAATAGTTGACTTACCACATCCTGAAGGAGCTACAAAGAAAATAAACTCTTTAACCTTGATATCAAGGTTAAAATCTTCAACGGAGTAGAAATCACTATTAGGATACTTCTTATATAAGCTATTTAATTTTCACGTTGTCATGTTTCAGATTCCTTTAATTATAAAACTCTATTTTGCCATCAAAATAATTGAATATGGAGGCATATAAATCCGATTGTCTTCTACACTAATCTCTTTTGATGCTCTTACTATTTGGTAATGGTTTGCATCCAATTCAATGACCTGTGCATCACTGGATGGATTTCTTAATGATACAACTTCCTTTTCTGTATCTGGCTGCTGACAGTGATAACCATAGATTTCAAATTTCTCAGGATCTCCACCTATTCTCCTACTATGTTTCAAAACAGAATAGTTATTTTCAATCCATTTTATCGCACGTGCGTTAGCTTTCCAACGTTCATCATCAAACATACTATACGAATAATGAAACTCCCAGAAAGCATTTCCTCGTGTGGCAATAAACATTAGATAATCTTCAAATTCTTCAACAGTCGCATACATTTGATGATCCATATACCAAGTATGTGCAGTTGAAGCATATACTGGTTCATGATTATAAAGAGCCCAAAGTGGCAATTGAATATCACGCTTTTCTAAAAATTCTTTGTACTGAATATCACGATAAGTAATCATCCTATTAATATCATTACCCGCATTCTCTGTGAAACCAACATCTTGAGAAATCTGAATCCACAAACTATTAACCCATTGTAAAAACCAAGGACTTGGATTCACATAGGAGGTTAAATTTAACCAACAATCTCTATCTCCGCGCTCCTCTCGTAACTCCGTCAAGAGTTGAATCAAGAATTCGTAAACAGGTGTCATTGTATGCATGGCAAAGTCACCACTACAGTCTTTAGCATCAGGTTTTAATAGCCAACCATCAATTTTCCAATAACTGATATCGTAAGCTTTCTGGTATTCCAACATCTTGGATTTCATTCGATTAAGGTAGTTAAAATCTGCAAGGTTCACATCATTAGACAATTTATTTTTACTACCCAATTCTGGATGCTCTAACAACCAGTCACTCATGGTAACCTCTGTACCATTATATCCGCCCCTTGGTCCAATCCAAAGTCCCAAGCTAGATCCCAAACGATTGACAAGTGATTTCACATTTTTTAGCTCACTTGGGAATTTTTCATTAAACTCCCAAACACTCCGATAATCACACCAACCATCATCTACGACATAAGCATCTAAATGCACGCCATTGTCTTCAAAGCCATGATAAATCTCAGAAAAGCTATCTAAAATAATCTTTTCATCAATTTCCGTCATATGGTCATACCATGAATTGTATTGCTTTCGGAAATAACTCGGCTGTGCGATACCTTCAATATAAAGGAAAAAGGCTTTTTGAATCGAAATTTTATCAGGATTCTTTGCTGCTCCCATAACACATGGCCAAATCTCTTTTTCATGTGCTAACTGATGTCCAATATAATATCTTGAAAAATAAGAAGTCCCATCTATACGGTTCTCACCCATTGGGAACTCCATACCTAAAAATAAACTTTTGGCATAAATTGGTTGCCCAAGTTCAACATAATACCCAGGGAAGCCAGCCATCTCTTTAATATCTTCTTGTTTCTTAGGATAATAAATACCTTCTAAATCAGAAAATTCAAAGACTTCCACATCAATGTAGTTTATTTCTTTTAGTGTTTTGAACAATGTAACCTGCTTAGAAATGACATCCTCCCTAGCTGAATAGAGGATGTTCATCTTAATATCCTGATTACTGAAGTGAATCAATAATCTATCTGCTGTTTCTTCGACAATGTGTGCAGAAAAGTCCTTAGATGAGTAATTTGTTCCATCACAACAAATCACACGGAATTCCTCTTCACTATTATTAGCAATCGGTATCTCCGTATGTTTGTTCAAAATATGAGTTGTATAAAATTGACCATCAATCAATTTGAAGTAACGTGCTAGTTGCTGATTTTCAATTTTCATCATCAGTTCCTCTCAATTCAATCTTAATAACACTATCAACAGAGCACGGCAAAGGATAAGTAAAATGAGGAACTTCCCCATACTGGGCAAAGCAAATCCCTTCATAGGCATTCGTTGTCCAGCTTTTTGAAATTTTTACTTCACTTCCATCATGAACAAAACTCATCCGCTTAATATTGTCTTCAGATAAACCAATTAAGGCAAGCGGACCAATCGGCTGCTCTAAAACGTGGGCATAAATAACATTTCCTTTTTGGGTATAATACCCCCATTCTGGCTTAGGTAATTCTGCATAACCATTACCATAGATGGATTCACTGTTCTTATTCATCCAACTAGAGAAGTCATCCAGAATACTCATGCTTTCCTCATTTATGACCCCTAAAGCATCTGGACCAACATTCAAAATCATATTACCGTTTTTACTTACACACTCAACCAATTTTCTAATTAAAACTTTAGAGGGTTTATATAACGTATCTGTTGGATTATAGGCCCAGTTATTGTTCATTGTTAGACATAATTCCCAAGGAATAAACTCGCCTTTGTAATTACGAATCCCTTCATGAGGTACAATTTGTTCTGGACTTACAAAATCTCCTGAATACAGATTAATATGATCTGTGACAATACTACCGAATCCTTCCCCTGAAGTTTCTAAACGATTATCAACAATCACATCCGGTTGATGTTTACGAACCATTTTTATCAATTCGGTAGCACGCCATTTTTCACCAAACATTTCTTCATAAGAGTAGTCAAACCATAGAATATCTAACTTCCCATATTTTGTGACAATTTCTTCGACCTGATTATGCATAAAAGTAAGGTAATTATCAAAATCAATCACCTCATCTTTGAAAGCAGAATTATCCCTCATTGGATGATTAAGATCGCCAAATTTAGGGAAATCTTTATGATACCAGTCAATCAAACTGAAATATAGACCAACTTTTAATCCCTCTTCCCGAACTGCTTCTACAAACTCTTTTACCAAGTCTCGGCCAATTGGTGTGTTAGTTGACTTATATTCTGTGAAAGCAGAGTCAAACAAACAAAAACCATCATGGTGCTTCGCAGTCAGTACAACATACTTCATGCCTGCACATTTTGCAGCCTTTGCCCAATCTCTTGGGTTATATTTTGTCGGATTGAATGCCTCAAAATAAGGCTGATAATCTTCAATTGATAATTTTTGGTGGCTACGAATCCATTCTCCTTTTCCTAGTATTGAATAAAGTCCCCAATGAATGAACATACCAAAACGTGCTTCTCGGAACCACTCTGTACGTTGATTAATGATTTCTAGTGTATTTTCCATTATCCTTTAACTGCCCCTCCTCCTAATGCTTCAATAAAGTATTTACTTGCAAATGCAAAAAGTAAAATTGGCGGTAAGATAATCACAACAATCGCTGAGAACAATCCATTATAATTGGTGTTGAAACTGGTCGTAAACTGACCCAGTAAGGCAGGGACTGTCAACTCATCCTTATCGATAATTAACATAGACGCCCAATAATATTCATTCCAGTTATTAATGAATGCCAATACTGCAGCAGTTAAAATACCAGGTCTTGCAATCGGCAACATGATTTTCCAAAATGTCTGAGCATAACTAGCCCCATCAATTTCAGCCGCCTCTTCTAATTCCTTTGGAATAATTGCAAAGTAGTTTTTAATAATGAAGAAACTCATTGCAATACCACTACATGAATAGACAAAAATCAAGGCTACTGGAGTATTATAAATTCCTAGAGTATTAACTAGACGATAGACAGGGAATGTCATAGCTGTTGCTGGGATAAACAACGTTGAATAAAGCATGGCGGTAATAATCTTTTTACCACGAAACTCCATACGAGCAATAACATACGATGACATGGAAATCATAATAATGCTAATTAGCACAGAGAGAGAGACTACTTTGAAACTATTCCAAAAGTAATCTAGTACATGTAATTCTGTGAAAACCTTAATGTAACCTTCAAAACTCCAGTCCGTTGGGAGACTAATTCCTGGATTTTTCATCGGATCAGCTTTCATCGAAGATAAGAATATCCACAATATCGGAAAAACTGATAAAACACAGGTAATAGCCATATAAATATAAATAATCAATTTGCCTGTTTTTGATAATCCATTAATCTTGCTATCCATAACTTATCCTTTCCGTGATTTACGCTCACTATAAATCAGGTTGATACAAAGAATAATCAACATACCACCTAAAATCTGAATGACGCCAATCGTGTTAGCACGAGCATATTGTGTCCTAGAACTTGATACTGCTAGTTCACGAATGATAAAACTAATACTTTTCGTACCTGCTGCACCGTTTGTTAAGAAGAATACTTCATTGTATAGTAAGAAACCAGATGTAGCAGCCATGACAGATACCGTTTTGATAGTTTCTTTAATCATTGGAATGGTAATATACCACTCTCTTCTCCATCCTGAAATACCATCCAGTATTGCAGCTTCTTGAATTTCTTGTGGAATAGCAAAAATTTGACCTAAAATCATAATTGTTGATGTTCCAGCAAAGAAAATATAAGCACAAGTCATCGCAATAATATTTAATCCAGGTGTCAACAAAACTGCATCTGTAAAATTAGGATTGAACAAGCGAATAATTTGATTAACAACACCATAGTTCGGATTATAAATTTGAAGGAAAATCAAACCCATTGCAGCACTAGAAATGATGCTTGGTATAATATAAAGATTGCGTGATACCTTCCATCCAGGTAACTTTTTAGATAGAGCAATTGCTACCGTTAAAGCAAGAGGTACCTGTACAACAACACCAATAATTGCCCATACGATAGAGTTACGGAGAGCTTCTTTAAAAAACGGATACTCTGTAAATATATATTTATAGTTAGCAAAGAGGTTGTCAAAACCTAAAAACTCTGGATTTGTTAGGTTTGTGTAATCCCATTTGGTAAAGGAAGTTGCAAAAATTGTCACAACTGAGTAGAAATAAAACAGGAAAAAACAAGCTAACGTCGGTAATAAGAAAAGGAAAATAAACCGTTGTCGCTGTGTCTTCCTCGTCTTCATCGTATTTTGTTTTGTCATAATCGTTCTTACCTTCTTAATAAATAAGGGCTAGGGAAAATCCTTTGTATTCCCTAGCCCTTTGTTGCTTACCCGATGAGGGCTTTCAAAATATCTTGAGTATCTTTTACTTTTTGGTCAATATTGACACCGTCAGCTGCACTTTCAGTCAATGCATTGATAATTGCTGTACGAACATCTCCACCCCAAGCAGATACAACGGTTGGTACGATAACTTTTGCATTATTCGCTTGTGATGTAGCTTCACCGAGAAGTTTAACAGTTGCATCAGTTGAACCAGACGCAATTTCAGCCGTATCAATAGCTTGGCTTGCAGGGTTAGCTCCAACTTTTTCAAAGATTGTTTTTTGAACATCATCGCTAGTCATGTACTTAACAAATTCAAGAGCTAGTTTTTCTTCTTCATCAGAAAGCTTGCTTGAAATGGTAATACCACCACCAGCAGAACTGATTGCAACATTTCCTGCATAGAGACCTGGTTTCAAGGCTGCATTGTCTTTCAAACCACCAGCTGCCCACACACCATTGAAGAATACACCTGATTTATTTTCTGTAAAATCTGTTGAATAAACATTGGCATCACCACCAGCATTTGCTGAACCATTGGCCTGAACTTCAGTCATAACCAGTTTCAAGGCTTCAGCAAATTCTTTAGATTCGATACCTTCTACCGTTAGCGGACCTTCTAAAAGCTTACGACCTGCCTCTGATGAACCCAAAACAGTGTTAAAGAGACGAATTGCAGGTTCTCCCGCACCAAATCCATAAACACCTTCTTGTTTACGAACAAGGGCCATAGCCTCTGTAAAGTCACTCCATTTCTCCCACTTGTCTGGGGTCTTAGCTCCTGCCTTGCTAAAGACATCAGCGTTATACCATAAGCCAAGTGTCAACAGCTGATCATGAACCGTATAGATTTTTCCATTAACATCGTTTTGAGTATAGTTCAAACCAACATTCTTTTGTAGCCCATTTTCATCAATATATGGCTTCAAGTCAAGAACCAGATTTTGTTCAATTGCTGCAAGCGAAACATCATTACCAGCCAAGTCAATCATATCTGGGAATTCACCACTTGCCACCTTGTTGCTCATTGTGTCTGTTAATGCACCTGTTACAGGAATAGCTTTGAACTCAACATCTCCAGTAGCATGCTCTTTGGCAAAAGATTCATACAAATCACGCATTACTTGAGCTGCTGGCCACTCTTCTTCACTGTGATGATAGCCATGATAAAATTCTAAAACTTTATCATCACCACCACTAGCTGACTTATTATCAGATGAGCCATTACCACAAGCTGCCAAGAAAGCTGAAGCTGTCAAGCAGATAAATGCTGAAGTCAAAAGACGTTTTTTCATGATTTTCTCCTCCAATTTGGATATTTTTACTTTTTTAATTTCGTTGACCATAAGTTTTGAATTTTTCAGCCATCAATTCCATCTCTTCATCTGGTAGGATTACTGGCTCACCAAAACTTTTTGCGACACAATAAACTTTAGAACAATATTCAATTTCTTCGATAATATTGAAAGCATTCAATAAATCTTGAGCACCTGCTAAAATCCCATGATTGGCAAGAAATACCGCTCTACGATTTTCCATTGCTTTAGCAGCATTTTCAGCTAATGCTTTAGTGCCATAAGTAGCATAATCTGCAACTCTGATGTCTTTACCAGCCACCGCAATCATGTAATGGCTTGCTGGCAAGGGTTCACGTAAACAGGCTAAAACTGTTCCATAAGTGGTATGGGCATGAATA
This sequence comes from Streptococcus sp. S784/96/1, assembly GCF_902729355.1. Classification (GTDB taxonomy): domain Bacteria; phylum Bacillota; class Bacilli; order Lactobacillales; family Streptococcaceae; genus Streptococcus; species Streptococcus caledonicus. Next base: position 57,107 of record NZ_CACVCC010000008.1, on the reverse strand, counting down.
ACAGCATCAATATCGTCTCGTTTTTGATACTGAATGAGGTGCATAAACCACTCACTAGACGGTAGTCTATCTCCTTCAACCACATTTCCATCAAAGTCTAAAATGACAATATCTTCTTCTTTGATTTCAAAAAAATCAATACCCGATGGTGTAATAGCCATAAGCTTTTTATCTCTATCAAAGACACTGAGATTACCACCTGTCCCTTTTGTTAATCCTTCTGTTACTAATTTTTTACCGTACTTAATAATTTCCTTTCGTTCATTTTCCATCAACATATTCATTACCTCTTTATTTACTATATAATGGGCCTAAAACTTCACACATTTTGAAATCTGCCGCCTCTAAATCTTTTGTGCCAACACCATCAAAGATACTTGGGCGGAAAATCCTTTCTTTTGGAACGTTATGTAACGCTACAGGAATACGAAGCATACTTGCTAATGTAATCACCTGATCACCAATATGTCCATGTACAAAGGCTCCGTGATTTGAACCCCAATGGTTCATCACATCATATACTGTTTCAAATCCTGGCTCTCCAAGATTAGGAGCAAACCAAGTTGTTGGCCATGTCTTATCTGTTCGTTCATCAAGGATACGATGAACCTCATCATCTAGCGGACAAGTATAACCCTCTGCAATCTGTAAACTTGGTCCGACACCTTTCACTAGGTTTACTCGAATCAAGGTGATTGGCAACTCACCTTCTGTCTTAAAGTGAGAAGAGTAACCTCCACCACGGAAATACTCGTAATTGGCTCGACACCAGTCTGTCGCTTGCAAACAGGCCTCTACATCTTCTGGTGTCATATTCCAAAATTCCTTCATGGTCGGTTGACCATTCTCATCACGAGAAGCTGCACTACCATCCAAAGCTGAAGCTCCAGAGTTAATCAAGTGCAGAATTCCGTCTTTAGCACGACCTTCTAGTTTTTTGCCAGTCACTCGCTTGACTGCTTCTGGGCTCCAATAGGTCCGTACATCAGAGAATATTGGTGCTTTATTGGTTAATAAAGTCCCAAATAACATAGCCGCAGCATTTAAGGTATCATTTTCTGTCGCAAATGCTGTCACAGGTCTTGGACCATTCCAGTCAAATGTTGAAGCAAGAATCGCTTCTGCAAAGTCACCATTTGGCAACCAATCTGTCCATTGACGTTGTCCTTGGAAACCACCCGAAATAGCATTGCGACCACGGGCTTCCTCTTCCCAGCCAATATCTGCTAAAGCTGGATTACCAAACAGAATATCTCTGATAATCAAGGTTTGTTTAGCGATAAACTCCCAATCTTTATCAGCTGGAATAACTTTTGACTTGGTAATCACTTCAGGGAATTCCTTGCCTTCGTTAATATCAATACCTTCTTTACAGTATTCTTTAATCCAAGCAAGTGCTTTCTCATATTCTGCTTTATCGTAGATTTCTAATTGGATACGACGAAGAATTTCAGTCATATCAACAAATTCAACCATCATTCCCAGATAATCTTCAAAGAAAGAGGTTGTTACCTGTGAACCTGCAATCCCCATCGAAGAGGCACCGATATTCACATAGGATTTGCCCTTCATTTGACCTGCTGCAACAACTCCCTTGGCAAAAAGCAAGATTTTTTCTGCCACATCTGCTGGAATGCTATTATCATCAAGGTCCTGAACATCGTGACCGTAGATTTTAAAGGCAGGATAACCTTTTTGAGCATAACCACTCATTGCTGCCGCTAAATAAACAGCACCTGGTCTCTCAGTTCCATTAAAGCCCCAAATAGCTTTAATGGTTTTTGGATCCATATCCATTGTTTCAGTACCATAGCACCAGCTAGGTGTTACAGATAAGGTTCCAACCACATTTTGCGTTGAAAATTCATCATATACAACACCCGCATCCCCTTGTCCACCTATTGTTCGACTTGCTACCACACACTGAACAGGCGTTCCATCGGCATAGTGGAGATTTGATTCAATGAGTTCCTTTGCAGCCAAGGCCATTTGCATGGTCTTTTCTTCTAAGGATTCACGTACACCACCTTGTCGTCCATCAATGGTTGGACGAATACCAATTTTAGGATAATGAGCCATCATCCGCCTCCTTATTTGGATAATAATGTTCGAACTGAATAGAATGCTTTACAAGATTTCTTGCTTCTTTGATAGAATCAAGTTCTCCTAAAGCTACAAATTGTACCAGAGCATTTCCTATTGAGGTAGCTTCACTTAGTCCGGTTATTACTACTTTTTGAGTAACATCTGCTATTAGTTGAGAGAAGTATCTTGATTTTGAACCTCCTCCAATAAGGTGGATATGATCAAATTGATATCCCAACATCACCTCTAGTTGCTCAATCACTTCCTTATACTTGTGTGATAAGCTGGTATAAGCAACCTTGAACAATTCTCCTACTGTGATAGGAACTGGTTGAGAAGTTCTCTCAGCATAAGATTGTATTTTCTCAATCATATGACCAGGTTCTGCAAATTCAGGACTATCTGTATCAATAATTGCAACTGTTTCTCTTACCTTCATAACCATATCGGTAATGTCATCAAAGCTATAATGCTTGTCTAAAAGTTCAAAATTCCTTCTCAGTTCCTCCACTATCCAAAGACCTGTACAGTTCTTAAGGAAAGTCGTCGTATCACTATGCCCCGCTTCATTAGTAAAATTATGACTAAGTGAGTCTTCGTTAACAATCGGGAAGAGCAATTCTGTTCCTATCAACGACCAGGTTCCTGATGAAATGAATAGTGTCCGTTCATCATCTGTTGGAATAGCAACAATTGCACTCGCTGTATCATGCTCACAAACTGTAATGACCTTAGGAGTACCAACATGATATTTTTCAAGTACTGTTCCAAGAACAGTTCCTTCGTCAACTATATCTGGAAGCAGATGCTTAGGAATTTCAAACATTTCTAAAATTTCTTGATTCCATGTCTTAGTAAAAGGATTAACCATTTGCATCGTAGAAGCAATACTTCTCTCTGCACTCTTTTTCCCTGTTAGTCGGTAATTAAGAAAATCTGGAATCATTAGCAAAGTATCAGCTTTAAAATATGTATCTAGGTTTTTAGACTTTGTTCTCAGCAATTGAAACAAGGTATTGATTTCCATCAATTGATTACCAGTTTTATAATAAAGTTCAGAAAGGGATGAGAATTGTGCAACTTCTTCTAACACTCCTTTTGTTCGATTATCTCTGTAGTGAACTGGAGAAGAAATCAATTGCCCTTTGCCATCTATTAGGGCGAAATCAACACCCCATGTATCAATGCCGACTGACTGCAAGTCAGATTTCTGATTTGCTAGTCGGATCGCTTCTAGTATATATGAAAACAGTAATTCTACATCCCAGCATAGAAAACCTCTTTCTTTAATTGGTCGATTTTCAAAACGACTAATTTCCTCAGACTGAAGTTTCTCATCTAAAATGTAGTATAGAATTGCTCTACCAGAAGTAGCACCTAAATCTATGGCTAAAACCGACTTCATAAGAACCTCCGTTAAACCGCTTTCATAATTCGATTATATATATTCTGAACACTTTTTTCAATATTTGAACAAAATATTGATAAATATTCAAAAATAATGTTTTTTAAGTTCATAATTGTTCAAAATATGATATGATAGAAGAGGGTGAATATTATGTCTAGAGATACACGATTAAATGAAATTACTTCTATCTTGCAGAAAAGAAGGAGAATTGCGGTTAAAGAACTAGAACAATTAACTTACTCAAGTACGTCCACCTTAAGAAGAGACCTTCTTTTACTAGAAGAGCAAGGATTCCTAAAACGGCGACACGGAGAAGTTGTTCTGAATAGCTTTAATACTGTTGAGCTATCTCACAGTATGCGTGAAACAGAGCATAGGCAAGAAAAGAAAGTTATAGCTTCTTTGGCTAAAGATTTTATTGGACCTGGTATGTGTATATATCTTGATTCCAGTACAACTGTATTTGAACTCTGTGCCTATCTGAAAGAGATTGATAATCTGATTGTATTTACCAACGGTCTAAACACTGCTCACGCTTTATCAACTGTTGCAAACCCAACAATGAAGATTTTCATTACTGGTGGAGAAGTAAAGCACCATTCTGCTTCGGTTGTCAATCACAACATAGAAAATTCTATCCTAGATCACTTTAGAATTGATTTAGCCTTTTGTTCCGCTAGAGGAATCGATGAAGAGTTTGTTTACGAGGTATCGTTTAGTCAGGCTTTAGCTAAAAAAAGTATCATCGACAGGGCTAAGGAAACTATTCTTTTGATTGACCATTCTAAATTTTATCAATCTGGCTTCTTCAAAATCAATAATTTAGGACAATACAAAACAATCATCTCCGATAAAATGCCTGATAATCAATTATTAGATGCTGCGAACAGAGAAGGAATTGAGTGGCTTGGATAATCTTTTATACACCTATACTTTTTAACGTTTTATAACTATTCCTTTCTTATAACACTTACTTGTATCTAAAAATCACTAAAATTACTTAGGGCAAAACTAAAACTCCCTTGAAACCAAGCGATTTCAGGGGAGTTTCTGAATTTATTTGTATCATTTATCTTCTACTAATTTCCCTCGACCATATCAGTGATTTAAGAGTGGGATATACTTATATATTTTTGTCCCCACCTTGTGTCTAAGGAAATAAATACCTTATAAATCCTCCAGAACTTCAACGACCTCAACTGAAATAGTTACTTTAATACTACCCCACCCAACAGCAAAAAGCCTTGTTAACAAGGCTTTTCATTATCCCTTTCGTTCAATGTTTTCTAGGCTTTCACGAGCAAACCAACTACCTCAGCGGTTCGCTGTCTCCGCTCTGACTACGTACCAGCACTTGTCAACCACGGACAGCTATCGCATAGGCAGAAGTAATTGCTATCCTATGTCATTTCACTCCTTGACTAGCAAACTCACTGCCTCAACATGATGCGTTTGCGGAAAAAGATCCACAGGCTGTACTTTCTGCAACTTGTAGCCTAATTCTTCATAAAGCTTAATATCACGCGCCATGGTGGCTGGGTTACAGGAGATATAGGTAATTTTGTTGGGTTTCATGGCGACGCTTGCCTTGATAAAGCTTTCTGTAAGACCTTTGCGTGGTGGGTCTACTAGAATCACGCTTGGTTGAATACCTTCCTTGCTCCAGTTAGCCATGGCATTTTCAGCGCTATCTACTACATAGTGCGCGTTGGTAATGCCGTTCAGCGCAGCATTTTTCTTCGCATCACGCACTGCTGCTTCAATGACTTCAACGCCATAAACTGCTTTGACTTTCTTAGCAAGGGAAAGTCCGATGGTCCCAATCCCTGAGTAAGCATCAACAACTACATCTTGCGTCGTTAATTCTGAAAAATCAATGGCTGCCTGATAGAGTTTTTCTGCCATTTCGGTATTGACTTGATAGAAGGACTGGGCTGAAATCTCGTACTGATTCCTCAGCATCGTGTCCGTAATCGTATCTTTGCCATACAAGGTATAGAATTCCGCCCCAAAAATAGCATTGGTATTCTTGTCGTTAATATTTTGAATGACAGAAACCAGTGCTGGAAAATCAGCTACCAATTGTTCAATCAACTGCTCTATCCGAAAGACCTTCGGACGCGTGGTCACAAGCACCAACATCATCTCACCCGAGTAATGCCCACGACGCACCACGATATTGCGAATCAAACCAGTCTGCTCTTTTTCATCATAAGGTTTGAGGTCAAAACGGCGCAGTAAATCACGAGTGGCATTGATAAAACGGTCAATCTCCTTGTCTTGAATCAGATAATCTTCAATTGGCATCAAATCATGAGAATTTTTACGGAAAAAGCCTGTTTCCAGTTGACCGTTGACACGTCGTACTGGAATCGTAGCCTTATTGCGATAGGCAGTTGGGTTATCCATACCAATAGTTTCTGCCACTTCCACATCTGAAATACCAGCGATTTTATAGAGGTTATCCACCACTTGCTTACGCTTGAATTTCAGTTGTTCTGCATAGGCTAAATGCCCAAAATCAGCAATCCCTGTCCGCAAATAGGCCATGTCCATCTCTGCCACGCGATGCGGTGAAGTAGTCAGATATTCCTCTACTTTTCCATAGCCGATGTTCTTTTTTACTTTGAGCACGCGCATCCGAATCACTTCTTCTGGTAAGGCATTTTCCACAAAAAAGACCAAGCCATCTACCTTAGCAACGCCCTGTCCTTCATGGGTCAAATCGACAATTTTTACTTCTACAATATCATTTTTTTGCAACATCATATCCTCATTCTAACTCTCAGCTCTGCTATTTCCAAAAGAAATAAGAGAGACTTTCGTCTCTCCATTATATCATATTTATCGTAATCCCATCTGAGCTAATAATTCTTTATAGTTATCACGATCAATATCGAGTCCCATACCCCCATACATGTCATAGGTATCAATCCAATCCCCTTGTTGAGGAATGGTAAGACGTTCAATACCACCTCTTCCGCTCGTTAATATACCTAACCCCTCCGCCAAAAGCACAGGATAAGAGACATTTGTAGAGGTAAGAGCATAAATTTTACCCACCGCTGCTGACCCTGTAAAGAGTTTAGCAGGATTTTTGACTTGAGCAAAAACAGCTTCCAAAACCTGTTGCTGGCGCTTCACTCGCCCAAAATCAGCCGTATCATCTCCACGAAAACGGGCATAATTTAGAAGTGTCTTACCATCCATTCTCTGTTTACCGACTGCAATGGTCTGGTACATTGCTCCGCCTTGTGCATAGCCTAAATCATCAGGAACTTCAACCTCCGTTACGGTTTCACCACCAACAGTTTCAAATGCAGCATCAATTTCAACACCTTCAGGGAATAAGGTATCAATCGCAATCGCAAACGTTTCAAAGTCAATCATGACATAATATTTAATATCAATGTCAAAATTATGTTTGAGAACCAGACGAACAAATTCTGCTCCTTGGTCGCCATCTTGTTCTCCAAACGTAAATGAGCTATTCAGTTTCAGGTCTGTTGAGTAATCATCAGAACTGTAACCTGGAATATTGACTAAGGTATCACGCATAAAGCTAGCCAGTTTGATTTTTCCGTCACTGCCACCAATATTCATAACCATAATCGTATCAGTTCTAGCATCGGTAGAATTCTGCGTAACTCTCTTATCACTTCCTAAAATAAGGATATTAGTACCATCCAAAGTATCCTCACCATTAAACACCTCAACTTGTGCAGGTTGATAATTGTTCTTTCCAGAAGTGATCTCATTCATCCCTTTCACAAACATGACAATCATTCCAGTTAAAACAGCAAGAATCACGATACCAATCCATTTCAAAAAGCGTTTAAAACTAAAATTGCGTTTTTTCTTAGCTGGTTTTGGAGATTTCACCTTAATAGATTGTTCTTTTACAGGTTGTTCTACTCGTTCATGAATTTTAGGACGGCTAACCTTTTTAGACCTCTCTTGGGTGGGATAAGCAGGTAATCCTTTAATTCTTTCCTTCGGTTGCTCCTTGTCAAAAGCTGTCGCCATCCCATTTGGATAAGGAGGCAAATCTAAATCGCCATGCTTTTCTTTCCGAGAATAACGTTTCGAATTTTCCTTCTTAGGATAAACAGGCAAAGCGTTCAAAGTATCTTGAGATAAATTCCTCTCTTGGCTATACGAAACTAATTCACCGGCTAACTTAGCCTTAAGATGTTCTAGCTCAGCTTTTTCCTTAGGATTTAAAAAATGAATATTTTTCGATAAATAATCATATCGTAGGGCTTCATGATGAGTTAGAGCCTCTAAACGGCGATCTGGCATAATACCTCCTTAAGGTGTGCTCATAGTATAAACAGAATAATCTCCTAAAATTTTAAACTCAATTCCTAGACTTGTCAACTCAGATAAGGCATATTTAATCAATTCTTTACTCTCATTATCAACATCTATAATGAAAAAGTATTCACCAAGTATCGTTTTCAATGGTCGGCTTTCAATTTTAGTTAGATCAATCCCTCGCCAGGCAAAAACCGATAAAGCTTTGTATAGAGCTCCTGGCAGATTATCTGGTAAAGTTAGAGCTAGGGATATTTTTTTAGAGATTTTAGGTAAAATAACAAGCTGCTCTTGAGTTCCTAAAATCCAAAAACGAGTGAAATTCTCCTCGATTTCTTGGATATCCTTAGCAATCACAGTTAAACCATACTGTTTCGCTGCTGCTTGAGGGGCAATAGCTGCATAAGGTTTATCTGGGTGTTCCGCTACCAATCGTGCAGCATAAGCGGTCGAGGCAGTTACTTCAAACTGGGCCTTAGGGTAATGTTGAGAAATATACTGTTTTCCTTGAGCTATCGCTTGAGGATGAGAATAGATTTTTTCTGGATATTGTGTTGTCACCGACATGAGTTGTTGCTTGATTGGTTGAATAATTTCTGCCACAGCCTTTAAATTTTCTTGATCAAAAAGGTAATCAATTGTTTCATGTACCGATCCTTCAATCGAATTTTCTACGGGAACAATAGCAAAGCTGACTTGCTTGTCTTGATAGGCTTTCAGAACTTCTGTGATGGTTTCAAAGGGGACTAAATCAGCCTGAGGAAAGGCACTTAGAGCCACATTGTGAGTAAACGACCCTATTGGTCCCAAATAGGCAATTTTCATAAGATTTCCTCTACAATTTCCTGAGGTGTTTTATTGGTCACATCAATGATTTGACTGGCCGCCTCTTCATACCAGATTTGACGTCCATCAAAAATAGCTTTAAAGGCTTCTTTACTATTGTTAACAAATAGCGGTCGCACATTTTTGGTATCATTAGCAATGCGCTGATATAGCGTTTCAAAATCAGCTTTCAGATAGATAGTCTGTTGATTTTCTGTTAACAACTGACGATTTTTTTCTGTCACAACGACTCCACCTCCTGTGGAAATAACCTTATCAGTAGCTATCAAATCTGATAAAACATCACTTTCAATCTCACGAAAAGCAGATTCACCTTTTGTTGCAAAAAAGTCTGCAATAGGCATCCCAATACGGTCTTCAATCATAGCATCCATATCAATATAATCTAAGTCCAAGAGACGTGCAATGGTTGATTTTCCAGAACCCATAAAACCAATTAAAACCTTAGCCATGTACCAATACCTCCATGTGTTTGAAGAAATCTGGATAACTGGTATTGATTGCTTCTGCTCTCTCTAAGTTCACCTCTCCATCCTGGACAAGCAGAGCAGCAATGGCAGCCATCATACCGATACGATGATCACCAAAGGTGTTAATGTTAGCACCATGAAGCGATGTTTTACCTTCTATAATCATTCCATCAGGTGTTGGTTCAATACTAGCACCCATCGCATTTAGAGCGTCAGCCACTACTTGAATACGGTCTGTTTCCTTCACTTTCAATTCTTCCGCATCACGAATGACTGTTCTACCTTTTGCCTGCGTCGCCAAAAGCGTAATAATCGGTAATTCATCAATCAAGCGAGGAATGATGTCACCAGCTATCTCAGTCCCATGAAGCTCTGATGTTTCAACAGTAATGGTCGCTGATTTAGCAATATGATTAACATTAGACAGTTGAATATTCCCTCCCATGGCCTTGATCACATCGAGAATGCCTGTCCGCGTTTCGTTGATTCCAACGTTTTCAAGAATAATCTTACTATTTGGGACAATAAGCCCTGCTACTAGCCAGAAAGCTGCCGAAGAGATATCCCCAGGAACAACCACTTCTTGAGCAGTAAATTCTTGACCTCCTAAAATACGAATCTCCTTGCCATCAACCTGAATCTCACCACCAAATTGAACAATCATATCCTCGGTGTGATTACGTGTTTTCTCTTTTTCAATAATCACAGACTCTCCGTCTGCCTGCAAAGCTGCAAAAATCAGAGCAGATTTTACTTGAGCAGAGGCCACCGGTAATTGGTAAGTAATTGTTTTAAGTGAGCTTCTCCCCTTCATTTTAAGAGGTGGCAAGTCACGGTCAGTCTGACCAGATACGTCAACTCCCATTTGGCGTAAAGGAATAGTCACACGATCCATCGGACGTTTTGAAAGACTATCATCTCCAAACATCTCCACTTCAAAATCCTGTCCTGCAAGAACACCTGAAATGAGACGAATAGACGTGCCAGAATTTCCCATGTCCAGTTTATTCTGCGGAGCTTTTAAGCCCTCAAAACCAACACCATGTATTTCAACAACATCGCCCTTATCTTCAATTTGCACTCCTAAGTCACGGAAAACCTGCATGGTTGACAGAACATCCTCACCACGCAAAATGTCTCGAACAGTCGTCACTCCTTTGGCAAGACTTCCAAACATAATTGAACGATGACTAATTGATTTATCTCCAGGCACACGAATTGAACCTGATAATGATTTAGCTGTTGTTTGTAACTTCATAAGAAACCTCTCACTCGTGTATTTTTTCATTATATCAAAAAAGTACAGAAATTTCTAAAAATTCCTGTACTTGTGCCTTATGTAAGACATTTGATATAAATGTACTGATTTTTAGCGACTTACTCTGCTAATTCTTGTAAAGGTTTAAAGATGATTCGCTCCAAGTCAGCAACATAAACACCTAGTGCTTGCTGGTTTGTGAAATAAGCTTTAACAATACTATTTTTTTCAATTTTATCACCAAGTGCAGTCATTTCTGCTTGATCCTCTGGACTAGGCATTTGTCCAGATTGAATTAGGGCCTGAATTTTATTTTGTGCGACTAAAAATTCCTCCCAAAGTCCTTTGGCAGCAGCATCAGCATCAACTGCCTCTTTCGCCGTTTTAACAGCTTGATATTCTGGAAGTGCACGGATAGCACGTTCCAAGTTATTTGCTAAATCATAAATATTTTCCATGAGTAACTCCTTTATGTAATTGTAATGTGATAATCTGTATTATTTTTAATAATAACTTCGGCAGTAGCTAAATCCTGAGCATTTTTAAAGGTTAGTTGCAAAACACCATGACTATCTTCTCGGTTTTCCTCATTGATGTGCAAGTTCACGAGAGAAATTCCTCTTAGTAATTCCAAAATTTTCAAGACCACATCTTCTTCGTCAGGGACTTCAACAAAGAGATCGTAAAAGCTATCTACACCACCCTTTTTGTGGATTTCCATAGCTTGCCTCATGGCACGTCCTTGATTGAAAAACTTCCAGATTGCTGGCTCATTTTTCTGGAAAATAAGCTGCGCAACCTCATCAAGACGCTCTTTAAATTCCTCAATTCTGTCAAGAACAGCTCTGCTATTACTCAGCAAAATAGAAGTCCATAAATCAGGCTCTGACTCTGCAATCCGAGTCATATCCCTAAAACCTCCGGCAGTAAAATACTTTGTGTGCTCGTGAGATTCAGCGTAGTCGCCAGTTTGCAACATCAAGCTAGTCGCTAAAATATGGGGGAAATGAGAAATCTGACTAGTTACTCGGTCGTGCTCATCAGCAGCCACCTCAATATAACGAGCTCCAGTTCCCTTAAACAAGTCTTTTAAAGACGTTAAAGCCCTTTCTTGGGTGAACTGAGTCGGTGTGAAAATATAGTAGGCATTTTCAAACAAGCTAACATCAGCTGCAATAGCTCCAGACTTATGACTGCCTGCCATCGGATGGCCGCCAATAAAATCAATCTCACGATTAGCAAAACAGGCTTCAGCTACTGCAACAATCTCCTGTTTTGTCGAACCAACATCTGTAATAATCACACCTTTTTTCAAGTCTAATTGAGCCAACTCTTTTAAAAAAAGAATAGTCTGTTTAATAGGAACTGCTAATATAATAATATCAGCTAAGGGAGCAAAACTAGCAAAATCATCCGTTAAATCATTAACCATCCCTCGTTCACGAGCAATCTGTTGTGATTTTTCAGGGCGATTATAGCCTAGAATCCGATAAGTTGGATGAGCCTTACGAATGGCTAAAGCCAATGAACCACCAATCAAACCTAGTCCCGCAATGTATATTGTTTTTGACATAGACTAAAACTTTCTAACATAGTTACGGTGTGAATCCACAGCTGCCTTTAATTCTTCCATATTGTCTGATGAAAATTTCTCTAAGATTTCCTGAGCAATGACTGTAGCAACGACACTTTCCATAACCACACCTGCTGCTGGAAGAGCCGTTGGATCTGAACGCTCTACAGTTGCCTTATAAGGTTCATGTGTTTCAATATCAACTGACATTAAGGGTTTATACAAAGTCGGAATTGGCTTCATCACACCTCGAATGATAATAGGCTGACCATTAGTCATACCACCTTCAAAACCACCGAGGTTATTGGTACGACGCGTATAGCCATCTTCTGTATTCCAAAGAATTTCATCCATAACCTCAGAACCTTTACGGTAACCTGCTTGGAAACCGACACCAAATTCAACGCCCTTAAAAGCATTGATAGACACAACTGCCTGAGCTAACTTAGCATCCAATTTGGTATCCCATTGTACAAAAGAACCTAAACCTACTGGAACACCACCAACGATTGTTTCTACAACTCCACCAATCGTGTCCCCTTCTTTTTTAATTTGATCTATGTAATCCTTGATTTCCTGTTCTCGTTCTCGATTAACAACAGAAATTTCTGATTCCTGAGCCAATTTCTTAATCTCAGAGACTGTCAAATCAGCTGGAACATCAATTTCTTTACCACCAAATACAACAACATGATTAGCGATTTCAATATCAAGCTCTGCTAAAATTCTTTTGGCAACTGCTCCAACTGCCACACGCATCGTTGTTTCACGCGCAGATGAACGCTCTAGAGAATTTCTTAAATCATCAAAGCGATATTTCATACCGCCAACAAGGTCTGCATGACCTGGACGGGGGTGTTTGATTTTTCTCTTTGTTTTAAGACGGTCTTCAATATCTTCTACTGCCATAATATCAAGCCATTTTTGATGGTCTTTATTGATGACATGAAGCGTTATCGGTGCTCCAGTCGTCTTTCCATGACGAACACCAGAAGTAATCTCAACAACGTCGCTTTCGATTTTCATGCGACCACCGCGACCATAACCACCCTGACGACGTTTTAAATCACCGTTGATATCTTGGGCTGTCAAGGGTAAACCTGCCGGTACACCTTCAATAATAGCTGTCAATCGTGGTCCGTGGGACTCACCTGCGGTTAAATATCTCATCTTATTTCTCCAGATACTCTTTCATTTCCTCCAAAGGGATTTGGTTAATGGCTGCGCTACCTAATTTAGGTACAATGACGGTCTTGATAGTATTACCACTTGCCTTTTTATCATGCGTCAGTGCAGCGTACAAATCATTAACCAGCCAAGGCTTATGGTCCGTTGGTAAACCAAATTTTGCACACATGTTAATAATTTTGTCAGTCATTCCAGCTGGCATCAAACCTTTTTTCTCAGCTACACGAGATATTTGAACCATACCAATCGCAACAGCCTCACCGTGCATGACCTTACCATATCCCGCTGTTTGTTCAATGGCATGCCCAATCGTATGACCAAAATTTAGGTACATACGGATGCCACCTTCAAACTCATCCTCGACAACAATCTTACGTTTCACATTACAAGAATGATAAATAATGTCTTCAGCATGCTCCAAAATAGATTCTGGACTTCCATCTAAAGTTTCTAGGATCTCCCACAGGTCAACATCATCAATGAGACCATATTTGATCACTTCTCCCATACCTTCAATAAGTTCACGTTTTCCCAGCGTCTTAAGAACATCTGGATCAATAAAAACCCCTTTAGGCTGAGCAAATGTTCCCACACTATTCTTGGCCCTTGGCGTATTGACACCTGTTTTACCACCAATGGAAGAATCCACTTGTGCAGTCAGACTTGTCGGTATCTGTAAAAATGGAATGCCTCGCATATAAGTCGAAGCAACAAAACCAGCTAAATCACCGACAACACCACCACCAAGAGCAACAATGCCATCACCCCTGGTTAGCCCATTTTCAAGCAAGAAATCGTAGGCATTATTAACTGTTGTAAGATTTTTGGAAGCCTCTCCTTCTAAAAACTCAAAAACAAAGATCTCAAAACCGGCAGTTTCAAGACTTTGTTGAACCGTCTCTGCATAGAGAGAGGCAACGTGGTCATCTGTTATAATCGCAATCTTCTGACAATTCAAGATTGAACGAGCCCAGTCTCCTACACTTGTAAGAGACCCTCGTTCAATCATGATATCATAGGGATTTGTCGCTAAATCAACATGTAATTTCATCGCTATCACTTCCTCACTTGATGTAAATAAGTTAGGGCTTCTTGTAAAATTATCCTATCACGCTGGCGTAAGAGGCTCTGTTGTTCTGTATGAGGTTGTTGAACAGAAAAACGTTTGACAAGTTCTTCCAAGGTTAACAATTCTAAATAAACCTTATCGGATTTTTCATCCTCGTCGAGATTCTGGGCTAGCTTGCTCTCAGACACCCCTGCAACAAACCCGTGATGAATTTGAAGCAACTTCTCATCTTTTCGGTAATCTTCAATCTGGCACAGTTGACTTAGCCATCTGCACTGATATCCTGTTTCTTCTAAAATCTCACGACGAAAAGCCTGTTCGAAGGTTTCACCTTTTCCTAATCCACCACCTGGTAAGACTGAAAAATCATACTTGCCATAAGTCATCACAAGAACTTTCTCATCAGGAGTGACAACAAGTCCTCGCACTGCCTGGCGTTTGCTTTCAATTAGAAAATCACTGTCATAATTACCAATCTGATAAGTCCTTAACACTGATACTTTTCCTCTAGTACCTGCCAAATCTCATCAGTTGGCATTTCTGCCCCTGTCCATTCTTCAAATGCTGCCGCCGCTTGAAAGAGAAGCATTCCTAAGCCATTAATAGCTTTGAGTCCACGGCTACGTGCCAGTTTTAAAAATAGGGTTTCAAAGGGTTGGTAAATCACATCTGCTACTGTAAGACCTTCTGGAAATTGAAAATCATCACGAATAATCATTGACTGACCATCCATGCCCACACTAGTCGCATTAACAAACAACTGACTTTCAGCCACTTTTTCCTCAATCAAGGCAAGATTTTCAATCGGATAAACATCAATTTCCACACCTGTTTTTTGGGATAAGGCTTGCGCTTTTGCTTGTGTTTCCTCTAAAAATGCTGTCTGGTTAAATATCGTGATATGACTGGCACCATTGAGCGCAGCTTGGGCAATAATTGCCGTTGCCGCACCACCACCGCCTAAAATGGTCATATGTTTACCTTTGACATCAAAATCTAAAAAAGTCGATAATGATTTGAAAAATCCAATACCGTCTGTATTATGGCCAATCAATTTTCCATCTCGGTTGATAACCGTGTTGACCGCACCAATAAGTTGAGCTGAATCCGTCAATTCGTCCATATAAGGCAAAGCAGCTTGCTTATAAGGCATGGAAATATTAACACCCCACATGTCATAGCGCTTCACATTTTTAAGGGTTTCTTCAAGATCCCTTTCAGGAATGTCCCAAGCTACATAAACACCATTGATATTCGTCTTGTTAAAAGCATAGTTGTGAATAAAGGGAGAAATAGAATGCTTGATCGGTCTTGCTACCACAGCAGCTAAACGTGTATGTCCATCAATCTGCATTTAGCACCTCCAAAAACTTCGTCAATTGATGAAGAGGAATTTGTCCAGGAGCACTTTCCTCTTCAAGGCTGGCGTAGGACCAGCACGATCCCATCAACTCGCCTGCAATACGGGTAATACGCCCCAATTTGCCCATCGACATGACCGCATATTCCTGTTCAGGGTTCAGAGTCTTAAAACCTCTAGTAAAGTTCATCAAATCAAGAACATCTTGATGTGTAATAGGCATGACTGCAATTTTTACGATACGTGGTGACAGAGCTGTCATCTCAGAAAAGGCTTCCATTATGTTACTTGGAGTTTCATTAAAATTATGATAAGACAATACCAAATTTGAAAAATCAAGCATCTCGTTAAACACACCCATGTGTGAAAAATACTCGTAATCAATGTAGTCTGGCTGGTAAATCGCACTGATTTCTTTGATAAGACCTACATATTCCTGGTCTTCTAATTCAATATTTCCACCTTCATGAGTTGTGCGAAGGGTAAAAAGTACCTCGCGACCTACAAATTTTTCAAAAATCGCAGGGGCAACCGTTAAAATCTCTTCTTTTGGCAAGTAATCAGCCCGCCATTCAATAATATCTGCTAAATCATACTTAGTCACGTCAAGCAATTGAGCTTCTTCTAAGCTCCTAGGCATTACTGGAACGACAATTTTCATTGGTTTACCTTTATCGTAAATACTTTTAAGTAATTACTGCTTTCATCATTTTTGTTGACAGTGAAATCACCCGGCAACTGTTTTAAATCTATAAATTGGTACTTGATTTTTCCAAGTCCCTTTTGAATTTGTTTCTTAAATTGCTGCGTTGTCATATTTGAGGCATTTGTTGATGCAACAATAATCCCTCTAGGACTTAAAATATCTAATGCCTGCGCAATCAATTTATGATAATCTTTTAAGACAGAAAAGGTCTGTTTTTTATTTCTAGCAAAACTTGGTGGGTCGATGACAATCACATCAAATTTCAGAGCATGGCGTCTCGCATATTTAAAATAGTCAAAGACATCCATGACAACAAACTGGTGATTTTCAAGTCCAAGACCATTTGCTTTAAAATGAGCTTGCGAGAGTTCTCGAGACCTTTTGGCCAAATCAACTGATGTAGTCTCTAGTGCACCACCCATGGCAGCGGCAACAGAAAAGGCTGCAGTGTAAGAAAACATATTAAGAACTGTTTTTCCTAAGGCTAAACCATCAACCAAACTTCCTCTGACCTCATGTTGGTCTAAGAAAATCCCTGTCATTAGTCCATCGTTTAAAAAGACTGAATAGCGCACGCCATTTTCCAAAATCTCGAAAGGATTAAGCGCTTCTTCCCCATATAGATAAGAACTTTCAGGACGGTCACTTTTAAAACGTACTTTCCCATAAGCACCTTTGAGTTCTGGAAAAACCTTTTGAAAGGCAGAAATAATAAGTTCTTTCTGACGATAGATATAGGAATTATACCAAGAAAAGAGAGCGTAATCTCCATATCTGTCAATAGTAAGGCCACCTAGATTATCTCCATCTTGATTAAAAAGACGGTAAGCTGTCGTTAAATCTGACATCTCAAATTGCCTACGTTTTTGTTTCGCCTTTTTAAAGAGATGAATCAGATAATCTTCCGTTACCTCAATCGCTTCTCGAGATAGAACCCAACCAATCCCCTTATTTTGGCGAGACAAGTAAGCCGTACCAAGAAAAGCGCCTTTTTGATTGACCAAAGAAACCACTCCGTCCGTAACTATTTGGTCTAGAAAGTCTCTGCCATCTATGAGCTGAATACCTGATTTAACACGCTTTTCAGCTAAATCACCCATAACAAGTTTAATCATAGGAGTATTATAGCAAATTTTCAGACAATTAGCCACAATGGTTTTAGATTACTCTTGATTTTTGTTTTGTGTTATAATGAAGTCATATGATTTCTATGAATGAGGAAAACACTTTGAAAAGATTTAAAGACACTTTCTTTGATGTCGTCTCAACCAGATTAGGCTTCATCTTGTTGTTATTATTAGGCTATACCCTCAAAACGATATGGGCATATTTTATGGCCTTTAATTTGGATCTAGCTTCTGTTGAGCATCCGGTCCAATACTATCTCCGCCTGATCATAGTTATAATTAACCCTATTCCCATTGGTTTGATGCTAATTGGGCTATCCCTTTATATTAACCGAAAAAAATCGTTTTACTTCATTGCTTGGTTGATTTCAGCCCTCCTGACTATCCTTCTTTTTGCCAACATCATTTACTATCGTGAATTTGCCGATTTTATCACGTTTAGCTCTGCTATGGCCAGCCGAAAAACTTCTGAAGGTCTTGGTAAGACTGTCATTGACTCTCTTCAAGTTTGGGACATCATCTATTTGCTTGACTACCTCATTTTGGTGTTGTTATTTTGGAAAAAGAAAATCACCACAGACAGTCGCCCCTTTCACAAAAGAGCTAGCTTCGCTGTCACCTCCTTGTCAGCACTCGCCTTTTCAATTAACCTCTTCATGGCAGAGTTAGACCGCCCTGAACTATTGACACGTGGTTTTTCAAATACTTATGTTGTACGTGCTCTAGGTTTGCCAACCTTTAGTATTTACTCAACGAACCAAGCCATTCAAGCTCAAAAAGAACGTGATAGTGCCAGTGCTAAAGATTTGGTTCCTGTCAAGGAATATCTCACTACTCAATACGCCGCACCAAATCAAAATTATTTTGGAATTGGCAAAGGACGTAATGTGATTGTCCTACATTTGGAGAGTTTTCAACAATTTTTAATTGACTACAAACTCAAAATTGATGATAAAGAATATGAAGTTACTCCCTTTATCAATTCGCTTTATCATTCCACAGAAACATTTGCCTTCTCTAACTTTTTTAATCAAGTTAAAGCCGGTAAAACATCAGATGCCGAAACCATGATGGAAACAGGTTTATTCGGCCTTTCAAACGGCTCTTTCATGGTTAACTATGGAGGCGAAAATACCCAATTTGCTGCACCAACTATTTTGGCCCAAAACGGTGACTACACTAGCGCAGTTTTTCATGGAAATGTTGGCTCTTTTTGGAATCGTAACAATGCCTATAAACAGTGGGGATACAACTACTTCTTTGATGCCTCATACTTTTCTAAACAAACTGCAAGTAATTCATTCCAATATGGACTTAACGACAAAACCATGTTAGCTGATTCCATTAAATATTTGGAGCACATGCAACAACCTTTTTATACCAAATTTATAACAGTTACTAACCATTACCCCTATAATAGTCTAGCAGGTAACAGTGATGAGCAAGGATTTCCATTGGCACAAACAAATGATGAAACCATTAATGGTTATTTTGCGACTGCCAATTACCTAGATTCATCCATAAAGGCACTCTTTCAATATTTTAAAGATACAGGCATTTATGATAACTCTGTTATAGTACTCTATGGCGATCACTACGGTATTTCAAATTCGCGCAATCCAGAATTAGCCCCCCTACTGGACAAAGATTCTGAAACTTGGAGTCAATATGATAATGCCATGTTACAACGTGTTCCCTATATGGTTCATGTTCCAGGAATGACCAAAGGTTTTATCAGTGATACTTTTGGTGGTGAAATTGATGGACTTCCGACCCTTCTTCATGTCTTAGGTATTGATACTGCCAACTTCAGTCAAGTTGGTCAAGATTTATTATCTGCTGATAATAAACAAATCGTTGCACTTCGAACTGCTGGCAGTTACATCACACCTCAGTATACTTCCTACAATGGTCGCATATACGACACCGTCAGCGGACTTGAAATCACTAACCCTGATGAAAATACTTCTGCTAAACTTGAGGAAGTCCGAGCTGAAGCAACATTACAACTTAAAATCAGTGATGAGATTCAAACGGGGGATTTACTCCGTTTTGATACGGATAATGGGCTAAAAGTCGTTGATATTAAATCTTTTTCTTACACCCAAAGTCTGGATAGACTAAAAGAAATTGAAGAAAAACGTGGCCCTAAATCAACTAGCATCTATAGCCAAAATGGTAATAAAACAACCGTTGATCGCTTTAATGCCCCTAGCTATACAGCCCTCAATCCTAAACCTGAGGAAAATGAAACAACTAGCCAAACCAGTACAACAGAAAAGAAAGATTAGTTTCATTGACTCTCACTTCTCTTTAAATATTTTGTAGTTGAGCTAATGATACTTTTCAATACTGAATGCAATTCAAAATCTAGAATTGTGGACCTTATATTATAACAATTGGAGTGGATTAAATGTCTCCTGTTATAGAAATTCAACCAGATTTATAGTTTATATTGAGACTAGAACTTCGAACAAAAATATCTCAACCTTCTTTTTTTATAGTAATAACAGATTGATGCAGTTGGTGATTGGAAGTCCTAAACTGGACACTTCTTCATTTTCAAGTGTCTACCTAAAACATTCACTGGATTATTCCCACTCGTTCGTTTTCAAGCTTGAATCTAAAACATTTTAATATTACGGAATCGTTAGCGATCATCTTATTTCCAACCTCCAAAGGTCTCCCAGACTTTTGGAGCATCCCTACAATACAAGTTATCAGATTTTGATTGTAAATAAGTATAATCTCTCCTGATGCTGCAGGAGAGGTTTTTTGTAACCCAAAAAAGCCAACTAAAGTTGACTTTTATAATTGATTATTAGAAAAAATTACTAGAACAACCCTACTGCAGTCCCATCTTCTGAAACATCCATATTGAGCGCTGCAGGTTGTTTTGGAAGCCCTGGCATAGTCATAACATCACCTGTTAAAGCAACGATGAAACCAGCTCCTGTTTTTGGTACAAATTCACGGATAGTGATGTCGAAATGTTCAGGAGCACCAAGCAAGAATTGATTATCTGAGAATGAGTACTGTGTCTTGGCCATGCAGACTGGTAGCTTATCCCAGCCAAATTCTGAGAATTGTTTGAGTTGCATTTTAGCTTTAGGCCCAAACTGAACAGCTTTTCCACCATAAATTTCTGTCACAATTTTAGTGATTTTTTCCTCAAGACTATCCTCATCTGAGTAAAGACGCTTGTAATCAGCCCCACCATTTTCAACCGCATCAACCACTGCGTGAGCCAAATCTATACCACCATCTGCACCATTTGCCCAAACACTAGCTAATTCAACAGGAACTTCAATTGCTGCGCAAAGTTCTTTAAGTGTAGCGATTTCAGCTTCTGTATCAGAAATAAATTCATTAATCGCAACCACTGCTGGAATACCAAACTTACGAATATTTTCAACATGGCGTTTAAGATTAGCAAAACCATTACGAACAGCTTCAACATTTTCTTGTCCCAATTCAGTCTTAGCTACACCACCATGCATTTTTAGCGCGCGAAGAGTTGCAACAATGACAACGGCATCTGGAGATTTTGGTAGATTTGGTGTTTTAATATCAAGGAATTTCTCGGCACCTAGATCTGCACCAAAACCTGCTTCTGTAATCGTATAATCTGCCAAACGTAAAGCAGTTGTCGTTGCAAGAACAGAGTTACAACCATGTGCAATATTAGCAAATGGACCACCATGAACAAGCGCAGGTGTCCCATAAATCGTTTGTACTAAATTTGGCTTAATGGCATCTTTAAGAATAAGAGTCAGAGCACCTTCAACTTTAAGATCTCGGACATAAACAGGCTGACGATCATAGGTATAAGCCACAACGATATTAGCTAAGCGTTTTTTCAAATCTTTCAAATCTGTCGCAAGACACAAAATTGCCATAATTTCAGAAGCAACCGTAATGTCGAAGCCGTCTTCACGAGGAATGCCGTTGACTGGACTGCCAAGTCCCACAATTACTTGACGAAGGGCACGATCATTGAGGTCAACCACACGCTTCCAAATAATACGACGTTGGTCGATACCAAGCTCATTTCCCTGCTGAATATGATTATCTAGAAGAGCTGAAAGCGCATTGTTAGCTGCTGTAATGGCATGCATATCACCTGTAAAATGAAGGTTAATATCCTCCATTGGAAGAACTTGGGCGTAACCGCCCCCTGCTGCTCCGCCTTTAATTCCCATAACCGGTCCAAGAGATGGTTCACGAAGGGCAATCATGGTTTTCTTACCAATCTTATTAAGAGCATCTGCTAGACCGATAGACATGGTTGATTTTCCTTCACCTGCTGGCGTTGGGTTAATCGCAGTTACTAAAACAAGTTTACCAGCATCGTTATTTTGAACAGCCTTAATTTTATCAAAAGATAGTTTTGCTTTATATTTTCCATAGAGTTCAATATCATCAAAAGTAATTCCAACTTTTTCGACAATTTCCGTGATTGGTTTCAGTTGAACGCTTTGTGCAATTTCGATATCAGATTTCATGAGACACCTCGCAAATTTAATAAATCTATTATAACAGACCCAGGTTAAAAAACACGTGTTGTTTGCACCTAATGTGATAATTGTTCGTTTTTTTTTATAGATTGTTATCCCTTTTATATCACATTTTATTCTATTTTATCTAAAAATTTGAACAAAGCAAGCTATAAAAGCTCTGCCTAAAAAATAGAGCGATAGCAAGAAGGGCCTTCCTTTCTTATTCTAACCTAAAGTCAGCAAAAAGACTACCCTTAGGTAGCCTTTAATCATATTTAGAAACCACGACCGCCTTGTCCTGGTGCTCCTGCTCCGAAACCAGCCATGGCACCTGGACCAGTTTGGGTAAGGTCTGTCACAGTTTTGCCATTAACTATTAGGGTCCCACCAGTATATTTTCCAGTTCCATCATAGTCGAAAGCTGACTGTCCGGTAATGGTTACAGTACCTCCTGTGATGGTCAAATCTCCGTTGGAATCAATGGCATCCGTATCTCCTTGAGCCATATCAATAGTGATATTACCACCATTGATGGTAACTGAGACACCTTCTTGCTTTTGCATCTCACCTGCAGTCGAAGCCCAGTCGCTACCGTTAATACCATCATCTGAAGAAACAATCTTAATGCTTCCATCATTGATGGTAACAGTCTTCCCTTCGATTCCTTCGACACATGACTGGATATCAATCGTTCCATTATCAATGGTGAGGATATTTGAAGCATGGATAGCGTCATCCCCTGCATTAATAGTAATATTTCCAGACTCAATATAGATATTACCAAGCTCCGTGTCTTCATCATTATCTGAGTGAATGGCATCTTCTGCCGCTGTCAAGGTCATGTCAGAATTCACAATATTTAAGGCATCATTGGCAGAAATGGCATGCTTAACAGTTGATGTAATCGTGTAAGTTCCGCCAGTAAACTTGACATCATCATTACCCTTGATAGCATTATTATAGTTTCCTGTGACTGTCAAGCTTCCTGAACCGTTAAAGGTTAAATCGCTTTTACTGTAAATAGCTGCGCTGTAGTCATCAGTGGAATGATTAGAATCTTCAATTGTATTTATAGTTCCAGCTGCTGTTGTGATAACAACCTTATCAGCCTCCTTAACAGCGATCAAAGCATCGCTTCCCTTCATGGTGACACCGTTCAAGACTAATTGAACCTTATCTGCATCAGAGGCTTCGACTAGGATTTGCATGTCTTCACTCTCACCTGAAATGATATAGGTTCCAGATGTTGAAATGGTTACCGTTGAACCAGATACAGAAACGCCATCTCCAGATATGGCAGCATTTGTTACCGATAAAGTAATGGTTGCAGCCGTCGATTCATCATAGCTATCCGTTAAATCCGTATTGGTAAAATGATCAGAATTTGCACTAATACTGCTAGTCGGAGTACTGATACTTGTCATCACCGTTTCACTTGTAGTGGTTTGACTGCTTGATTGACTCGCCGCTTGTTTGCTTGAGCAAGCTGTCAATAAAAGCAGAGCTGTTAAACTGGTGAAAACTACTTTCTTTTGTGTTGTTTTTAGCATAATCTTGCCCTCATTTCATTTGAATAGGTTAAGTTTACCGGTCAAATCTGAAACTTGGCTGAAAGTTTTCATAAAGAAAACTTAAAATGATTTTTGCTCTGCTATTTTTTAATAAAACTTTCAGTTTTCTCCCTTATAGTTAGTTTCAGAAAGCAATCTGGAGAGTAAGACCTGACTAAATCTGTCAGCTAACTCATCCATTACCAATATGAATATAAGAGGAGGATTCAAATGACTGAAAAGATTCAAACACAATTTAAACGAGTAGAGACAAAATACATTGTCAAAAAAGAACAACTCGATGAGCTTCTAAAAGATTTAAAAGTTTATTTAAAAGAAGATGACTACCCAACCTCTACTATCAGTAACATTTATTATGACACTCCTGATTTTGATCTTATCAAAGATGCCTTGGCAAAAAAGAATCTACGTGAAAAAATTAGAATGCGCAGCTATTCTGCA
Source organism: Streptococcus sp. S784/96/1 (assembly GCF_902729355.1). Classification (GTDB taxonomy): domain Bacteria; phylum Bacillota; class Bacilli; order Lactobacillales; family Streptococcaceae; genus Streptococcus; species Streptococcus caledonicus. The sequence goes on along the minus strand of NZ_CACVCC010000008.1, from coordinate 33,189 downwards.
AATCCTAGCAAGGATTGCCCGGCCTTCTTGGAAATAAAACAGAAAGATTCTGAAGGGATTGGTCACAAGTTTAGACTCGTTTCAAAACCTGAGGCAATCAATAGGTTATTGACCTCTGGTGAAGCCGACAAATCAATGACTGATGGAGCTTTGATTCAAGAAATCAATGCCTTAGGCCAGCGCTATCCTGGACTTGAACCCCGTATCTATATCTACTATGATCGTTTCTCGCTTAAACAAAAGAAAAAGTTGGTCAATAAAGTAAGGATTACCTTTGACCGTAACCTCCGTTACCGCGATTTTGATGTTGACTTAAGTGCTGGAACAGAAGGCCTTCCTTTATTAGAAGATAACCAGATGGTTATGGAAATCAAGGCCAGTAAGGATAAACCTGAATGGCTGAAGGAAATCTTAGAAAAACATGGTTTGGTTAAGATGAAGTTTTCTAAATATTCCTGTGCCTATCATAGATCACAAGGTTTAGATTATCAGCCACAAGCAAAAGTTAAGAAAGAAAGCGTAGGTGCCTAGATGACCATTTTTGACAGCATTTTCCAAACCACTAGCAGTTCTGTGGACCCCTTTCTCCTCTTTATGGCCCTAGGAGTCAGTCTTATTTTAGGACTTGCTCTATCCTATGTTTACAAGTACCGGACCCTCTATACTCGGGAGTTCATCATCACACTTACCCTACTCCCCAGTCTCATGACCCTGGTAATCTTCTTAGTCAACGGCAGTCTAGGGACTAGTATTGCCGTTGCCGGAACTTTCTCACTAATTCGCTTCCGTTCAGCGACCAGCGGCTCTCGTGAACTCCTAGCCATCTTCATCTCTATGATTATCGGACTTGCTGCAGGGACAGGTTACTTGCTACTTGCCCTCATCACCACCATCCTAATTCTTGCTATTTGGTTTCTCTTAGAAAAAGGGCAGAGCAAGCTACCCTTACAGACCCGTCGTCACCTAACTTTGAGCCTAGCTCAGGATCAGAACCTGGAAAAGCAGCTTCAGGCTGCACTCGAGAAATATTGCTCTGCCATTGAGCTGATCTCAGTTAAAAGCGGCAAAAAAAGTAGTAACCTTAAACTGGCCTATGAAGTTGAGCTCTTATCACCAAACGATGACTTCAACCTCAGCCAACACCTCCTTGAGGTTCTAGAGGTTTCAGACTTTAAATTGACCACTGAAGCTAAAAAACGCAAGAACTTGTAAAGAGACCAAAAACATCCCCGGAAAAATTTTCTGGGGATTTTCTTTGCTATTTCTTACCATCCGTAATTGGGTTCCACACAGACACTGGTTGAGTAGAGCAATTCTTCAACCGTAATTTTTTTCAATCCACCATAGACGGGATCCTGTATAGACGGAGCTGGGTCCAGGTAGTAAACGTACTCAATATCATTTCCTGCAGCATTGAGCTGATAACCTACTCCAAGGACATTATGCTCTGCCTTTATATTAGGGTAAAGGGTTGACAGTTCTATGGTATAGTACATTGGATAATCATCGTCAATGTTTTGCTTAAGCCTTTCTTTGAAAAGGGCCTTATCCGCCTCCGGATTGGTAACTGTTGCTAGGCGATAACCTGCCTGTCCATTTCCAGGAACATCATAGCCAAAGAGATGACGATTTAAGACTCCAATAGCATCGCTATTATGAGTCCCAAAGGAATTATCCGTTCCCATCTGGTCTGCCAAAATTTCTTGGCTAATATCTATGCCTTTATAAGCTAGGAGCATGCTGACTGTAGTTGGGGCACAGGAAGTTGCCGTTCTCTGAAGTTGATGCATGACATTTAACCTAACCTTTTGCCCTCCTTGAGATGTGCTACTTGATTGAGGTGCACTTATGGTAGTCTCAGTCATTTGTTTAGTAGCCTTGCTACTAGCAACATCTGTTTGCAGAACATCTTGTGTGTCTGTTGTCTCGCTACTTTTTTCTATTGTCGATTCAGAACTTGCAGTTGTAGTCGTCCCTGTCGTAACTTTAGTAGTATCCTCTATTTTGGCATTTTCAGATGTTGTCGAATTTTCTGCCTGGATCAGCTGATTATTCTGATTATTTTCTTTTCCTCCATTAGGTTGACTGAGAAAAAATCTACCGCCAAATAAAGTCAGAAGGAGGAGGACTGGCATCTTATATTTAAAAAGCTTCTTTTCCATGAAATCACCTCGTTTTGCTATCATTATAACGTTTTCATAAAAAAATGCAAATTGATTATAAATAAAAACTCCCTTTTTCAAGAGAGTTCAAATGAGTATATTTTCTTATTGACTTTTCATTTCTGTACTAGTTGCTTCAGTTTCTGACAGTTCTTCTTATTCTGAACTTAAAGCTTCTTGGCTAGTCGTTTCCTCGGGATTTTCTAAAGTTCCTTCTTCTGAATTGTCGCCATCTTCAGCTGATTTTTCAGATTTCTTAGCCTCTTCTTCTGCCTTCTTCTTAGCTTCCTCACGTTCTACTTTTTCCTGTGCCATGGTTGCTTCTATAGTCTCATTTGTTGTGAAAATCCCAACTTCCATATCAATAATACTAGGTGAAGTCAGTTTGCCTGCAATTTTGGCATAAAATGGTAATTTAACATCAATTTGAGAAAGAGGGACGCGAATACGATGTCCATCTTTAACTTCTAAAAGAATTAAATCCTTTGTGGCTGCATCAGTCACTGGATTCACAACTTGAATATTAGCAACCAATTTTTCATCTAATTTAGCCAGTTGCACAACCAAAGATTGCACCGCTTTTTCATCAGTCAAATTAACCGTCAAAAAATGCTCTGGTAACTGAGATTCTGAAATAACCGGCATACGGACACCATTTTCAAGAACAGGTTGGTAACCTGATTCTGTCTGAGCATAGGCAATAATGCGATTTTCTATAATGGTAACATCAAAAACATTAGGAAAACGGTAACTGATAGTTGCTTGTTTCACCCATGGATTGGCAGCCAAAATAGCTTGTTCCGTTGACTTTTTCTTGAAAAAAACAGTACTAATATAATCAGATTTTTGAATTCCCGTAGAAATCAAAATGGCATTCCGATCAACATGCTCTAATCCAGTTACGTTAAAGATTTTCTTTTTGCTGTACGGGCTAAGAATGAAACCTGAAATAATAATCGTGATCAGCGCTACAAAAGTTATTGAAGCCACTTTTACCTTCGCTAGCCGTAAGGGACGGGTTTGAAGACGTTGCTCCAAGCGTTTTGCCTTTTTATCAGCCTTGAGCTGTTGTTTTAACAACTTATCATCTATCGAATTCTTATCAGATGAATTTTTCACTTCAGTGATTTCAGAAAGCCCTGCCTCTGGCTCTTCATTTGGAATATCTTCTAGCTCAGATTCTACTTCCAGCTCCTCGGTTGCATCCTCCTCATTAAGAGGCTCTTCCTGAGTTTCCTTTTCAAAAGGCTCGGAAGAAATCTCTTCACCTGAAAGTTCCTTTTCCTCTTCTAATGATTCTGCTTTCTTTTCTGTCAGCAGTTTGTCTTCTTCTATTTTTTTAGTTGCCTTTCTCGCCACAAACTCTTCATGGCGTTTCTGCCATTCCGTTTTTTCAGTTGACTTTTCAGGCTCTAACATTTCATTTTCTTTAGTCATTTACTTCCCTTCAACGGCATTACTCAAGACTGTATAGAAATCTTCTGGAGAGGTAATTTCTTTTGAATTTGCCATAGCCTCTTGATAGTTTTCTTTTTGAGACAATAGCAGAGCAACTTTCTCTTTTAAGTTATCTACTGTTAAGTCAGACTCAAGTAATTGTTCAGCGTAGCCTTTTTCCACAAAATATGCCGCATTTTCCAGCTGATCACCGCGTGAAGCATCTTTTCCAAGCGGTACAATCACATGAAGTTTTTGCATGGCAACCAATTCAAATATGGTATTTGAGCCTCCACGCGTGACAACTACATCAGCCAAATCCATCAAAGGTTGATATAAATCCGTTACATAATGGATACGATACAAATTTTGTGATAAGGTATTAAGGCTTTCATCTCCAGAAATATTGATGATATTAAAATCATTTGTCAAATCATGCTGGTTGATAAACTCATTAAAAACTCTAGCACCTGCTGACCCACCAATAAATAACAAGGTTATTTTACCAGTATCAAATTGTTCTTTAATCTGGTCAAGCTGTCCCTGTTCAAATGGTTTAGCCTTACCGACTTTAGTAATTGCACCAACATGTTGTGTTTTAACAAGCCCTTCTGCCTGTTCAAAAGTGGTGTACATTGTCGTCGCAAATTTATAAGCAATTTTATTGGCCAACCCCATAGATAAATCTGATTCGTGAATAAATACCGGAATACGCAAACTCTTAGCCGCTACAACGGGGGGAACAGATACAAATCCTCCTTTAGAGAAAAGTGCCTGTGGTCTTATCCTAGCTAAGATAATAAATGACTGTAAGACTCCCCAAGCAACCTTAAAAATATCTAGTATATTTTGCCATGAAAAATAGCGACGAAGTTTTCCTGTTGCAATCGAATGGAACGTTACATTAAGACCTAATTTTTCAATTTCTTTGTGCTCAATGCCATTTTTATCACCAATATAGTGAACTTCCCACCCGTCTTCGATAAACTTAGGAATTAAAATAAGATTAAGTGTAACATGACCAACTGTCCCGCCACCAGTAAATACAATTTTTTTTGCCATCATATTTTTTCTTTGCCTTCCTACCACCTAAAGAGCATTAACCTAACCGCTCTCTACACTTGCAAGAAAACGTGTTATTTTACCATTTTTAATTATCTGCTATTGTTTAAGGTTAATTCTTCAAAGCTAGCGATAAACTCATCGCCACGTACTTCAAAATTTTTATACATATCCCAGCTTGCATTTGCTGGACTAAGGAGAACAAACTCACCTGCTTGCGCTTGTTCAAAGGCGATTCGAGTAGCATCAGCTATGTCTTTAGCGTCAAGCGTCCTTACACCTGCTTTTTGAGCTGCTCTTTTAACACGAGTTGCTGATTCTCCAAGAACAACCAGCAACTTAAGTCCCTCAATATCAGGGACAAGTTCATCAAATTCATTACCACGATCCAAGCCTCCTGCAATTAATATTGTTTTGGCATTATCAAAACCAGACAGAGCTTTTTGTGTGGCTAAAATATTAGTTGATTTCGAATCGTTATAAAATTTAACCCCTTGAATTTCTCCAACATATTGAAGACGGTGTTTGACACCCCCAAAGGACACAAGAGCTTCTTTGATAACTTGATTTGAAATGCCCGATAATTTAGCCACAGCAATAGTTGCTAGGGCATTTTCCACATTATGCGAACCAGGAACACCGATTTCAGCTGCTAACATGATTGCCTCATTTTTATAATAAAGTGTCTCATCATAAAGATATGCACCATCTACTTTTTCTGTCGTTGAAAATGGGACAACTATAGCCTGTGTTTTTTGCGCTAGCTCTTTAGCCAAGTCTTGATTAAAATTAAGAACAACAAAATCTTCTTCGGTCATGCGATTTTGCATGTTCCACTTTGCTTCAACATAAGCATCAAAATCACCATGATAGTCAATGTGTGTCGGCATCAAATTAGTAATCAACGCAATATGAGGATGAAAATTATTGATGCCCATAAGTTGGAAGGAAGATAACTCCATAATAAGGGTATCTTTTGCTGTGGCAGTAACTGCTACTTCAGAGGCTGGAAACCCAATATTTCCAGATAAAAGTGCAGACTTTCCACCATGATTAAACACCTCAGCAATCATTGTTGTTGTTGTTGTCTTACCATTTGAACCTGTAATAGCAACAATCTGCGCCTCCGAAATAAGGTAAGCTAGTTCAACCTCAGTCCACACTGGAATACCTTTTTCAAGTGCACGAGCCACCATTGGGTTATCGTAACGAATCCCTGGATTTTTTACCATGACTTCAAAATTTTCATCCAAAAGTTCGATAGGATGGCTGCCACAAACAACCTTAATTCCTTCTTCAAGGAGAGCCTGTGCTGATGGATTTTCATTGAATGGTTTGCCATCATTAACCGTCACAATAGCTCCAAGACTTGCTAAAAGCCGTGCTGCTGCTTCTCCTGATCGTGCTAAACCTAATACAAGTACTTTTTTATTTTTAAAATCTGTGATCTGTTTCATGCCACAACAAGTCCATTCTATCATTTATATCCTATTTATTTTACCTTTTATAAGGGTATTTTTCAAGATAAAGGCTAGAGCTGCACATAAAATCAAAAAAAAGAGACTGCAAAAGCAACCTCCTAGTTAGTTCCCATCACCAAAAATCAATTATTTTCTAGTGTTATCTCCACTTTAGGAATTTCTTTTTCTGGATTCATATTAACTCTATGCCATTCGTTAATGACATATGCTAGACAGGCTAATTGATAGTGACCATACCCACTCATCTCTACTGTATTTTCATTGCTTCCACCAAATCCTGCTGTATAAACCGAAATAATATAAGGAATCTCTTCTTCTACGATAGCATTCACATTCAAAGCTTCCTGAGAAAAAACTGGTTTTTGAGAAATGCGCACTGAGTGAACATATTGCTCATACCATTGACCCGAGAAAGAAGCATCTAATCGAGCAATGATTGGCGCATACTTTTCCTTATGTTGCCATAGATAATCAAGTACCTGTATGTAGTAAGCACTGGTCGTCTTATTACCTCCTTCATAGTCAATGGTCTTAATATCTCCCTTTGATTGACCAAATGTTGATATTTTTTGATAGGCGTCATGAAACCCTCCCAAACGATCAGCCATAATATAAGCTGGCGTATTTTCAGAATGAATGAGGGCATTATCAAGAATCTGTGTCCAATTCATCGTTTCCCCAAAGCCAGTTAAGTAAAGAGGGTAATCAGGCGCCTCAGTGATATTGTTAATAGTTGTATAAGACACTTCCTCAGCCATATCAAGACGTCCAGCTTCAACCTCATCAATAATCAACATTCCAAGTGGCAACTTATAAGTAGAGCCTGCAGTCATAGGCTGAGTATCATTCAATGAAAATGTCTCATTTGTATTCAAATTCTTATAAGAGAACGCAACTTATAAGAGAACGCAACTTGAGAAGCATCTAGCCCCTGTTCAGATAAAAACGTTTTAATCGTTTCTTCTAAACTGAGGTGGCTGTAATCATAATACAATCCCAATGAATACATATAAGGCAAATCTTCAGCTATAACAGCTTCTTTTGCTTCCATACTTTTAAAAGTTGGAGTCACGATAACTTCCTTAATATCCAGATTTATCAGAGCTACCTCCTCCTCTTTAGCATGATACGCGAAAAACTGAGATTCTTTCCTATTCATCTTTAGGGGAAACCTCCAAAGTAAAAAAGGTATAATAAGTAGCCAAAATACAATTAAAAGCTGAGTAACTCTTACCTTAGGAATTCTCAAGTCTGCAATAACTCCAGATTTTCTTTGATTTCTCCGCCTACGTCTCTTAATATTTTTTACAACAGTTTTCAAATAATCTGAAAATCCTCGTTTTCTGTGTCGTTGATCAGAACGACATCTATTTTCTTTTTTCATATCCATTGGTCATTATAAACCAAATTTGAAGAAGTCTCTAATAATAACATCAAAAAAGAACCGACCAAAGCCAGTTCTCTCAGTATTATCTAGTTACTGCGTACAATTCAGTTACTTTATTCCACTCCTCAGCTCCATCGGAGAAGCGCTCGATGTCACGCGAAAAGTCCTATGAGACTTTTCTAGAGGACTTACTAACTTTTCAAGAAAGAATTATCGTCTTACTTGAAAAGCATCGCCAATTATTTTGCTGCTTTATAGAGTTCATCAACTTTATTCCAGTTGATGATTTCAAAGAATGCTTTGATGTAGTTTGGACGTACGTTACGGTAGTTGAGGTAATAAGCATGTTCCCAAACGTCAAGTGCTAAGATTGGTTGTTTGCCATCCATAATTGGTGTTTCTTGATTTGGTGTTGATACTACTTCAAGTTTACCTTCTGCATTGACAACAAGGAAAGCCCATCCTGAACCAAAGCGTGTTGTTGCTGCTACTGTGAACGCCTCTTTGAAAGCGTCAAATGAACCAAAGGCTTCATCAATAGCTGTTGCTACTTCTGCTGTGATTTCTGTTTTTTCTGGTGAAAGGAGTTCCCAGAAAAGAGCGTGATTTAAGTGACCACCACCGTTGTTGATAACTGCTTGACGAATGTCTGCTGGAATTGACTCAACATCTGACAAGAGCGCCACTAAATCTTCACCGATTTCAGGGTGTTTTTCAAGCGCAGCATTCACATTTGCCACGTAAGTTGCGTGGTGTTTATCGTGGTGAAGGGTCATTGTTTCAGCATCAATAACTGGCTCAAGTGCATCGTAAGCGTATGGTAAATCTGGTAAAATAATTGCCATGATTAAATTCCTCATTTCGTTTTTCTAGTCTCATTTTATAGGAAAATGGCAGAGCTTTCAACTGATTTGCTCACTTCTTTTCTAAATCTTCTGAGTAATAATTTAGCATATTACGAGCGCTCTGGATTACGTAATCTCTAACTGACTTTGGAGACAAAATTTTCAATTGATCAGACTGCATCAGAAGCCACATTTTGACACCATAACCATCATTTGTTGCTATATCAATACGACTCACAACCTGTTGTCGATCATCATCAAAATGTTGCGAAATGATTTTAGCACCTGGGAAACGGTCCAGCACATAGACTGGATCATAGTAAAATTCAATACTCAACGTAATCGGTTTCCCAAAATACCCCCACACGCCCGTGTTATTACGAAGAATACCCGCTTGAAAGCGATTGTTATAATCTAGCTTTCTTCTCTTACCATGAAGCTGAATATTTTTCATATTATTAACACGAAACTTATTTAAATTTGTTAAATCACGGTCATCTTGACTAGTATGATGATCAGAAACCATATAAAAATACAAATCTTGAAAATATAATTGTTCTGGAAGTTTCTTAAAATGATGAGTTACAAAATTCTTCGTATAATCAAAACTAATCTCTAATTGCTGTTCAATAGCATCATTAATCATCCCTAGTATTTCAAGTAACGGAGAGTCTGGAACACCTTTATAGTGAAATCGCTCATTCAAAATACTATTTTTCAAGTATTCATTATTGTCACCAATCTGAACAATACTGTCAATTAGACCAAACATTTCATCATTTGATAATGCACGACTTTCAAGGAGAATTTTTAAAATAGCAAAGCTTTCATTGGCAGATAATAAATTGCCGAAGCTTGATAGTTTAGCAATATTTTCTTTAACAAAATATTGCCCTCCTTCCCCCGACTTTCTCAGTTGAACTTGAAAGCGATCAGTAAGGGAATCTATTAAATTACTACTTCCAAGTAATAAATCATAGCGCTGTGAAATACATTCTTCCAAAACTTGCTTAATTTGGGCAATGTCATTTTGAATGGTACGAGGTGACACACCAAACATTAATTCCAACTCTTTTTTATTTAACTGTTGACCATCTAATAACTGAAGTAGCATTGTCATCTGTCTCTTGCCACTATTATCTTTTTGAAGCATAATACCTCCATTTCTATTATTCTAACCTAATTCTAAAATAAATCAGATAAAGGATAGATTATCACTCCTAAAAACATCCGAATCTTCTCGACACGGATGCTTTTATTGATATGAATACTATACTAATCCACTATTGACGGTAATACATCTCATTTGCGGCTTCTTCAGGTGTCCTAAATGATTGTGTAATAAAAATTCTGTCTTTAGATGTATCACTAATATCAACTTCTTCTGGATTAGCAAAATTCGTCAAAGATACACCAACTGGAAAAATACTGATATTTGCGCCTGTCATCCCTGCAATATAGCTACCAGAAGCTTGCCCATTCTCTGAAATGGTTCTAACTTCAATTCGGTTAGACTCTTTATTCGTCACATTGCCTCTGGTATCAATGACAAGGACATCTCCCTTCGCATTTGTCCATGTGCCAGCAAGACTAGCATAATCGCCAGCTACCAAAGCATTTACATCCACAGATGAATCAACTTCTACTTGTGGTTCTGCTTCTTTGATAACAGATGCCCATTCAAGACTAGAAAGATCAAATCTTTCTGTTGATGTTGGAGTATCGATTTTCTCCAATTTATCCCCAGTCGCTGACCAACGATAACCATCCCCAGAACTTCCGCCATATATAAAATTACCATCAGCCAACGGCCAAAGCGTCATCCGTTCCCCAATCATATCAAGATTTAATTCTTTTGAAGTCACACGAACCAACTGATTGTCTTTTGTTATCGTATAAATGTCCGTAACTGTATGAGCAGGTATTATTTTACTTGGTAAAAATCCTATGACTAACTCCCGAATCCCATTTTTATCAAAATCATGGTAGGCATAGCCAGTAGCCGTGTCATACACCGATGCATACGTCACAGCTAGAGGGTTCAACTCTTGATTAGCCGTGTTTGAACCAATAGCCGTAGCATACTGATCAATAATGGTCTGATACAAACTTTCATCAACCTTTGGTGTAGCAGTAGTTGATGCAGTCGTTTCAGTTGTTGTAGTCACCTTACTTTCCTTTGAAACCGATGTTTTTTCGTTAGTCTTGTTTTGACATGCTGTTAACGTGATCGATGAAATCAAAATTAAACCTAGTAAGATTTTTTTCATTTTATTAATAACCTTTTCTTTACTCTCATATAAAATATCATTCCAAAGTTGCAACTGGATTTTTCTTGACAAAGTCGGAACTACTTTCTTCTCCCTCAATTGACAAACTTAAACTTTCTTTGTCTTTGGACAGTGAATAATTGAACTCCTCTACTCCATCAAAAGGATTTCCCTTAGCGCCTTCGACTTGATAGGTTTCCGTAATCTCTATCTTTGATCCTGATATAACTTTTCCTGTCAACATTTTCCCAGATTTCACTTCACTTTCAACAGATGAAAACAATCCTTCTTTAGTGTAATTAACAAAGGCATAATTTAAAGTCACTTTATCATCTTTAATTTGTAAATACATTTGAAACTCGTTGCTATTATCTGTCGAATACCACTTTCCACTAATGTCTGGTTTTCCACATGCGACTAATGTTAAACTTGTAAGAACCAATACCGCTACCATTACTACTATTTTTTTCATTTTATCCATGAGCTATCCCTTAATTATAATCTCTCAAAACAAACGTACCATTTAGGTCATCAGCATACTTTACTTTTCCAGGTTGATAAACATATATATCACCTGAATTCTTATCTCTAATAGAAAAACTTACTTTAGCTTTTTCACCATCTTTTTCAAAGATTTTATCATAATCAGTAAATTCAGATACCTTTAAATCATCCCAACCACCATGTAAAGTCACTTGGAAAAGACCATTCGGACTATTGAGTATATCCTTCACATGATCTGGTGTAACAAGTCTATCTAAATCCTCTGATACAAGCTGGGACACTTCATTAGACTCCGTTAACTCTGTTTCTCCAAAAAAGATTTTACCATCCATGATATAGTCACTATCCTCTTCAAAAAAGAATTCTTTCTCATAATTTGAATATAATGATATCGCATAGGATTCTAAGCGACTCTCTGTGTCAGGAATTCCTTGTAAATCCATTGTGGCACTAACAAATGATTTTCCTAAATCCATTGATCCATCTTGATTATAGTAATAATCAATTAAATCCTTATAGTAAAGTGAGATAAAGTGTAGTTTACCAAATTTTTCAACCAGAACCCCTTGTTCTACAGAAAAATGATCATCATACACAAAGTCTTTACCATCCATTGAAACACTTTTATTCACCACTTGCATTGTGTTCGCATTATCAAGATAATACACTTTGTTACTATCTTCAGCCCAATCTTTCGGCATAAAAGGTCGAGTGACTTTAAAATAAGTTCCATCCTCTTTTATCCTAAGCTCATATAACTCATTACCAGCAAAAGAATTAGTATAAGATATTCCTCTATAGGTTCCTACAACATCTTTCACCATACTAGAAAGCTTAAATGGAGTACTCGCAAATGAATTAAGCTCCTGCTCAGAAACTGTACTTGGATCCAGTAGTAAAGAAGTCGCTAGGTTCTTCTCTTCATCCATTGTAGTGTTCACAGAGTTCTCACTAGATGATTTTGATTTATCTTCTCTGACAGCAGAAGTAGTCACTTCCTTCTTCTCACCTAGCTCAGGCTCACTCTTTTGCTGGCATGCTACAAGCAAAAGTGAACTTAATAAAATAAGGCTTAAAACACTCTTTTTCATATCAAAACTCCTCAATTGTTATGACATTTCTCTTTACTAAGAATTAATCTTTCAATTCTCTACCTTGAGCATCTTGATGCCACTTACTTCCTGGTTTTGACGTTAATACTAGAATCATATTAATCACATTCCATATTATGTTCATCAAAACCATCAGTGGTAAGATAAAAGGAATGGATCCGACGATCGTCAATAGAACACGTAAAATACCCTTACCTGTATTTCCAATATAAAACTCATAAAAGCCAAATGCTCCCAAAAACGCTAAAATAGCAGCAACAATTTTCGATTTATCACTTTGACCACCTACTCCTTGAAAATTAGCAAATTGAGCTAGTTGATCAACTTTCGAAACAATATAAGTTTCCCCATTTTTATAAAATTCTACGTAGTCCCCAACTACAGGTTCAAAACCAAAATTATTCTGAGAAATTTCAATAAACTGACTATCTGAACTTTTCCCCACATAAACAACACCGTCTTCAATTTTAATGATTTTATACATTAGTTTCTCCTTTTTATTAGACATTATTTTATGAAGAGTTTCGCAAGTTTTTTATATTACCTAAGCACCTCTTCAAAAAATCACTAGAAATTTCTAACTCTCTCAAGATACCACATCACCTAGCAAGCATTTTGCCAGAAAGCTATTTTTAGAAAAAAATTAGAAAAATTTTTTAGATTTTAAATTTCTTTTTCAAGAAAAGCAACAAAAAACTCTGTTAAAATGCAATAAGCTTTGTAGCTCTCACAAGATCTCAACAGAGTACTTTTTATTTTGTTCAATTTCTAATGTATTATTTTTTCGTTAAACCCGCTATCTTCAACAATGCCACTTCAAAGAGATAATCTTTGTCATAAACACCTGTCTTAATCTGATAATCGCATTCAATGAGCGTTGCGACAGCTTTTTTCAGAAAAGACAGTGACAGGCTACGACTGTCTCTCATGGCAAATTTAACTTGGTAGGGATTGACGTTCCGTCCTATCAAGCTAGAAAGCTCAGCTACCATAGCCTGCTCAGGTTTCCCCTGACTAGCTAAAATCTTGACCTGCAAAAAGAGACGAAACTGCCCAAGCATAATGGCAATCAGCTTAATCTCATCCTCCCCTTGAAGTCGCAAGTCCCTCACCAACTCACGACTAACATCAATCTTGCCAGACAGGATATACTGGGTCAGGTCAAATAAATTATCTTGTAGGCTTTTGGGAATAGCTTGCGCAATATCCTCATGTGTCACCGTGCCCTGCTTCTTATAAGATTGGAGAAAAGCTAGATTTTTTGAGGTATCAGAAAAATCAAAGTTAGACTTAATCAAGAGCTCTTCAAAAACACCTGACTCAAACGCCAATCCTTCCTTATGAGCCCATTTCTGAAAATAGGTTCTCAGCTCTGCTTCTTTTAAAGGGCCAGCTTCAAAAATCCTAGCATCACGTTTCAGGATTTTGACAAGACGGCGTTTACCATCTAGTTTTCCTGGCGCCATAATGACAAGGCGTGTCGTCTCCACAGGATTCTCCAGATAAGCTTCAAATCGTTTGAGTTCTTGCTCAGCCAAATAAGATTTTCTATCTGTTGTAATGTCTAGAAGATTATCAAAAATCACAACCTTTTCATCTGCAAAAAAAGGGAGACTTTCCAAATCCATTTCAGCTGTTGCATAATCAGTTTCAGCCATATCAAAATAAGAATAGGTCAAATCGTCCTTATCAAATGCAATAGCCTTCATAAAAGCTTCTTTTAGCTGACTATACTGGCCTAAATCCTCACCAGTCACGACCGTAATCAGCCACAATTTTTCTTTGGTTAGCTTACCAATTTCTTCAATAGCAATCATAACATCATTATACCACAGGAAGTTAAAACTTGACTAATTTCTCTATTTTGCTATGATTAAGGTATCTTAAAGAAGATAGGAGACACTCTTATGGCTAAAAAATATCCTTTTGTTAAAGGTCTTGTGACTGGTGTTGTTGGTTCAGTTGTTGCCGCTGCTGGTGCGCTTTTTGCAATCCAAAAAACCATTATCGAACCTGAAGAAAAGAAAGCTGCTTTTATCGAGGAAAATCGTAAAAAAGCTGCACGTCGTCGTGTATCACGCTAATGTAACCTTTTGAAGTTAACAAAAAGACCTATTCTATCATTTACTAGAAATGACTGAGTAGGTCTTTTTCTGTTTGATTAGAGATACAAGATTCCAGCCAATCCCATTGTTAAAGGAATTGTTATAAGAGAGAGCGTTGTCGTTAATAAAACTAAGCGTGAACCGTATTCGTAATCGCCTCCATAAACTTGACTTAAAAGGGCTGTATTCATAGCTGCTGGTGCTGTTGAAGCAATGCTGAGCGCCAACTTGACCTCCTGCTCTGCTATTGGCAAAAGCCAAATTATCATGATACTAAGTATCGATGTCCCTACTAAGCGCCAAAAAGCTGTTTGATAAGCAGGCGGGTAAAGAAAAATTTTCCGCGGACTTGCCTTATAAAAGTAAGAACCTAAAACCAAGGTTGAAAGAGGCGTGTTGAGCGTCGCAAACGAATCGACTGCATTCGTGATAACCTGAGGTAAATCCATTGGTAGCATAAAGAAAAAAATCCCGATTGCCGTTCCAATAGTTGCAGGATTAATTAAAAGCGAACGAACATTAATCACAGATTTATCCCTTGAAATCAAATAGATTCCATAAGTCCACTGAGTCAACTGATTAGCAATGACAAAAGCTGATATGTAAAAGACAGCTTCTTTGCCACCTACTGCCAAAGCTAAAGGCGTTCCCATAAAACCAACATTAGCAAAATTAACAGCATACTTATCCATATTACGTTCAGAAGGAAAGAGAAAATGAACAATAACAATTCGTATCCCTAAAATCAAAAAAGCTGAGAGGACGCTTACTCCAAGATTGCTCAGCTTTTCCCAAGAAAATTCTGAAGCTATAAAAGAGGAAACAAACAGACTAGGTGCTACAAATTTTGTCAATAATTTGGAAAGCTGTAAAGTTACTGCTTTAGAAAAAATCCCTTGCTGAGCAAAAAGCAGCCCCATTCCCATCAATAAAAAAAGAACTACTAATTTTTCAAAAACTAAAAAAGAAATCGCCATTATAATACTCCCTCAAACATCATTGAAACAATGACATCTTCACGTAACAATGACTTCACGCGACAGTAGCGATCTGCATAATCTCTCAAAGCTTCCTGATTTGTCTCTGCCAAAAGCTGTGCAGGGAGTTGGATGGTCAATTCAAATGTTCCATCGTCATAAGAAGCAACTGTTTCCATATCAAAACGTTCAAGACCATGCTTTCTCTTATAATAACCTTGAATACACATAGTTACACATGACGATAAAGCAATCACCAATAAACTCATCGGTGTCTCCCCCTTTTCTACAAAGCCAAATGTTTCAATGGGGCTTCCATAACCAGATGACACGGCATGATAAAGCTTATCACCAGTAATTTTCGTTTGATACATCATCTACTCCTTCACGATTATTCTAAATTTCCTAAAAACGATATGAAAAAAACGACCTTACGGTCGTCGGGGGCATTCTCCTAAAAGAATGTGATTAGAAGGTTCACATCATCTAATCAAAATCCGCTCCTGCGTTTATAATTTCCCCTGCGCAAAATTGCTCATTCTAGATGAATAGCAAATTCGGCTCATCGCATGTTATCATTATAACAAACCATCCTTTATTTTACAAGAGAGGTGCAACCATTCGTGCTAAACTTCCAATCATTTTTGAAGAGAGGGAACGATTTTCAATTTCACTCAAGGTTACCAGCTTACTTTGATTAAAGGTATCAGTAAAATCTTTGGATATGTCTGTTAAAACTGATGATCGATAAATATAAGCACCACACTCAAAGTGGTGATAAAGGCTTCTATAATCTAGGTTAATTGTCCCCACAACAGCTTTGCTATTGTCCGAAAGAAAAACCTTTGCGTGAATAAACCCTGGCGTGTACTCATAAATCTTAACCCCTGACAGCATCAATCGCTGATAGTAGGTCTTGGCAAGAGCGTAAGGAATAGGCTTATCTGGAATACCCGGCATAATGATACGGACATCTACCCCACGCTCTGCCGCAAAGCAAATAGCGTGTTCAAGTGCGCTATCTAAAATCAGATACGGTGTCATAATATAGACGTAATCGCGCGCATGATTTAGAATATCAATGTAAACATTTTCGGCGACCTTATCCTGATCCATAGGCGAATCCCCAAAAGGAATGATAAATCCATCACTAGCGTAAGACTTTGCAGGTTCGATAAGATAGGATGTGTAATCCACTTCTCGCTCCAAAGTTGACCACATTTGTATAAAGAGGACGGTAAAGGTTTGAACAGACTCACCTTGAAGCATAATCGCCGTGTCTTTCCAATGACCAAAACGATTAATATGATTGATGTACTCATCTGCTAAATTAACTCCTCCTGTGAAGGCCACTTCATTATCAATCACTAAGATTTTACGGTGATCACGGTAATTATAGTAGGTTGATAAAAAAGGAGAAAGCGGAGCAAAGGACTTGGCCTTTATCCCAAGTTTCCGTAATCGCTCAGCATAGTCAAAGGATAAGGTCGAGAATTCATTCATCCCATCATAAAGGACGCGAACTTCGACTCCCTCTTGGACTTTCTGCCTTAAAATAGCCAGAATCTCCCCCCACATCTTACCTTCCGCAATGATAAAATACTCTAAAAAAATGTATTTTTTGGCTTTCAAAAGTTGTTTTTTCATTTCTTCAAACTTGGCTTCTCCAGTTGGAAAATAAGTCAGACGAGTATTTTTATAAACAGGGTAATAACCATCGCTTCTTCTAAAATATTTTACCAGATTATAGGTTGTCGAGTGCGTTTCGCGCAATTCCATTTCAACTTCGGATTTTTGCTTTAAATACCTAAGCCCTTCCTTCTCCAAGGCATTTATGCGCCGCTTTAGACCACGATAGCCGATATCTGCTTTACTGTAAAAAAGCATAGCTGAGCCAAAAATTGGAAAAGGCATAATTAAAAGCAACCAAGTCATCTTCGCCGTCGCTTCCATCTGGCTATTAAAAAGATAGAGCACTGCACCAAAAACTAACACAAAAGAAATCATTTGAAATAATGTCTCATAATCTTCCAGCCATTGAAATGTAGTCAATAACAATAGAAATTGCAGGATAATGAAAAATCCCATAATCCAAACACGACTAAAAACGAGACGCCAAAAACCTTTTTGACCTTTTCTTAAAAGCCGAATACGACGTTTTTCTTCTTTCATCACCATCTCCAAGTTTTTTTCTCATTATACCATAAAAATAAGGCATCAGTAAGTTGACACCTTATAATATTTTGTGCATTTAATTTCAAGTAATGTCTTTTAAATTATCCAAAGAAAACAGTCCAGATTTTAGGTAAAAAGATAATGAGTCCAGTTAAAATAGCATAGGCTGAAATAACTAAAACCGCTCCTGCTGCCATATCCTTAGCATTCTTAGCCAGCATTGAAAAATGGTAATTACTTGCCAAATCAACAACATTTTCAATCGCCGAATTGACAATTTCAAATGTAATCACTAAAAAAATTGCTAGTAATAAAAATAGCCATTCAATCGCTGAAATCTGAAAAAGCAATCCAGATATGGTTACCAAAATTGCTGAAACAGCATGCTTCCGAAGATTTCGTTCCTCTTTAAAAGCCGTTAAGATACCTGTCAATGCAAATTCAAGGCTGGCAACCAAAGTCATGTTTTTCCACTTTTTTTGTGAATTAGTGTCTCGTAAGTCCATAGGCCGTCAGAATCTCCTCTTGTAAGCCAAACATTTCCGCCTCTTCCTCAGGCGTGTAGTGATCATAGCCATTGATGTGCAAGAAGCCGTGTACCGCCAAAAAGCCCATCTCACGTTCATATGAGTGACCGTACTCCTCAGCTTGTTCTCTTGCTTTATCAATCGAAATAAAAAGCTCTCCGATGTAAGCATCAAATTCATCCATCATCTCAGCCAGTTCAGGATTATCTGCCAAATCTTCTTCAAACATAATAGGAACTTCTGGCTTATATTCTAAACTAATCACATCTGTTGGACGATCTGTATCACGAAATTCTAAATTAAGCTCATGACTACGTTCGTTCGTTACAAAGGTAACTGCCATTTCCTTATTTTGCTTCCCCAACTTTTCCGCCGCAAAATCTAGCAACTCCAAGGTTTGTTTTTTGATGTCCTCTGAGACTTGACCAGTCTCATCTACAAATTCTACGTACATGTATTCACCTAGCACAATTTAAACCGCTAGCTCCTCTTATCCTGTAATGTTTCCTACATTATAACACATTTTATTTTTGGTTACCAATCAATAATATTCAGTTGGTTTTTGCTTGTGAAATAAGGGGGTTTTGAAATTATAGATACTATTCAATTCCAATCAATTTAAAAACAACGTATTAAATAACGTATTAATTTTTAGCGCTGGGGTGTGCTTTTTGATAGTGATTGTTTCCATGATTATTTCTCCTTATTGATTAAATACAAGTTGATAGCGATTAGGATAATTGCAATTACCTTAGACATTGCGTTACCTCTTTCTTTTTGATACAATAAGGACAAGCCGAGGGGTGGCACCCCCTCGTGTCCTAAGAGCGATTACTTATGCTTGCGAGGCTTTGGTTTTCGCTTTTTTTGTTTGCTTGTGTTGATTGCTGTCATTAAAGCAGCTATCCCAAGCAAGTAATCTGGAATTTCTTCAATTAGCTTTTCGGCTAATCTTAATAAATCTTCCTTAGCATCTAAAGCCTTTTCGACAACCTCCTTTGAAACCTTTTGATTGATACTCAATAATAAGGCCAAATTATCAAAGGCTGTTAACTCCGGTAAAAAAGATGGCTCTTCACTAAGAACACCGATGTTTTCAGCAAATTTAGTGGAGTTGCCAATTTCTACACCGTTTACCCAGACTTCTCCCTTCTTAAGCTTGATTAAGCCAGCAATTAATTTAAATAAAGCAGATTTACCAGAACCATTTTTACCAATAATACCGACAATTTCTCCTGAGTCCAAGGACAAATTCAGTTCCTTAAAAATGTGGTGCTTCCCAAAAGAAAACGATAAATCCTTTACTTCAATGATTTTCATAATGTTAATACCCCCTTTTTTGCAATATCCCTAATGAGAAGAGAGACATTTATTATCAGTATTAAAATTGCTAGTGATGATAATGTGATAATATCAGCTATATAATGTGACTGAAAACTTAGTACCATTAAGAAAACATACGAAATCAATGCGGCTATTTGCGCCTGTTTAATGCCCCTTGATAAATAAAAGTACATACTACTCATCTGAGAAACGATAATGAGCATCCTTAATATTTCTCTAGCAATGATTAAATCACCAATTCCCGTTAAGCAATAAAAGATAAAAAATAAAACAACCAGTAGGTAGTGCCTGTCAGAAGAATGTAGAGGCTAATAGCCTTTAGATGTTCATATTTTTTACGAGTTCTAATGATTACCAGCAACATATCATCTTCGGCTAAGTCAATACGACCTACAAATAGATACAGATAGACTATGATAGGCAGTAAATATTTCACGATGAGGTAAAAATTACGATGTTCGATGTGATAATAATGCAGTACGCTCATTGGGAAATCAACATCAAGTAAAGCTTTTCCAGATAAATGAAGCAGGATAAAAACAATAACACCTTAATAACCTGCTTTTGAGTCACATTTCTTTTTATTAAAACCTTTAACATCGCAGCCTCCCTATTTATACTCTCCTTTTAGAGTTAGAAAATAATTAACCTCAGTAAAGGTTTAGTATTTCCTATTAAAGCCTTATTGTAATAGGGTTTTTAGCTTTAAATTTAAAAAGGTAGAGTGAATGTACTAGGATAGACTAGCTATCTTGTCAAGAAAAATATTGACAGCTGCTGCTTTCTTTTTTGGTGCAAGTTCCGCATAGGTATCCATAGTTGTTGAAATAGATTTGTGGCCCATTCTAACCTGTAATTCTTTCCAATTCAAACCAGCATTTAGCATGAGGGAAGCATGTGTGTGACGGAACAGATGGAATCCGTACTCCGGCAAGCCCATGGAAGCTAGACGCTTTTTTAATGTCGCACGTTCATTTCTATCACACATATAATTGCCGTAGATAGTAGGAAAGATAAGTTTGGTTTGTGGCAACCCATTTTTTTCGAAGCATTCGTTCATTTCATTGTGGAAAGAGCGAAGCCCTTCAAGAATTTCACCTGGAACCGAAACACTGCGATTACCCGAATCTGTTTTGGGTGTATTTTTACATACTACCTGTCCCTTGGTACCGAATTTACGGTTAGCTGCTTTCCACATTAACGTCTTTGAGACAGTGATTTCATTGGTAGAAAAATCTAAATCATCAATGGTTAACGCAAGCAGTTCATTAATGCGCAATGCTGAAGCTAACAATGTATCGCAAATGATGTTAAACCTTCGATTAGCTCTTGTATTTGGTAGTGATTATTTACTCAATTCTTCGTCCTGTAACACCATAACCCTTTTCTTGTTAGATTTTGGCTTGGGTGGAATAGTATGTTTTTTGCTGGATTATGCTGTAATCCAAAATTAGTCATACCAAAATCAAAAATATCACTAAGTTTATGAGCGATGGCACCAAAGTCTTTAGCTTCTCCTTTTTTTGACCGTCTTACACCAGATTCTACAGACTTTTTAGCTTTTTGAGCTTGATTATTTATCCAAAGTTGAATATCACTCGAAGAAATTTGGTCAATTTGGAAATCACCAAAAGTTGGCAAGAGGTAGCTATCAAGGTAGCCACGAACTCTATTTATGGAATAAACAGTGTTTAAGTACATGAATATATTTGCATATTGATCTAGACAAAAGACGGGTAAGGTCGCCCGTCTTTTTGAGTTTGTAAACTTATTCCTTTTTCAGTAAAGCCATAATCTCATCAGGACTCTCTTGACAACCTTTGGCCACCCAAGTCCGTAGAACCCTGAAAAAGCCACCGACAATAAATTGCAGGTGAAAATCATCCGTCAGATGCCCTAGCCGATCTTGAAAATACCGATTTAATTCTTCTTCCAGCAAGTAATCCAAGCGATTTGCCATGAGGAGGCGAGTTGGCTCCTGCTGCCCATACCAAAAATCGAAAAACTGCCGCAGGACCAGCATCAAATGAGCATCCGACAAATCCGACAAATCCATCTCCCACCTCTCCAACCAAGCCTGCATCTCATGACGGAGGGAGCGGGCCAGCACCTCCTCCTTACTGGTAAAATTACGGTAAAAGGTCACTCGCCCCACACCAGCCCATGCCACCAGTTCGGACACGCTAATCTTCTCAAAGGGCTTGACCGCAAGTAGCTCCCACATCGCCCCAATCACGCTCTCCACAAACAGCGATTCCTGCCGCTTAACCTTATCTATGCGAAACACTTCCTTTCTTTTGTTTCCTTTTGGAGCAATAGCAGAGCTAGCACTAGTTTTCTAGCCCGTCATCTGCTATACTAGCAAAACAGAAACACTTGTTTCTAAAATTATACCACAAGAGGAGAACATCGTGACCAAACAACCCTTCTACAAGAAAAAATTTTTTAAAGTTTTTACAGTTATCCTAGCTAGCCTTGCTTTAATTGGTTTTGCCGCCTACAAACAGACCTTTGGCTTGTCGGCACCTGAACTCAGACAAGAAAGACCTGATGTGGGGAAATGGTACCGCCTCAGTCCTGATGGTGTGGTTGATTCGACCGGTCAACCAGCCCATGGTTTGCTGAGGATTGGTAAGGACAAAAACAAGGTCATGGTCTATTTCTTTGGTGGCGGGGTCAGCATTAACGCTGAAACAGCTGCAGCTGGTAAGGCCTTCTACGCCACCTCAACCAAGCAACAAGATTTTGTCGCTACCTGGGGAATTGGCAGTTCCCAGGAAGACAATCCTTTTAAGGATTGGACCATCTTAGCCCTGCCTTACAGTACCGGTGATTTTCATGCTGGAACAGGGGAATTTTCCTACACCGATAAAAACGGTCAAGAAAAAATCCTCCATCACAAGGGTTACCAGAACCTGATGGCTCTGTTGTCTGAAGCCAAAACTTATATGGGCAATCCTGATACCCTTCTGGTCACAGGATTTTCAGCTGGTGGTTTTGCCACATCTCTCCTTGCTGACGATGTGATTGACCAGTTTCCAACCGCAAAAAACATCACTGTGGCAGTTGATAGCTCCCTCTTGTTGCATGAGGACTGGAAGGGCATCGCCGAAAGGGTTTGGCAAACGCCTGACCACATCAGCGACCGCCTGAACTCTAACAATCTGGTCCTGGATAGTCTGGTCGCCCTCCATGATAAGCGAGGCGATACCGTCAAAATCCTCTTTGATAGCTCCTATCGTGACGGCACTCTCCAACAATACCAGAACTATATCGACAAGGGACAGCTGGCTGACCCGACACCCGAGACTAGCCAGCAATTTCAAGCCGAGCTGAAAGCCATGGTTGACAGCCTACAAAGCCGTATTGACGGCGTTGGTATCTATGTCTGGAACCACGGTCAAGATGACCAAACAACGGCTACCCAACACACAACCATCAATTTCCCCACCTTTTTCACTCCCATGACAAATGACAAAAGCATTGCTGACTGGATGGACGATGCCGTTAATGGTGACGTGAAGAGCTATGGATTAGAGTTATTGAACAAGTAGAAAGGGCATCCCTAATGACACAGAAGAAAAAATCAAAACGACTCTGGAAGATTGTTGGGATTACCCTAGCCAGTCTATTCGGCCTGCTTAGCCTCCTAGCGGGAGCTATTGCCCTTAAACCTCAACTGGCTATAGGCGTCATCCAGTCAGCCTTGTATCCCAAGGGCAAACCCATTAACCCAACCGACCCCCTCAATCCCACTTCCCAACAGGTCAAGGAAAATGGGATTTATTACCGCAATGATATCGACTATGGCGACACCTACCCCAACTCGTTTTTAGACATTTCCTATCTGTCTGAGGATATCAGAGTGGACAGACCAACCATTATCTACTTTCACGGCGGTGGCTATTTTGGCGGTGATAAGGCTATGGGCGACCCCTTAGCTGCCAACAACGATAGTAGCTACCTCTTTGATCGGCTGGTCCAGGAGGGCTACAATTTGGTCAACGTCAACTATGTGCTGGTGCCTGACCACCATTTCCCAGACCCCATTGTTCAGATGAATGAGGCGGTCAACTATTTGGTGGACCATCAAACAGAGCTAGGCCTAAACATGGATCGGGTGATTTTCTTTGGACAATCGGCTGGCGCTATCATGGTCGGCCAGTACGGCGCCATTCTGTCAAATCCTGACTACCGAGCCCTCTATCCCTTGACCCAAGACCCAAAACTTACCAGCGCTCAAGTCCAAGCCATGGTCATTGATGATGCCCCCTTTCAAATCCCCAGCGGCAATCTGGCACTGGACCTGATGATATCAAACTATCTGGATGATAACCTCTTGTGGCAACAGAAAAAATTGCTCAAATCATACAATCCCATCCCCTATCTGACCACTGACTACCCACCTTCAATCATGCTGGCAGGCACAGCTGATGGTTTCCCAGAAGATATGAGAGCCTTTAGTGACAAGCTCAGTCAGCTCGGTGTCACCAATACCTACTTTCACACGGACGAGGAAACCTACGGCTTAACTGCCCATGGCTACCTGTCCAACCTTAAATACGATAAAACAGGAGCAGCTCAGGCTGCTTATGAGATGATATTAGCATTTATCAATTAAGAAAAATACATTGTTAAAAAATTGAAATAGTATAGAAGTCCCTGTTGTTGCCAAATATGACTAACTAAAATAGCCAACTCTATTTCTAATGATGGAGTGGCAAGGAGACCCAGTTATCCTTTAAATAGTAGCCTCCTAAAGAGAGAGGTCCATAAAATAAAAACGGGCAGGGAATAATAACATTCTCTGCCTATTTGACACCTATTTTGATAACTTAGTGACGGCGGTAATCTTTCTTTTTTCTTGGCAGTCGGTTCTAAAGAACCGATGTTTTGCGAACTGCGCAAAATGTCACTATCTCACCAGTCTGAAAAGAACGAATCAGCATTTTTGAAATATTATTATATAGAGATAATTAGATGATTGACGAGAGTTATAATTTTCAAGAAATATCATCTTCAAAATCCTTGACATAAAAGGTGGAGATTTTCCGATATTTCCGACTTATCTTTTGTAGTGGAAGTTGACAGAGAAATTGTTGGGCGTATACTATAAAAAAGAGATGGATTCCTTTGTTTTAGGAGAATCTACTTACTATTCAAAATTCGGTCACGTTCCAGATCAGATGTTTGGGATAGAGGCGCCATCTGATGTTCCTGGTGAGTATTTCATGGTTTGTTTCTTGAATGGCATCAGATGAATTTGGTATCTAAGCGGTCGCAAATCACAAGGTATATTTTAAAAATAGGCTAGTGAATGAGCTGACAAGAATGTCAAAAAAGTCATATGACTTCTCTAATAAAACCCATCAGATAAAATCTAATGGGTCTGAGGTATAAACTGACGTGCTGGCTACCAATCAGTTATTTTGCATCTGAAAGCGATAGGGTGATGCTGACACTATCTTGGTTAAGGAGTTTATCTAGCTCTGACTGGGACAAGTCGATATGCCCTAGCTTGGTGTAGGACCAACTATTACTACCAAAAAACAGAACGATGTTATTGCTGTTATAGATCATGATGTCGCCAGAAGTTGCCCGTAGTTGCTGGTCTTGGCTTGGAAGTGTAAATCCAAGGCTACCAACTTGTTCAAATCCGCCGTAAGCAGAAAGATTAACAGTAAGCGACTGGTCAGTGAGCTTTGTTTTTAAACTTTGAACGGTGTGATTATTCTCCCAAGTTACAGGGAGTGTTTCGTGATTGATGCTAAGTGTTAGGGTCATCTCTGTCTCCTTTTGGTCGGTAATAGTCTCAGATATAGTTGTTGCCGTGGTGGATTGCGAAGTCGTTTCAGTAGCTAGTTTTGGCTGTTTACCACAAGCTGTTAAACCAAAGAGGGTGAGGAGGAGTAAGGAAAAATGGATTGTTTTCATTGTAATCCCTTTTTAGGATAATGCTTGGTTAAAGAAGCTGACCAACTGATCAAACGGGATTTTTTCTACCTTGTCATAGAGGTCAACATGGTCTGCATTGGGGACGATAACCAATTCTGCGATATCGCCAGCTGCTTTGGCGACATCCTCAGAATAATAGCGTGAGTGGGCATTTTCCCCTGCAATCAACAGCATTGGCCGATCCATCTCTTCGATGTTAGTTACCAATGGAAAGTTAAAGAAAGCTTGCGGTGTCGTCGCTGTCCAAGCCCCTGTGGAGTTGACAGAACGTTCATGGTAACCACGCTCTGTTTTGTAGTAATGATGAAAAGCTGTAAGAACAGGATTATCCTTCAAGAAATCTGGAATGATATCAGGCAGACCTTGTGTGACCAGAACGTCGCCATTTTCATCAAAGGCAATCTCATGAGGGCCGGTTGCAAAGTTTCCTGCGTCCACATCTGCCCAGCGTTGAGCAGCTAGGTAGTCACGGATTTTATTGCGGTCAGCCAAGCTGTAGTTGTCAGCGTAGCCTTTCGAAATACTGCGAGACATGTCATACATAGAGGCTGTTGCTACCGCTTTGATGCGCTTGTCATTGATAGCAGCGGTAATGGCCATACCACTTAAACCGCAAATTGCCATAACCCCGATACGGTTGCGATCTACGTTATCTAGCTTTCCTAGAAAATCAACAGCAGCGCTATAATCTTCTGTAAAAATATCTGGTGAAGCCACATTTCTCACTTCTCCACCGCTTTCGCCTGTGAAAGCATTGTCAAATGCAAGGGCCACAAAGCCACGGCTAGCCAATTCATTGGCGTAAAAACCTGAAGTTTGCTCTTTGACAGCTCCAAAGGCACCTGAGACAGGCAGGGCAGCTAATTTCCCAATGGTATTTTTAGGTTGGTAAAGGTCACCCGCCAGCTCGATGCCGTAGCGATTTTTAAAGCGAACGCTGGTGCGAGTTACGTTGTCATGTAAATCAAATGTATAGGTGTTTGTCATTTGAATGCTCCATTTCTTTTTTGTTATAATAGCAGTATACGACCTAAACTTAGGTTTAGGTCAAGCAAAAAATACGATTTTGGAGAAAAAATGTTATGACGACATCCTATTACAGTATTGGAGAGGTTTCTAAGCGCCTCAATATTCCCATTTCAACCATTCGTTATTACGATAAGCATGGTCTTTTGCCTTTGGTTCGACGGACAGAATCAGGCTTGCGCCAATTTTCAGATGTGGATATTGATATCTTGACTCATATCAGCTGTTTCAAAACCGCAGGCATGCCTATCAAAGAAATCAGACGCTATTTTAAACTCTATGAAATGGGTGATAGCACCATTACTGAGCGTTATGAGCTCATTCATCAGCAGCAACTCAATGTCCAACAGCAAATCAAAGCGCTGCAAAAAGCCTTACAAGTCCTAGCTGATAAGGCAGATAATTATAAAAAAGCTTTACAAAACGATCAATCGTCATAGCTCCATGCATTTTGCAAGGCTGAAATGATGGCATGGAGACGATTTTCGTCTTCCTTTCGATAAGTGACGAAAAAATCCAATTGGGCAGTATCATCTGTGATGTCTAGCTTCCGTCTTCGTGTATCTGGGTACTGATGGTGATTAGCCGCTGCAGATAAGTTGGTCACAAAATAGGGGAGATTGGAATTTTCTAAAATAACCGTAAAGGATTCATCACCAGTCTGGTAGAGGAAGGTGGCTTGAGGAATTTGTTCATGGATAATCTCTTTCCAGACTCCGATATCAGATAAAACGATAAAGCTCATGTGATTCATGTCTTGGAACGTGAGGCTTGTTTGTCCCGCAGGTAGTACCATATTATCGACATTGACTGAGAGATACTCTGTTCCGATGTAGGTAGAGGTCATTTCGGGTGTCTCCAGAGGCTTGTGGGAGAAGACCAGGTCAGCCTGTCGTGTCGTCAGAACATGCTCAATATGCTCTAGGGCAAGTAGGCGGTCTAGTTGCTCAATTTGAAAATGCTGATGGAGCTTGCGGGTAAGAAAGAGGGGGCCAGGCGCTACGCTGGCGATGCGGATAACCGCATGATGGCGGTCAAAATTTTGAATGGTCTCAATAAAAGCGGCTTGTGCATCTATAAGTTTCTGGGCTTCTTGAACAGCAAGTTTTCCGGTTTCTGTCAACGTGATACGATTGGGCTTGCGGTCAAAAATTTTGACACCGAGTTCCTCTTCGATCTTTTGCATGCCACGAGTGACGGTTGGCTGAGTCACCCTAAGATGCTGGGCTGTGGCGGCTAAGGTTCCGAATCTCGCAAAGGCTACTAATTCTTCAAGTAAGTAAAGGTCAATCATGTCCTTTCCTTTCTAGTATACATTTTTTGCATACTATTATACAAATAAAGTCATTTTCAAGTCAAGAATTTCAGGGTAAACTAATATCATCAAAATATAGAGGAGAGACTCATATGACACTAGCAACATTTACCCTTAACAACGGTGTGAAAATCCCAGCAGTCGGCTTTGGCGTTTTCCAAATCCCAGATCCAACCGTCTGTCAAGAAGTGGTGGAAACGGCCATCAAGACGGGCTACCGCTTGATTGACACGGCAGAGGCTTATGGCAACGAAGAAGCGGTCGGCAAGGCCATCAAGGCAGCAGGTGTTCCGCGTGAGGAGCTGTTCATCACGACCAAGGCCTTCATCCAGCACATGAGCTACGAGGGGATTAAGGAGGCCTTTGCAGAATCTTTGAAAAAATTGGACTTGGACTACATTGACCTCTATCTGCTCCACCAGCCACTTGGCGATACTTTTGGGGCATGGCGTGCGCTGGAAGAACTTTACAAGGAAGGAAAAGTGAGAGCTATTGGCGTGTCCAACTTCAAAGACGACCAAATTGCTAATCTTTCCCTTTTCAATAACATCGTTCCAGCCGTCAACCAAATCGAGCTCCATGTCTTCCACCAAAAAGAAGCTTCCGTTGCCTATCAAGCCTCAAAAGGGATTCAAGTTGAGAGCTGGGGTGCTTTTGCAGAAGGAAAATTCGATGTCTTTAACCACCCAGTCTTAACAGCCATCGCAGACAAATACGGTAAAACCACTGCCCAAGTCATGCTTCGTTGGCAGTTACAACGTGGCATCGTTAGCCTTTCTAAATCAGCTAACCCAGAGCGTGTTCGCCAAAACTTCGGCATCTTTGACTTTGAACTCACAGCTGAAGATATGAAAGCTATCAAGGATATTAACACCGACTCTACTGTATTTGCAGACCATCATGACCCAGCGACGGTTGAATTATTAGCAGGATTTGTCGGAAAATCCTACTAATCGCCTGCTCTTGTCAAGCCGAACTTCTGATTCATGAACCATCCTACCTAATCAGATAAGAACTGTTATTAGAGAACACAAAAGGAACACTTCGTACGAAGTGTTCCCAGATTGAAGAAAATTGTCCAAAATGGACTTTTCTTCAATTTTTAGCAGACGAAAGTCTGCTTTTTTTGTCTGCAATGCGAAGCGCAGACAATCGCACGTTGTTCGTGCGACAGTCGAAGACGACACCCCGAACTTGTCAGCCGTCAGGCTGGCATGTTTTCGAGGGGGTGGAAGAGGAGACTAGGGGGAGAAAATAAGGTCAGCTTGGCTGATCTTTTTTCGTGGGGGAGGCCCCCAGTCGTCCACGGAGTGGGCGAGCTCTCCGTTAGGAGTCGGCAGACAGCCCACGTTCAATCCTTTGGATTGGTATAACGTGCTATACCAATCTTTTTTCAAAAACTTTTTCCGGCATAATAATAGCGATTGGGGGTGTGGCCCTGGTATTGAACGTGGCGTTCTATACTAGACCATGTTTCCGTCCTCTGAATGGACTTATATAGTCTCCCAATTATTTGCCAAAAATGGACTAATTAAGAGAAAGGAGTTTTCTATGGCATATTTGGTGTTCTATACTAGACCATGTTTTTCTCTGGAATGGGCTTATATACTCTTCCAGTTTATGGTCAGCAATGGATTTGTTAAGCGGGAGGGGATTTCATGGCACATTTAGGAAAATACACAAGCAAAAAATTGCCTCATCTTCTCAAACATGATGAACGAGCGAGAGACGAGAAAGGCAATTATATTCGATTCGGGAACGACAGTATCGACAGTTCTAGAACGCATTTGAATTACAATCTCCATGAAAGAAACGATGGTCTTTCTGATTATGAATTTATTAAGCAGCGCGCGATGAAATATCTCGCTAAAAACGTGCGTAATCGAGCAGATGTCAATTGGGTAGGGTCTTGGGATAATAACACTACCAAAGAACCTTAAAAACGCTTCAGAGGCTGACAAGAGACGATTCTTTGAATCGTCGGTTAGGTTTGTGGGGGATAGGTATGGGTATGATAATTTGGTTGGAGCATATGTCCACAATGACGAAACAACTCCGCACGTGCATATTAAGGTTACTCCTGTCTTTTTCGACAAGAAGAAAGAGAAGCACAAGTTTTCAGCAAAGGAAATGTTTTCGATCGATGATTTGAAGAAGTTCCATCCAGAACTTTCTGAGCACTTGGAGCGGGAATTTGGTTTTGATGTTGGCGTGTGGGCTGACAAGCCTAACGCAAAGACTAAAGCTTATAACAAGACCATTGAAGTGTTGAAACGTGAGACCGCAGAACTAAAAGATTTGAAGGGACGTATCTTCAACGAAGCTGACAAAAAGAATGATGAATTGAAGAAACTGAACGAAAAGAAAAAGCTTGTCAAGCAAGAGCTAAATGAAGGCTCTGTTTTCGACAGAGCAAAGCGAAAATTGGTTGAAAAGGACGTTGATAGGATTCTCGAAAAGGCAGATGAGCTGACAAAACAACGTACTGACGAGTTGGATGAACGAGCTTTTCGGGCTGAACGTAAAGCCTATGAAGCGGAAAAGAAACTGTCTGATTTGAATCAATTGTGGTCAGTTAAGTATAAAAAACTAGAAAAAGAAAACGAGAATCTAAAGCGCGAGAATGGGATTCTATCGAAGGCTCTAAACACATTACAGCGTGCTTTTGACAAGGCTGAGGAGTATTTGAAGTCAATTTTTGCCTGGAAATCGTTCAAATTCGGAATTTTTAGGGAAGAGGATCCAGAACTCTATGAAGAGTTCCAATCCGTCCGACACAACCCTGGACTGGGGGGCAAGGAATCAGAACAAGAGCAGGAGCAAAGACAAAGGTATTTCAGCCTAGATAGATAGACTGAAAAAATATTTAGATTTAGAAACAATTTTGCCAGTACCTGCCATGAGTTTAATACAGATTGATTATATTGAGAGCATGAGACTTCCATGTAGGTATTTTGTAAGAATAACTTTATGCGTCTACAGTAAATGATATAGAAAACCCTCATCAGCAAAAGCTGATGAGGGTTTTAGCACTATCCGTTCAATGTATTCTATCCCAAAAAAGGTAGAGTAAAAGGTAGAGTTTCAACTGATTTTTATTGCAATCTACTGAATTTCAAAAAAATTAGAAATCGCATAAAATCAAGGTTTTCAGCGTGTACTGAAATGTAATGAAACCTTATTTCACCTCATTCAAAAATACATGGCTAATCACCCAGTAACTGATATTTCCAAAAACATCTGTGACATTAGTCACTTGATAGTGATAAACGGGAAATAATGCCAACAAGGGAGAATGATTCGCCATTTTGTAAAGAAATGATTGTAAAAAAATAAATCCAATTACCAAAAATAGAGCTATTTTTTCCTTGAAAAGCAATCTCAAAAAATGGTGCAGACTCAATAACAATAATAAGTACAACCAAAAATTTATCGTTGTCAATATCACTTGCTTAATCAATGGTATCTCTAAATCAGGAACGGTTAAAAAAAGATGAGTGTATTGATTGATATTATCTGACTCCCAAACAGGATGATAAGTTGCGGACAATAGACAAATCAGACTTCCAAGTAAGCCGATTAGAAGTATAAAGCCACCTATAAAAACCAACTGTAGCAACATGCGTTGTTTAAATAATCTCGTCTTATCTTTAAAACGTAATAAGGTTAACATATTTGAGAAAAAAACTGTCGATAAAAACTGATATCCAATGACACAAATGAGAGGCAAACCAACAATAGCTATATAGAGGTCACTGCTAATGTATAATTGCCAAATCCAAAAACTATGTTTCCCTAATGGTAAGCTATTAAATTGGATATAACTTAACCCTATTAGTAAGCCACAAGTCGACAAATACAGATAGCATTTTCTTTCATACGTCTTCCAAAAAACTTAAAAATGGTTTCAATCATAGGTGATCACTTCCTTCTTTAGTCTGACATATCCTAGCACCGCTATCACTAAGAAAAATACTACCATTTGACTATAAACAAGAACTGCTGTTGCCGATGTGTTGGCTGTCAAATCAAAAGTTGTCACGGGTTCAAATTGATCTAATCCAACAAACGGAAATACAAAAGAAGGCAAAATGTAAATCATAAACGGCATCACAATGGAGACAAGTTTATGGCGTATAAAAAAGGTTGATACCAAGCCTAGATTAGCATAGATAGTAGCAAAAAAGCCACTATTGATAATCGTTATCACTGAATAAAGCAACGGTGATTTCTTAAAAATAACTGACCAAGCGCCACCGATTTCACCAAAATAACTGCCTTGTTCAACTGGAAATAATACCTCATTAGCAGTTAAAAATAGCGCTAAAGGTAATATACCAACTAAGGTAGAAACCAAACTATTAACAAGGAATTTAGTAAGGTAATACCTCTTTAGAGTAGTTCTCGTCAACATACCATATATCATATTATTTTCCTTATCCTGAAGATAAGCATTCGAAAATGGCAGAGCAACTATCATTAGAATGATAACAGATAAGATTGCCCCTTGACTGAGCGAAAAAGAATAAAGAAAAAAAAATCCCCTTAAATGCCTGTATTGAGGTCCAACTACTAACCATCCCTATCACTAAACTGCTCAGAATGAGACAAAAGGCTATGACAGTATTTTTTGAAAACACTGCTCGCTTGAACTCCGTTATAAAATAGGTCATAAAATAATCCCC
This sequence comes from Streptococcus sp. S784/96/1, assembly GCF_902729355.1. Classification (GTDB taxonomy): domain Bacteria; phylum Bacillota; class Bacilli; order Lactobacillales; family Streptococcaceae; genus Streptococcus; species Streptococcus caledonicus. Next base: position 820 of record NZ_CACVCC010000008.1, on the reverse strand, counting down.
CAAAAGTGACTTTATAAAGAAAAGGAGAAAACTTGTTGCTTTCTCCTAACTAAAATTATCGTTATAGACAATATTAACTGAAACTATTCCTGCCAGCCATCCTACTTTGTTAGACTTTTATGTGAACCAAACACTACTTCCTTAATAGAGATATGGTTCCTTATAAAAAATAAAACTTATTTCAACAGTTGCATCTGTTTTGATAACACAATGACTGTAAGCCTTTTCTTTTAAATTGTCAACTCTTTTACAAGATTTCTTCATTTTTTGTAATTGTATCTTTTAAACCCATCCTGGTAAAACAAAAAGAAGACCAAATTGTCAAGCCCCGTCTAAAATAGACAGTGTAAAAAAGAACATTAGTTAGTAAGGTATGACTCCCTGAATTCCATAGGGGTCATACCTTTTAATATTTCTTGTGGTCTATCATAGTTATACCAGTCCATGTATTCTTTAATTTGTTGGATGAGTTCATCTCTGTTATTAGGAGGAAAGAGCCGTAAGGACTCACTCTTGAGATGGGAAAAGAAATTTTCACAAGAAGCATTGTCATAACAATTCCCTTTTCCAGAATGGGAAATCGTAACACCATACTGATCTAGTTTTCTGAGATAAAGTTGGTTGGTGTACTGAAAACCTTGATCAGAATGCAAGACACAAATGTGTGTGGCATCCCAATTTTCATTGAAGACGAGGTCTAAATTTTCAAAAACGAGCTGATTATCGTTATAATCTGAAAGAGTATATGCTAGAATAGAGTTGTCATAACAATCTTTTATGACGCTAAGGAACATCCTTCCCTGTTTGTGGTAAACATAAC
>NZ_CACVCC010000007.1 GCF_902729355.1 Streptococcus sp. S784/96/1 | reverse complement strand
AGGTATTCAATTTTCAGTTGACAAAATGTCGACTAAGAGATAGTTAAGTGACGATAGCCTAGGAGATACACCTGTCCCCATGCCGAACACAGCAGTTAAGTCCTAGAACGCCGGAAGTAGTTGGGGGGTTCCCCCTGTGAGATAGGGTAGTTGCTTAGCGAATCATAAGGATTCAGATCCTTTTAGAGTTTAGCTCAGCTAAGGAGGACAAAAGTCCGACTTTGTCGAAGCGTTAGCGCACGACAGGGACCAGTTTGAGCTAATTCTCGTTTGAGGGAGTTTAGCTCAGCTGGGAGAGCATCTGCCTTACAAGCAGAGGGTCAGCGGTTCGATCCCGTTAACTCCCATGATTAAGGAAACTTAATGGTCCCGTAGTGTAGCGGTTATCACGTCGCCCTGTCACGGCGAAGATCGCGGGTTCGATTCCCGTCGGGACCGAAGACTCGTTAGCTCAGTTGGTAGAGCATTTGACTTTTAATCAAAGGGTCGCTGGTTCGAGCCCAGCACGGGTCATGATGCGGGTTTGGCGGAATTGGCAGACGCACCAGATTTAGGATCTGGCGCCGAAGGGCGTGGGGGTTCAAGTCCCTTAACCCGCATAAGAGAGATAGGCCGGCTTAGCTCAGTTGGTAGAGCATCTGATTTGTAATCAGAGGGTCGCGTGTTCAAGTCATGTAGCCGGCATTTTTTTGTATTTGGGCGCGTAGCTCAGGTGGTTAGAGCGCACGCCTGATAAGCGTGAGGTCGGTGGTTCGAGTCCACTCGTGCCCATTAATTTTGGAGAATTACTCAAGAGGCTGAAGAGGACGGTTTGCTAAATCGTTAGGTCGGGTAACTGGCGCAAGGGTTCGAATCCCTTATTCTCCGTATGCACAAACGATGTTATCTTTTAGATAACTCGTTTTATTTTTGCTAGATTTTGGGGTTTGTTGTGCGGAAATTAGGTTTTTCTCGATTTTTATTAATTTGTGTGGTGACGGTAACGTGTGTTGCTTCACTTATTTTTTTTCTTTTAAAAGAAGTCAGGATTCGTCAAAGTATTTCACAATATATTTCTAATATTTCATTAACAGTGTCATCTGCTATGTCTTATCCTCTTTCTTCTGCTAAGAATTTTCTTTCTGATTTTAACTCAGTAGATGAACTTAGAAAGGAAAATTCTAAATTAAATGAAAAACTTTCAATTTTAGAACCAAATGAAAAAAAATTAAAAGATTTAATTTCTGAAAATGAATCTTTGAGAGCTAGTTTAGATATAAAAAATTCTTTTGCCAGTCAGACAGTTTTAACTGGGAAAGTAATTAACCGCTCAACTCTTGCTTGGTTAGATTGGATTTCTCTTGATGTTGGTCATGAAGATGGAGTTTTGGAAAATATGTTAGTACTTTCAAATGGCTATTTGATTGGAAAAATTACTCAGGTCACTTCAAAATTTTCAACGGTTGATTTATTGACTAATACTGGTAAATCTATCGAAATTCCAATTAAGATATCAACTAGTACTGGTGATATTTACGGAATTTTAACAGGTTTTGATGTCCATAAGAACTCTTATTTGATAACAAAACTTAATAAAAAGTTAGATATAACTAAAGGAAATCCTGTTTTTACAAGTGGACTTGATGGTCAGACAGTAGCTAATGTAAAGGTGGGGGAGGTTGTTGAAATTATCTCAGAAGATGAATTAAATCGGACAGTCTATGTTTCGCCAGGAGCAAATTTTGATGATTTAGCTTATGTCACTTTGATAGGAGAATAGTATGGCAATCTTCAAATCTTTTTTTATGATGCTATTTTTCTTGTTTTTATCTTTTACTTTTGATAGCCAGGTAGTATTAGTTCTCAATATTTTTCTTCCAAATAATTTAGTACTCTCAAGTCATATGAGTCTCATTGCATTATTATATTTTGAAAAACGATTTTCTAATTTTGGGATATATTTGATTTATTTGTTATTTGGTTTGCTTATAGATGGTTATTATTATCATACATTTGGTTTAGCTGTTTTTCTCTATCCATTATTAGTTTATTTGGTAAAAAAACATAGCGGTCTTATTTTGATGACTTCTACACGGTTTTTAATGTTACTGGCTCTTATCTTAATATTTGAAGGGGGATCCTATTGTTTGGCTTCGATTTATGGATTAACTAACTATCCAATTAATCTTGAAATTACTAACCATTTAATGCAGACTTTAGTATTTAACAGTGTACTTTTTCTGTTAACTATTTCTATTTTTAATGTTGTTACAGAGTAGATTTTTCTTTGTTTTAAACTATCAATAAACTGTAACAATAGCGTAACATATAGTCTTGTTTTTTTTGATAGAATGAATACTGTCTTATTGAAAGGAAATTATTATTCTATGAAGAAACGTATCTTATCAGTAATTTTACTCAGTGGTATGATATTGAGTACAGCTTCAAATTTAACTCTCGTATCAGCAACTGATTATGAAGCACAAATTGCTGCAAAAGAGGCAACCATTAGTACATTATCTGCCGAACAATCTGCTGCAAAAGAACAAGTAACTGCTATTAAAGCTCAAGTAGCTTCTCTTCAAAATGAAAAAGCTAAATTGGAAGAAGAGAATAAGCGTTTGGAAGCAGAGTCTGAAAGATTAATTGCTGAAATTAAAGAATTATCGGATAAAATTATTGCTCGTACGGAGTCTTTAAAAAATCAAGCTCGTAGTGCTCAACAAAATGGTGGTGCTACAAATTACATTTCAGCTATTATTGATGCAGATTCTATTTCAGATGCTATTGGCCGTATTGCAGCAATTAGAGAGGTTGTTTCAGCTAATGAAAGTATGTTGAAACAACAAGAAGAAGATAAAGCATTGCTTGAGACAAAACAAGAAGAAAATCAAGCTGCGATTAATACTGTTTGGGAAAACCAAAGAACGCTTGCTGCTAACGAGGTTTCATTGAAAACACAACAAGCAGAGCTTGAGGTTGCTCAAATTAATTTAGCAGCTCAATTGACAACTGTTGAGAGTGAAAAGTCAGCACTTCTTCAAGAAAAAGCAGCGGCTGAGGCCGCAGCTGCAGCAGCCGCTGCCGCAGAGAAAGCAGCTCGTGAGCAAGCCGCAGCTGCAACGGTAGCTCAAGCTCAATCAGCCCAATCAGTACAAGCAGTAGTTCATACACCAGCAATTCAAGCAACTCCATCAGTTGCTGTATCTAGTTCACAAGCAGCGCCAGTAGTTGCGTCGTCACCTGCAAAAGTTACCTATTCAGCAGCAAATACTTATCCTGCTGGTCAATGTACTTGGGGTGTGAAAGCACTTGCTCCTTGGGTTGGTAATTATTGGGGAAATGCTGGTCAGTGGTTAGGTAGTGCACGTTCTGCTGGCTATTCAACTGGTACGACACCACAAGTTGGTTCAGTAGCTGTGTGGACAAACTCTTACTATGGTCACGTTGCAGTAGTCACTGCTGTTCATCCGGATGGTACTATTGAGGTAATGGAATGTAATATGGATGGTAGCGGAACACAACCAATTGCTAACTATCGTGGTGCATTTAGTCCAAATAGTGTTGCTGGATATATTTACCCATAATGTGTTAGGTAATGTTTATTAAGAATTATTTAACTATTTATATGATGAAGATAGGAGTTCTACTTGATAATTTAGAAAGCTCCTATTTTTTTATCAAGTGCTTTTTGATATGAGTCCATGTTTTCTCAATAGGATTGTACTCAGGAGAGTGGGGTGGAAGAGGTAAAAGTTTATGCCATACTCTTCACATAAGAGTTCTAATCTATTCATTCTATGGAATCTTACATTATTCATAATAATAACTGATGGTGTGCCTAATGTTGGTAGCAGAAAATTCTGAAACCAAGCTTCAAAAAGATCACTCGTCATCGTCTCTTCATTAGTCATGGGAGCGATTATGTCACCATTTATCAGCCCTGCAACCAAAGAAATCCTCTGATACCTTTTTTAAAATACTTTACGAATCATTCCCGTTGTTCTTCCTCCCGGTCCTATCAAGTGATTGGAAGACTATAAAAATAAAAATCGCTACATGATGTTAACGTTTTAGCTTATCAACTTATAGAAGAACATCCATTTTTCAACATTATCGCCACAAAGTTTTGGCGTTTTCAGATATAAAGGTAATTGAATTGTTGGTGTAAGGACAGTTGGATCGCGCATAATATGGGTTATTTGATTGTTCTTTCAAAAAATTGACTTTTCTATCCTGAAATCACTCATTGAAATTAGCAACTACGGGAATGATTCTTAGTGGTAAGTCATTGAAAAATCCTTTAAAAAGGTTTACAATAGAAGTTGAGAAAAAATCTTGGAGGAAGTCATGTCTTACAATAACTTGAAGCTTTTTGCTTTGTCGTCAAATCAAGAATTGGCAAAAAAAGTAGCAGATTCCATGGGGATTTCACTTGGTAAATCATCTGTTCGTCAATTTTCTGATGGTGAAATTCAAGTTAATATTGAAGAATCTATTCGTGGTCATCATGTTTATATTCTACAATCTACTTCTGCACCAGTAAATCATAATTTAATGGAAATTTTGATTATGGTCGATGCTCTAAAACGTGCTAGTGCAGAGACAATTAATGTTGTAATGCCTTATTATGGGTATGCTCGTCAAGACCGTAAGGCACGTGCTCGTGAGCCGATTACATCAAAATTGGTTGCTAATATGCTTGAGGTAGCTGGTGTGAACCGTTTATTAACAGTAGATCTTCATGCGGCTCAAATTCAAGGATTCTTTGATATTCCAGTGGACCATTTGATGGGAGCGCCGCTTATTGCAGACTATTTTGATCGTGCGGGGTTAACTGGCGAAGATGTGGTAGTTGTCAGTCCTGATCATGGTGGTGTGACACGGGCTCGTAAATTAGCACAATTTTTAAAAACTCCAATTGCCATTATTGATAAACGTCGTAGCGTTGATAAGATGAATACTTCTGAGGTTATGAATATTATTGGTAATGTTAAAGGGAAGACTTGTATCCTGATTGATGACATGATTGATACGGCAGGAACGATTTGTCATGCGGCAGATGCACTTGCTGAAGCGGGGGCAACATCGGTTTATGCAAGTTGTACTCACCCGGTTCTGTCTGGTCCAGCATTAGAAAATATTATGAATTCTGCTATTGAAAAATTGGTGGTTCTAGATACTATTTATCTACCAGAAGAGCGTTTGATTGATAAGATTGAACAAATTTCAATTGCTGATCTTTTGGCAGATGCTATTATTCGTATCCATGAGAAACGTCCTTTAACTCCTCTATTTGAGTTGGGACATAAATAATGAGCTGAAGTCATCCTTTGGGTGACTTTTTTGGTATAATAAAGTTTAATAATTCTCGGGAGGATAATGTTATGGATATGTCAAATCGTTTTAATAAAAATCTAAATAAAATTGAAGTGTCAATGATTAGACAATTTGATCAATCAATTTCAGGGATTCCTAATATTTTAAAATTGACATTGGGTGAGCCTGATTTTAATACACCAGATCATGTGAAGTCTGCTGCGAAGACTGCTATTGATGCTAATCAAAGTCATTATACTGGAATGGCTGGTTTACTTGAATTACGTGAAGCTGCGTCAGCTTTTGTCAAAGAAAAATATCAGTTAGATTATAAGGCTGAAGATGAGATTTTGGTAACTGTAGGAGCTACGGAAGCCTTGTCAGCAACCTTAACAGCTATTTTAGAACCTGGGGATATTGTACTATTGCCTGCACCTGCCTATCCTGGATATGAACCGATTGTCACTCTTGTAGGGGCAAAAATTGTTGAAATTGATACGACAACAAATGATTTTGTGTTAACTCCAGATATGTTGGAAAAAGCTTTAGAAGAGTATGGAGATAAGGTTAAGGCTGTCTTGCTTAATTATCCTGCTAATCCTACTGGGGTAACTTATACGCGTGATGAAATAGAGGCTTTTGCGACTGTTTTAGAAAATTATCCTGTCTTTGTCGTTAGTGATGAGGTTTATTCAGAGCTTAATTATACGAACGAACCTCATGTTTCGATTGCTGAATTTATTCCAGATCAAACGATTGTTATCAATGGTCTTTCCAAATCTCATGCGATGACAGGATGGCGTTTAGGATTAATTTTTGCACGAGAGACTCTGGCTGCACAGATTATCAAGAGTCACCAGTACCTTGTGACTGCGGCAACAACCGCTTCTCAATTTGCGGCAATAGCTGCACTTACAAAGGGGAAAAATGATGCTGAGCCAATGAAGGTTGAATACATTAAACGTCGTGATTATATTATTGAGAAGATGACATCGATGAATTTCAAGATTATTAGACCAAATGGGGCGTTCTATATTTTTGCTAAAATTCCTGTAACTGAGGGACAAGATTCATTTGCATTTTTACAAAAATTGGCAAATGAACAGGCAGTTGCCTTTATTCCTGGCGTAGCTTTTGGGAAATACGGTGAGGGGTACCTACGTATTTCCTATGCAGCTAGTATGGAGGTTATTAAAGAAGCTATGCGTCGTTTAGAAGTTTTCATGGAGCAATATGGAAATTAAGGAAATGCGAGGGCTAATCCTCTATAATCGTAATTACCGTGAAGATGATAAATTAGTTAAGATATTTACGGAGACGGCAGGTAAGCGCATGTTTTTTATCAAGCATGCTAGTAAATCGAAATTATCTTCAGTGATTCAACCTTTAACACAGGCTAATTTTTTGGTAAAGTTGAATGATGTCGGTCTCTCATATATTCATGATTATCATGATGCTAATCTGTATAAGGTTATTAACGAGGATATTTTTATCTTATCTTATGCTACTTATTTGGTTGCTTTAGCTGATGCTGCTATTATTGATAATCAGCCAGATCCTCATTTATTTGCCTTCTTAGTTAAGACCTTGGAATTGATGAATGAGGGGTTGGATTATGAGATTTTGACCAATATCTTTGAAGTTCAGATTTTAGAACGTTTTGGAGCTCAGTTAAATTTTCATGAATGTGTTTTTTGCCATCGAGTTGGGCAACGGTTTGATTTTTCTTATCAGTATTCTGGTCTTCTGTGTCCTGAACATTACGATAAGGATTTGAAGCGTAGTCAGCTTGATCCGAATGTCCCCTATTTACTGGATAAATTTCAATCAGTACAGTTTGATGAGCTTAGGACAATTTCTGTTAAACCAGAGATGAAGCAGAAGCTCCGCCATTTTATAGATGGTATTTATGACAATTATGTTGGTATTCAACTCAAGAGTAAAAAGTTTATTGATGATTTGAGCAAGTGGGGAGATGTGATGCGAAAGGACAGTTAATACTGTCTTTTTGGTTTTGTGGTATAATATGAGTATCAAATGATTTTGTGAGGAAAGTATGAAAAAAATTGCAGTAGATGCCATGGGTGGTGATAATGCTCCTCAGGCTATTGTAGAAGGTGTGAACCGTGCCTTGGCAGATTTCTCAGATATTGAAGTGATTTTGTATGGGGATGACACGAAGATTCGTCCTTATTTGACAGCAACTGATCGTGTGACGATTGTTCATACGGAGGAAAAAATCAATTCCGATGATGAGCCCACTAAGGCTATACGTACCAAAAAGAATGCGAGCATGGTTTTAGCTGCAAAAGCAGTTAAGGATGGTGAGGCTGATGCTGTTTTATCAGCTGGTAATACAGGTGCTTTGCTGACTGCTGGGACCTTGATTGTGAAGCGTATTAAGGGAGTAGAGCGTCCAGGTTTGATGACGACTTTGCCAACAATGAGTGGTCAAAATTTTGACATGCTTGATTTAGGTGCCAATGCTGAGAATACAGCAACTCACTTACATCAGTATGGTATTCTAGGGGCTTTTTATGCTAAGAACGTGCGTAGTATTGAAAGACCACGTGTTGGTTTATTAAATAATGGTACGGAGGAGACCAAAGGAACTCCAATACATCAAGAGGCTTATCGCTTGCTAGCGAATGAACCGTCGATTCATTTCATTGGAAATGTGGAGGCGCGTGAATTATTGAATGATGTTGCGGATGTGGTGGTATCGGATGGTTTCACGGGAAACGCTGTGCTGAAAACCATTGAAGGGACAGCAAAGTCTGTTATGGGAGCTTTGAAATCAGCGATTACTTCGGCAGGAGTCAAAGGGAAATTAGGGGCTCTTTTGCTGAAGGATAGTCTCTATGGTTTGAAGGATACGATGGACTATTCTAAAGCTGGTGGTGCGGTGTTATTTGGTGTGCAAGCACCGGTGGTTAAGGCCCATGGCTCTAGCGATGCGACTTCGATTTACTATACGATTAAACAAATTCGTACCATGTTGGAGACAGATGTGGTGTCACAGTTAGTGACAGAATTTGCAGATAAAGCGTAAAATAGATAATCAAAAGATGTTATTGTTCGATTTAAACGAACGATAACTTTTTATTTTATCTATTTTTAGTGTTTTTCTTGATGAAAGGCGGATATTCTGGTAAAATCGTAATAATAACTGATGAAAGGCGAACTTTTTATGTCCAATCAACTTATTTATCAAGGAAAAGCCAAAGATATTTATATGACAGAAGACGAACATGTGATTAAAGCAGTCTATAAGGACCAAGCTACAATGCTAAATGGTGCTCGTAAGGAGACGATTGAAGGTAAAGGCGTGCTTAATAATCAGATTTCGTCTCTTATTTTTGCCAAACTAAATGCTGCGGGTGTGGCAACGCATTTTATTAAACAAGTGTCAGAAACCGAACAATTAAATCAAAAAGTGACAATTATTCCTTTAGAGGTTGTGCTTCGGAATGTGACAGCTGGGTCTTTTTCAAAACGTTTTGGGGTGAAAGAAGGTCTTATTTTAGAGACGCCGATTGTGGAATTTTACTACAAAAATGATGATTTGGATGATCCTTTTATCAATGATGAGCATGTGCAGTTCTTGAAGATTGCGACAGAAGAAGAAATTGCCTATCTTAAGACTGAGACACGTCGTATCAATGATTTGCTAAAAGGGTGGTTTAGTCAAATTGGACTACGTTTGATTGATTTTAAATTAGAATTTGGCTTTGACAAGGATGGCAAGATTATTTTAGCGGACGAATTTTCACCAGATAACTGTCGCCTTTGGGATGCTGATGGGAATCATATGGATAAGGATGTTTTCCGTCGTGATCTAGGCAGTCTGACAGATGCTTATAGGGTCGTGTTGGATCGTTTGAAAACATTGGATTAGTCAGTAAGCATGGTTTAAAGAAAGGACAATCGATAGGAGTATTCTGTCGATAAAGGAGTTTAGTATGGATAGACGTATTTTCGTTGAAAAGAAGGCTGATTTTCAGGTAAAATCACAGGCTCTGGTGAAAGAATTGACCCATCGGTTGCAGTTGACTAGTTTGTCAACTGTTCGCATTGTGCAGGTTTATGATGTGTTCAATTTATCAGAAAATCTCGTTGAACGAGCTGAAAAACACATTTTTTCTGAGCAAGTGACTGATAACATTTTGTCAGAAACTGAAGTAGCGGAATCTCTTAGTCAATCAGCCTTTTTTGCGATTGAAAGTTTGCCTGGTCAATTTGATCAACGGGCAGTTTCAGCTCAAGAAGCTCTGCTATTGCTAGGGGGGACAACGGATGTCGTCGTGAATACCGCCCAGCTTTATTTGGTGAATAAGGATATTGCAGCAGATGAGTTGGAAGCGGTAAAGCATTATCTTTTAAATCCCGTTGATTCACGTTTCAAGGATATTACAATAGCTATTCAACCGCAGGCATTTTCAGTGTCAGATAAAACCATTCCAACCTTGGATTTCTTTGAAACTTATACGGCAGAAGATTTTTCGGTTTATAAGGCAGAACAGGGAATAGCTATGGAGGTTGCTGACCTTGTCTTTATTCAAGATTACTTTAAATCAATTGGGCGCGTGCCAACTGAAACTGAGTTGAAGGTTTTGGATACTTATTGGTCAGACCACTGCCGTCACACCACTTTTGAAACAGAATTGAAACAGATCAATTTTTCGGAATCACAATTCCAAGAGCAGTTGCAAGCAACCTATGATAAATATTTAGCTATGCGTGAGGAATTGGGGCGCTCAGATAAGCCACAAACTTTGATGGATATGGCGACGATTTTTGGACGCTACGAGCGTGCCAATGGCCGTTTGGATGATATGGAAGTATCAGATGAAATCAATGCTTGCTCAGTAGAGATTGAGGTTGATGTCAATGGCGTTAAAGAGCCGTGGCTCCTTATGTTCAAGAATGAAACTCACAATCACCCAACAGAAATTGAGCCGTTTGGCGGAGCGGCGACTTGTATTGGCGGAGCGATTCGTGATCCCTTGTCAGGGCGTTCATATGTTTACCAAGCGATGCGGATTTCAGGGGCTGGCGACATTACAGTTCCGCTTTCGGCGACGCGTGAAGGAAAATTGCCACAGCAGGTCATTTCAAAAACGGCAGCTCATGGGTATTCTTCATATGGAAATCAAATTGGACTTGCAACGACGTATGTGCGTGAGTATTTCCATCCAGGCTTTGTGGCTAAACGGATGGAGCTTGGTGCGGTTGTTGGTGCGGCTCCAAAGGAAAATGTTATCCGTGAAAAACCAGAAGCGGGAGATGTGGTCATTCTTCTTGGTGGAAAAACAGGTCGTGATGGTGTCGGTGGAGCGACAGGTTCGTCTAAAGTTCAGACGGTTGAATCGGTTGAAACAGCTGGCGCAGAGGTTCAAAAAGGAAATGCCATTGAAGAGCGTAAAATTCAACGCCTCTTCCGTAATGGTGAAGTGACTCGGCTTATTAAAAAATCAAATGACTTTGGTGCAGGTGGTGTCTGTGTCGCCATCGGTGAATTGGCTGACGGACTTGAAATTGACCTTGATAAGGTGCCACTTAAATATGCTGGTCTAAACGGTACAGAGATTGCTATCTCAGAATCCCAAGAGCGTATGGCGGTTGTGGTGCGTCCTAGTGATGTGGATACTTTTATCTCAGCTTGTGCGACAGAAAATATTCATGCTGTAGTTGTGGCAACAGTGACTGAAAAACCAAATCTTGTCATGATGTGGAATGGGCAAACCATTGTGGATATTGAGCGTCGCTTCCTTGATACCAATGGGGTTCGCGTAGTAGTAGATGCCAATGTAGTGGACAGCGAAGTAGCTGCTCCAGAAGTACGCGTCACTTCAGCAGAAACTCTTGAAAAAGATACTTTAGCTGTTTTGGCTGATTTGAACCACGCTAGTCAAAAAGGGTTGCAGACGATTTTTGATAGTTCTGTTGGTCGCTCTACTGTTAATCATCCGCTTGGAGGCCGTTATCAAGTGACTCCAACAGAGGCTTCTGTACAGAAATTACCAGTTCAGCATGGTGTGACAACGACAGCCTCTGTGATAGGACAAGGATTTAATCCTTATATCGCAGAATGGTCTCCATATCATGGGGCTGCTTATGCAGTCATTGAAGCGACTGCACGGTTAGCAGCAACAGGGGCTAACTGGTCTAAGGCTCGCTTCTCTTATCAAGAATACTTTCAGCGTATGGATAAACAAGCTGACCGCTTTGGTCAACCAGTTGCAGCTCTCCTTGGCTCTATTGAAGCTCAAATTCAGCTTGGTTTGCCATCAATCGGTGGTAAGGATTCAATGTCAGGTACTTTTGAAGAGTTGACTGTCCCTCCAACGCTCGTTGCCTTTGGGGTAACGACTGCGGATACTCGTAAGGTTTTGTCGCCAGAGTTCAAAGTTTCTGGAGAGAACATTTACTACCTACCAGGTCAAGCCATCTCTGCCGATATTGATTTTGCACTGATTAAGCAGAATTTTGAAGCCTTGTCTGCCATTCAAGAAAAACATACGTTGACTTCAGCTTCCGCTGTCAAATATGGTGGTCTGATTGAAGCTCTAGCTCTAGCGACATTCGGTAATCGTATCGGTGTTTCTGTGGAAATAGCAGAGCTTGACAGTAGCTTGACAGCTCAATTGGGAGGTTTCATTTTTACTTCAAAAGAGGAGATTGCTGACGCGGTGAAAATTGGTCAAACGACAGCGGACTTTAACGTAGTTGTCAATGGTGTCAACCTATCTGGTGAGAGCTTACTAGCAGCCTTTGAAGGCACATTAGAAGATATCTATCCAACGGTGTTTGAACAAGAAACAACTTTGGAAACATTACCCGCTATTGTCACTGATACCGTGAAACAAGCTAAAGAAATCGTTGACAAACCTTTGGTTTACATTCCAGTTTTCCCGGGGACAAACTCTGAATATGATTCGGCTAAGGCTTTTGAACAGGCCGGTGCTAAGGTGAACATGGTTCCGTTTGTCACTCTTGATGGTGAAGCGATTGAGCAGTCTGTTGACACTATGGTTGACCATATTAATCAGGCTAATATTCTCTTCTTTGCTGGCGGTTTCTCTGCTGCGGATGAGCCAGATGGCTCAGCTAAATTTATCGTGAATATCTTACTCAATGCAAAAGTGCGCTCTGCTATTGACAACTTTATCGACCGTGGTGGTTTGATCATCGGTATCTGTAATGGTTTCCAAGCGCTTGTGAAATCAGGCCTCCTACCTTATGGTAATTTTGAGGATACGACTGAAACCAGCCCAACCCTTTTCTACAACGATGCTAACCAACACGTTGCCAAAATGGTGGAAACTCGTGTGGCGAATACCAACTCTCCATGGCTTGCAGGTGTCCAAGTAGGCGATGTTTATGCGATTCCAGTATCACACGGTGAAGGAAAATTTGTCGTGACAGCAGAAGAATTTGCAGAGTTGCGTGATAATGGGCAAATTTGGAGTCAATATGTGGACTTTACTGGTCAGCCAAGTATGGATAGCCAATATAATCCAAATGGATCTCTTCATGCCATCGAAGGAATTACGAGCAAGAACGGGCAAATCATTGGTAAGATGGGGCACTCAGAACGTTGGGAAGAAGGTCTTTTCCAAAATATTCCAGGAAATAAAGACCAAAAACTCTTTGAAAGTGCCGTGAAGTATTTTACAGGGAAATAAAATGAATGAGTGAACGAAAGTGAACTCGTAGTAGGTGCTTTTCACCGTGATAAAAAAGTGATAACATCACTCTGGAGGTGTCAAGGACTATTGATTTAGTCATGAAATAATGTCATCACCACATACGAAAAACACCCAAAAAGGAAAAATCAAATGACATACGAAGTAAAATCATTAAATGAAGAATGTGGTGTCTTTGGCATTTGGGGACACCCACAGGCAGCCCAAGTGACCTATTTTGGGCTTCATAGCCTGCAGCACCGCGGTCAAGAAGGGGCGGGGATTGTCTCAAATGACCAAGGGCATCTGTTGGGCCACCGTGATACAGGGTTGCTCTCAGAAGTCTTTAAAAAGCCAGCTGATTTGGAAAAATTAACAGGGACAGCAGCGATTGGACATGTGCGCTATGCGACAGCAGGCGCAGCCTCAATCAATAACATTCAGCCCTTTCTTTACACCTTTACCAATGAGCAACTAGCTCTTGCCCACAATGGGAATTTAACCAATGCGGTGTCGTTAAAAAAAGAATTGGAAGCGCAAGGGGCCATTTTTAATGCTTCATCAGATACAGAAATCTTGATGCACCTCATTCGCCGTAGCCACAATCCGGAATTTATGGGGAAGGTTAAAGAGGCTTTGAATACTGTCAAAGGTGGCTTTGCTTATCTTTTAATGACAGAGGACAAACTCATTGCGGCGCTTGATCCTAATGGCTTCCGCCCGCTTTCTATTGGAAAAATGAAAAATGGCGCTTGGGTAGTCTCTTCAGAAACCTGCGCCTTTGAAGTAGTTGGTGCCGAGTGGGTTCGAGATGTCAATCCTGGAGAAGTGCTTATCATTGATGACAATGGCATCCAGTATGATACTTACACCACTGATACACAGTTGGCTATTTGTTCGATGGAATATGTGTATTTTGCACGTCCTGACTCCACCATTGCGGGTGTCAACGTCCATACGGCTCGTAAAAATATGGGAAGAAGGCTGGCGCAGGAATTCAAGTATGAAGCTGACATTGTGGTTGGTGTGCCAAACTCATCCTTATCAGCAGCTATGGGCTTCGCTGAAGAATCAGGTCTGCCAAACGAGATGGGCTTGGTCAAAAATCAATACACGCATCGGACCTTTATCCAACCAACGCAAGAATTACGTGAGCAGGGTGTTCGCATGAAACTCTCAGCGGTATCTGGTGTCGTCAAGGATAAACGTGTGGTCATGGTTGATGACTCGATTGTTCGAGGAACAACGTCACGCCGTATTGTTCAATTATTGCGTGAAGCTGGTGCTAAGGAAGTTCATGTGGCGATTGGAAGTCCAGAGTTGAAATACCCATGTTTTTATGGGATTGACATCCAGACCCGTCGGGAATTGATTTCGGCCAATCATAGTGTGGAAGAAGTGTGTGACATTATTGGGGCAGATAGCTTGACATATTTGTCATTGGATGGCTTGATTGACTCGATTGGCTTAGAAACCGATGCGCCAAATGGTGGGCTCTGTGTGGCTTATTTTGATGGGAACTATCCAACCCCATTGTATGACTATGAGGAAGCTTATCTTAAGAGCTTGGAAGAAAAGGTCAGTTTTCACATTGATCACGTTAAATAGCTCTGCTATTTTCCAAAAGAATTGACACTAAATTGACGGTTTGTTTACAAGGTTGACAAGTTTGTCAACATCAAAAAGGAGAAAGAAATGTCTAAAAACAAAAATGCGTATGCCCAATCTGGTGTGGATGTTGAAGCTGGTTATGAGGTTGTTGAGCGGATTAAGAAGCACGTGGCGCGTACTGAGCGTCTGGGTGTGATGGGAGCTCTCGGTGGCTTCGGCGGGATGTTTGACCTAACGACAACAGGTGTCAAAGAGCCAGTCCTTATCTCAGGGACAGACGGTGTTGGGACCAAGCTCATGCTAGCAATCAAATATGATAAGCACGATACCATTGGTCAAGATTGCGTTGCCATGTGTGTCAACGACATTATCGCTGCTGGTGCTGAGCCACTTTACTTCCTTGACTATGTGGCGACTGGTAAAAATGTTCCTGAAAAGTTGGAACAAGTTGTCGCTGGTGTGGCAGAAGGCTGTGTGCAAGCTGGGGCTGCTCTTATTGGTGGAGAAACCGCTGAAATGCCTGGAATGTACGGCGAAGACGACTATGATTTAGCTGGTTTTGCAGTAGGGATTGCTGAGAAGTCTCAGATTATTGATGGCTCAAAAGTTAAAGCAGGCGATGTTCTTCTTGGACTTGCTTCTAGCGGGATTCATTCGAATGGGTATTCTCTCGTTCGCCGTGTCTTTGCAGATTACACAGGTGACGAAGTGCTACCTGAGTTGGAAGGTCAAAAACTCAAAGATGTCCTTCTTGAGCCAACTCGTATCTATGTCAAGCAAGTGTTGCCTCTTGTCAAAGCAGGGCTGGTTAATGGCATTGCTCACATCACAGGTGGCGGCTTTATCGAAAATGTGCCTCGTATGTTTGCGGACAATTTGGCTGCAGAAATTGGTAAGGATAAAATCCCAGTTTTGCCGATTTTCAAAGCTCTTGAGAAATACGGTGAGATTAAGCATGAGGAAATGTTTGAAATCTTCAATATGGGGATTGGGCTCATGTTGGCGGTTAGTCCTGAAAATGTGGCGCGTGTGACAGAGCTCCTAGACGAGCCAGTTTATGAGCTTGGTCGTATCGTGGAAAAAGCTGACGCGAGTGTGGTGATTCGCTAATGGCAAAAAAAATAGCAGTATTTGCTTCGGGTAATGGTTCTAACTTTCAGGTCATTGCAGAGCAATTTCCAGTTGAGTTCCTCTTCGCTGATAAACGAGAGGCCTATGTGCTAGAACGTGCTCAAAATTTGGGTGTGACCAGCTATACTTTTGAACTCAAAGAATTTGAAAACAAGGTGGCTTACGAAGAATCCATTGTGGAATTGCTAGATAAGCACCAAATTGATTTGGTTGTTTTGGCTGGTTATATGAAAATTGTGAGTAACACCTTGCTGTCTGCTTATGAAGGTCGCATCATCAATATTCACCCAGCTTACTTACCAGAATTTCCGGGTGCCCATGGCATCGAAGACGCTTGGAATGCAGGTGTTTCTGAAAGTGGTGTAACAGTTCATTGGGTGGACTCAGGGGTAGATACAGGACAAGTTATCAAACAAGTCCGTGTATCGCGTTTAGCAGATGATACGCTTGAAACCTTTGAAGCACGGATACACGAAGCGGAGTATGTGCTGTATCCGGAGGTGATTAGAGAGTTGGGAGTTGTAAAGAAATAGGATAATTTGTTACAATCACCCTATGAAAAGATTAAAAAATTTATCATTAGTAATTCCTTTGTTTCAAGATTGGGAAGAAACAATCATCTGGTCTTGCTTGCAGGGGGTGATGGGAGAGATTTTTGTAGATAACCTAGAATACCCACATTCGGCCTTGGCAAAACTAGGAAAACAGGCTTCTTTTGGATTTTTAGCAGGAAAGCCAAATCTTGATTTGATTGAAGAATGTCGAGGAGAGGACATTATCCTTGTTCCGCAGCATCAAGGGTGGTCGGATTTAATAGAAATGACATACAGGGCAAAGGCTCATGCTTTTACACGCTATGCAACCAAGAAAGATACTAGATTTGACCGTGAGAAGTTAGAAGAATTTATGACTAACTTGCCAGAAGGTTTTGAATTGCAATGGATTGATGAACAGCTGTATAAAGTTTGTTTGACCGAAGGCTGGTCACAAGACTTGGTCGCAAATTACGATGATTACCAGCACTATTCTCAACTTGGACTAGGAGTTATTGCCCTTTATCAAGGAAAGCTAGTGGCTGGTGCCTCGTCTTACTCAACCTATGAAAATGGGATTGAAATCGAGATAGATACTCACCCTGGTTTTAGGCGAAAGGGTCTGGCAAAAGTAGTCGCAGCTAAGCTGATTTTGACTTGCCTAGATAGAAATCTTTACCCTAGCTGGGATGCCCATACGAAGATTTCGTTAGATTTAGCAGAAAAACTCGGCTATGAATTTTCACACGAATACAGAGCTTATGAGATAAGATAAAGCAGATTAACACTCAAACTATTCACGCTAATCTAAAAGGAGGAGACATGTGTATTAAACAAAATTATATGCAGCTCAAAGACAAACTAAAGTCGAAACCTAAACAACTAGAGAGTCAGTCGGACTGGTTATTGGTTTTGGCGAATACCATGCGAGCCATGATTGTAAGTACTGATAAAAGTCAACTCGATTATCTTGATGAGATACTGGTAAAAAGAACAAGTCAAGAACTAAAACTTGCTTTTGATTTCTGCCAAGGACGATTTGGAGGAAATCGTTTTTCTTATCGTAGGCATCCTAACTACTTATATTTGTGCAGTTTAGTAGCAACTTTCCCAGAATTTGAAGTATCCTCAGAAGATCAAGCTTACCTCAAGGAAGTGATAGGATACGATCACTATCTTTTATATGAAATAGACTAATTTTTATTGCTTTAATAAACTAGAGATTGAGTGACTGGAGGTCATTCATTGAAAAGGAGACTCCATGACAAAACGTGCACTGATCAGTGTATCTGACAAAGCGGGCATCGTTGAATTTGCCCAAAAATTGACAGTTCTTGGTTGGGAGATTATCTCAACGGGCGGAACAAAAACTACCCTTGATAATGCTGGGGTAGCTACCATTGCTATCGACGATGTGACAGGTTTCCCTGAAATGATGGACGGTCGTGTTAAAACCCTTCATCCAAAAATCCACGGTGGACTTTTGGCGCGTCGTGATTTGAACAGTCATTTGGAAGCGGCAAGCCAGCATGAAATTGGTTTGATTGACCTTGTGGTGGTCAACCTTTATCCATTTAAAGAGACGATCCTGCGTCCAGATGCGACCTACGATTTGGCAGTGGAAAATATCGACATCGGTGGTCCATCTATGCTCCGTTCTGCTGCAAAAAATCATGCTAGCGTGACTGTTGTTGTGGATCCTGCTGATTATACAGTGGTTCTTGATGAACTGAAAGCAGATGGTGAAACGACTTACGCTACTCGTCAACGTTTGGCGGCTAAGGTTTACCGTCATACAGCGGCTTACGATGCCTTGATTGCGAATTACTTTACAGCGCAAGTTGGCGAAACCAAGCCTGAAAAACTAACCATCACTTACGACCTCAAACAGCCGATGCGCTATGGCGAAAACCCTCAACAGGATGCTGATTTCTACCAGTCAGCGATTCCGACAGAGTATTCTATCGCGTCAGCGAAACAGCTCAACGGTAAGGAACTTTCTTTCAATAATATCCGTGACGCGGATGCTGCAATCCGTATTATCCGTGATTTCAAGGAGCGTCCGACTATGGTGGCACTTAAACACATGAACCCTTGTGGTATTGGTCAAGCGGATACGATTGAAGGGGCTTGGGACAACGCTTATGCTGCTGACCCTGTTTCGATTTTCGGTGGTATTGTCGTTCTCAACCGTGAGGTGGATGCGGATACCGCTGAAAAAATGCATCCGATTTTCTTAGAAATTATCATTGCACCAAGTTATTCAGCAGAAGCGCTAGCTATTTTGACCAATAAAAAGAAAAACTTGCGTATCTTGGAGTTGCCATTTGATGCTCAAGAGGCGAGTGAGAATGAAGCGGAATACACAGGTGTAGTTGGTGGAATGCTGGTGCAAAACCAAGATGTCATCAAGGAAAATCCAGCAGACTGGCAAGTTGTGACCAAGCGTCAGCCAGATGCGCGTGAGCAAGTGGCGCTTGAGTTTGCCTGGAAAGCCATCAAGTATGTCAAATCAAACGGTATCTTGATTGCCAACGACCACATGACCCTCGGTGTCGGCCCAGGTCAGACCAACCGTGTGGCCTCTGTCCGTATCGCGATCGAGCAAGCTAAAGACCGCCTTGACGGCGCAGTCCTCGCCTCAGACGCCTTCTTCCCATTTGCGGATAACATCGAAGAGATCGCAGCCGCAGGCATCAAAGCTATCATCCAACCAGGTGGCTCCGTCCGCGACAAAGACTCCATTGACGCAGCCGACAAACACGGTATTGCAATGGTCTTTACAGGCGTGAGACATTTTAGACATTGATGGGGACAATTTAAAAAATAATTTTATTATTTCTCATTTGTCAAATTAAGTTAGACATTTTCAAGTTAGTCAGAAAAACTTGATACGGAGTTAGATAGTTCAATGATTTTCTAGGAATTCTATTTCTTTCATCAGCTATAGCTGATAAATAGTTTTGAGAAATATCATTGAAGTCCATCTGCTTAGGAAGTCCGTGCCGTCTTAATAAGCCGTTAGAATGCTCATTAAGCCCCCGCTGCCCTGGACATCCTGGATCCGCAAAGAAAATGTCAATATCATGTTTATTGGAAATGGACTTCCAATTGGAAAACTCTTTCCCACAATCAAAAGTGATAGACTTGAAGAGATTCTTAGGAAACCGGGACATCCATTGGTTTATAGCAGCTTCAATGTCGCTGGCTTTTCGCCCTTTGGATTGAAGCACGATCATCGCTTTTGACTGCTTTTCAACTAGCGTGATAACAGCGCTTTTATGATTCTTTCCAACAATAGTATCTCCTTCAAGGTGACCAAATTCAGTTTCAAAGTTTGGATAAACGTTAGCGCGTTCCCGCAAATCTCTGCGAAAAGCTTGTTTTCCTCGCCTCTCTTTCTTCCCATTTGGCTTTCGATTGCCTTGCCAAGGCATATCCTCTTTCTTGAAGATGCCGCGGTCAGCTAAGCGATAGAGAGTACGCATGGAGCAAGGAATTTTATCAGGATGGGTTCCTTTTATCACCATCGAGGCTCCAATCTGATGCTAGATAGGATTGAATAAACTCTTGTACTGGTTTGGTGAGTTGGGTCTTTTGCCGACCACAATGCCTCTTGTTGGCTTTGTAGCGTTGATAATAGTCATAAGCTGAATGACCCGTTTTCAGAAAAGAGATAACATTATAAATGGTTTGTCGCGCTCTTCCAAGTGACTTTGCAATAGCGCAAACTTTCTTACCATCTTGGTAATAAGCCTCTATCATTACGAGTTCATTTGTGGTAAGATGAGTATAGGTCATTTATGTTAGTTCCTTTCAGACAAATGTGGTAGTTTATCTGAGCCTAACATAGATGGCTTTTTCTGTCTAGCTTAATTTTACAAATTGGGATTGATAAAAAATCCAGTAACCACTGGATTTTTTGATATAATTAAAATTATAATATGATGTTTTAATTATTAGAATAACTTTGAGGTGATTTTATGGAAAGTGGTTTAAACAATTTGAGCAATTTATTCAAGAGTGGAATATATAAAATACCAGATTATCAAAGAGGTTATGCATGGGGAACAAAAGAGATTGAGGATTTTTGGGAAGATTTATATAATTTATCGGCAGAGAGAAGTCATTATGGAGGAGTTATAACATTAGAACCAATTCCAGAATATGAGTTAAATAAAAATGATATTGATTCTTGGTTTTTAAGCAAAATTAATAAAACGCCCTATTACGTTGTTGATGGACAACAGAGGCTGACTACGGCAATGATTCTCTTAAAAGTTATACTTGAAGTAGCAAGGAGCAAATCATTAACAATACTAAATGAATTTGATTCTATTTCAGAAATTGAGAAAGATTTTATTGTGTTAAAGAGGGAAGCAGATGGTGCTTTCTATTTACCGTTTTCATATGAGGTCGAAAACGATAGTTATGGATTTTATATTTCAAAAATATTGGGATTAAATAGTTTTGAAAATAAATTTCCAATTTATGAAAATAAATATAGTGATAACCTTCAAATTGCTTATGATTTTTTTAAAGAAAGAGTGAGTAAATTAGAACAAACAGGAATTGATTCACTGTATACAAAGTTAGTTCATAAATTAGTGTTTAACAGATATGTTATTGATTCAAGTTTAGATATTCATGTTACGTTTGAGACAATGAATAATAGGGGAAGGGTACTATCAACACTGGAATTATTGAAGAATCGATTGATTTATCTTACTACACTATATACTCAGGTATCTAGACACGAGAGAAATAATGTAAAAGACCAAATTAATGATGCTTGGAAAAGAATGTATAGGAGTATTGGAGAGATAGAACATAGTAAAAATTCATTTGATTGGAATGATCGCCGATATAGATTTTCTTCACAAACTACTGATGATATATTTTTAGATGCGCAGCTAACAGCTTATCCAATAAATAAGTTTAAAAATTTTTTAGGTTCAAAAGAACAGTTAAATTATGAAAAAAACACTTCGATTTTACAAGCAGGAAACTTATTAAAAGATATTTTCACATCTCAAAATGTAATACAAAACAAATTGAAATTAAGAGATATCCAAGATTATATCGAAGATTTGAAGGTGAGTATTATAGTTTGGAAAAACATGCAACTTACACTAAATTCTCCATATGATATAAAAACTAAAGAATACTTATCTCGTATTAATTTTCTGACTAGATCGAATAGACATTACAATAGAAGAAAAGAATTTGTTATACCAAAAGAGATCTTTAATGGAATATTCGAAGCTAATTCCATTGAGGAATTATCAAAAAATTTGACTTATGATAAGGAGACTCATTCTTTTTATGATACTCAGTCCATTCAAGATTCAGTTCAAAAATTCATATTTAAGCTACTAAAAGTAGCAAGTGGGAATATGTTACAAATATTAAAAAATATTGAGAGATTTTTATTTTTAGATTCCTTCGTCCCTGAGACTGATGAAATAAAATATGAAGAATTAAATAAAGGAAAAGGAAATCTACAATATGAAGTATTTATTTTACTTTGTTACATAGATAGACAGCCTGAAATAACTGAGGAGTTGTTAGGTAAATTTAATGAACGATTAGTTAGAATAGGTAAAGAATACTTAAAATTACTTGCTAAAAGTTATGATATACTATCAGAATCCCAGTCGTATATCAACTATTCAAAATTGTCTTACTATATTTTAACGCAATACAATTTAGAATTGATGGATATATCTAAGGAAAACTTCAATGAGTTCGAAAGATTAAGTTTTTATTTTGAAAAACAAAAATATAACTTAGAGCATATTTATCCTAGAAATCATAGATACAAATACTGGAAAGAGCGTTTTGGAAATTTGAATCAAAAAAATAGTGATAGGTATAAGAATACTCTTGGAAATTTGATTGTTATTTCAGCTAGAAAAAATGAGAAATTAGAAAATAAGTCTTACCCTGAAAAGTGTGATTTTGGAACAACAAACAATCCAACAGGTTATAAATATGGAACGATGGCAGAAAAATATTTGGCAGAACACTATTCTGATTGGACTCAGGAAGCAATTTTTAAGAGGGGGAAGGAAATTTTAACATTTATGCACAAGGAATGGGGAATTAAAGTATCACAGAAAGATTCTAGACGAGTATTAGGCTTACCAGAAAATAAATCGCAATACTAAATCTAACGAAAAAATCTTCTCTTCTAAATTTTACTTTGATTATGCGGGTGGTAGCTACTTATTTTAGAAGAGTTTTATATCAGTATTTCATAGAGAGTTATAGTTGTCTCTCCTTTCTCCTAAATAACGAGAATACAAAGTATTCAAGAGGTGAAAAAACATGGCAACAATGACATTACGTATTAATGACCAAGATGGTGAATTGATTAAGAAATATATCTAAGTACACGGTTTGACCATTTCAGAATTTGCACGTCAGGCCATGTTGGAAAAAATCGAAGATGAATATGATTTGCAAGTTCTTCCTCAAGCGATGGCAGAGGATGATGGGGTTCGTATTCCTGTGGAAGACTTATTTGAGGAATTTGGTATATGATTTATAAGGTTGTACTGACATCAAAAGCAGAAAAACAATTGCGTAAATTAGATAACTTCACAAGGAAAACCATCCTGTCGTGGATTAAAAAGAATCTTTATCAAACCACCAATCCTCGCCAACATTTATGACGATGATATTGTGATCGAAGTTTTTGCAGTCAGCCATCGCAAGGATATTTACTAAAGCAAGCTGAAAAGCTTGTTTTTTGCTATAATGAAACCAGAAACTCACAGGAGGTCATTATGATAGAGGGAAAACAGTACAACTGGGCGACATTGGGGACAGGTGTGATTGCAAATGAGCTAGCGCAAGCCTTGGAAAAGCAAGGTAGAAAGCTTTACTCGGTTGCCAACCGGACCTATGATAAGGGCGTAGCTTTTGCTCAAAAATATGGGATTGAAAAAGTTTATGAAGTGATTGATGAGGTTTTTGAGGACCCTGAGGTGGACATCATTTATATCTCAACGCCGCATAACACCCATATCAATTTTTTGCGCAAGGCCTTGGCTAATGGGAAACATGTGCTTTGTGAGAAATCGATTACGCTGAATTCGGAGGAATTAGCAGAGGCGATTCAGCTAGCAGAAGAAAACCATGTGGTGTTGGCGGAAGCTATGACTATTTTTCACATGCCGATTTACCGTAAGCTGTCAGAGGTGGTGGCTTCTGGGAAATTGGGTGAGCTCAAACTGATTCAGATGAATTTTGGGAGTTATAAAGAGTACGACATGACCAATCGCTTTTTCAGTCGTGACTTGGCAGGCGGTGCTTTACTTGACATCGGTGTTTACGCTCTTTCTTTTGTTCGCTGGTTCATGAGTTCTACCCCAAATCAGCTGGCTTCACAGGTCAAGCTGGCGCTGACTGGCGTGGACGAGCAGGTGGGGATTCTTCTGACCAATGCCGAAGGGGAGATGGCGACGATTGCGCTCAGTCTTCACGCCAAGCAACCAAAACGCGGAACCATCGCTTACGACAAAGGTTACATCGAGCTCTACGAGTACCCGCGTGGGCAAAAAGCGGTCATTACTTACACTGAGGATGGTCACCAAGAAGTGATTGAAGCTGGCGATACAGCGCAGGCTCTATCTTACGAAGTGGCGGATATGGAAAAAGCTGTCGCAGGTATTGAGAATCGCATGTATCTTGATTATACCCGTGATGTCATGGCGGTGATGACACAGCTCCGCAGGGAATGGGGCATGACTTACCCAGAGGAAGAGTCAGTAAAAAATTAGTTTGTGAATGAAACAGTATTTTGTCTGTCTCTTAATTTTTAATAGAATGATTGATCCTAATTCTTTTGAATTAGGATTTTTGATTGAAAAAATCCCAACGCATTAGATTGGGATTTATGGTAATAGTTTCATCAAGAAATTCGTCATTTCACTTGGACTTTCTTGTTTACCATTGCTAATCCAAGCTTGACAGATTCCAACAATGGCATAGGAAAAGTAAATGCTTGTATAGTCTCTTTCTGTGGGATTTAGAGTATGAGGATTAAATGTCTCCCCTAAATCTTTTGATAGGAGTAGACGGACTTTATTGAGGATAAAATTTTGTAATTCTTGCGTTCCATTCGGACTTAAGAGTGTGGATAATAATTCCTCTTTTGCTAAAAGAGTAAAAATCTCTAAAAGAGCAGTAGCTTTATCACCATCGTGTGATAAAATAATGTCTTCTAATTTTGTAAAAAAGGTTTGTTGATAATGTTCAATCATATCATATTTATCTTTATAATGAGTATAGAAGCTTGAACGGCTGATTCCAGCTGTTCGAGCTAATTCGATGGTGGTAATATCATTGAAATTATTCTTTTCTAAGCAAGTCACCATGGCCTGAAGAAGCGCTTTTTTTGTATTTTCTTTTCGATTGTCGCCTGCCATTATTTTTTCCTATTCCACATTTTTGTACATAGTGTCTAAAAAGTTTGATTGACACTTGATTCCTCTTTTTGAACTTGTATAATAGAGTCTATCAAAAAATAGACAGTATGTCCAAAAAAGGAGTGATGATTATTGAAAAATTTAGAAAAACTGAAAAAGATTAAATTGTGGGTGACCATCATAGGAATTTCTTTGATTCCTGCCCTGTACAATCTCATTTTTCTTTCGTCTATGTGGGATCCCTATGGACGCTTAGATCAGTTACCCGTTGCAGTCGTTAATCAGGACCAATCCGCAAAATTGAATGATCAGACATTATCGATTGGTACGGATATGGTCACGCAAATGAAAGAACATAAAGATTTGGATTTTCACTTTGTTTCACAAAAAGAGGCAGAGGATGGTCTGAAATCAGGTGACTATTATATGATTGTGACATTGCCTCAGGATCTCTCAAAAAAGGCAACAACTTTGCTGACAGAAAAACCTCAGAAATTAGATATTGTATATCAAACTTCGAAGGGACATAGTTTTGTTGCAGCAAAAATGAGTGATTCTGCAATGAAATCACTCAAAGAGTCTGTTTCCAAGACCATCACCGAAACGTATACGAGCTCTGTTTTTCAAAGCTTACAGCATCTACAGTCTGGTATGAAAGATGCTAGTGCAGGTAGTGATAAACTCTTTTCTGGTAGCCGAGACTTACAGAGTGGTCATCAGCAGTTGAGAAATGGTCTATCTAGTTTAACGCAAGGAGCAGCGACTTTATCAGATGGTGCCGGTCGTTTAGAAGCTGGATTGACCACATATACAAATGGAGTGGCAAAGTTAGCCCCAGGCGCAGCGCAATTATCTAAGGGTGTGGAACGTTACGCTGAGGGAACGACTCAATTGACAGTAGGTGCCCAAAAAATCAGTCAAAATTCTGAAGCATTGTTAAATGGAGTCCATCAACTGAATAGAGGAATAACTGAGATGCAACCGTTGGTAGATGGAACAACTCGGTTGGCAAGTAGCTTGACACAACTATCGCAAGCCAGTGACTTATCGCAAGAAGAGCGTGAACAAATTCGTCAATTAATTGAAGGTTTACCAGCATTGCAAGCGGCGATCACTCAGTTAACGGCAACTATTTCAGGTGTGACAGAACCAGTCAGTAGTACTGATGTAACGACGCTATTAACGGATATAGCGACTCAAGCCCAAACAATTCTATCAGCTGCAGAAGCGGATAAAAGAACGAATTTATCAGCTGTTCAAGCTACTAGTGCCTATCAAGGTCTAAGTACGGAGCAGCAAGCAGAAATTAGCTCTGCTATTTCTCAAAATCCTTCTAGTCTAGCAAATCAAGCTCAGGCTATCTTAGAAGATGCAGAAAGAATAAAAGAATCTCTAAGTGTTATTGATCAAGTGGGTTCTCAGTTGCCACTGCTTCAGGCAGGGATTCGTCAAATCGATGATCAAGCTCAAATAGCTCTACCCGGTGCTACGACTGCTTTAGGAAAATTAATTGATGGATTGGATCAAGTGCATACTGTAGTCAGTGAACAGATTAGTCCAGCGAGTCAACAAGTTGCAACAGGTGTCGAGCTTCTTCAAGAGAAGATGGATCAAGGAACTATTCAATTAGAAAATGGATTGACTGCCTATTCGAGTGCTGTGGATCAATTAGCAGCAGGTGGTCAGACATTAGTGAGCAATAGTGGAGACTTGATGGCGGGTGGTCAGAAACTATCCGCTGGCTTACATCAATTAAACGAGAATTCAGCAACCTTGGTGAATGGTAGCCAAAGTTTAGTAGATGGAACAAATCAACTCACTGGGGGAGCAGGGCAATTAGAGAGTGGGCATCAGCAGTTAAGCGATGGTCTTGTTAGTTTGGTAGGAGGTATTGAGACACTTGGTGGTTCTTTACAAAATGCAAGTAACCAACTGTCTCTTGTATCAGTATCAGAGAAAAATGCTGAGGCAGTTTCTGCTCCTGTAAAAGTAACGAAGAAAGACACGGATCAAGTGGCAACGAATGGTGTTGGTCTAGCTCCATACATGATGTCGGTCTCCTTGATGGTAGTAGCCATTTCAGCAAATGTCATTTTTGCTAAATCATTGGATGGGAAGAACTACTCTAGCCGTGTAATATGGGCTAAAAGCAAACTATTCTTCAATGGTGCTATTGCTACAGCTGCTGCTATTCTACTTTTTGGAGCCATTTATCTGATTGGTGTCGAACCAGTACATCCTTTTGCAACAATGGTTTTTACTATTTTAATAGCGTGGACGTTAATGGCTTTAGTAACAGCCCTAATCGGTTGGAACAATCGTTATGGATCCTTTATAGCGATGCTTCTCCTATTGCTTCAATTGGGATCTAGTGCAGGAACCTATCCTATTCAACTGAGTCCAGCTTTCTTTGAACGTATTCAACCGTTCTTGCCTATCAGCTATGCCGTCTCAGGGCTTCGTCAAACGATTTCCATGTCTGGAGATATTGGAGGGCAGTTCACTGCTTTGGTGCTATTCTTTATCTTTTTCTGCGGACTGGGCTTAGCTATTTTCCGAAATGAAGCAGAATAAAAGCTAGATTAGTAGAGAGATGATATAAGAAAAATTGCTTTTATGTCGTACCCCAAGCGTTAGATACAATATCTAACACTTGGGGTGTTTTTTACTATAATTAGAATTAATGATGACAAGCTAGTCAAGACTAGGCAACATAGTTTTAAGTTGGTGGGTATCTGACACTAGATTTTTCAACCTCAAATACATACCGCTAGCGTGTTTTTGACTCTTTGATATGTCTGGGGGTTATTTGCAACCTTTCTTTCTTCATGCATCAAGCATAAAAATGCTGAGAGGTTTTGGTTACGGGATAAAGGTTGATAAGCAAAGTAAAATGAAAAGGACTTCGTTCTGGATAGCATAGAACAAAATCCTTTCAATGCTCATTTATCCAACTTTTAGGATCGTATAAAATTTAAGATTTTTTGTTTGTTTAATTCGGATAAATATATTCTGTCACGCCATCAGCAACAGGGTCAAACCATCCGCGGAAGTCTCCAATATATTGTTTGCCAGCATAGTTGGCTTCTTTCACACGAATACGTGTTGGACTAGATATTTCTGTTACTACAGCAACATGGCCATATTCACCTGCTGTCCAGACAGCGACAGCTCCAACTCTTGGAGTACTTTCTGTCTTAAAGCCTGCGGCACGAGCAGAATACCCCATTGGTTGGCGTTTCCCCAATAGTTTCTCACCCAAGGAGCAAGTTCTTTCACTCCCCAAGTACATTGGCCGATAGGATAAGTGTTGGCTTCTGTTACGCGATGAGCCTGGTTTACCTGCATAGTAAAGGCTCCTAATCCCGTATTGCCTTGATAGACATGTACATGGTAGAGCCCACTGCCAATGTGATTATTCAGTGGAATATTTCCTGTAAAAGTTTTATCTGCAGATTTTGTTGCAGGATACCATTTGAGGTCATCTTGCCCATTCGTATCAGACCAAACAGCATAGTTTACGGGAGTGTTGTCATAGACATTTTTTATGGTGATACTCATGTTTCCTACATA
This sequence comes from Streptococcus sp. S784/96/1, assembly GCF_902729355.1. Taxonomy (GTDB): domain Bacteria; phylum Bacillota; class Bacilli; order Lactobacillales; family Streptococcaceae; genus Streptococcus; species Streptococcus caledonicus. The sequence continues at coordinate 66,168 of NZ_CACVCC010000007.1, read as the reverse complement.
GGCTAGTTGATTGGAAAACTGAACAGGTAAACGTGCACCTGATAAGTCAACCGTTTCAGCGATATAACCCACACGGCTACCATCTTCATACGTTACATAGACATGATTTTGATAATGTTCTGTCACTGCTTGATGTTCTTGGAAATGGACAGAAGCTTGGTAGTTTCCGTTTTGCAGGACAGCTTGTCGCCACTTTATGTTACTCTGATTACTAGTAGACCAAGTCGCAATATCAACTTGTTTGATTTTCTTTGTCCCAACTTGTTCTTGAACTACAATGCTGTAAGATCCTTTGGTTTTATTGATATCTTTTAAGAAAATAGATGGTGCTTGCTGGGTGGGGATATGCGCCTTCTCAACTGTTATACTCGAAGTTGCTGTATAATTTAGTTTAGAAGAAGGGGTATCTTTTGTGTAAAGGTGAATAGTATATGCCCCTGTATCAAATTTATGATCTTTTAAGAGTACACGAACAGAGTAGCTACCATCACTATTGTATTGAGCGTTATACCATTTTAGTTCATCTTGACCGTTTTTGTTAGACCAAATCGGAACTTTTACTTCAGTTAAATTGGCAGGTAAATTCTGAATGCGAACGTCTAAAACTCCTGGTTCGGGGATAGCAATTGTAATACTTGGCATTGGTTTGGTCACAGTAGTGGTGCTTTCTTCTAAAAAGACAGGTTTGTCTTGCACGACAATGTAAGAGTGAATGATATATTGGCCATAACCCTTGTGCTGAGAAAGTGGAATAACAGTCTCTGTATCACCTGCAAGATACCATTTAAGGTCATCTTGTCCATTTTCAGCGGACCAAATAGCGTATTGAATTTTATAATTCTTTTGTTCTGCAGAGCGATTATAGAAGATAGATAAGGTTTGCCCTTTTTGTTGCGTAGTCAAAGGAGCAGTTAACTTACTGATAGTCTGTGGGATTTGTGTGGCAGATTCTGTTACGATTTTGGTCGTAGTAGCTGGCTGTGTCGTCTGTGGCACTTGCACTTGACTGCTAGTATGAGTGGTAGCTTTTGTAGTTGTTTCTATACTCGTTGTAGTTTCAGCAGAAACAAGGGGACTTTGGACAAGGCTTGCCATCAAGACAGCCGACGATAACAATAATGTTGAATATTTTTTCATTCATAAACTCCTACCTAACCTGTTCGCAGAAGAGGATCGAAAAATGAAAAAATTGGAGCAAACTTGGTAACATTTTTGGGGAATAAAATGAAAGAAAAAATTTTTTGAAGTAATTTCTTGAAATCATGTACTCAAATTTCCGAAAAAACGAACAAATGTGATACAATATACATATACATTCGTAAAAATTGTATTTTCGGATAAAAGAACAAAAGAGGTATCTGAACTATGAAGCTGTTGGTTATCGGTTCTGGTGGACGTGAGCATGCGATTGCTAAGAAACTTTTAGAATCGCCACAGGTGGACATGGTCTATGTTGCGCCAGGCAATGATGGCATGACCCTAGATGGGTTACAACTGATCAATCTCGGAATTTCCGAACATTCTGCCCTGATTGATTTTGCCAAGAAAAATAACATCGCTTGGACCTTTGTCGGGCCTGATGATGCATTGGCGGCGGGTATCGTGGATGATTTTGAAGCCGCAGGTCTCAAGATTTTTGGACCGACCAAGGCGGCTTCGGAGCTGGAGTGGTCAAAAGATTTTGCCAAGTCTATCATGGTCAAGTACGGCATCCCAACAGCCGCCTATAGTACTTTTACAGACTTTGAGGAGGCCAAGGCTTATATCGAAAAACAGGGCGCCCCTATCGTGGTTAAGGCAGACGGCTTGGCACTGGGCAAGGGAGTAGTCGTGGCTGAGACGGTGGGGCAGGCGGTTGAGGCGACGCGTGAGATGCTTTTGGACAATAAATTCGGAGACTCCGGTGCACGTGTGGTTATTGAAGAATTCCTAGATGGTGAGGAGTTTTCTCTCTTTGCCTTTGCTAATGGCGAACAGTTTTCCCTCATGCCAACTGCTCAAGATCATAAGCGGGCTTACGATGGAGATACGGGACCCAACACAGGTGGTATGGGGGCTTATGCACCAGTTCCCCACCTACCTCAGTCCGTCATCGATCAGTCGGTGGAGACCATTATCAAGCCCCTACTGGCAGGTATGGTGGCAGAAGGACGTCCCTATCTCGGTGTTCTCTATGCAGGTCTCATTCTGACAGCTAATGGTCCTAAGGTTATCGAGTTTAACGCTCGTTTCGGCGACCCGGAAACCCAGATTATCCTCCCTCGTCTGACCTCTGATTTTGCGCAAAACATCAGCGATATCTTGGACAAGAAAGAGCCAACCATCACTTGGCGTGAGGATGGCGTAACCCTTGGCGTTGTCGTCGCTTCAGATGGTTACCCGCTCGATTACAATAAGGGCGTAGTCCTTCCAGAAAAGACTACTGACGACATTATCACCTACTATGCAGGGGCTAAGTTTGATGACAATAGCAGAGCCCTGCTCTCAAACGGAGGTCGTGTCTATATGCTAGTCACCACAGCTGACACCGTCCCAGCAGCGCAGGAAAAAATCTATGCTGAGCTGGCAAATCAAAACACTGAGGGGCTCTTTTATCGAACAGACATCGGAAGTAAAGCAGTGAAATAAAATATAATGTAATCAGAAAAACGAGCGTAAGCGAGATAACCCCGTCAGTTGTCGCCGTGCTGAAAGTCACCAAGTCAGTTTGGACTTGGTGACAGGGGATTTTTGAGACTTTGGGCTCGAAAATAAACAATGGAACGCCGCGCCGATGGCGGTCGCTTGCGTCCTCTAGCACTTAAGACAACTGACAAAAAGAAAAAAGGAAGATTAAAATGAAACCAATCATTTCCATTATCATGGGCTCAAAATCTGACTGGGCAACCATGCAAAAAACTGCTGAAATCCTCGATCAATTCAGCGTCCCCTACGAGAAAAAAGTCATTTCTGCCCACCGTACCCCAGACCTTATGTTTAAGCACGCAGAGGAAGCACGCGGTCGTGGTATCAAAGTCATCATCGCAGGTGCTGGCGGGGCAGCTCACCTCCCTGGTATGGTTGCAGCTAAGACGACACTACCCGTCATCGGTGTACCTGTTAAGTCTCGTGCCCTCAGTGGTCTCGATTCCCTCTATTCCATTGTCCAGATGCCAGCAGGTGTGCCTGTGGCAACCATGGCCATTGGAGAAGCGGGAGCAACCAATGCGGCTTTGACGGCCCTACGCATCCTCTCTATCGAAGATAGCGGTATCGCAGACCAACTAGACAGCTTTGCTATTGAACAAGGAAAAATCGCGGAGGCTATGAGCGATGAACTCAACTAAAATAATCGGGATTATTGGTGGCGGTCAACTGGGTCAGATGATGGCTATTTCCGCTATCTATATGGGACACAAGGTCATTACGCTAGACCCAGCGGCGGATTGCCCAGCTTCGCGCGTGAGTGAGGTGATTGTGGCATCTTACAGCGATGTAGAGGCTCTTCGCCAACTGGCAGAGCGCTGTGATGTGCTCACTTATGAGTTTGAAAATGTTGATGCGGATGCGTTAGACGCCGTGATAACAGACGGTCAATTGCCGCAAGGGACAGACCTTCTGAGTATTTCTCAAAATCGCATTTTTGAAAAAGATTTCTTAACTAATAAGGCTGGCGTGACAGTATCACCTTATCGTGTGGTGACCTCTAGGCTTGATTTGGAAAATCTTGACTTCTCAAAAACCTATGTCCTCAAAACTGCCACGGGTGGCTATGATGGCCACGGTCAGGTCGTCATTCGTTCTCGCGCCGACCTTGAAGTAGCCAACAAGCTGGCTAATGCTACCGAGTGCGTCCTGGAGGAGTTCGTCAATTTTGACTTGGAAATCTCGGTCATCGTATCTGGCAATGGCAGAGATGTCACCGCCTTTCCCGTTCAGGAAAATATCCACCGTAACAATATCCTGTCAAAAACCATCGTCCCAGCCCGTATTTCAGACGACTTGAGCGCTAAAGCGCAGGCCATGGCGGTGAAAATCGCAGAGCAGCTCAACCTGTCTGGCACCCTCTGTGTGGAAATGTTTGTGGCAGGCGATGAGATTCTAGTCAATGAAATCGCTCCACGCCCCCACAACTCAGGACATTACTCTATCGAAGCCTGTGATTTTTCACAATTTGATACCCATATCTTGGGTGTGTTAGGACAGCCATTACCAGCCATCAAACTCCATACCCCAGCCGTCATGCTCAACGTCCTCGGTCAACACATGGAACAAGCCCAAGCCTATATCGCAGAAAACCCTAGCGCCCACCTCCACCTCTATGGTAAAATAGAAGTAAAGCACAACCGCAAAATGGGACACGTGACGGTGTTGGGGGAAGATGTGGAAAGTGTGGGGGAGTTTGATTTTTGATGATGAGAGAAGGAAAGTCTAATGCAAGTAAATGTTGATGACAGTAATTTTTCCGGTTACTCAGTAGAGGCACAAGATAGAGTATCTGAGGCAACTAAGGAATATTGTGAGTTTTTAATTAAAGAGGTAGATAGAATTGAAAAGAGCGAAAGAACTTCGGATGGACAGAAGGAAGTAATCGGTAGTCATGTTATTAAAGCTCGTACAAAGCTAAATAAAGAATATTTCCCATCGAAAAGAGATAAAATAATTTTGGGAATAACAACTATAGTTATTGCTATAACTTCAATATCTGTGGGTTCATTATGGGGCTCTAATCCTGATACTGATTTACTTAAGTATATTTGGTTTATTATATCGGTAGCTCTTCTAATGTCAGCTTTGTTGATACAATTTTATTATACAGCTGTGAAATAGTGGTGAGGTTATCAAATGGAACAAAAAAAATTAGAATTTTATTTGGATAGCTTATCTGAAGAATACAAAGAGTTACTATATAAGACTATACTAGATAGATCAAAATCAATTGAGAATATCTCAGAAAATGATTTATTAAGTATCGATGATAGGGCAAAAAAAGTACTGAGACAAGCAAATAAGACTGAAAAATATAAAATTTTTCAAATGGTAGCTATGATGTATGTACTGTTAGGTGTAATTATTTTGGCGTATATATATATAAGAGAGTTTAAATATTATCAATATAGTTCAATTAATACATTGGCTGTACTAATGATAGTTTTTGGGTTATACCTAGTATTCATTGTGATGCTCCTACAGTTGCTCCAGCAGCTTAAAAAGAACAGGCAACAATCTATTAAAGAACGTAATCAAGTAGAAATTATACTTGAATATTATAAGAGGCTTGAGAAAGCCGTAAAAAAATACTTTCCTGAAGAAAATAAAAGAAGAAATCTTAGTGCCTCGCTTCGTGAAATCAGAGCAAAAGATATTATTAATGACGACGATTACAATGTATTAAATACATTTTTTGATTTACGTAATAATCTAGTGCATTTCTCAGAGAAAAATAGTTTAACTAATTATATTGATAGCGAAGATGTATTGAAAAAGACAAAAAAAATTATTATAAAGATCGAACAAAGGAGTTAAACATGATCGAACGTTATTCTCGTCCTGAGATGGCGAACATTTGGAGTGAAGAAAATAAATACCGTGCTTGGCTTGAGGTGGAAATTCTCGCTGATGAGGCATGGGCTGAGTTGGGGGAAATCCCTAAGGAAGATGTGGCGAAAATTCGTGAAAATGCGGATTTTGACATCGACCGTATTTTGGAAATTGAGCAAGAAACACGCCATGACGTGGTGGCATTCACGCGTGCCGTGTCTGAAACACTTGGCGAAGAGCGCAAGTGGGTTCACTATGGTTTGACCTCAACCGACGTGGTAGATACTGCCTACGGCTACCTTTACAAACAAGCCAACGACATCATCCGTAAAGACCTTGAAAACTTTACTAATATCGTGGCTGAAAAGGCGCGTGAGCACAAGATGACCATTATGATGGGTCGTACTCACGGGGTTCATGCGGAGCCAACAACTTTTGGTCTTAAGTTGGCTACTTGGTACAGCGAAATGAAGCGTAACCAAGAGCGTTTCGAGCGTGCAGCGGCAGGCGTTGAGGCTGGTAAAATTTCTGGTGCGGTGGGCAACTTTGCCAACATTCCACCATTTGTGGAGGAGTATGTCTGCGACAAGCTGGGCATCCGTCCGCAGGAGATTTCAACTCAAGTTCTTCCACGTGACCTCCACGCAGAGTATTTCTCGACGCTGGCTATCATCGCAACCTCTATCGAACGTATGGCGACGGAGATCCGTGGTCTGCAAAAATCGGAGCAGCGTGAAGTCGAAGAGTTCTTTGCCAAGGGTCAAAAAGGCAGCTCTGCTATGCCTCATAAACGCAACCCCATTGGTTCTGAAAACATGACAGGGCTTGCGCGTGTCATTCGTGGGCACATGGTGACGGCTTATGAGAACGTGGCGCTCTGGCACGAGCGGGACATCTCACACTCATCAGCGGAGCGTATCATCACGCCTGATACAACGATCCTCATTAACTACATGCTCAACCGTTTTGGCAATATCGTCAAGAATTTGACGGTCTTTCCTGAAAACATGATCCGCAACATGAACTCGACCTTTGGTCTCATTTACAGCCAGCGTGTCATGTTGAAACTCATCGAAAAAGGCATGACGCGTGAGGAGGCTTATGACTTGGTACAGCCAAAAACAGCCTACTCATGGGACAACCAAGTGGACTTCAAACCGCTTCTTGAAGCAGACGAGAAAGTCACCGAAAAACTCACCCAAGACGAGATTGACGAACTCTTTAACCCAGCCTACTACATCAAGCGGGTCGATGAAATTTTTGAGAGACTAGGGTTAAATTAATAGTAATGAGGGAGCTGTCAAACACAGCTCTTTTTTCGTTCAATTTTCTTAGGTGATGATATTCCTCAAGAAATATTAAGATAATCTTAAGACAACCATAAGATTACATAAAATCTGCTCATTATCGAAAAAATTATGCTGAAATTTGATACAATGTATATAATAAATATGTGGAGAAAATGAGATGTTAAGCGGTTTTGGTCAAAAAGTAAGAGATTTACGTGAAGGTTTGCATATTACTCGGGAAGAGTTTTGTGGTGATGAAACAGAGTTGTCTATTAGACAATTAGCGCGTATTGAAAGTGGGCAATCTATTCCAACGCTAGCAAAAGTAGAATACATTGCTCAACAATTGGGAGTAACCGTAGGAAGCCTCACAGATGGAGAGAATTTAGAATTGCCTAAGAGATATAAAGAGTTAAAGTATCTGATACTAAGAACTCCCACTTATCTAGATGAAGAACGCTTAAAAATTCGTGAAGAGCAGTTTGATGAGATTTTTGAGGAATATTATGATGAATTGCCTGAAGCAGAACAGGTTACAATTGATATTATTCAGTCTCGATTTGAAGTTTTTAATAGTGGTAATATAGATTTTGGAACAGATATTTTACAGGATTATTTTGAACAAGCTAAGAAAAAGAAAGTCTATAATATCAATGATTTAGCCTTAATTGATTTGTATTTTATGTGTTCGATTGCTTCAAATTTTGATGAAGAAGTATTTGATGTTTCTGTTTTTAATACGTTTATAGAAAAATTATTAGATCAGAAAGATTTGTTGCCTATTGACGATTTTTTCTATCTCAATAAAGTTTATATAATACTCTGCTTTACCTTAATCAGTTTAGATCGAATTGAAGAAATTGACTTTATTTTGGAAATTTGCTATCAGCTGATGTTAAAAATTCAAGACTTTCAGCGAATGCCAATTTATTATCTTTATAAATGGAAATATATATTACAATGTTTGGGTGAAAAACAAGAAGCTTGCCAGTATTATCAACAAGCCATAATGTTTTCTGAAATGATACAGGATAGCTATTTAAAAAAACAGATAGAAGAGGAGTGGAAAAAGGATATGCAAGACAATTAATTAGTTATAATTAGGCTAGATAAAAAATCACATTTCAGTTCTTATTTTGAAAAATGAATACTCTAAAAAGGCATAGAATTATCGTTTTTGATAACGATTTTTATGCCTTTTGAACTGTATTTGGGAGTTTTTGTTCAAACTCGAGAATGTAGACCTTAGAAGCTTCAAAGATTGGTCATAGAATTTCGTAAGAAATCGCTGATGTCAAACATCACTTAAAGAAGTGCCAGCATGACATTTATGTCATGTTGTTATTTTTTTAGTTAAACTATAATAACTTATGTAAATAATAAATGACTGGAGACAGAAAATGAATTTACGTTTGAAATATTACTTATTGGTAATTTTACCGCTACTTGCAATAGTAAGTCAAAAAATGGGAGAGATTGATTGGTGGTTATTAGGCTGCTAATTAACAAATGAAGGATAGGAAATAATATTATCAATATTTCACAAGGAGAATAAACATGCAACTTATGATTACCAACAAAACCTTTATTCCACAGTTGATTTGGATTTCATCACCTGATACGCTCACTGAAGAGGTGATTCTGTTAAAATCTCGTGAAACGAGATGTGTGAAAGGAAATTCTTCTTTACGTGATGTAACGGTTTGGGATAGAAGTGTTGACTATCGTTTGGGACAGCTTGACAAGAAACGTATGCGTAGACATTTTAGCATTAAGACGATTGGGTAAATTTGTCTAAAATTTTTTGAAAAGAGCCATTTATAAGGAATTAGAACACTGATTTGACCTGATTCCTTGTAAGTGGTTCTTTTATGATCAAATGATAGAGTTGACCTTTCAGAAGAACTTCTATTTTGATAATATAGTTTGGAAAAATTATAGTAGTGACTCCATAAACGCTAAATGTCGATATCAATCAAATAAGAGTCCTTTTCGTGCCAATGCTCTGCCTTTATTTTTAACTACCGAAGTGATAAAATACTGTTATGACAAGATTTTTAGATGCAGAAACAATGGGAGATGAAGCGGCTGTTGAGCGCACGCTTCGCCCGCAATATTTTAGGGAATATATCGGTCAAGATAAGGTTAAAGACCAGCTTTCGATCTTTATAGAGGCTGCTAAATTGCGTGACGAGGCCTTGGACCATGTTCTTCTTTTTGGGCCTCCTGGCCTTGGTAAGACGACGATGGCTTTTGTGATTGCCAATGAACTTGGCGTTAATCTCAAGCAAACTTCGGGTCCTATTATTGAAAAAGCCGGGGATTTGGTGGCGATTTTGAATGATCTTGAGCCTGGGGATGTCCTTTTTATCGATGAAATCCACCGGATGCCGATGGCTGTTGAAGAAGTTCTTTACAGTGCTATGGAAGATTTTTACATTGATATCATGATTGGTTCTGGCGAGACTAGCCGAAGTGTTCACCTTGATTTGCCACCGTTCACGCTAATTGGGGCGACGACTCGGGCAGGGATGCTTTCCAACCCTTTGCGTGCTCGCTTTGGGATTAGTGGTCACATGGAGTATTATGAGCTCGATGATTTGGCGGAAATAGTAGAACGTACGGCCGATATTTTTGAGGCGGAAATTACACATGAGGCCGCAATCGAGTTGGCTAGACGTAGCCGAGGGACGCCTCGTATAGCTAATCGTCTGTTGAAACGCGTGCGTGACTTTGCTCAAATTATGGGTGATGGTTTAATTGATGACCAAATGACCGATAAGGCTCTCAATATGTTAGATGTTGACCATGAAGGTTTGGATTACGTTGACCAGAAAATTTTGCGTACCATGATTGAAACATACGGCGGAGGTCCTGTTGGTCTAGGAACTCTTTCTGTCAATATCGCTGAAGAAAGAGATACGGTAGAAGATATGTATGAGCCTTATCTCATTCAAAAAGGATTTATCATGCGGACACGGACCGGACGGGTTGCCACAGCTAAAGCCTATGAACATTTGGGATATCCTTATCAGGAAAAATAAGAGACGGAGTCTCTTTATAGAAATACAGAACAAGTTAAGATTGATGTCTTAGCTTGTTTTGCATTTCTGAATGGATTTTCTATTTTACTTTTATCTTCTGAATGCTTATTCTAAATAGGGGAAAAGGGTTGAAGTAAATTGTGTATTGGTTATAATAAAAATGTAAGCGGTACCAATACAAATTTTCTAAAAAGGAGAAACTATGTCACAACGTATCACAAAAGAAGAATTTCTAGGGATGATACGGTCAGGGATTATTGTTTCTTGCCAAGCGTTACCAGGTGAGCCTCTTTATACTGAAAAAGGAGGGGTTATCCCTTTGCTAGCCCTTGCTGCTGAACAGGCAGGTGCAGTCGGTATTAGAGCCAATTCAGTCCGTGACATCAAAGAAATTCAAGAAATCACAGATTTACCGATTATCGGTATTATCAAAAAAGACTATCCTCCAGAAGAGCCATTCATCACACCGACAATGGCTGAGGTGGACGAGTTAGCCAAGTTAAATATTGCAGTTATTGCCCTAGATTGTACACAAAGACCACGTCATGATGGCCTAACAGTAGTAGAATTTATTCGCCAAGTTAAGGAAAAGTATCCAGATCAACTATTGATGGCAGATATTTCAACATTTGAAGAAGGGGCTTTGGCGGCTGAAGCGGGTGTTGATTTTGTAGGCACAACGCTTTCGGGATATACATCTTATAGCCGTCAAGCAGATGGGCCTGATGTTGATTTAGTACATCGCTTGGTAACAGCGGGTCTAGATGTTATTGCTGAGGGTAAGATTCATTCACCTGAGGATGCGAAACTAATCAAAAAACAGAATCCAGCGGGGATTGTTATTGGTGGCGCTATTACACGTCCTAAGGAAATCGCGAGTCGCTTTATCAAGGCATTAGCTGAAGATTAAAGAGGCAGTTATTATAACCGTCATATAAACTATTATCACTAACAAAAGGAGTTAAGGATATGAAACTTAAGAAAACGCTTATGTCTCTCTTTACAGGAGCAGCCGTCCTATCACTGGCCGCTTGTGGAGGTGGAGGAAAAACTGAAAAAGCAGCTGATACTGGTTCTGGAGAACTATCTGGAGATATAGTTATGTGGCATTCTTTTACACAAGGTCCACGACTTGAGAGTATTCAAAAATCAGCAGAAGAATTTATGGAAGAACATCCCAAAGTAAAAATTAAGATTGAAACTTTTTCATGGAGTGACTTTTATACTAAATGGACTACTGGTTTAGCAAATGGGAATGTCCCAGATATTAGCACCGCCCTACCTAATCAAGTTATGGAAATGGTAAATGCTGATGCAGTAGTTCCTCTCAATGATACAATTGATAAGTTAGGGGCAAGTAAGTTTAATGAGACAGCGCTTAATGAAGCAAAGGTTGGGGATAACTATTATTCAGTACCTCTTTACTCACATGCCCAAGTTATGTGGGTTCGTACCGATTTGTTAAAAAAGCATGGTCTAGAAGTGCCAAAAACATGGGATGATTTGTATGAAGCAAGTAAGAAACTAAAGGAATCAGGAGTATATGGTGTATCAGTACCTTTTGGAACTAATGATTTAATGGGAACCCGATTTTTGAATTTTTATGTACGTAGTGCAGGTGGAAGTTTATTAACCAAGGATCTTAAAGCAGACTTAACGAGTGATTTGGCACAAGAAGGCATTAAATATTGGGTGAAAATGTATAAAGAAATTTCTCCACAGGATTCATTAAATTTTAATGTCCTACAACAGGCAACTTTGTTCTACCAAGGTCAGACAGCTTTTGATTTTAATTCAGGTTTCCATATTGGAGGTGTGGAAGCAAATAGTCCGCAATTATTAGATTCTATTGATGCCTATCCAATGCCTAAGGTAAAAGAATCTGATAAGGATTATGGTATTGAAACTTCTAATATTCCGATGGTAGTTTGGAAAAATTCAAAATATCCAGAAGTAGCAAAAGCATTTATGGAATATCTTTTTGAAGAAGATAATTATCTCGAATTCCTTGATTCTACACCAGTTGGCATGCTTCCAGCATTTAGTGGAGTATCAGATACAGATGAGTATAAATCAAATGAGACACGCAAAAAATTCCAACATGCTGAGGAAGTTATTTTGAAGGCTGTGGCCTCTGGAACGGCAATTGGTTATGAAAATGGACCAAGTGTACAAGCAGGTATGCTAACTAATCAACATATCATTGAGCAAATGTTCCAAGACATCATTACAAATGGAACAGATCCTATGAAAGCAGCGAAAGCAGCAGAAAAACAACTTAATGATTTATTTGAAACAGTGATTGTTGAAATAGATAAGTAGTTAATTTGATGGGCTAAGGAATGGCTCCTTAACCTTATTTATAGAGAAAGGAGAAAGAGTGCCTTGGAAAAACGAAATTTGACACGTTGGGTCTTTGTTTTGCCAGCTATGATTATTGTAGGTGTATTATTTATTTATCCATTTTTTTCAAGTATTTTTTATAGTTTTACAAATAAAAACTTGATTATGCCTAATTATAAGTTTGTTGGCTTTGATAACTATGTTGCAGTTTTACAAGATTCTAATTTCTTTAATGCATTCTTTAACTCACTAAAGTGGACGATACTTTCACTTAGTGGACAGGTTCTAGTTGGATTTATTTTAGCTTTATCACTTCATAGAGTGAAGCATTTAAAAAAGTTCTATCGTACATTATTGATTGTACCGTGGGCCTTTCCTACAATAGTCATTGCCTTCTCATGGCAATGGATTTTGAATGGAGTATACGGTTATTTGCCAAATGTTTTAGTAAAACTCGGTTTTATGGAAGTAGCTCCTTCATTTTTAACAGATAGAACATGGGCATTTATTTGTTTGGTATTTATCAATATTTGGTTTGGTGCTCCAATGATTATGGTTAATGTATTGTCAGCATTACAAACTGTACCAGAAGAACAGTTTGAAGCAGCTAGAATTGATGGGGCATCTTCTTGGCAAGTCTTTCGTTATATAACCTTTCCACATATTAAGGTAGTAGTTGGACTATTAGTAGTATTGAGAACCGTTTGGATTTTTAATAATTTTGATATTATTTATCTTATTACGGGCGGAGGACCCTCTAATGCAACAATGACTTTACCTATTTTTGCTTATAATCTAGGTTGGGGAACCAAACTTTTAGGACGAGCATCAGCTGTTACAGTATTGCTATTTATTTTCTTACTAAGTATATGTTTTATTTACTTTAAAGTAATTAGCAAATGGGAGAGAGAGGGAAGATAGAATGCACAAAAAAAATAGCTTATTTTTAGATATTGGTTCTCACCTTATATTGATTACGGCTACAGTAATTGCAATATTTCCTCTTTTGTGGATTATACTTTCATCAATAAAGGGTAAAGGAGAATTAACACAATTTCCAACAAGATTTTTTCCAAAAGAATTTACTTTAGATTATTTTACACATGTTATCAATGATTTGAATTTTTTAGCCAATATAAAAAATAGTTTATTAATTTCTTTAGGTTCGACAGTAGTTGCAACGATTGTTTCTTCAATGGCAGCCTATGGAATAGTACGTTTTTTTCCGAAGTTAGGTGCCATTATGTCAAAACTGCTTGTAACAACTTATATTTTTCCTCCTATTCTTTTAGCAATTCCCTATTCAATTGCAGTTGCAAAGATGGGATTGTCGAACAGTTTGTGGGGACTATCAATGATTTATCTTTCTTTTAGTGTTCCTTATGCAGTATGGCTTTTAGTAGGATTTTTCCAAACGGTGCCTATAGGAATTGAAGAGGCAGCTAGAATTGATGGAGCAAATAAATTTGTTACATTTTATCAAGTAGTTCTTCCAATTGTTGCACCTGGTATAGTTGCAACAGCGATTTATACCTTTATAAATGCATGGAATGAATTTTTGTATGCACTGATTTTAATTAATGATACAAGTAAAATGACTGTTGCCGTTGCGCTTAGATCGTTAAATGGTTCAGAAATTTTAGACTGGGGAGATATGATGGCGGCATCAGTAATTGTTGTATTACCATCAATTATTTTCTTTTCAATTATTCAAAATAAAATTGCTGGTGGCCTATCAGAAGGGGCTACTAAATAAGGAGGTCAATATGGTCAATACGCAAAAAAAGAACTTCATTAGTTCTATTGGGATTGCTTTAATAGCGATAACATTGCTATTAAGTATTCCGCTAACTGTTAGTGCAGTTGATTTTGGTGCAAGTCAATTAATTCAAGATTCAGTATATCACTCTGGAAAAGTTGAGTTAAATAGCCAAGGCATTGATATTACTACGGGTACTCTTGATAAATTCAAATCTGATAGTCAAAGCATAGTTGTAAAGTTTGCATCTAATAAACCTAATGCATTGCAAAGCCTTATAGGAATTTCAAATAGTAGTCGTGGATATAAAAATAATTATTTTTCAATTTTTATGCGAGATAATGGTGAAATAGGTATTGAAGTCCGTGATGCTGGTAAAAGAATAAATTATTTATTTTCTCGCCCAGCTTCTATTTGGGGAGAGCACAAAGGAATAGCTGTTGAAAATACAGTAGTATTTGTTAGTGATGCCACTAATAAAAGCTATAGTATGTTTGTTAATGGAACAAAAATTTTTACAGAATATGTAGATAATTATATCCCGATTTCAAGTATTGAGGGGCAGGATAATATTTCTTTGGGAGGTGTAAATAGAGAAGGAAAATACCATTTTGGAATGGTTGGTACAATAGCAGATTTATCCTTATATAATCGTTCGCTTAGTTATGAGGAAATTAAGGAAATATCACATAATTCTCCTGCGAAACTTATTTTTCAATCTGGTGATACAACTCAAGCTAATTATTTCCGCATACCGGCTCTCTATACTTTGAGTAATGGAACTGTGTTAGCTAGTATTGATGCTCGTTATGGAGGAACTCATGACTCTAAGAGTAAAATAAATATAGCGACATCGTATAGTGTTGATAATGGTGAAACGTGGTCAGACCCTATTTTTGCAATGAAGTTTCATGACTATGAAGAGCAATTGGTTGAATGGCCACGTACAGGAAATGCTAAAAATTTACAAATTTCGGGAAGCGCATCATTCATTGATTCAGCAATAGCAGAAGATAAAGCAACAGGTAAAGTCATTTTACTTGCAGATGTGATGCCGGCTGGGATAGGAAATAGAAATGCTGATAAATCTGATTCAGGATACAAAGAAATTTCTGGAAATTATTATTTAAAGTTGAAAAAAGAAGGAGAAAGTAGTTATAATTATACAGTTCGTGAAGATGGAGTCATTTATGATGATAGAACAGGAAATCCGACGCAATATAGTTTAAACGCTAAGTATGAAATTAGCGAAGCTGGTTCTCCATTAATGCAAGAACAGTATTCTGTAAGATTTGAAGGTGAATCTTTACAAGAAGTGAAAAATGGTGTACAGATACCAATGAATATTTTTTATAAAGATAGTTTGTTCAAAGTATCTCCAACCAATTATATCGGGGTATCTACGAGTGATAATAGTGGGCAAACATGGAGTGACTTTAAGTTGTTACCACCGTTTTTAGGAGTTAATCACAATGCGACATACCTAAGTCCTGGGCAAGGTTTGGCGTTAAGTAACAGTAACCGTATTATTTTTGCAACATATACTAGCGGAGAATTGACATATCTTATTACAGAAGATGCAGGGCAAACATGGAAGAAGGTTTCAGCTAAAATCCCCTTTACAAATGCTACAGCAGAAGCTCAAATGGTAGAACTTGGTGAAGGGATTATTAGGACATTCTTTAGAACAACTACTGGTAAAATTGCCTATATGACAAGCTATGATTCCGGAGAAAGTTGGTCTGAGACTTTCTATCTTGATAATATTACGCAGACTAATTATGGTACACAGGTATCTGCTATTAAGTATTCACAGTTAGTTGATGGTAAAGAGGCTATTATTTTGAGTACATCCAATGCTACAGATGGGCGTAAAGGAGGTCAACTAAATGTTGGTTTAGTTAACCCAGAAGATTATTCAATTGATTGGAAATATAGTTATAATGTTGATTTACCCAAATATGGATATGCTTATTCTTCTCTAACAGAACTACCTAATCATAAGATAGGTGTTTTATTCGAAAAATACGATTCATGGTCACGTAGTGAGCTACATTTAACAAATGTTGTACAGTATATTGATTTAGATATAACTGATATTACTAGATAGAAAGAAGATAATTATGATTAAATATGGAGTAGTTGGTACAGGTTATTTTGGTGCAGAATTAGCAAGAGCACTAACAACAAATGAGGGAGCAGAAATTACAGTTGTTTATGACCCTGAAAATGCAATAGCTATTGGTGAAGAATTAGGTGCTCGTGTAGCAAGCTCGCTAGATGAATTGGTATCTAGTGCAGATGTTGATTGTATTATTGTCGCGACTCCTAATAATTTACATAAAGAACCAGTTATTAAAGCAGCACAAAATGGGAAACACGTCTTTTGTGAAAAGCCTATTGCTTTATCCTATCAAGATTGTCGTGAGATGGTTGATACTTGTAAAAAGTGTGGTGTAACCTTTATGGCTGGACATATTATGAATTTCTTCAACGGTGTTCACCACGCTAAAGAATTGATCAATGATGGCGTCATTGGTGATATTCTTTATTGCCATACTGCTCGGAATGGTTGGGAAGAAGAACAAGAAACGATTTCTTGGAAAAAAATTCGTGAAAAATCAGGTGGACATCTTTATCACCATATTCATGAATTAGATTGTGTCCAATTTTTAATGGGTGGTATGCCAGAAACAGTTACAATGACTGGTGGAAATGTTGCACATAAAGGTGAGAATTTTGGTGATGAAGATGATATGATTTTTGTAAACATGGAGTTTTCAGGAAAACGGTTTGCACTTTTAGAATGGGGATCAGCATATCGTTGGGGAGAACATTATGTACTTATCCAAGGAACTAAAGGTGCTATTAAAATTGATATGTTTAATTGCCGAGGCACGCTAAAAGTTAATGGTGAAGAAACCTATTTCTTGGTACATGAAACTCAAGAAGAGGATGATGATCGTACAAGAATTTATCATAGTACTGAAATGGATGGAGCAATTGCTTACGGTAAGCCAGGAAAACGTACTCCTATGTGGTTATCTTCTATTATTGCAAAAGAAATGCAGTATCTACATGGTATTATGGAGGGAAAAACGGTGTCAGAGGAATTTATTAAATTGTTAACAGGTGAGGCTGCTCTAGAAGCCATTGCGACAGCAGATGCGTGTACTTTATCAATTAATGAAGATAGAAAGGTAAAACTTTCAGAAATTGTAAAATAGTTTAATTAGACAGCAGGACTATCTCATAGAAGATATTTCTACTGTCTAAATTATTAGGATATATACAGTACGAGGAGTTAAAAATGATTTACGACCACATCAAAAATCTTGGACTCTACAAAGGTATTCATCCCAATTTGGATAAGGCGTTAACTTACCTTGAGGAAAATGACGTCAGCAAATTGACAGTAGGTACCTATGATATTGATGATAAAAATGCTTTTTTCTTTATTCAAGAAAATATATTGGATGATAGTTTAGAAAATCGTTTTGAATACCACGAAAAGTACCTAGATTGTCACCTTATTATTGAAGGTGAAGAACTCATTCGTTATGGTTCTGGAGAAAAGGTAGAATTGGTTGACTTTGATAAGGACAGAGACATCGGTTTTGTTTCTTGTAAACGAAGCTATGATTTTGACCTTGTTGATGGTTATGCCACTTTGTTCTTTCCTGAAGAACCTCATCGACCAAATCTTTTTAAAGAGCATTTAAGAGCCGTTAAAAAGTGCGTAATTAAGGTTTTAATTGATTAATTGAAAATATAGGAGGTAAAGATGAAAAAAACATCAACGAGCATCATCAAAACGATTTTTGGGCTAGACAATGCCTTTGTGCGTATCTGTGCCCTTATCTATGATTTGTTTTTGGTTAACGTGATTTTCATCTTAACTTGCTTACCTGTATTTACAATTGGTATGGCCAAACGTAGTCTCTATGAGACCTTAGTTAAGAGGCGACAAAGTGCGCAACTATCCGTTATCAGAATCTACTTAAAGGAATTTAGCAGCAAGAAAGGGCTTGGTTTAGGACTTTTAGAACTTCTTTTGATTATGGTATGTCTTCTTGATATCATCCTCCTCTTAGGTCAGGAAACGTTGGTTGCGCAGCTTATTAAAGTGCTAAGTTTTAGTGTTTTATTTCTTGTGACCATGACCTTTCTTATGGTCTATCCTTTGGAGACAAGGATGGAACTACCAATCAAAGAAGCCCTTAAACGCTCATTTTTACTGGCTGGCATTCATTTACCAGTAACTCTAATCACGATGACAGTCTTATTGGGTATCCTATTTATTCTTTTCTATTCAGGATTTACCTTATTGATAGGTTTGTCACTCTTGAGCCTAGGAGGATATGCTGGCTTAGTTTATGGGCATCTTTACTTAATTGAAAAAAGGATAACATAATGCCGAAGTGTTTATCATATGATTGAACAGTTCTTGAATAGATATCCTATGACTTAGAAAATTGGAGAAACTAAAATAATGAAAAATCTCGAAAAATATGAGGGCGTCATTCCAGCTTTCTACGCTTGTTATGATGAAGCTGGTGAAATCAGTCCAGAAGGCGTACGTGCTTTGACACAATATTTTATTGATAAAGGTGTTAAGGGACTTTATGTGAATGGTTCTTCCGGGGAATGTATTTATCAAAGTGTTGCGGATCGTAAATTAGTTCTTGAAGAAGTGATGGCAGTGGCGGAAGGGAAATTAACCATTATTGCCCATGTTGCTTGCAATAATACCAAAGATAGTATGGAACTAGCAGCTCATGCAGAAAGTCTTGGAGTTGATGCGATTGCAGCTATTCCACCAATCTATTTCCGCCTACCAGAAGCCTCAGTAGCAAACTATTGGAATGCAATCTCAAGTGCTGCTCCAAATACTGATTTTGTCATTTACAATATTCCACAGTTAGCAGGAATTGCCTTAACTCCAAGTCTTTACCGTGAAATGTTGAAAAATCCACGTGTTATTGGTGTTAAAAATTCATCAATGCCTGTCCAAGATATTGAGACTTTTAATGCTATTGCAGGTGATGGCCATCTTGTGTTCAATGGTCCAGACGAACAATTCTTAGGTGGTCGTTTGATGGGGGCTGCTGGTGGTATTGGTGGTACTTATGGTGTTATGCCTGAACTTTTCTTGAAACTTAATGAGTTAATTGCTGAGAAAGATTTAGAAACTGCTAAAGATCTTCAATACGCTATCAATGCTATTATCGCTAAACTTTGTTCTGGTAAAGGTCATATGTATGCTGTTATCAAAGGTGTTATGGCTATTAATGATGGTCTAAATCTGGGTTCTGTTCGCTTGCCACTTAGCCCGTTAACTGAAGAAGATCAAGTGGTGGTAGAAGAGGCAGCTAGTCTTATTCGTGCCGCTAAGGAACGTTTTTGCTAGGAGGTAACTATGGTTACTTTAGCGATTGATATTGGTGGAACAGCTGTGAAGTATGGCTTGATTGATGATAAGGGTCTTATTGTGGAACGCTATGAAACACCAACTGAAGCTCATTTGGGTGGACCTCACATCTTAGAACTTGTTTGTTCACTCGTTGTATCTTTTAAAGAAAAGGCAGAGCTAAAGGGAGTTGCTATTTCTTCCGCGGGGATGGTTGACCCTGTTAAAGGAGAAATTTTCTACGCAGGTCCTCAAATCCCAAATTATGCGGGAACTCAGTTTAAAAAAGTTATTGAAGAGCGCTTTAATCTTCCTTGTGAAATTGAAAATGATGTAAACTGTGCTGGTCTAGCAGAAAGTATTTCTGGAGCTGGAAAGGGAAGTTCATTATCACTTTGCTTAACCATTGGAACAGGTATCGGAGGCTGTCTCATTCAGGGTGGACAGATTTTCCATGGGTCATCTTATTCAGCCTGTGAAGTCGGCTATATCCCTCTTCCGAATGGAGCTTTTCAAGATATTGCCTCAACGACTGCTCTAGTTAAAACAGTTGCGGAAGCTACAGGTGATGATGTTAGTGATTGGAATGGACGTCGTGTTTTTACAGAAGCTAGATCAGGCAATGACATTTGTCGCTCTGCTATTTCACAACTCGTTAAAAATCTTGCTTTAGGAATTGCTAGTATTTGTTATGTGGTCAATCCTGAGATTGTTATTTTAGGTGGCGGCATCATGGCTCAAGAAGATTACTTGCGGCCTGAATTAGAGGCAATGCTCAAGGAAGTTTTGGTTCCAAGTATTGCTGAAAAGACACAATTAGCCTTTGCTCAGCATCAAAATGATGCAGGAATGTTAGGTGCTTATTATCATTTCATAAGTAAATTGGGGGAAAAATGATGAAGGATACGATGACTTTGCAGGAGATGAAAACCTATAAAGGTCGCGATGAGATTCCTGCAGATTTCGATGAGTTTTGGAATAGTCTTTTGTTAGAAACGTCAGTGCCAACCTATGAGTTGACAGAGAAAGACTTTGGTCTCAAATCAGTTGATTGTTATGAGTTGAGATTCCCTTCGCCAAAAGGATCGACTATTTTTGCGAAGTGCCTCTTCCCTAAAGGTGTCACCTCTTGTCCTGTAGTCTTTTATTTCCACGGTTATCAAGGTAAAAGCCCCGACTGGACAGAAGGGCTCAAATATACTGCAGAAGGTATGGGAGCGGTCTTTATGGATGTTCCTGGACAAGCAGGGCAGTCACGTGATGTGGGAGATTACTCGGGAATTACGGTTAAAGGGCAAGTGATTCGTGGGATGTTAGACGGTCCTAAAGAGTTATTCTTTGTAGATGTTTATCGCTCAATTGTGAAACTGATTGATATCGTGGCTGATTTTGAATGGGTAGATGAACAACAATTATACAGTTACGGAGCTTCTCAAGGAGGAGCTTTAGCCCTTATTGCGTCAGCTTTGTCACCCAAAATCACAAAAACCGCTAGTATCTATCCGTTTTTATCTGACTTTAAGCGTATCTTAGAATTAGGGTTGACAACGGAGCCTTACGATGAATTCTTCAGATATTTTAAATATTCAGATCCTTTTCATGACACTGAAAAAGCGGTGTTAGGTACCCTAGCTTATATGGATGTGAAAAATTTTGCTCATCGCATCACGTGTCCTGTTCTTTTTATAACAGGCTTGGAAGATGATGTCTGTCCACCATCAACTCAATTTGCCATTTACAATCGATTGACAACAGAGAAATCACACTATATCTTACCAGATTATGGACATGATGCTATGCATGTCAAAGTAAATGATTTGGTCTATGATTTTCTGACGGGAAGTTGTGTTTTAACTTGTTAAAAATAATGACTTATTGTCAACAGTAGTGGGATTTACTCATTCCACTACAGAAATTATAGAGCCAAAATAATGAGGTTGGGATAAAATATCTCAACCTTCTCTTTTTGTATAGTAATAACAGATCAACGCAGTGGTTGATTGGAGGTCTGCAACTGGACACCTCTTCATTTTCAAGTGTCCACCTAAAACATCCACTGGATTTTTGTCCCACTCTCATTTTTCTTTTATGACAATACTGGCATTTTTTGCTACAATAACGGCAATAATAAGGTAAGTATCTGTTGGGCTTACTGACGTGAAAAGGAGGTTGCTATGTCAATGTTATTGTCACCAGTTGAACTAGCTGGTCTATCGCTAAAAAATCGTGTGGTCATGCCCCCAATGTGTATGTACGAGGTTAAAGCAGAAGATGGTCTTCCTACTGCTTTTCACCATGCTCACTACGGTGCGCGTGCTATAGGAGGGGTTGGCCTTATCATTCAAGAAGCGACAGCTATTGAACCAGATGGACGTCTAACGAAGCATGATTTAGGGCTTTGGAATGATGACCAAAAGGACGCACTATCAGCATTAGTTGCTGAACTGCATGCTTTTGGAGCTAAAGTGGGTGTTCAGTTGGGGCATGGTGGCCGTAAGTCTGCGGATGCACCAACACCCTATGCTCCAAGTGCCATTCCTTTTGACGATAGCTACAACGCTCCTCAAGAGATGACCCTTGCTGATATCAAACGTATTAAAGCTGCCTTTGTTGCGTCAGCGATTCGTGCCGACCAAGCAGGTTATGACATGATTGAACTTCATGGAGCTCATGGTTACCTCATTAACCAATTTTTAGAACCAATGACAAACCAACGTACGGATGCCTATGGTGGTTCTTTGGAAAATCGCTTCCGCCTCCTAAAAGAAATCGTTGAAGAGATTAGAAAAGTCTTTTCAAAACCTATCTGGGTCCGCCTATCTGTGACATCATACGATGAAGCTGGAAATACACTTGAAGATTACCAACACATTTCGAAGTGGTTAGAAAAGTTAGGGGTTGCAGCGCTGGATATTTCGACAGGAGGTCTCTTACCAATCCGCCCTAATATCCCAATTTATGGTGGTTATCAAGCAGGATTTTCTGCAAAAATCAAAGAAGTTGTCACAATTCCAGTTACTGCGGTTGGGCTTCTTAATAGCCCAGAACTCTGTGAGTATATTTTACAAAATGGCCAAGCAGACTTGATTCAAGTTGGACGAGGTCTGATTCGTAATACAAATTGGTTAGCTGATGCAGCAGAAGTGCTTCATGATCATGACTATAAAGTTTATAACAATTCATACAAACGTGGACAAGTCAGATAATTAAAAAATCCTAATACTTACCTTGAAATAGAAGTATTAGGATTTTTTTATGATTTAATAATTGTTCCTTTGAAAATTTGTTCTTTCTTTGCTTTGTTTATTTCTAAGAAGTAGGCGTAGAGAATATCAACCATGACCAGCATTGGAAATTGTGGTGAAATCCGATTACCATAGTCCAAATGGTGCGTAGAGGCGACACGAACAACATCTGTAAAACTTGGTTTATGCTCAAAATTTGCTGTCGTGATGAGAACTGTCTGTGCTCCTTTATCATGAGCTTTTTCAAGACTGGATAACACAGAGTGTGTTTTTCCCGACAGTGAAAATCCAATGACGAGACAGTTTTTAGTCAGACTATTAGTATTCCAAATCATGCTCTCAGTGGTACTAATAGCATCACAAATGAGTCCCAATCTCATGAGTCGAAGCTTTAATTCTTGGGCAACAAGGGCAGAGCTTCCCTTTCCATAAAAGTAAACCCGATCTGCTTTTTCCAACATTTCAGCGATGGCTTGCAGTTGCTCCTCATCAACCAAATCATGGGACTGTTGGATAAGTTCATGGTAATCAAGCATGACACGTTTGGTTAAATCCCAATGAAAAATCTCAAAATCTTTTTTATCTGATTTCTGACTATTGAGGTATTCAAAGACAAATTCACGATAGCCTTTAAAGCCACATTTTTTAGCGAAACGTGTCAAAGTTGCCTGAGAAATATGTAAAGTCTGAGTAATTTGCGTCGTCGCTAAATCGTACTCCGTAAGTTGCTGAGAAATAAAATAATCTGCAATACTACGCTCCAAACTTGTCATACTAGGTAAGTAGGCAGAAATCTTTGTAGTGAGAGAACTTGTCATAGAAAGCCTTTTCAAATATAGGATAAATTAAGTATAACATAAAAAATTTAAAACCCCCAAATTTAGGGTTATTATATATAGGAAGAAAGCGGTAAATATATTGTTATTATAAGGTTTTTTGGTTATTTTCCCTGATGAAAAAACGTGACCTTTTGTGAAAAAAGTGCTATGATAATTCCTAAGGAGGTGGACTATGAGTCTTGCATCACAAGCTATTTTAGAGGTCGAAGGAAAAATTTCAGATCGTCTAAGAGAGCATGAGGAGGCAATTTCAGCCCTTAGTCACAAGACAGACCAAGATTTAGCAGCTGCGGCAGAAGCTAGTGGCAAAGCGATTTTAGCATATCAAAAAGCTAAAGAGTCTCAGTTGACTGGCGAAATTGCCCAAAAAGAAACGGCATCTCAGCAACAGATTTCAGAAGAAGTTGCGAGATTAACAGATAAGGTTGCTCAGAAAGAAGCTGAGCTTATTGCTAGCATTTTAGAGGAGGTAAAGACGCGGTATGGCGGTATCTAAAATGCAAAAACTTCTCATTCTGACGGATTATCAGACGAGAGGTGAACTTTTAAAATCCGTCCAAGAATTTCAAGCTTTCGAGCCGGCTGCGGTAGAGGATATGCGTTATGGGGACAATACATTGAGTGAGTTAACAACTCAAATACAGTCCCTGGAGACAGAATTAGCTCAAGTAGCGCAGGCTCAGACTTATTTGAAAGCTGTCACCCCTAAAAAAATTTGGAGTGACCGTTTCCATTTAACTGCACAAGCTTTTGCCAAAAAAATGACAGAGGTAAGAGAACGTGACCTTTTAGGACAAGTTCTGGCTCTTCAGCAAAAGGAAAATTTACTACAGAAGCAATTGGCGGATTTGGATGAAAATATCGAGCTTGCTAATAAGTGGAAGACACTTTCCTTTTTGAAAAAAGATCGCAGAGCATTGAAGGCAACTTATGCTATCATAGGGACCTTGCCTGAGGATCCCAATCAAGAAAAGCTAAATCAACTTTTGGCGCGTGACGATTTCTATGTGGAGCGTCTGTTTCAAAATGATTTAGAACAAGGATTGGTGGTTTATGCGGATCGTTCTGCTAAGCATGAGCTCAAGGAGTTTTTGGACACTCTTCACTTTGATCAGTTTGATTTTCCGTTTGGAAAATTACCTGCCGAGCAATTGGAAGATTTCAAGATTGAGCGTTCTGAATTATTAGCTGAACAAAAAGCAGGTGCTGCTAGATTAAAGGCTCTCAGTCAAGATTATGCAGATTTGATGTTCTTAGAAGAAGACCTTTACAATCAAAAAGAACGCCTTCGTGCAGAGCAATTATTGGCATCTGGTCAAGAATTGGTTGGTTTATCTGGATGGGTCAGAGAAGATGATATCTCTCACTTGAAAGAGCTGTTAGCAGAGACTTTGCCGGAAGGCACTTACATCAGTTTGGTTGATGATACTGAGGTTTCTGAACAAGAGATCCCAACGCAATTAGTCAATCATCCGCTTGTTGAACCTTTCGAAGCATTAACTGAGATGTATAGTCTGCCTAAGTATTCTGAGGTTGACCCAACGCCTCTTTTGGCTCCGTTTTATGCGGTATTCTTTGGAATGATGGCTGCTGATGTGGGATATGGTTTATTATTATGGTTCGGAACCTGGTATTTGTTGAATAAGACAAAAGCGTCTAAAAGTGCGAGAAAGAACTATAAACTGTTTCACATTTTATCCTATCCAACTATTTTATGGGGGCTTTTCTTTGGTTCCTTCTTTGGAATAGAATTACCTTTCCATGTGCTATCAACGACGACAGATGTTATTTCAATTTTAGTATTGTCAGTAGTCTTTGGTTTGGTGCAGTTACTGTTTGGTTTGGCAGTCAATACACAGTTACAACTCAAAGCTAAGGATTACCCTTCTGCGATTTCAGATGGTCTGGGTTGGATTGGATTACTGGTTGGTGTGATTTTACTAGTCCTACAGAACTTTACAGGACAAGCTGTACTGGGAGATATTGCTAAATGGTTAATCATTCTTAACGTGGCTATGATTATCCTTGGAACAGCAGTAGGTAGTAAGAATAAACTACTAGGTATTGGTTCAGGATTGTACAAATTATACGGCGCAACTTCTTATATCGGAGATATTGCTAGCTATACTCGTTTGATGGCCCTCAGTGTGTCTGGAGCAAGTATTGCGGCTTCCTTTAATATGGTGGTTGGTCTATTGCCACCTGTAGCACGCTTTACAGCAGGCATTCCTCTGATTATTGCTTTACAAATGCTCAATATGGGAATGTCCTTCCTAGGTGCATATGTGCATGCTATCCGCTTACAATTTGTAGAATTCTTTGGTAAATTCTACGAAGGTGGTGGTCATGCCTTTAAACCTCTTAAAACTTACGAAAAATATACCGATTTAAAAACAAGAAAAATGGAGAAATAAACTCATGAAAGACTTTTTAGAATTTTTAACTTCTGCAAATGGCGGAACAATGATGGCGGCAGCTGGTATGGCATTCTCAATGATTATGGCTGGTACTGGTTCTGCGAAAGGAACTGGTATGACTGGTGAAGCAGCAGCAGCACTTGCAAAAGAACAACCTGAAAAATTTGGTAAATCATTGGTACTTCAATTGTTGCCAGGTACGCAAGGTTTTTACGGTATGATCATTTCATTGATGATTTTTGGTCAAATGGGCAGCGGTCTTGATTTCCAAACCGGGGCAAAATTATTGGCAGCTGGTTTGACAATGGGATTCACTGGTCTAACTTCAGGTATTGCTCAAGGTCGCGTTGCAACAGCTGGTATTCAAATCTTAGCTAAAAATGAAGAGCACTTCATGAAAGGTGCTATCTACGCAGGGATGGTTGAAATGTACGCTATCCTAGGCCTTGTTATTGCCCTCATGATGATTATCTAAGGGTGAGCCTATGACAGAATTACAGGAATTTACGGCTAATATTTTAGCCCGTAAAGAGGAAGAATTGTCGCTTTTATTAGAAAAAGCAACAGCTGATGAGAAGGCAAGACTAGAAGCAGGTTTGATGGCTATTTCTGAAAAAGAAAGAGCAGAAAAAGCAAAGCTAGATAGTAAATTTGCCTTAGAAACGGCAACGGCCTTGCAAGGTATTGACAATAAAAGTCGTAATGCCATTCTTTCAAATCGACAAGAGCAGTTGCGTAGCTTATTTGACAAGGCCTATCAAGCCATGGCAAATTGGGACAGCCAAACTTTTAACAGCTTCTTACAAGGCGTCTTGGAACAGTTGGATAAACGTAAACACTACAGTTTACAGCTAGGTGAACAGAGTCAACATGACTTAAACCTGCCATCTCATGTGAGTTTGAATGCAGAAAATATTCCAAACGAAGCAGGTTTTGTTCTTGAAGCTGATGGTGTGCGTTACAATTACCTTTTCCGTGCCCTTTTAACTGATTTGACCCAAGACATGATGGGACGTTTGTCACGTCAACTTGGATAGCAAGGAGGTTGCTATGCTAGATATTGACTATGCAAGTATCAATACGGCTGTCCGTATTCGTGAAAAGGAATTATTGAGTCGAGATACCTTTGAAAGTCTGCTAAAGGCTAAAGACTTCGTTCAAGCTCAGCAACTGTTGAAATCAACTCAATACCATGATCTTACTGAGGATTTTGAACCGCTATTAATGGCAGAGTTGGCTAAAACATCTGAATTTGTGACAGAACAAGTTGAAGATGCCCCAGTAGCTCAGATTTTTTCTCTGATTTATACTTATCATAATCTAAAAGTACTTTTGAAAAATCATTTAGCAGGTTTGGAGTTAACAGATCTCCTCTTACCTATGGGGGGGTATCCTATTGATGAGTTGAGAAATCTAGTCAAGACAGAACAATCTGAAACCTTACCAGAACTCTTGGTACAAGCGGTGCAGGATACCTGTCAAGATTATCGTGAGTATGGACGACTAGAAAGTGTTGATATCCTTCTTGACCGTCGTTACTTCAAACACTTGGTAGCAGTTGCGCGCGAGTTAGATGACTCAGTTATTCTTAACATGGTACAGGCTTGGGTTGATCTTTATAATTTGAATTGTATTTTCCGCTTGCGGGATAAAAAGCTGTCGCGAGCCTTTCTGATAACTGTTTTATCAAATGAAGGTCAACTTAATCAACTAGAACTCATTGGGCTAGCGCAAGCCAATCGGTACGAAGAGATTCTTAACTTGTTGAATGAAACAGCCTATGCTGGTGCTCTAGCAGGTATGATTGATCAAAATGGAAACTTAAATTTATCGCTCGAACTGGCACGTGATCGTGTATCACATGTCTATTTGGATGAGGCTCGCTTTGAAGCCTTTGGCTATTTACCATTATTAGCCTATCACTATTACAAGGAAATGGAAGTCAAAAATCTTCGCCTCATCTTAACAGGCAAGGTAAACCATTTTGACCAAGCTATGCTGAGAGAAAGGATGAGACCGATTTATGACTTATAAGATTGCTGTTGTCGGTGATAAAGACTCGATTCTCCCTTTCAAGATGATTGGCTTTGATATTTTTGATGCGAAAACAAGCCGAGTGGCTCGCCAAACGATTGACCAATTGGCTCAGGATAATTATGGGATTATTTATGTGACAGAAAGTCTGGCTCAAGAAATCCCTGAAACGTTAGAGTGCTACCGCAGTCAGGCAGTGCCTGCAGTTATCCTAATTCCTAATCATAAAGGGAGTTTGGGGCTAGGTATGCAAAATATTCAAGATAATGTTGAAAAAGCCATTGGGCAGAATATTCTCTAGAAGATAAAACACGAAAAGATCTGATGAAAGGAGCTCGTGTGAAAACTGGAACAATTATAAAAGTATCTGGTCCGCTGGTCATGGCTAGTGGCATGGAAGATGCTAATATTCAAGATATTTGTAAGGTCGGAACTATTGGCCTTATTGGTGAAATCATTGAGATGCGTAAAGATGTCGCATCTATTCAGGTTTACGAAGAAACATCAGGAATTGGTCCTGGTGAGCCAGTTGTGACGACTGGTGAAGCTCTCTCAGTAGAGTTAGGACCTGGTATTCTCTCGCAGATGTTTGATGGAATTCAACGTCCTTTAGATACCTACCATGAAGAAACAAACAGTGACTTCCTTTTACGTGGTGTAGAAGTTAAGCCTCTAAGCCGACAAAAAGTATGGCATTTTGCCCCAACAGTTACAGTTGGTGACAAGGTGGTTGCTGGAGATATTGTCGGAACGGTTCAAGAAACCTCTGTTATTGAGCACCGCATTATGGTACCTTTCGGTAAAGAAGGGGTTGTTAAATCTATCAAAGAAGGTGACTACACCTTAGATGATACGGTTTATGTTCTTGAAACAGCGACTGGCGAAGAAAGCTTTACCTTGATGCAAAAATGGCCAGTTCGTCGTGGTCGTCCATTTGCTCAAAAATTAAATCCAAGAGAACCGATGTTGACTGGTCAACGTGTCATTGACACTTTCTTCCCAGTTGCTAAGGGTGGTGGAGCTGCGGTACCTGGACCATTTGGGGCTGGTAAAACTGTTGTGCAACACCAAGTGGCGAAATGGTCTGACGTGGACATCGTCGTTTACGTTGGTTGTGGGGAACGTGGAAATGAAATGACTGACGTTTTGAATGAGTTCCCAGAATTGATTGACCCAAATACTGGCCAGTCATTGATGAACCGCACCATTTTGATTGCTAATACGTCTAACATGCCCGTAGCGGCACGTGAGGCCTCTATTTATACAGGTATCACCATTGCAGAATACTTCCGTGACATGGGTTACAATGTTGCGATCATGGCTGACTCTACCTCTCGTTGGGCAGAGGCGCTCCGTGAAATGTCAGGGCGTTTGGAAGAAATGCCTGGTGACGAAGGATATCCAGCTTATCTTGGTAGCCGTATTGCAGAATACTATGAGCGTGCGGGTAAAGTCATTTCACTTGGTAGCACAGGGCGTGAAGGGTCTGTTACAGCTATTGGTGCAGTATCACCTCCTGGAGGAGATATTTCTGAGCCTGTTACGCAAAATACGCTTCGTATCGTTAAAGTGTTCTGGGGATTGGATGCTCTCTTGGCACAAAAACGTCACTTCCCATCAATGAACTGGTTGTCATCTTATTCACTTTATTCAGATGAAATTGGTAAATACCTCAATGAAAAATTGGGAACAAACTGGTCTGAGAAAGTAACGCATGCCATGAAAACTCTTCAAGAAGAGTCAGAATTGGAAGAAATCGTGCGTTTGGTTGGTCTTGATTCCCTATCTGATAAGGACAAGATTACCATGTTGATTGCCCGTATGATCCGTGAGGACTATCTCCAACAAAATGCCTTTGATGAAGTGGATACCTTTACGTCTTATGCAAAACAATCACTCATGCTTGACTTGATTAGTACCTTTGAAAAAGAAGCGCGTAAAGCATTAGAGCTAGGTGCCTACTACAATGAAATTTTATCAGGGACAGTTGCTTTACGTGACCGTATTGCGCGTGCCAAGTATGTTGCTGAAAAAGACCTCGATCAATTAGAAGCTCTGCTATTGTCAATCCCAGAAGAGCTTAAAGCGATTGTGGCGAAAGGAGGAATGACTGCCAATGATTAAAGAATACAAAACGGTCAGCGAAGTTGTCGGCCCTCTGATGATGGTTGAGGGTGTTGAAGGCATCAAGTTTGATGAGCTAGTTGATATTCAAACCCAAGATGGCTCAACCCGTCGCGGTCAAGTCTTGGAAGTTCAAGAAGACAAGGCTGTTGTGCAGCTCTTTGAAAGTGCCGCAGGAATTAACTTGCGTGATACGAAAGTTCGTTTCCGTGGTAAACCGCTAGAACTTGCGGTGTCAGAAGACATGCTTGGACGTGTCTTTGATGGAATGGGTAAGGTCAAGGATGGTGGTCCAGAGATTTTGGCAGAGCAAAGCCTTGATATCAATGGCCAAGCGATTAACCCAATCCGTCGTGACTACCCAGATGAATTTATCCAAACAGGTATCTCAGCCATTGACCATTTGAACACGCTCGTGCGTGGTCAGAAATTGCCAGTGTTCTCTGGCTCAGGTCTGCCTCATAAGGAATTAGCTGCTCAGATTGCCCGTCAAGCGACTGTACTTAACTCAGATGAGAAATTTGCCGTTGTCTTTGCAGCAATGGGGATTACCTTTGAAGAAGCGGAATATTTCATGGAAGACTTCCGTAAGACAGGTGCCATTGAGCGTTCAGTCATGTTTATCAACTTAGCTAACGACCCAGCGATTGAGCGTATTGCCACACCAAAAATGGCCTTGACGACAGCCGAGTATTTGGCTTATGAAAAAGACATGCACGTTTTGGTTATCATGACAGACATGACCAACTACTGTGAAGCCCTTCGTGAGGTCTCAGCAGCTCGTCGTGAGGTACCAGGTCGTCGTGGTTACCCAGGTTACTTATACACGAACTTGTCAACCCTTTACGAGCGTGCGGGACGTTTGGTTGGTAAAAAAGGGTCTGTGACTCAGATTCCAATCCTGACCATGCCAGAGGATGATATCACCCACCCAATTCCTGACTTGACTGGTTATATTACAGAAGGTCAGATTATCTTGGCGCGTGACTTGTATAATGCTGGTTACAAACCACCAATCAATGTGTTGCCGTCTCTTTCTCGTCTGAAAGATAAGGGAACGGGTGAAGGCAAGACGCGTGCTGACCATGCAGCAACCATGAACCAACTCTTTGCAGCTTATGCCCAAGGGAAGCAGGTTAAAGAATTGGCAGTCGTTCTTGGAGAGTCAGCCCTCTCTGAAACGGATAAATTGTATGTGAAATTCACGACCCGTTTTGAGGAAGAATACATTAACCAAGGCTTCTACACCAATCGTAGCATCATTGACAGTTTGACCCTAGGATGGGAACTCTTGTCAATCTTGCCACGAACAGAGTTGAAACGGATTAAGGATGACATG
Organism: Streptococcus sp. S784/96/1; assembly: GCF_902729355.1. Classification (GTDB taxonomy): domain Bacteria; phylum Bacillota; class Bacilli; order Lactobacillales; family Streptococcaceae; genus Streptococcus; species Streptococcus caledonicus. Next base: position 34,805 of record NZ_CACVCC010000007.1, on the reverse strand, counting down.
CTAGACGAATACCTTCCAAAAACGGAGGGCTAGTCCTATGGCAAGACTTAATGTAAAACCGACCCGTATGGAGCTGTCAGTCCTTAAAAAACGATTGAAAACCTCTACCCGTGGTCACAAATTACTCAAGGATAAGCAAGATGAACTCATGCGTCGCTTTATTGACTTGATTAAGCAAAATAACCTCTTACGTCAGTCGGTTGAAGAGCGGCTAACGCGTGCGATGCAGGCCTTCGTCCTTGCCAAGTCAATCCTGTCAGAAAGTTTCATTGAGGAATCCTTTGCCTTGCCAACACAGGCTGTCAATTTACAGATTGATCAGAAAAACATCATGTCAGTCGATGTGCCTCAGCTTCACGTCCAGTTACCTGAGAAGACAAGTGAGTTTCAATACGGTTTCTTAAACTCCAATAGTGAGATGGATGATGCCATTGATACCTTCCAAACCATCAGCCAGGATTTGTTAGAATTGACTGAGATTGAGAAAACCTGTCAGCTCTTGGCAGATGAAATTGAAAAAACCCGTCGTCGTGTCAATGCCTTGGAACACATGATTATTCCTCAGCTACAAGAGACGATTGATTATATCCAGATGAAACTGGAAGAAAATGAACGGAGTAACATTATCCGTATGATGAAAGTCAAAGACATCCAGTAAAGAAATATCAGTCTCAAACGTAAGAGAGTGGGGCAACATTCGTTAAATCGTCAAAAAATGACGATGTCGATTGTCCTCGCTCTCTGTTTTTTTATGCTCAGGCTGAAATTGTCCAGTAGACGATTCGGTCGAACACTTGAAAATGAAGAAGAGACCATTTCCAAGGCCTTCAATTAACCACTGCATGATATTGTCTTTAGTTTATAATTCAAGAGGGCAGAAGGCTTTTTTCCAAGCCGCTTTTTCTTTAGTCATTCCTTGCTTAGTACGTTTTACTAAAAAAAGTAGACGAAAAACAGATTTTAGGTAGGTGGCTAATAGGATAATAAACTATAATTTAGCTATTAAACAGCGAAAGAAGGTTTTTTTCTATGCGATCACGCAAATTAACAAAACTGTGTCAAGTGACCTTGACAGCAGCCCTGCTAGCAGGCACCATATCAACAACCCCTGTTTGGGCTAAAGAAGCAGCGGCTCAGAGATTGGGGAAAGTCCTTATTAAAGGTAAAAAGTTTGAGGATGAAGAAGTTAAAAAAGTTCTTCAAGAGTTTACTCTTGAGGAGTTGAGAATCGCGGCTAAGGAGCCGAACGGGCTTAATTTTTTTGTAGAAAGTGATGATGCTGCTAGAGCGCGATTATTTAGTCTTCTTCTGAAAGAAATCGCAGGGCGTGACCTTCATGAAGGAAGAAGAAATGATGAAGATTTACTTCTTAAGGAATTAAATGAAGAACAAGAAAAAAATAAGATGTTGACAAATGCTCTGGAAAATCAATTGGAGGAGTTCAAAGAAAGTCAAAAAGATTTTTTACAAAAACTTGATGGATTGAGTCAAGAAAATGAAAAGTTGCAACATGAAAAAAGAGATTTGGAATCTAAACTTTCAGGAACAGAGACTGGTCAAGAGAATCAGAGGATGAAAGAGGAACTGAGAGAGCTTAGGACTAAGTTGCAAGAAAATGAGGAGGAGATAAGACAATTAAATGATGAAGTGAATAAACAACGAGAAGACCAAGAAAAATCTAATACCGAAGTCAAACGTCTTCAAGACGAGAAAACTAACCTCAGTCATGAGAAGCAAAAACTGGAGTCTGATAAGGACAAACTCGAGAAACGCGTTCAAGCCATTGGTGATGAAAAACAAGCACTTCAAGAAGAACATAGAGAAGCTCTAACACAATTAGAAACTTTGAAAGAGCAAAAAGAGGACTTAGAACTCCAAAAAAATAATCAAGCAAAAGTAATAGATACTTTAGAAACACAGAAGAAGATTTTAGAAGATTCTCTAAAAACTAAGCCTGAAGGGAATGTTCAACTTGAAAACATGAAGCTTAAAGAAGAGCAAGAGCGCTTAAGTGCAGAACTTGCCAAAGAAAAAGCAAAACAAGAAGAGCTGGATAAAAAACTAACCGATAGTCAGACAGAAATCGGCAAGAAATCAGCAGAAGTAGAAGCTTTGAGACAAAGCGAGCAAGCCTTATCAGCTGAAAAAGCTGACTTGGAAGCTAAGCAAGCTCAGTTAGAGGCTGATAAAGCTAAGTTAGAAGGCACAGTGAAGTCACTTGAAGAACAGTTGGCTAACCAGCCAAAAGAGCAGCTGCCTAAAGAAGATCAGCAAAAATTTAAGGACTTGCAGAAACAACTAACAGACTTAGAGGGTCAAAACAAAGAATTGATGACGCAAAAGTCTAATTTGGAAAAACAACTGCAATCTAAAGAGGCAGAACTTGCTGCACAAAAAGCAGATTTAGAACGTCGCTTGTCTGAAAACCAAGGCAAATTAAAGGACTTACAGTCAGAGCGTGATCAATTAGCGAAATCGCTTCAAGATTCCCAAGATGCTGTAAAACAATTAGAAGAAAAACTGTCTGAGTTAACCAAGAAAAATCTTGACCTCAAGAAGAGCTTATCAGAGGCGCAAGCCAATGGGCAAGAGCTACAAGCTGAAAAAGACCGATTGACTAAAGAACTAGAAAAATCAGAAGCTCTAGTTGCTGAGTTGAAAGCAAAACTTGCTGAGTTGAAAAAACCAAGTGATATGATGGAGCAACCTAAAGCTGAGCAACCGCAAGTACCAAAATCTGAAGGTGAAAAACCAAAAGAAAAAGAAGAGCAAATTAAACCAATCTTGCCTGTCGAGCCTGAAAAACAGCCTAAGTCAGACGAGAAAAAGACTGATAAAGTTGATCCTTTAATCAATGATGATAAACCACGTTTTGAGCCTAATAAAGACATGCCAAAACCTAAGAAAAACACAAATACGATTACTCCTACCACCAAATCAAGCGACAAGCAACGCGTGGCTAAGCCAGTTGCTCAAGCAGCACCAGCAGCTAAAACAGCAGAAAAAGAGCAGAAGAAACAGTTACCAAACACCGGTACTGCTTCAACTGACCTTCTGCAATACCTTGGTTTGTTGACTGGATTCACAGGGCTCTTTGCTTATTCAAGAAAAAGAAAAAAGCAAAACGCAAACCTTGAACAATAGGTGATAAAGACAATAAAACCGAGCTGGGAACAGCTCGGTTTTATTATCAGATTTTTCGATAAATACTGTTAAATGACAAAAGATTACAAAAATCAATTTACCACCCTTCTTGTTAAATAAAATAAAAAAAGACTGCGTCCTGTGTAATACAGAATACAGTCCTTAGCCTCAATTAATTATTAAACTTTTTTGGGTAGTACATCGCTGTTTTTTAGTTACTAATTTTTCTGTTAGATTCTGCGATAAATACTAGAACGATGTCCAACATGTAGATTAGTTATTACAAAATCATTATTTTCAATTTTTGCAATAACACGATAATTTGAAACTCGGAAACGAACATAGCCTGCCAGTCGTCCTGAAAGTTGCTTACCAGAAACTGTTGGAAAGTCCACATCATGAAGATGCTTCTCTATCCAAGTGTGTGTAAGTAGGCGTAGCCGAGAAAATTACCGGCAAGAGAAATGTTGATTCTATCAGCATATCACGGAACGTGATATCAGTTTCCCTTATGCTCTTTTCTAACACAACACACCCCAGAAGGCATTAGCCACAGTAGTGTGTGTTTGTGTGTGGAAAAACTGCAAAAGTGTGTAATACAGAATTCATGATGTTAAATATCAGAAAATTTAAAAGCTTTCAACGAAAAATCAACACAAATTTCAAAATTTTTCAAAAAACCTTGTGAAACTATTTACAAAGTTAAAATATATGCTATAATGAAATTACACTATAAATGTGAAAAAAATAACAATGTTTTTTAAGGAGACAACATGGCGGAAAAAACAGTAACCCCAGAAGAAAAGTTAGCAGCAGCTCAAGCACACGTTGATGGTCTTGTTCAAAAAGGTCTCGAAGCTCTTGAAGAGTTCCGTAAACTGAATCAAGAACAAGTGGACTACATTGTTGCCAAAGCTTCAGTAGCAGCCTTGGATGCTCATGGTATCCTCGCAGAACATGCCGTTCGTGAAACAGGGCGTGGTGTTTTTGAAGACAAAGCAACGAAAAACTTATTTGCATGTGAACATGTTGTAAACAATATGCGTCATCAAAAAACAGTTGGCATTATTGAAGAGGATGACGTGACAGGTTTAACATTGATTGCAGAACCTGTAGGAGTTGTATGTGGTATCACGCCAACAACTAACCCAACATCAACTGCGATTTTTAAATCATTGATTGCATTGAAAACTCGTAATCCAATTGTTTTTGCTTTCCACCCATCAGCGCAAGAATCATCAGCTCATGCAGCACAGATTGTACGCGACGCAGCAATTGCAGCAGGAGCTCCAGAAAACTGTGTGCAATGGATTGAAAAACCGTCTCTTGAAGCAACAAATGCTTTGATGAATCATGATGGCATTGCAACAATCCTTGCAACCGGTGGTAATGCGATGGTTAAGGCGGCTTATTCATGTGGTAAACCTGCACTTGGGGTAGGAGCTGGTAATGTTCCTGCTTATGTTGAAAAATCAGCTAACATCCGTCAAGCGGCTCATGATATTGTGATGTCTAAATCATTTGATAACGGTATGGTTTGTGCTTCTGAACAAGCAGTTATCATTGATAAAGAAGTTTATGATGAGTTTATAGCAGAGTTCAAATCTTATCACACTTATTTTGTCAATAAAAAAGAAAAGGCTCTTCTTGAAGAATTTTGCTTTGGTGTCAAAGCTAAAAGTAAAAACTGTGCCGGAGCTAAATTAAATCCAGATATCGTTGGTAAGCCAGCAACTTGGATTGCAGAACAAGCAGGTTTCACCGTTCCAGAAGGAACAAATATTTTAGCAGCAGAATGTGCTGAAGTGGGTGAAAAAGAGCCATTGACTCGTGAAAAATTGTCACCAGTTATTGCAGTATTGAAAGCTGAATCAACAGAAGATGGTCTTGAAAAAGCACGTCAAATGGTTGAATTCCACGGTCTTGGTCACTCAGCTGCTATTCATACAAATGATGAAGCTCTTGCTAAAGAATTCGGAACACGTGTTCGTGCCATTCGTGTGATTTGGAACTCTCCGTCTACTTTTGGTGGTATTGGTGATGTTTACAATGCCTTCTTGCCATCCTTGACATTAGGCTGTGGATCATACGGCCGCAACTCAGTTGGTGACAACGTTAGTGCTGTCAATCTCTTGAATATCAAAAAAGTAGGAAGACGTAGAAATAATATGCAATGGTTTAAAGTTCCTTCAAAAACATACTTCGAACGTGACTCTATCCAATACCTTCAAAAATGTCGTGATGTTGAACGTGTGATGATTGTCACAGACAAATCAATGGTTGAATTTGGATTCTTAGACCGTATCCTTGAACAATTGCATCTGCGCCGCAATCATGTAACGTATCAAATCTTTGCAGAGGTTGAGCCAGATCCAGATATTACGACTGTTATGAAAGGTACTGAATTGATGCGTCAATTTAAACCAGATACAGTTATTGCCCTAGGTGGTGGTTCGCCAATGGACGCAGCGAAAGTAATGTGGCTCTTCTATGAACAACCAGAAGTTGACTTCCATGACTTAGTTCAAAAATTCATGGACATCCGTAAACGTGCCTTCAAATTCCCTGAACTTGGTAAGAAAACAAAATTCATTGCCATCCCAACAACGTCTGGTACTGGTTCAGAAGTAACACCATTTGCTGTTATTTCGGATAAGGCCAATAATCGTAAATACCCAATTGCTGATTACTCATTGACACCAACAATTGCGATTGTTGACCCAGCGCTTGTTATGACGGTCCCTGATTTTGTTGCTGCTGATACAGGTATGGATGTCTTGACACATGCGACAGAAGCTTATGTATCACAAATGGCCAATGACTTTACAGACGGTTTGGCACTTCAAGCAATTAAGATTGTATTTGAATACCTAGAAAGCTCTGTTAAGAATGCTGATTTTGAATCTCGTGAGAAAATGCATAATGCTTCAACTATGGCTGGTATGGCTTTTGCTAACGCATTTTTAGGTATTTCACACTCAATGGCACATAAAATTGGTGCTCGTTTCCACACGGTTCATGGTCGTACAAATGCTATTTTGTTACCATATGTTATTCGATACAATGGTACACGTCCTGCCAAAACTGCAACATGGCCTAAATATAATTACTACCGTGCTGATGAAAAATATCAAGATATTGCAAGAATGTTAGGCTTGCCAGCGTCTACACCAGAAGAAGCAGTTGCTTCTTATGCAAAAGCGGTATATGATCTTGGTTGTCGCCTTGGTATTAAAATGAACTTGCGTGATCAAGGAATTGATGAAAAAGAATTGAAGGAATATTCTCGTGAACTTGCTCTACTTGCTTATGAAGATCAATGTTCACCAGCAAACCCACGCCTTCCAATGGTGGATCATATGCAAGAAATTATTGAAGATGCTTACTATGGTTACGAAGAACGTCCAGGTCGTTTAAAATAGTATTATCAGAGAACTTTAGAAGAGAATGCTGTCATTGAAGAGCTTTCTCTTCTTTTTTGCATCAGGTCGATAATGTTAAATCTTCGGTGATGTTATGCTCAAAGGCTGTCTATATTTCAAAAATTAATATAATAATTACAATAAAACTAATGAGATATCATTTGGCTTCGATGCTACTAAGTCAATCTCTCCTATTTAGGAAATAGTCTAAAAACTTATTCTGATAAAATACATAACCAGTTAATTATATTTTCAGAAAAAAAACTGAAAATCATCTTGACTTTTTTTGTGAATTCGTTTACAATTTATATGTAAGCGATTTCTTTAATTGAACATAAAAAATATTTTTGGAGGCATTTATGAAAGCAGTAGTAGTAAATCAAGCAAGTACAGGCGTTGAAGTTGTAGAACATGAACTTCCAAGAGTCGGTCATGGAGAAGCTCTGGTAAAAGTGGAGTACTGTGGTGTATGCCATACAGACCTTCATGTTGCTCATGGTGATTTTGGACAAGTACCTGGACGTATTCTTGGACATGAAGGTATTGGTATTGTTACAGAATTGGGTGAAGGAGTAACTTCACTTAAGGTTGGAGACCGTGTTTCAATTGCTTGGTTCTTTGAAGGTTGTGGTCATTGTGAGTACTGTACTACTGGACGTGAAACACTTTGCCGTTCTGTAAAAAATGCTGGTTACTCAGTAGATGGAGGTATGAGTGAGTATGCGGTTGTTACAGCTGACTATGCCGTAAAAGTGCCAGAAGGTCTGGATCCAGCACAAGCATCATCAATTACCTGTGCAGGTGTAACAACTTACAAAGCGATTAAGGAAGCAGGAGCTGCTCCGGGTCAGTGGATTGCCATTTATGGTGCAGGCGGTCTAGGCAATCTTGCTGTACAGTATGCTAAAAAGGTGTTCAATGCTCATGTTGTAGCAGTTGATATTAATGCTGATAAACTTGAACTTGCCAAAGAAGTAGGAGCTGACTTAACTGTTAACGGTAGAGAAGTAGATGATGTGGCTGCTTATATTCAAGAAAAAACAGGTGGTTGTCATGGTGTTGTTGTAACAGCTGTTTCTAAAGTAGCCTTTAACCAAGCTATTGATAGTGTTCGCGCAGGTGGAACTGTTGTAGCAGTTGGTCTTCCATCAGAATACATGGAATTGAGTATTGTTAAGACAGTTCTTGATGGTATTCGTGTTGTTGGATCACTTGTAGGTACTCGTAAAGATTTAGAAGAAGCTTTTGAATTTGGTGCGCAAGGTTTGGTTGTACCTGTTGTAGAAACGGTGCCAGTAGAAACGGCTCCAGATGTTTTCCAAGAAATGGAAGAAGGTAAGATTCAAGGGCGTAAAGTTTTAGATTTTACTAGATAATAGATTAATCTAACTAGAATTTGGGCAAAAAGTCTAAAAAATAGTAAATGGTTTAGAGTAACGTCGTCAAAAAACGTTGATTCTAAACCATTTTATTTTGTCTAATTCTTAATAATGGAATATAGATAGAAAACAGATAAAGAATACTCGAACGAGATAGCTATATCTGTTTTTTTGATTTAAACTAACTAGTAGTTAAGATTATTTTATCCAAAAGGATAGTGTCACAGAAGAAAGGAGAAATCACGTGGTAGTAAAAAATAAAAAAGATTACTACAGTCTTCGCAAACTAAAGGGAGGCGTAGCTTCTGTCCTTGTCGGGGCTCTTCTTTTGACAGGAACAAGTGTCGTTATGGCAGAAGAGTTAAGTGGACTTGAAAGTTCAGAAAGTCAATGGCAACTTATTGATGGAGATGAGGATTGGGATGAGTCAGAGTACTCAGTACCATTCGAGAATAGAGGAGTTCTTCTCTTAGATAGAGAAGGAAGAGGGATACTTGATTATCTTGGAGGCGAGGATGAAGATTTCCCAAATTTAACAGATCAGGGGCGCCACTTGCCAGAATTTCCGGATATTCTACCTGGACCAGGAGTTCCAGTAGATCCAGAGATGGAAGAGCAACCAGAAAAGCAAGTAGCACCTGCTGAGCAACCGAAAGGTCAAGAAGCTACCCCTCCTTCTCCTCCAACGTTGAGACTAGAGGAAGATTCAGTGACTGTGACTCCTCCAGAGGATGAAGATGTGGCGGCAGTAAAACTTGATGGGATCTTCATCTTTAATGAAGATAGTCGGGGGTATCTTTTTCCTGAAGCTACCAAATTTTCTGATGAATGGAAGTTATCTGATATGGGTGGGTTTAATGGTATTAAACTTGATCCAAAAACAGGACAATGGACTATTCCCCTAGGCTCTCTTGTGAAGGGGGAGCCACTTGGCGCCACTGCTGTGTATAAAGATGGGAAGCAATCAGAGAGGAGGAGTATAGATATTCCTGGGGTAGAACCTACCCCAGCGCCCGAGTCTGCTCCAGCACCGGCTGAGAAGACCCCAGAAGCACCAGCTGAGAAGACCCCATCAGCGCCAGCTGAGAAGGCCCCAGAAGCGCCAGCTGAGAAGGCCCCAGAAGCACCAGCTGAGAAGACCCCAGAAGCCCCGGCTGAGAAGGCCCCAGAAGCGCCAGCGCCGCTTACACGTAAGCCGAGAGGTTTAGGTTTGGGAAGCTCTAAACAGGGTCTTTCAGAAAAAGAGGAACAGGTGATGAGGTTTTTGGAAGGCGCTTACACTATTTTCTTGTACACGGATAAAGAGAGAATTGAGTATCCTTTCCATGGAACACCAGAAGAATTGGAAAAAAAGATAAAGGAGACGATTACAGCTTATAAATCTGGGCACTATCCTTACGTGGAAAGATTTCAAAATGACAAACGTGTGCTTTTGCAATTTTACAAAGAAAAATACCTGTTGAGAGTAATTTCTGGCGATGAAGGCAGTCGCCAGCATGTAGAGACTCCTTTCTACGATAAGGAAAAACTGGAAGATCGCATCCAAGAATTGCAGAATGGCGCAGAAGGCTATGATGTGCTCAAACAAGAGGACGAGGATAAAGATAAGAAGTCATATAACAAGCGTGTCACCTTGACCTTTACACGAAAGGTTGAGAAGAAGATTGAGCCTGAACTGCATGAGGAAAAACCATTCTTCCCAGAAACGGAAGTTCCGAAGATGCCAGAGGTACCTAAGAAAGCAGAAGCGCCTAAAGCAACTCCGGATTCGTCTACACATAAGCCAAGAGGATTAGATTTGGGAAGCTCTAAACAGGGTCTTTCAGAAGAAGAACTGATAATGGGTTTTCTAGACAGCGCTTACACTATTTTCCTACGTACTGATAAAGAGCAGGTTGGTTATCCTTTCTATGGTTCACAAAAAGAATTGGAAGAAAAATTAAAGGAAACGATAGAGGCTTATAAATCTGGACACTACCCTTATGTGGAAAGATTCCAAACAGATAAGCGTGTACTTCTTCATTTCTACAAAGAAAAATATCTGTTGAGAGTTATTTCAGGTGAAGAAGGAAATCGTCAACAGGTAGAGACTCCTTTCTACGATAAGAAAAAACTGGAAGATCGTGTCAAAGAATTGGAAGATGGTGCAGAAGGCTATGACGTGTTCAAACAAGAGGATGAGGATAAAGATAAGAAGTCATATATCAAGCGCGTCACCTTGACCTTTACGCGAAAAGTTGAGAAGATAGAGCCTGAACTGCATGAGGAAAAACCATTCTTCCCAGAAACAGAGGTACCACAGAATCCTGCAACCCCAGAGAAATCGGAAGAGCCACAAAAATCAGAATCGCAAAAGAGTCCAGAGGTTCCAAGTAAGTCCGAAACTCAAAAGAGTCCAGAGGTTCCAAGTAAGTCCGAAACTCAAAAGAGTCTAGAGGCTCCAAGTAAGTCCGAAACTCAAAAGAGTCCAGAGTCTCCAAGTAAGTCCGAAACTCAAAAGAGTCCAGAAGTTCCAAGTAAGTCTGAAACTCAAAAGAGTTCAGAGTTATCACAGAATCCTGAAAATCTACAGAAACCGAAAGTACCAATGACATCAGCTATTTCTAATGCAACAACTATGGCTCAACCTCAACAGGTCAAGCAGTTACCGGCTACAGGTGACTTGCCATCAGCATTAACTTGGCTAGGAGGCAGTCTTTTAGGCTTGTTAGGTGCTATCTATCAAAAGAAAAAAGATTAAAAGAGCTCTTTGTAAACGGCTTATTCCTTCTTATTTCTTCCTTTTGGGATAAAATTTAGGTATAGAACTAGCTCTTATAACCTTTTAGAACAGTACACGGTATATTTGACAGTAGTCATAGAATGGGCGTAGATGCAAATCTGTTACCTTAAAAGATATAAAAGGAATAGGAATGAATGCTTTAACATCGCTTTGAGGTTTCTCCTGCTCTTACACGAAGCAACTGAGCTAATGTCTGACTTCTTAGCTATATCCGACGAACATTTCTCAAAAATTTCAGCAAACCCATTGCCAAGACATCTAAATGATCATTAACTATCAAAAATTGCGAATAACTCTAATGATGTCCTGTGAGACATGGAAGTTAATCTAAAAAAGAAGTCTTGTTTTGTTAATAAGTCATGGTTTTTGATGAAACTTTCACTGAGAGTGGGACAGAAGTCATGATGTCGAAGTCTTGACTTTCCCTCGCTCTCTGGTCTCTAAGCTCAGGCTGAAACTGTCCACTGGACAGTTTCACTCCCACATCCGCACAGCTCTAAAGGTCTGGGAGACCTTTGGAGGTTGGAAATAAATAAGATGAACGACATTCATCACATTCGTATAGGATGGCTGCTAACGATTGTGTGGTACTAAAATAGTCCAGTGGACTATTTTAGGTGGACACTTGAAAGGGAGAGAAGTGTCAACCTACAGACCGCCTATCAACACTGCGTTAATCTGTTATTGCTATCAAACATACTAAGATTAGTAGTGAGGAAATCTCCGACGGGAGAAAGTCCTCACTACTTTTTCATTATGTTAAAGTAGAGGTGTCTTGTTAAGTCGTACTCTTTTTAGGCGCTAGACGTCGCATATCAAAAAAAGAAGGTTGAGATATTTTATCCCAACCTCTTTTCTTATAGAGTAGGTTCCAATTTAATAAAGGCAGACAAAGAGCTAGCATTAAAGGAGGAATACTATGTTGGGGTTAAAACTCGATAAAAACAATCAACGTGCGCTTGCCTCTGCCATTGTGGCGTCTGGAACAGATGATTTAAATGTTATGTTCTTATCATTTTCGATGTCTAGTATCATTGCAGATTTGGCAATTTCAGGGACTCAGGCAGGTTGGATTGCTACCGTCACTAATTTGGGAATGTTATCGGCTTCTTTGTAAATGGGATGTTTGCAGGCTACGGTGCTATGATTACTCGCCTTTACCCGCACCACATTCGCTCAACAGCCAACAATATTATCTCAAATGTCAGTCGATCAATCGGAGGCTTTTCCTCGGTGATTATTGGAATACTCTTAGATGTAGATGTGTCAGGTCCTTCGACAGTGACGCTTTTCCCGGCCAGTCTTTACCTGGTTAGTTTGGTGGCTATGTTCTTCATTACCAGCCTCAAAACGCATCAATACAAAATATTGGGAGTTGACTCATTCTTGGGTTAGAAAACCCAATTGAAAAAGATATTTGCTTCAATTTTCTGGTAATTATGGTAAAATAGACAAAACATTATCAACAAATGAGGATATCCAATGACCCTAGTTTATCAATCAACTCGCGATGAGAATAATAAAGTAACTGCTAGCCAAGCAATTTTGCAAGGTTTAGCCACAGATGGTGGTTTATTTACACCTGTTGCTTTGCCAGAACTCACTCTTGATTTTGAACAATTAAAAGATGCATCTTATCAAGAGGTTGCAAAGCTAGTTCTTTCGACTTTCTTGGATGATTTTAGTGAAGAAGAGCTTGACTACTGTATCGCCTCAGCCTACGATGAAAAATTTGACACAGTAGTTATTGCCCCTGTTGTCAAGTTGGGTAATCAGTACAATCTGGAACTTTTCCATGGGTCAACCATTGCCTTTAAAGACATGGCCCTATCAATCTTACCTTACTTGCTAACAACATCAGCAAAAAAACAAGGTGTTGACAACAAAATCGTCATTTTAACAGCGACTTCAGGAGATACTGGTAAAGCTGCTATGGCAGGTTTCTCTGATGTTCCGGGAACAGATATTATTGTCTTTTATCCAAAAGACGGCGTGTCAAAAATCCAAGAATTGCAGATGACCACACAGACAGGTGCCAATACGCATGTGGTTGCTATTGATGGAAACTTTGATGATGCTCAGACAGATGTGAAGCGCATGTTTAATGATGCAGATTTGCGTGAAAAATTGCTAGCGCATAACGCTCAATTCTCATCAGCTAACTCAATGAACATTGGTCGCTTGGTGCCGCAAGTCGTTTACTATGTTTATGCCTATGCTCAGCTGGTTAAAGCGGGCCACATCACCAACGGTGAAAAGATTAACATCACGGTGCCAACTGGTAACTTTGGGAATATTTTGGCGGCTTATTATGCACGTGAAATTGGGGTACCGGTAGGGAAACTCATCTGTGCGTCAAATGAGAATAAGGTCTTAACAGACTTCTTTACAACGGGGACTTACGACAAAAAACGTGACTTTAAAGTGACGACGAGTCCGTCAATGGACATCTTAGTATCGTCAAACTTAGAGCGTCTCATTTTCCATTTGGTGGGCAATAGCGCAGCGAAAACCAAGGCTTTGATGGAAAACTTAGCGACTGCAGGAGAATATACCTTGTCTGATGTTGACCAGTCTATTCTTGACCTTTTTGAAGCAGGGTATGCAACGGAGGAAGAAACTGCTCTTGAGATTAAACGTGTGTACGAAGAAAGTAAGTACATTGAAGATCCTCACACAGCTGTCGCCTCTGCGGTTTACCAGAGGTATGTTGCTAGAACAAATGACCTCACGCCAACAATCATTGCTTCAACGGCCAGCCCTTATAAATTCCCACGTGTGGCTATCGAGGCTGTGACAGGAGAAGATTCAGGTGATGACTTCACAGCGGTTCAAAAATTACATGACCTATCTAAAGTTGCTATTCCTTCAGCAGTAAATGGTCTGGAAACAGCTGAAGTTCGTCACACAACTGTTGTTGCGACAGCAGACATGCAACAAGCTGTGGAAACCTATCTAGGCTTGGTGTAGAGCATGTTAAATATCTTTATTCTTGAAGATAATCTACAACAACAGTTTCGTTTGGAAAAAATTGTAGCGGGAATTTTAGTGAATAAAGGTATCAAGGCAAGACATCTGAATGTTTTTGAAAAACCTAGTCAGCTATTAGACAGTATTTCTGAAAAGGGTAGTCACCAACTCTTTTTGCTAGATATTGAAATTAAGGATGAGTTACGCAAAGGACTTGATTTGGCTAAAGAAATTAGAGCTTTGGATCCGTTAGCACATATCGTATTTGTGACGACTCATTCTGAATTTCTAACCTTGACCTATCGCTATAAGGTGTCAGCCTTGGATTTTATTGATAAGGGGCAAAATGATGCAGAGCTGACCGAATGTTTGGAAGAGGTTGTTTCATACGTTCTTGAGCAGTTAACAGGGGTTCCTCAGGAGGATATTTTTCTATTCAAAACAGCTTACGCTCATATTCAGGTACCCTTTCGTGATATTTTTTATTTTGAGACCTCGGAAAAATCCCATAAAATCAATCTTCGGACAAAGACAGAGCGTTTAGAATTTTATGGAAAACTGTCAGATATCATCGCCTTAGATAAACGACTTTATCAGAGCCATCGCTCCTATGTGGTCAACCCAGAAAATATTCTGGCGTTGAACTATAAGGACAATGTAGCCGTCTTTCCAGATGAGGAGACCTGTCTGGTGTCACGTCTCAAGATGAAGGGGCTGAAACAGCGCATTTTAGAAAGCAATACTAAGAAAGGTTGAGAAGCATACTCTCAGCCTTTTAGTTATCTGTTAAATCAACCATTCAGGGTGAAAAAATGACCGTTTAGGGAAGTGTAACCGATTCAGAACTTCCCTCTGCTATACTTAAACCATAAAGTTTAAGAGGTAAATAATATGAAAAAAGAATACCAATCAAAGTTCTATTATCGTTTTTTGAAATGGTTCTACGGGATTGAAGGAGATTTTACGACTGACCATGAGCTAGAGATTCAGAAATTGTCATCAGAAGTTTATCCTTTTATGATAACAGTCTTAATCGGAGGTTTCTTATTATCTATGCTATTTTATACTGACTTAACCAGTTGGGCTTATCTGATAGCTGTTGTGTATCCGTTAGCCTATCAATCTAGCGTAGTCCAGAAATTTGGTTGGGATAAACTCACAGTAGTTCCTTCTCAGCTGAAAGAGGCCCGTCGTAAAATGTTTCGTAAAACACTGAGAATGGCCCTGTTTTATGTTATTGTTCTTCTTTTAACAACCGTTTGGCTCTGGCAATCAGGAATCCCACAAGAAGCTGGAACCACTTTTGAGGTTTATTGGAAAATCGCTGCGCCGGGAGTTATGGTGCTGTACACACCGATTATATTTATGATAGCCTTCTTCAGTAATCGTCGAAAAATTAAAGTAATCAAAGAATAGGAAAAATGGATATGTTACAATTAGTAAGAAGAATTGATAAACAAATTGAAGTTGGCTTTAATCGCCTACCTTGGTTTTTACGTTATACTGTTGGGATTTTGTTTTTCTTAGCTATCATGTGGTTTATATCAGAATGGTGGCCAAAAATTTATGAAGTTGGCAATGAGTTTGGCAGAGAACTTTATCGCTATTTTCATAAATAGGGTGGTGGGTGACTATTAGCAAAGGAGACATATGGACATTGTTTTACACCTCTTACTTATTGTCATGCAGATTATTGGTTTGAACTACCTGCTAAAAGCAATTAGTGGGATTACAATAACCTGGCAACAGAGTATCTTTCTAGTTCCTATCTGGTATATTTTTGATGATTTTGCCCTGTTACTTGTTTTTGGTTACTGCTGGCTCTTAGTTCGCCAAAAGCTCCCTTTTGAAACAAAGACACGGCGATTCTTCTATGCTGCCACTCCTTACACGATGATTTGTCTCTTTCAGATTAGCCTAGAGGTTTATTTCAAAATGCTTTTCGGAGAAGCAATAGTTAATTCCTATAAGGATTGGTTTGCGCTATTGAGCTACGTATTGGTCTTTGCGTTATTCAAAGGATTAACGAAATGGTTGAATATTGATTATGCCTTGATTAGACGTTACACCTCGCAAGCCTTATTAGACAAGCTATTAGTACCGATTAATATATTGACGGTATTTTACTGGTCTTCGACAGTTATTAGCCTATTTGTGCTAGGCATGATACAAGGCATGGTTGAAGCAGGCCTCACACTATCAGTAACGATTTCAGAGCAATTGGCTTTTCACATTGCAGAGCAGATAGCAGTGATTTGTTGTGTGATGTATATCGCAGCGATGCTGTCACTGAGTTATCGCATCCGTATCAACCAAGAAAAAGAATCGCGTGACCGTTATGAACACCAGTTGCGTTCCTTATCAGATTATAGTCGGCATATTGAACAGTTGTATCAAGAAATTCGTAGCTTCAGACATGACTATGTGACGATTTTAAGTAGCCTAGCCAGTGCTATTGAGGATAAGGATATGGAAATGGTTGAGTCTATTTATACCAGTGTCTTGGCAGATACAGGGAAGTCTTTCTACCAAGAAAAATATGAAATTGGCAACCTTTCACGCATAGCTAATACCGCTATTAAAAGTGTGATTTCTGCTAAATTAAGAGAAGCCCAGCATAAAGGCATTGCTGTAACGGTAGAAGTGGAAGAGGTGGTTGATGAACCACCGATGGATTTATTAGATTACATCACGTTGTTATCGGTATTCCTAGAAAATGCGATTGAAGCTGCTAAGGTGAGTGACTCTCCTGAGCTGATACTGGCCTATTTTATGGAGAACGGTACCTATCATCTCATTATTGAAAATAGCACAGCAGAGGAAAAAATTTCCATTACTAAGGTGTTTGATAAAGGTTATTCGACCAAAGGAGAAAATCGAGGGCTAGGTTTATTTAAAGTAAGAGGCATTTTGGATAGGTATCCTCAAATATCATTGAACACAAAGAGTGACGCTTACCGTTTCAAACAACGTTTGGAAGTGAATTCCTAAACACTGAGAGTTGCTTTCTCAGTGTTTTTTTCTATATAATAGAAGAATGTTCAAGTATTCCAAAAAAATCCTCTCCATTGCTCTACCAGCGATGGCGGAAAATATTCTCCAAACCCTTATGGGAGTTGTTGATAGTTATTTGATTGCTCAGTTAGGTCTTATCGCTGTTTCTGGAGTAGCTGTTGCAACGAATGTTTTAGCGGTTTACCAAGCTCTCTTTATTGCTTTAGGAACAGCTATTTCAAGTCAGATTGCCCGTAATCGAAGAGATTCTAAAAAACTACTTTTCTATCAAAGGAAGGCAGTTATATTGACAGTTTTGCTTAGCAGTTTTCTAAGTATCTTAGCCATATTTGGAAGTCATTTTATCTGGCCGTTATTAGGTGTCAAGGGAGAGGTTCTTTTAGCTGCGAATCGGTATTTTGCTATTGTTGGGGGTGGGGCAATTAGTTTAGGTTTGCTGACTAGTCTTGGAGCTATCCTACGTTCTCAAGGAAGTCCCAGAATACCGATGTATGTTAGTTTGACAACGAATATTTTAAATGCTCTTTTATCAGCTTTATCGGTATTTGTTTGGGATTTTGGGATTACTGGTGTTGCGGTAGCGACGGTTTTATCGCGTTTTATAGGGATTATAATTCTTGCTAAACAGCTTCCAACTCTCTGGTCTGCTCAGCCTTGGTCTTGGGAAATCAATAGAGAATTATTGAGCCTGAGCTTACCAGCGGCAGGGGAGCGCTTGATGATGAGGGCAGGAGATATTGTCGTTCTTTCGATGATTATCCCCTTAGGAACGACAGTAGTATCTGGAAATGCAATTGGAGAAACTCTTACTCAGTTTAACTATCTACCAGGTGTTTCGATTGCGACAGCAGTAGTTATTCTAATAGGAATATTATCTGATGCAGATAGAAAACGGTTGATAAGGACGGCCTATGCCCTATCCTTGATTTTTATGCTTCTTATAAGTGGTTTGGTTTTGGCCTTTGGCCCAATTCTTATTTCATTTTTTACGGAAAATAGCAGAGCTTCAGAAACAAGCGAGCTAGTATTGTTGGCGTCGTTTTTAGGAACAGTAGCTACTGCGGGGACTTTAGTTTATACAGCGGTCTGGCAGGGGGTAGGAAATGCCAAACTCCCTTTCCACGCGACAACTATAGGAATGTGGTGTGTCAGAGTTCTATGTACTTATCTAAGTGTTACTGTTTTAAAGATGGGATTTGTGGGTGTATGGATAGCAACGATTTTGGACAATCTCTTTAGATGGCTAGTATTAAGTTATATCTATAGAAGACAGGGATATCAAAACTAACACTCGAAAAATTGATTAAAACGATGAGTTCAGTTTAATACATTTGAACAAATCACACGAAAATTTTCGAAGATAATTCTGACTTTTTAAGAGAAGTGAGAGCAAGGTTAAAAAATAAGCCAAAAAAATAAAAAATCGCATTAAATCTCTTGCAACAGCAGGAGATTTTTGTTAAACTATTATGGTGCTGTAAATAAACAGCTATAGCTTTGACGCAAGAGGTTGCGACACGCACGGTTGCATTGCCACGCAACGCGAGTCGGTTTTTCTTGAAGAGCTAGCCTATTATCTTAAATAGACGAAAAAAGGAGAAAAAGATGGCAAACAAAAAAATCCGCATCCGCTTGAAAGCGTACGAACACCGTACACTTGACACAGCAGCTGCAAAAATCGTAGAATCTGCAACTCGCACAGGTGCAACAGTTGCTGGACCAGTTCCACTTCCAACTGAACGTAGCCTTTACACAATCATTCGTGCGACACACAAGTACAAAGATTCTCGCGAACAATTTGAAATGCGTACACACAAACGTCTTATCGACATCATCAACCCAACTCAAAAAACAGTTGATGCTTTGATGAAACTTGATTTGCCAAGTGGTGTTAACGTAGAAATCAAACTTTAATTGATTTCGGAGCATAAAAAACGCTCCTAAAAAACTTTTTTGAGCATAAAAAACGCTCATTAAAAACTTTTTGAAAAACAAAATTAAGAAAAGGAAATATTTTCTCATGACAAAAGGAATCTTAGGGAAAAAAGTGGGAATGACTCAAATCTTCACTGAATCTGGTGAATTTATCCCTGTTACTGTCATCGAAGCAACTCCAAACGTTGTTCTTCAAGTGAAAACTGTTGAAACAGATGGTTACACTGCAACTCAAGTTGGTTTTGATGACAAACGCGAAGTATTGAGTAACAAACCTGCCAAAGGCCATGTCGCAAAAGCGAACACTGCTCCTAAGCGCTTCATCCGTGAATTCAAAAACATTGAAGGCTTAGAAGTGGGAGCAGAACTTACTGTTGAACAATTTGAAGCTGGTGATGTTGTTGATGTAACTGGAACTTCAAAGGGTAAAGGTTTCCAAGGTGTTATCAAACGTCATGGTCAATCACGTGGTCCTATGGCTCACGGTTCTCGTTACCACCGTCGTCCAGGTTCAATGGGACCTGTTGCACCTAACCGTGTATTCAAAGGTAAAAACCTTGCAGGACGTATGGGTGGAAATCGTGTAACAGTTCAAAACCTTGAAATTGTTCAAGTTATCCCAGAGAAAAACGTTATCCTTATCAAAGGTAACGTACCAGGTGCTAAGAAATCTCTTATCACTATCAAATCAGCAGTTAAAGCTGCTAAATAATAAGGAAAGGGGAAATCAGTTAACATGGCAAACGTAAAACTATTTGACCAAACTGGTAAAGAAGTTAGCTCAGTTGAATTAAACGACGCTATCTTCGGTATCGAACCAAACGAATCAGTTGTCTTTGATGTAGTCATCAGCCAACGTGCTAGCCTTCGCCAAGGTACTCACGCGGTTAAAAACCGTTCAGCAGTATCAGGTGGTGGTCGCAAACCATGGCGCCAAAAAGGAACTGGACGTGCTCGTCAAGGTTCTATCCGCTCACCACAATGGCGTGGTGGTGGTGTTGTCTTCGGACCAACTCCACGTTCATACGGCTACAAACTTCCACAAAAAGTTCGTCGCCTGGCTTTGAAATCAGTTTACTCAGCAAAAGTTGCTGAAGATAAATTTGTAGCTGTTGACGCTCTTTCATTTGCAGCACCAAAAACTGCTGAATTTGCAAAAGTTCTTGCAGCTCTTAGCATCGATACAAAAGTACTTGTTCTTATTGAAGAAGGAAACGAATTTGCAGCACTTTCTGCACGTAACCTTCCAAACGTAACTGTTGCAACTGCAACAACTGCAAGTGTTCTTGATATCGTAAACGCAGACAAACTTCTTGTTACTAAAGAAGCAATCTCTACAATCGAGGAGGTTCTTGCATAATGAATTTGTACGACGTAATCAAAAAACCTGTAATTACTGAGAAGACAATGATTGCTCTTGAAGCAGGTAAATATACTTTTGAGGTTGACACACGTGCGCACAAACTCCTTATCAAACAAGCTGTAGAAGCTGCGTTTGAAGGTGTTAAAGTTGCAAGTGTGAACACAGTAACATCAAAACCAAAACAAAAACGTGTTGGTCGTTACGTAGGTTACACTTCAAAAACTAAAAAAGCTATCATTACTCTTACAGCTGATTCTAAAGCAATCGAGTTGTTTGCAACTGAAGCTGAATAAGACAAAGGAGAAATAACGTGGGTATTAAAGTTTATAAACCAACGACAAATGGCCGTCGTAACATGACTTCTTTGGATTTCGAAGAGCTTACAACAAGCACACCTGAGAAATCATTGCTTGTTTCTTTGAAGAAAAAGGCTGGTCGTAACAACAACGGTCGCATCACTGTTCGTCACCATGGTGGCGGTCACAAACGTCACTACCGTTTGATCGACTTCAAACGTAACAAAGATGGCGTTGAAGCAGTTGTTAAAACTATTGAGTACGATCCAAACCGTACAGCTAACATCGCTCTTGTACACTACACTGACGGTGTTAAAGCATACATCATCGCTCCAAAAGGTCTTGAAGTTGGTCAACGTATCGTTTCAGGTCCAGAAGCTGATATCAAAGTTGGTAACGCTCTTCCACTTGCTAACATCCCAGTTGGTACAGTGGTGCACAACATTGAGTTGAAACCAGGACGTGGTGGTGAACTTGTTCGTGCTGCTGGTGCTTCTGCACAAGTACTTGGTCAGGAAGGTAAATATGTCCTTGTTCGTCTTCAATCAGGCGAAGTTCGTATGATTCTTGGTACTTGCCGTGCTACTGTTGGTACAGTTGGTAACGAACAACAATCACTTGTTAATATTGGTAAAGCAGGACGTAGCCGTTGGAAAGGTATCCGCCCAACAGTCCGCGGTTCTGTAATGAACCCTAACGATCACCCACACGGTGGTGGTGAAGGTAAAGCACCAGTTGGACGTAAAGCGCCATCTACTCCTTGGGGTAAACCTGCGCTTGGTCTTAAAACTCGTAACAAGAAAGCGAAATCTGACAAACTTATCGTTCGTCGTCGTAATCAAAAATAATCAACTAGCAAGTTGATTCATCCGCCAGCTCGGTAGCCAGCTTTTGCTGGCAGGCCGTTGTGGTACATACTTTAAAGGAGAAAACTACAAAATGGGACGTAGTCTTAAAAAAGGACCTTTCGTCGATGAGCATTTGATGAAAAAAGTTGAAGCTCAAGCAAACGACGAAAAGAAAAAAGTAATCAAAACTTGGTCACGTCGTTCAACGATTTTCCCAAGTTTCATCGGTTATACAATCGCTGTTTACGATGGACGTAAACACGTGCCTGTATATATTCAAGAAGACATGGTAGGTCACAAACTTGGTGAATTTGCACCGACTCGTACTTACAAAGGTCACGCTGCAGACGACAAGAAAACACGTCGTAAATAATCTAGGAGGAACACATGATGGCAGAAATTACTTCAGCTAAAGCAATGGCTCGTACAGTGCGTGTTTCACCTCGTAAAACACGTCTTGTTCTTGATCTTATCCGTGGTAAGAAAGTTGCTGACGCAATCGCAATCTTGAAATTCATGCCAAACAAAGCTGCTACTGAAGTTGAGAAAGTTCTTAACTCAGCAATCGCTAATGCGGAAAACAACTTTGGTTTGGAAAAAGCAAACTTGGTAGTATCTGAGACATTCGCAAACGAAGGACCAACAATGAAACGTTTCCGTCCACGTGCGAAAGGTTCAGCTTCACCAATCAACAAACGCACAACTCACATCACAGTAGTTGTGTCAGAAAAATAAGGAGGTAAAATCGTGGGTCAAAAAGTACATCCAATTGGTATGCGTGTCGGAATCATCCGTGACTGGGATGCGAAATGGTATGCTGAAAAAGAATACGCGGATTACCTTCATGAAGATCTTGCAATCCGCAAATTTATTAACAAAGAGTTGGCTGATGCTTCAGTTTCTACAATTGAAATTGAACGTGCAGTAAACAAAGTTATCGTGTCACTTCACACTGCTAAACCAGGTATGGTTATTGGTAAAGGTGGTTCAAATGTTGACACACTTCGCGCACAACTCAATAAATTGACTGGTAAACAAGTACACATCAACATCATTGAAATCAAACAACCTGATCTTGATGCACACCTTGTAGGTGAGTCAATTGCTAAACAATTGGAAGCTCGTGTGGCTTTCCGTCGTGCTCAAAAACAAGCTATCCAACGTACAATGCGTGCAGGTGCTAAAGGTATTAAAACTCAAGTATCTGGTCGTTTGAACGGCGCTGATATTGCTCGTGCTGAAGGTTACTCAGAAGGAACTGTTCCACTTCACACACTTCGTGCAGATATCGACTATGCTTGGGAAGAAGCAGACACTACATACGGTAAACTTGGAGTTAAAGTATGGATCTACCGTGGTGAAGTTCTTCCAGCTCGTAAAAACACTAAAGGAGGTAAATAACAAATGTTAGTACCTAAACGTGTAAAACACCGTCGTGAATTCCGTGGAAAAATGCGCGGTGAAGCTAAAGGTGGAAAACAAGTTGACTTCGGTGAATACGGTCTTCAAGCTACTACAAGCTCATGGATCACTAACCGCCAAATCGAAGCTGCCCGTATCGCTATGACGCGTTACATGAAACGTGGTGGTAAAGTTTGGATCAAAATCTTCCCACACAAATCATACACCGCTAAAGCTATCGGGGTACGTATGGGTTCTGGTAAAGGGGCACCTGAAGGCTGGGTGGCACCAGTTAAACGTGGTAAAGTAATGTTTGAAGTTGCAGGCGTTTCTGAAGAAATTGCACGCGAAGCTTTCCGTCTTGCTGGCCACAAATTACCAGTTAAAGTTAAATTCGTAAAACGCGACGCAGAATAAGGAGAAGACATGAAACTTGAAGAAATCAAAAAGTTTGTTGAAGAGCTTCGTGGCTTGTCTCAAGAAGAGCTTGCGAAAAAAGAAAACGAACTTAAAAAAGAACTCTTTGAACTTCGTTTCCAAGCAGCTGCAGGTCAACTTGATCAAACAGCTCGTTTGAATGAAGTGAAAAAACAAATTGCACGTGTTAAAACTGTGCAATCTGAAATCAAATAATAGATTGGGAAAGGAGAAATTCAAATATGGAACGTAATCAACGTAAAACTCTTGTTGGACGCGTAGTATCTGACAAGATGGAAAAAACAATCACTGTTGTAGTTGAGACAAAACGTAACCACCCAGTCTATGGTAAACGTATCAACTATTCTAAAAAATATAAAGCTCATGATGAAAACAACGTTGCTAAAGAAGGCGATATCGTTCGTATCATGGAAACTCGTCCACTTTCAGCTACAAAACGTTTCCGTCTTGTAGAAGTTGTAGAAGAAGCTGTTATTATCTAATCACACTAAAAGGAGAATATTGGAATGATTCAACAAGAAACTCGCTTGAAAGTTGCTGATAATAGCGGTGCCCGTGAAATCCTTACTATCAAAGTACTTGGTGGTTCAGGACGTAAATTCGCTAACATCGGTGACATCATCGTTGCTTCTGTAAAACAAGCTACTCCTGGGGGAGCAGTTAAAAAAGGTGACGTGGTTAAAGCAGTTATCGTTCGTACAAAAACAGGTGCTCGCCGTCCAGATGGCTCATACATCAAATTTGACGACAACGCTGCTGTAATCATCCGTGAAGATAAAAACCCTCGCGGAACTCGTATCTTTGGCCCTGTTGCACGTGAATTGCGTGACGGTGGTTTCATGAAGATTGTATCACTTGCACCAGAAGTTCTTTAATTAACTCAAACAATTAGTCCCCTGCATCATTTGCAGGGTGCCCTAAGGGGCGTAAGAAATATATAGGAGAAACTCTCAATGTTTGTAAAAAAAGGCGACAAAGTTCGCGTTATTGCTGGTAAGGACAAAGGCACTGAAGCTGTTGTTCTTAAGGCACTTCCAAAAGTTAACAAAGTTATCGTAGAAGGTGTTGCTATCGTTAAGAAACACCAAAAACCAAACAGCGAAAACCCTCAGGGTGCTATCGTTGAAAAAGAAGCAGCTATCCACGTGTCAAACGTACAAGTTCTTGACAAAAATGGTGTATCTGGTCGTGTTGGTTACAAATTTGTTGACGGCAAAAAAGTTCGTTACAACAAAAAATCAGGCGAAGTGCTTGATTAATCACGAAGGAAAGGAGAAGTATAATGGCAAATCGCTTAAAAGAAAAATATCTTAAAGAAGTTGTTCCTGCGTTGACAGAACAATTCAACTACACATCAGTTATGGCTGTGCCAAAAGTTGAGAAAATCGTTCTTAACATGGGTGTTGGTGAAGCTGTATCAAACGCTAAGACTTTGGAAAAAGCAGCTGCTGAATTGGCACTTATCTCAGGTCAAAAACCACTTATCACTAAAGCTAAGAAATCAATCGCCGGCTTCCGTCTTCGTGAGGGTGTTGCGATCGGTGCAAAAGTTACCCTTCGTGGTGAACGTATGTACGAATTCTTGGATAAATTAGTTACTGTTTCACTTCCACGTGTGCGTGACTTCCACGGTGTTCCAACAAAATCATTTGACGGACGCGGGAACTACACACTTGGTGTTAAAGAGCAATTGATTTTCCCTGAAATCAACTTTGATGATGTTGATAAAGTACGTGGTCTTGATATCGTTATCGTTACAACTGCTAACACAGACGAAGAAGGACGCGCACTTCTTAAAGGCCTTGGAATGCCTTTTGCAAAATAATATAGGAGGTAAATCTAATGGCTAAAAAATCTATGATTGCTAAAAACAAACGTCCAGCGAAGTTCTCTACGCAAGCTTACACACGTTGCGAAAAATGCGGACGTCCACACTCAGTTTACCGCAAATTTAAACTTTGCCGTGTTTGCTTCCGTGAATTAGCATACAAAGGTCAAATCCCAGGTGTTACTAAAGCATCTTGGTAAAAACATGATACGAGTGCGTTAAAAGTTCACAGTTAAAATAGAAGACAGACGTAGAAGTCTTTTGACTTCAAGAAAGTCTATCTATTTCACTAGGATTTTAGCCGTGCTCAAATAATATGATACTAAGGGCGTAACGGACTAAGTGAAAATAGGAAATCTGACGAAGAACATTTGTGCTCTAAGAAGATTTACACCCGTTAAAAGGGTAGAACCTCTTTTTTACACAGGCCGTAGCCCGAGTTTAAATCAAATAATGCGAATGTATACATACGCATACACGCCTTCGGGCATCATTAACTGGTAAGTGAAGTAATCATACTGCCAGTAAGAGGAGAAATTTAAAATGGTTATGACTGACCCTATTGCAGACTTTTTGACACGTATTCGTAATGCTAACCAAGCACGTCACGAAGTACTTGAAGTACCTGCGTCAAACATCAAAAAAGGTATCGCTGAAATCCTTAAACGTGAAGGTTTTGTAAAAAACGTTGAAATCATCGAAGATGATAAACAAGGGATTATTCGTGTATTCTTGAAATATGGACAAAACGGTGAACGTGTTATCACTAACTTGAAACGTGTTTCAAAACCAGGTCTTCGTGTTTATACTAAACGTGAGGATCTTCCAAAAGTTCTTAATGGACTTGGAATTGCAATCATCTCAACATCAGAAGGTCTTTTGACAGATAAAGAAGCTCGTCAAAAGAACGTTGGTGGAGAAGTTATTGCTTACGTTTGGTAAAATCAAGATACAAAGAGCGTTATGGGCAAAGTGAAAATAGGAAATCTGACGAAGAACATTTATGTTCTAGGAGGATTTATCTTTTTCACAGAGACCATAGCTCGTGTTCAATTTAGCATAAATGTTAAGTTGAGTATCTAGCTACCAAATTTTAAAGACTACTTGTTAGTCGCCCCGTGAAAACTAGTCGCTAGTCGGCTTGATAATTTAACAGGAGAAAATAAAAACATGTCACGTATTGGTAATAAAGTTATCAACTTGCCAGCTGGTGTTGAAATCAAAAATGACAACGGTTTGGTAACTGTAAAAGGACCTAAAGGTGAATTAACTCGTGAATTCAACACAAACATTGAGATCCGTGTTGAAGGAACAGAAGTAACTCTTCACCGTCCAAATGACTCAAAAGAAATGAAAACAATCCACGGTACTTCACGTGCAAACTTGAACAACATGGTTGTTGGTGTTTCTGAAGGGTTCAAAAAAGAACTTGAAATGCGCGGGGTTGGTTACCGTGCTCAACTTCAAGGTACAAAACTTGTACTTTCTGTTGGTAAATCTCACCAAGATGAAGTGGAAGCTCCAGAAGGAATTACTTTCACACTAGCAAATCCAACCTCAATCACTGT
The DNA here is from genome assembly GCF_902729355.1 of Streptococcus sp. S784/96/1. GTDB lineage: Bacteria > Bacillota > Bacilli > Lactobacillales > Streptococcaceae > Streptococcus > Streptococcus caledonicus. Next base: position 8,416 of record NZ_CACVCC010000007.1, on the reverse strand, counting down.
TGAAGGTATCAACAAAGAAGTTGTTGGACAAACTGCTGCTTACATCCGTAGTCTTCGTGCACCAGAACCATATAAAGGTAAAGGTATCCGCTACGTTGGTGAATTTGTACGCCGTAAAGAAGGTAAAACTGGTAAATAATAGATTATGGCAAGCGCAGCAAGAAGTTCTCTCTTGTTGGCAGTCATACTCTAAAATTTTACTAGTGTCTTAATAGACAAAGAAAATTTTAAGAGGTGAAAATTGTGATTTCGAAACCAGATAAAAACAAACTCCGCCAAAAACGTCACCGTCGAGTACGCGGAAAACTCTCTGGAACTGCAGAACGCCCACGTTTGAACATTTTCCGTTCTAATACAGGCATCTACGCTCAAGTAATTGATGACGTAGCGGGTGTAACGCTCGCAAGTGCATCAACTCTTGACAAAGAAGTTTCTAAGGGAACTAAAACTGAACAAGCCGTTGTTGTCGGTAAACTCGTTGCTGAACGTGCTGCTGCTAAAGGCATCACTGAAGTCGTGTTCGACCGCGGTGGCTATCTCTATCACGGACGTGTGAAAGCTTTGGCTGACTCAGCTCGTGAAAACGGATTGAAATTCTAATAGGGAGGACACTTAATAATGGCATTTAAAGATAATGCAGTAGAACTTGAAGAGCGTTTGGTTGGTATCAACCGCGTATCGAAAACTGTAAAAGGTGGACGTCGTCTTCGTTTCGCTGCTCTTGTAGTTGTTGGTGACCGTAACGGCCGTGTTGGATTTGGTACTGGTAAAGCTCAAGAAGTTCCAGAAGCAATCCGTAAAGCTGTTGAGGACGCTAAGAAAAACCTTATCGAAGTACCGATGGTTGGTACAACAATTCCTCACGAAGTTCGTTCAGAATTTGGTGGAGCTAAAGTATTGTTGAAACCTGCTGTAGAAGGTGCTGGGGTTGCCGCTGGTGGTGCAGTTCGTGCCGTTGTTGAATTGGCTGGTATCTCTGATATCACGTCTAAATCACTTGGTTCAAACACACCAATCAATATCGTTCGCGCAACTGTTGAAGGTTTGAAACAATTGAAACGTGCTGAAGATGTTGCAGCTCTTCGTGGCGTATCAGTTTCTGACTTGGCATAAGAAAGGAGATTAACATGGCTCAAATTAAAATTACTTTGACTAAGTCTCCAATCGGACGCATTCCTGCACAACGTAAAACAGTTGTTGCCCTTGGACTTGGTAAATTAAATTCTTCAGTTATTAAAGAAGACAACGCAGCTATTCGTGGAATGGTTAACGCGATTTCTCACTTGGTAACTGTAGAAGAAGTTTAAAAACTTTTGAAGTCGTAGAATTTTCTGCGACTTTAACTTGAATATATGCATAGGCGAGTTTCATTAGAGCGTCCTTTTTCACTCTGGTGGAGCGTTAGCATTATGCCCATAAAAAGGAGAAAAATAAATGAAACTTCATGAATTAAAACCTGCAGAAGGTTCACGTAAAGTTCGCAACCGTGTTGGTCGTGGTACATCATCTGGTAATGGTAAAACTTCAGGCCGTGGTCAAAAAGGTCAAAAAGCTCGTTCAGGTGGCGGTGTACGTCTTGGATTTGAAGGTGGACAAACACCATTGTTCCGTCGTCTTCCAAAACGTGGTTTCACTAACATCAACGCTAAAGAATACGCATTGGTTAACCTTGACCAATTGAACATCTTTGAAGATGGTGCAGAAGTAACTCCAGTTGTTCTTAAAGAAGCTGGTATTGTTCGCGCTGAAAAATCAGGTGTTAAAATCCTTGGTAATGGCGAATTGACTAAAAAATTGACTGTTAAAGCAGCTAAATTCTCAAAATCTGCTGAAGCAGCAATCACTGCAAAAGGTGGTTCAGTCGAAGTCATCTAAGCGAGGTAACTCAGATGTTCTTTAAATTATTAAAAGATGCGCTGAAGGTGAAACACGTTAGAAGAAAAATCTTATTTACGATTTTTATTATTTTCGTATTTCGTCTAGGGACTCATATTACAGTCCCTGGTGTAAATGTAAAGAGTCTGGAGCAATTAGGTGATCTGCCATTCTTGAACATGTTGAACCTTGTTTCAGGGAATGCGATGAATAATTTTTCAGTATTCTCTCTGGGTGTTAGCCCGTACATCACGGCATCAATCGTTGTTCAATTGCTACAAATGGATATTTTGCCAAAGTTTGTAGAATGGGGTAAACAAGGTGAGGTTGGACGTCGTAAGTTAAATCAAGCGACGCGCTATATCTCGCTCTTCTTAGCCTTTTTCCAATCAATTGGTATCACCTATGGATTTAATGCCCTATCAAGCGTAGCGCTTGTTCCGACACCAAATCCACAAACCTACATCCTAATTGGTGCAATCTTAACAACTGGTAGTGTAGTTGTAACATGGCTTGGGGAGCAAATCACAGATAAAGGTTTTGGTAATGGCGTTTCAATGATTATCTTTTCCGGTATCGTCTCTGCTTTACCAAATACATTTTCAAGTATTTATGAAGATTACTTTGTCAACGTTCGTTCGAGCGATTTACAAAGTTCATACCTCTTTATTGTAGGCTTTATTGTTGCAGCGCTCATCATTATCTTCTTCACGACCTTTGTTCAACAAGCGGAGTACAAGATTCCAATCCAGTATACTAAACTTACAAAAGGAGCTTCAACGAGCTCATACCTACCGTTAAAAATTAACCCTGCAGGAGTTATTCCTGTTATCTTTGCAAGTTCGATTACAGCACTTCCAAGTACTATAATTCCTTTTGTCCAAAGTCAAGGGTGGAATTTGCCTTGGTTATCATCTGTACAGTCAGCATTTGACTATCGAACATCTGTTGGGATGGTAGTTTATGCAATTTTGATTGTTGTGTTCTCATTCTTTTATACTTTTGTTCAGGTTAATCCAGAAAAAACAGCTGAAAATCTACAAAAGAATGCTTCTTATATTCCAAAAGTTCGCCCAGGTCGAGAGACTGAGCAATACCTCACTCGCTTGCTTAAAAAATTGGCAACTTTAGGAGCTATCTTCTTAGCCTTTGTTGCCTTGAGTCCAATCTTGGCCCAACAATTGTATGGCTTATCAGCGGGTGTGGCTCTAGGAGGAACAAGTCTTCTTATCCTAATTTCAACAGCTATCGAAGGAATGAAACAGCTAGAGGGTTACTTACTTAAGAGAAAGTATTCTGGTTTTATGAACATTGAAGATTAAACGCTTTGCAAACAAAATTGAGGATAGGGATTTCCCTATTCTTCTATTTTGTTTTTAGATAAGTTTGTCAAACCTGGCAAATTTATGTGAAAACAAAATAAAGTTGTCCAAATTTAACATATAAAAACTAAATTTATTAATGAGAATCATTCTAAGAGTTGAGTTTAATAACAATGAGGACAACATCTTTAAGAAACTTTATATCATATAAATAAAAGGAGAAACTCATGAATCTTTTGATTATGGGCTTACCAGGTGCCGGTAAAGGTACTCAGGCAGCTAAAATTGTTGAGCGCTTTGGTGTGGCGCATATTTCTACTGGAGATATGTTCCGTGCAGCAATGGCCAACCAAACTGAAATGGGCAAACTTGCCAAGTCATATATTGACAAAGGTGAGTTGGTTCCAGATGAAGTGACTAATGGCATTGTTAAGGAACGTCTTGCACAAGACGATATCGCAGAAAAGGGCTTCTTACTTGATGGCTATCCACGTACTATTGAACAAGCATATGCTTTGGACAAAGCGTTAGCAGATCTTGACATCACACTTGACGGTGTTATTAATATTGAAGTTGATCCGGACAGTCTCTTGGAACGTCTTAGCGGGCGTATTATCCATAAAGTCACAGGTGAAACTTTCCATAAAGTTTTCAATCCACCAGCTGGTGATTACAACGAAGAAGACTATTATCAACGTGAAGATGATAAGCCTGAAACAGTAAAACGTCGTCTAGATGTTAACATTGCTCAAGGAGAACCAATTCTTGCTCACTATCGTGCGAAAAAACTTGTTCATGATATTCAAGGTAATCAAGCAATTGATTCTGTTTTTGCCGATGTAGAGAAAGTGATTTCATCTCTAAAATAATGGATAATGTCACTTGCATACTGATTAAACTCATGATATAATAGCTTAGTCTGACTTATAATTGTTACCTCTGTGCTCAGAGGACATCAAATCGAAATTTAGGGGGTGCTTTTGCGTGGCAAAAGAAGACGTGATTGAAATTGAAGGTAAGGTGGTTGAAACCATGCCTAATGCAATGTTTACGGTTGAACTCGAGAATGGACATCAAGTTCTTGCTACTGTATCAGGTAAAATTCGCAAAAATTACATTCGAATTTTGGTCGGTGACCGTGTTACAGTTGAGCTCAGTCCATATGATTTAACACGTGGACGCATCACATACCGCTTTAAATAATTCGAAATAATTGGAGGGATTAGAACATGAAGGTAAGACCATCGGTTAAACCAATTTGCGAATACTGCAAAGTTATTCGTCGTAACGGTCGTGTTATGGTTATTTGTCCAACAAATCCAAAACACAAACAACGTCAAGGATAAGATAGAAAGGAGAAAACATGGCTCGTATTGCTGGAGTTGATATTCCAAATGACAAACGTGTAGTAATCTCATTGACTTATGTCTATGGTATCGGTCTTGCGACATCTAAGAAAATCTTAGCAGCTGCTGGAATTTCTGAAGATATCCGCGTTAAAGATTTGACATCTGATCAAGAGGATGCTATCCGTCGTGAAGTGGATTCAATCAAAGTTGAAGGTGACCTTCGTCGTGAAGTCAACCTTAACATCAAACGTTTGATGGAAATCGGTTCATACCGTGGTATCCGTCACCGTCGTGGTTTGCCAGTTCGTGGACAAAACACTAAAAACAATGCTCGCACTCGTAAAGGTAAAGCTGTTGCGATTGCTGGTAAGAAAAAATAATCAAAAATAAAATAGGAGGTAAAAATCTTGGCTAAACCAACACGTAAACGTCGTGTGAAAAAGAACATCGAATCTGGTGTTGCTCACATTCACGCTACATTTAATAACACTATTGTTATGATTACAGATGTGCATGGTAACGCTCTTGCTTGGTCATCAGCTGGTGCTCTTGGTTTCAAAGGTTCTCGTAAATCTACACCATTCGCTGCTCAAATGGCTGCTGAAGCTGCTGCTAAATCTGCACAAGAACACGGTCTTAAAACAGTTGAAGTTACTGTAAAAGGTCCAGGTTCAGGTCGTGAGTCTGCTATTCGTGCACTTGCTGCTGCTGGTCTTGAAGTAACTGCAATCCGCGATGTGACTCCTGTGCCACACAATGGTGCTCGTCCTCCAAAACGTCGTCGTGTGTAATCATAATAACTAAACTACACAAGATTCGTTTCGAGGGAGTAACTAAATGATTGAGTTTGAAAAACCAATAATAACAAAAATTGATGAAACAAAAGATTATGGCAAGTTTGTTATCGAACCACTAGAGCGTGGCTACGGTACAACTCTTGGTAACTCTTTACGTCGTGTACTCTTGTCATCTCTTCCAGGTGCAGCAGTAACATCCATCAAGATTGATGGTGTTCTCCACGAATTTGATACAATTAAAGGTGTCCGTGAAGATGTTATGCAAATCATCCTTAATATTAAAGGGCTTGCTGTAAAATCACACGTCGAAGACGAAAAAACTATTGAACTTGATGTTGTAGGTCCAGCTGAAGTAACAGCAGGTGACATATTAACGGACAGTGATATTGAAATTGTGAATCCTGACCACTATCTTTTCACCATTGCTGAAGGCGCAACCATGAAAGCAACTATGACAGTTGCAAAAAAACGTGGTTATGTTCCTGCTGAGCAAAACAAACGTGAAGATTTACCTGTTGGGACTCTGGCAGTAGATTCAATCTACACACCAGTTAAAAAGGTTAATTACCAGGTTGAACCAGCTCGTGTTGGTAGCAATGATGGCTTTGATAAATTAACCATTGAAATCATGACAAATGGCACAATCATACCTGAAGATGCCCTAGGTCTTTCAGCTCGTGTCTTGATTGAACACCTAAATCTCTTTACTGATTTGACAGAAGTGGCTAAAGCTACAGATGTAATGAAAGAAGTAGAAAAGGTTTCAGATGACAAAGTGCTTGACCGAACAATCGAAGAACTTGATTTGTCAGTGCGCTCTTATAACTGTTTGAAACGTGCAGGTATCAATACTGTACTTGATTTGACAGAGAAAACAGAGCCTGAAATGATGAAGGTCCGCAACCTTGGACGTAAGAGCCTTGAAGAAGTCAAGGTGAAATTACATGACCTTGGTCTTGGATTAAAAAACGATAAATAATAGAGGAGGAACACATGGCTTACCGTAAACTTGGACGCACTAGCTCACAACGTAAAGCAATGTTGCGCGATTTGACAACAGACCTTTTGATCAATGAATCAATCGTGACTACTGAAGCTCGTGCGAAAGAAATTCGTAAAACCGTTGAAAAAATGATTACTCTTGGTAAACGTGGTGATTTACACGCGCGTCGACAAGCAGCAGCATTTGTTCGTAACGAAATTGCATCAGAAAACTATGATGAAGCAACTGATAAATACACATCAACAACTGCTCTTCAAAAACTTTTCTCAGAAATCGCACCTCGTTATGCAGAACGTAACGGTGGATACACACGTATCCTTAAAACTGAACCACGTCGTGGTGATGCAGCCCCAATGGCTATCATCGAATTAGTATAAAATCATCAATTTTGTTGAGTGTTATGATGATGGAAAGGAAACTTTCTTAGTCTAGCTCTGGTCTACCGCTAGGAATTTTCCTAGCGGGAACACTCATCATATGATGAAAAAAATAGCAAGTCAACGCTTGTTTACGAAGTGTTTCTAGTTTTAGAACCACTTCGTAAGCAGGCGTTTTTTGAGTTCTGTAATTTAGCTCTTTGTGACTCTTTGAGCTCTTTGTCAACTGTAGTGAGTGACTTATAGTTAAAGACGAGATTCGTCTTCTCTTCTCTTCTCTTCTCTTCTCTTCTTCTACCATTTGTCAAGCCTACCAAGGGTTTAAAGCAAAAATAATTTGAGAGCAGCAACTAACAATCAGTTATTGTCCTCTTTTTCTGTGCTAAGCAGCGATAAAAGTGTACACAAAAGGAACACCTTATCTAGCTTTTTTTAAAATAAGGTATTAGAATAGTATGGCATAAACAACTTTATTGATTTTGGGTCAAAGTGTAATCGTAAAGTTTGTTATGCGTTATGAGGTAATACATTGTCCTTATGAGGCGATGTATAGAGGCAATCGTATGTGGCTTAGTTGAAGCTATTTGCGATTGTCTTTTTCGTTTCTCATAGAAGTCTGCGATGTGACAAGGATTAGTGTGGCTAGCTGAAGCGATGGTGTGAATACACTTGAAGAGAATCTTTCTGGCATAAGGATTCCCTCGTTTGGTGATGTGTTCCTTGGCAAGAAAGTTCCCAGATTCATAGTGTCTGAGATCAATCCCGATAAAAGCATTGATTTGATTGGCAGACTGAAACCGACGAATATCTCCCAATTCGCCAATGATAGAAGTCGCTGTTGTTTCTGCGATACCAGGGAGAGACAGTAAGATATCGTATTCAGGTAAAGGCTGAGCTAGGGATACCATAATGTCTAAAACCACTTGTCTGCGTCCAGAAAGTCGAAGCAGTTCTTGCGCATAATAACGAACCTCTTCAATACAGGAGAGGTTTTCTTGACAGCACAGTAGGACTGTTTAGCGAGTTCAGTAAGCTTCTCAGCCAAATAAGTCACACGCTTGTCAGAGATACGTTTTGATGTCGAGTTTCAAATGACATGTGATAACTCATCACTACTCAACTCAAGCACCATTTCCTTACAAGGAAAAGCTGTGACTAAGTTCCAGTATTGTTCACCAGTTGGTGTTGACAAGAGGCTTTCCAACTCTGGGAAAGTGACTTGCAAGACCTTGTGGAGACGGTTCTTAGTTCGAACGATATCTTCTGTCAGGTTCTGATAGAATCGGCTTAAATCACGTAACTCTTGATAGACTTCCTCTTGGACGTAAGTTGGTTTATGATTCAGCACAAACTGAGACTGAGCCAATTTTTCAGCGTCAATTTTGTCTGTTTTACGGACACGTAAGCTGTCTAGTTGCTTTTTAGCTTCGAGAGGATTTAACCGTGCATAAGCCTAGCCATTGTCCTCAAGAAAGGCTTGAAGGCGATGAGAATAGACGCCTGTTGCTTCGAAGACAATCTCAGGATTTTGGACGGTTTTCAAGTCACCAAGTAGCCGATTGAATACGATAGAATCATTAGGCATAGTGTAGCCATGAACCTTATCACCATTGACTAACATAGCCACTTCCGAACTTGCTTTATTCACCTCAATCCCAAATACAACTCGCATGGTATTACCTCTTTGTCTTGA
>NZ_CACVCC010000006.1 GCF_902729355.1 Streptococcus sp. S784/96/1 | reverse complement strand
CATACCCTTACCTTTAACCAGAACCTGAGGTAAATCCAGAGACTGAGGTAGAACCAGAACCTGAGGTGAAACCAATGCCCGAGGTAAATCCAGAGACTGAGGTAGAACCAGAACCTGAGGTGAAACCAGAGACTGAGGTGAAACCAGAGACTGAGGTAAAACCAAAACCTGAGATAGAGCCAAAATCTGAGAAAAAACCATCGCCTAAGTTTAAATCAACCCTCCCTCCCAAAAATGAACAACCTAGAGAATCTACTCCGATTGTTCCTAAAACGTCAATGACTCCTGATGTCAGCAAGGAAGTTCAAGTAAAATCTAACAAAATGGAATTACCTGCAGAAAATTTGGAGATAAAAGTCAAGCAAATACCTGTAACATCCAAAACGAAGACAACTTCTATTCAGAGAACAGCTCAGTTACCGATGACTGGTGACCTACCGTCGATCTTAGCCTTGTTGGGTAGCAGTCTACTAGCATTATTAGGAATTACACAAATCAAGAAAAGCAAGGACTAACCTCCCAAATGATTTTGCAACGATTTAACTTTCCAGTTATTTTGCTATCAGAGCTATACGTTGGACTCTCTCTCTAAACAGTAGAGCACTGTCCTTTGTAAGCTGTAAGGGATTGTGAAAACCACATCCTAGAAAGGACTGAACTGCTTCTTTTAAGTGGACAATACTATAATATAAAAGATTGAGCAGCGGCCTTGTTCCTCGTTTAAAGAGGTGCAAAGCCGTTTTGATTCCCTTGAAATCATTCGCTATTGTATAGTTATTTGAATTAAGAACAGGACACAGATGGATCATTTTAACCCGCGATAATACTATTGGTTATTCTATTATTTATCCTAATCTTTTTTTCAATTTACTATAATGCATGCTGCCAGATGAAAAAAATCATCAGAGAAGAACTTAGATTCAGATTTTGAATTTAAAGTAAGTATAAAAACAGATACAGTAATCCGTATCCACTGAAGCGACTTTTATATAGAAGCATCGTACTTCTCTAGAGTTAAGAATAATCCTTCTCGTTGACAATGTTAAAAAAGACAATATCCATAAGTTTTCAACAGTATTTTGGTATCCTTATTTCATTCATCAGTAGCCTTGAGTTCCTTTACCGCTACCTACTCTTTCAGCCATCCTCAGAGCACAAAATCTCAAGAAATATCATGTTTTGGTACTAGTAGGTAAACGAGTTCTTGCTGATCAAACTTATTTTTAGCTCAAAAATAGTCTTCATCAATATCATTTAAGAAACAGCACTAACGGTAATCTCCTAGTGTATGAAAGTCTCGTTAATTGTCTTATGTTGGAAGTCAAAAACCTCCAGCAAATATTAAGCATGTATGAAAGTAGATTGATTAAGTGAAAAAAACTAACAATATAAAGATAGCATTAATAATATTTAGATAACCTTAAGATTGTCTTATCTTTAGATAAAATCGTCACGAAGCCTATTGTAAAGTCAAAAAAAGCCTGTAAAATTAAGTATGAATAAATAAAAGGAGTTAAAAATTAAATGAAAATTCAGTATATCATGTCAAAATGATTAAGAGGAAAAAGCATGGATTAGTATGGTAAGTACATAATGTTGGCAGTAACAAATGTCATGACTTCGACAGTTCATGCTAAGGAAAATACTACCGATCGATTTACACGATTTGCAGAGTAAAGTGAAGGTCAATGGGTATATTGTTCCGGCAGCTGATGAAAAGTTTATTGAGGAGAAAGTCTTATCAAAACTTTCTTATCCAGGAGGAGGAACAGCTCAGTTAACAGGAGAGGTTACTGTAACTGTGCTAGCTAAAGCTAGTGTTGATAAAGTGTGCTATGTTTTAGGCTCTATGAAAGAAAGGTTGCCGTTTATAACAAATCCCGATGGAAGCGTAGGATTTAAGGTTACACACTTTAGTGTTTATGTACTTGTTTATAAAGTGGTAGAATAACCAAGACAGGATATGGATACTATATCTGAGATGCGACCAAAAGATGGGATGCTTGTGCAGATGTTAAGTCTCAACCAAAGCCATGAGATGAACAAGAAAGAACCTGGTCGGTCACAAAAAAGTCATCGTGATAAGGAACAAATGAAAGTATTGGAATTAAAACCAATCGTTAAAGAGCAGTTGTGTTTAACATCAAATCATGATGTCATTGAATCTAATAAAGCAATGGCATGTCGTATACCGAAAAACTTCCACGAGCAAATTCATTGGAATCAAGTCTAACAACAGAGTTGGTGGTATTTCTAGGCGTTTTAGGAGTTTTATCATTTATAATCTATGTGGTGAAACGTCATCGTAAATCTATGAAGTAGAGAATTACAGTACATAGAGAGGTTAAAAAACTCTTTTCTATGTTTATTTAAAATTGATTGAAAGGAGAAAACAATAAAATGATTTTAATGATTGTTGGAGCTATTTTCATACTCCGACTAGCTTTTTTAACGATTTCTAAGAAAAATGAGGCTGATATTCTAGCAAATGGTGGTATTGAATATGGCGTTAAAAATACGAAATTACTAACCGTTGCTCATATCTTATTTTATCTAGGATGCTTCGTGGAGGCTTATGTACGTCATACAATACTTGATCAGGTAGGTTTCTTAGGGCTAGGTTTACTTTTATTTGCCTTTATCATGCTTTGTGTTGTTATCCATTTGTTATCTGATATTTGGACTGTTAAGCTGATGATTGCTAAAAATCACCAATTTAACAATCACTGGCTATTTCGTGTCGTGAAACATCCTAATTACTTTTTAAATATTGCGCCAGAACTAGTAGGTCTTAGTTTGCTATGTCATGCTTGGTGGACCTTGATTTGTGTCGGTCCATTTTATGCTTTGATACTTCGTAATCGGATCGTTGAAGAAAATAACCTTATTATCACACAAATACTACCTAATACGGAAAACAACTGTAAACATGTAACGGGTGAAGGCAGAAGGTTTTAACTAGAATTGGTGCTCATATTTTGTCATAAAATGCTACAATAGGAGAAAGAAATTATTGAACCTTTACGAGGAGGAAAGTGATGTATACGATATTGCTTGCTGAAGATGATCAGGATATTGTTGAATTACTCAGATTATATCTAGAAAATTCGTCTTATACAGTATTGATTGCTAACGATGGCGAAGAGGCTTATGAGCTTTTTAAGCAAAATCAGGTAGACTTAGCGATTGTCGATATTATGATGCCGAAATTGGATGGTTATGGGCTGACAAAATTAATCAGACAGGATAGTAATATCCCAATTATTATTTTATCGGCTAAAATGTCAGACATGGATAAAATTCTAGGCTTAAATATTGGTGCTGATGACTATATCACAAAACCTTTTAATTCTTTGGAAGTTGTAGCGCGTGTGCAATCGCATTTGCGTAGGTTCTATGAACTGAATTCAAAATCGAAAGAGACAAAGGAAATTGTTGCGGGCTCTCTGAGATTAAATATTGATGAGGTGTTGTTAAGGAAAAATGGAGAACCTATTGCAGTAACGGCGACAGAATTTAAAATTCTTCAAAAATTGATGGAATACCCAGGGCAAATTTTTACGAAATTGCAGTTGTATGAAGAGATTAATGGAAGTCATCAATTTATAGATGGTGATGAAAGTACAATTGTTGTTCATATTTCTAACCTTAGAGATAAGATTGAAGATGATCCTAGACATCCTGACTATATAAAAACGATGAGAGGTATAGGCTATAAATTTGAAAAGCAGACCTAAAAAAAGCGTTAGCTTAGTTCGAATGCTCCTATCTCAATTCATTATCTATATGGTTGTTTTATTTGTGGCAATATTTACTTGGATTTTTTTATCACTAATTATGCTGGAGAAAGTAACGATGGGTATTTCCATGACTGATCTTTCTAAAATTGAGAAGGAATTGAAGCGTGAAAATTTTGCAGATAAATCTCTTTCTATTATTAATAGATATGGTCAATTTTATGAAGTCATTTCTGATGGAAGTGTTATTTATTCTAGTAATCCCTCTAAAAGTTACTCTTTTTCTCCAGAGGAGTTAGAGATTATGCTACCTTATGATACAGAATCTTATTATACAAGTACAAGGTACACGGAAGTTGATGGTAAAGGACGTTATTTTATTCAGAAAAATAAGGAAATCGCAGATAAATATGTTGCTTCAGGAGTAATTGTCGAAGAAGAAGAGTTTGTTTATTTATTAGACGAGCAATTAAATGTTTTAATTGCGAATACGTCAACGCGAAAAGAGAGTTTTACACCACGTGAAATTGGTCTATTGACTCAAACCTTGTTTGATGATTTTCACGTCTATAAGTATGACTTTAAGACTAATAGTGGTAAAAAAATGACATTAGTTATGTTTAGGCCATACGATATTATGCTGGTAGAACAACGTTTTTATGACAGTACCATCTTTAATCTTGGAATTTTATTAATTATTGTTACGATAATTATTATCGTATTTACATGGCGCCTAAATAAAAGAATCTCTATGCCGTTGAAAGTATTGAATGACGCTATTAAAAAATTATCTCAAAAAGATCGGATTGAGACAGTTACCGATTACAATGGTCCGAAAGAATTGATGGAAATTTTTAAAACCTTCAATATAGTATCTCTTGAATTTTATAATAGTGAGAAGAAGCGTCAAGAAGTTGAAGAAAGTAATCAAACGATGATTGCCAACCTTTCTCATGATTTAAGAACACCTGTGACGGTAATTCAAGGTTATTCAAAAGCCTTGGCAGATAATTTGATTGCTAATGAGACACGTGAACGTTATACGCAAATTATTTATCAAAAAGCTGTCTTGTTAGATGAATTGATTTCATCCTTGTTTGATTTTAGTCAAGCACAGCATCCAAAATTTCAATTGCAGACCAAAACGATAGACTTTTGTGAATATTTAAGAAGTTACTGGGCAAAACATTATGATGAATTCATTTTGCAGGATTATGAATTGGAGATAGATATCCCAGAAATTGCCTATTATGCTCAATTAGATACTACAAGTTTTACAAGAGCCTTGGACAACTTGTTGAATAATTTTTTGAAGTATAATCCTCCAAAAACGCGATTGACCTTTACCTTGAAGCGTGAGAAACATGTGTTAATTTTGTCAATTGCTGATAATGGAACAAAAATATCCAAAGAGGTAGCAAAAACCCTTTTTCAACCTTTTGTCACTGGCAGTCCTGCCCGAACTGCTGGCAAGAGTGGTGCAGGGTTAGGTTTGTCCATTGTTAAACAATTTGTTATAATGCATCGTGGTAATATTATTCTCCGCACGGAAAATGTAGCTCCTTATTCTAAGATATTTGAGATAACCTTACCGATTGATTCGTATAAAAAATAATATTGTAAAAACTCTAAAGACGGATAAAAACTACTCATAATAAGTTCTTATTTAGACCGTACCTGCTCAGGTTATTTTGTGTTAGTGTTATAATTGTTTAGTTTTTTAATATTAAGATTAAGATAAATTGTCTTAGTGTTACAATTCATTATAAAATATAAATGATGATAACTGTATAATGTTGGCACTCGAAATATATTAAAAACTTCCAAAGTCAGTGATTTTGGAAGTTATTTTTGTCAAGGACAGTATTTGATCAAAATATAGTCATTCCACTTTAAAGAACTGTTCTCAAACACTCCTCAATTGTTTGGCACTAAGCGAGTAGTTTTATGACGCTTTTTTTTAGGATTACCCAAGATTTTTCAATGGGGTTACATTTAGGTGGCTAGGTTGGTAGGGGTTAAAAATAGTAACCTTGTGAAATGCAGGTCTTGTCTAGCGCTTTCTTTGGATGGAAACTGGCATTATCCATGACAATAACATATGAGCCGCCTAATACTGGTATAAGGTAATTGTCGAATCATTTGATAAAGAACTCACTGATCACATGTTGTTTATAAATTAAGTGGGCAATAAAACGCTATCAATCTGATCAACGACAATCGATATCCATCCGTTCAAATCATCTGCCACTAATGTGCTATAAACCTTTTGTTCGCGTTTTGCTCTGCCATTTTTCCGATAAAGGGAGGTGTCAATACCTGTTTCATCGATATAAAACAATGGGAATCATGATTAATGCAGACAGGATACCCAGGAATTGTTCTACGCTTTATGGCTTTTGCTCGTGATAGGTAGTGGCCTTTTTTTTAAGTGATGCCATGTTTTCTGAAAGATTTCCATACGGCATTGATGGTGCAGCAACAGTGCTCGGTGATTTCACGTATATAAGCTTTTGAATGTTCTTCAACGTAGGCGAGGAGCTCGTTTTTAGGAAGTTTCTGGGGGAGGTTCTCTTGGGCTGTCCTCTAAATGACTTTTGGTTCCTAACATTACTTCCTATTTTTTTAGGGTTGTGAGTCTCATTTTGAAAACACGGCAAGCTTCTACTTTGGTGTGGCCTTCATTGACAACATCTAAGGCGGGTTGTCTAAAATCTTGGATAAAGGTCATAAAGATATGATAACACATTTTTGAAGTGGAAGGACTGTAATGATTGTCCAAGTGTTTATGTTTATCTAAAATTCATTTCAACCTCATATTGGGGGCATAAAGACTAAATGATGATTGATTAAAAAAGAAATAGTAAACACATTTGCTACGAAGTGGTTCTTATAGGCCAGTCAGTATTCAAAGCTATCAAAATGAAAAATTTTGGCATTCTGTGGGGAGATTGTTAGACATTATTGGATGTTTCAATATTAAAAAAGTATAACTAATCTTTACTTACTTCATCATAATTCCTTAACTCGGATGGTTTCACTCCATACTCTTTTTCAAATTTTTTATAAAAGAAGGTGCGGTTTGAAAAACCGGTTTGTTGGGCAATGTCTTGAATGGAGAGTTGAGTGGATTCGATGAGGAGTTTGGCGCGTGAGAGGCGTTTCTGATGGAGGATTTGGGTAAAAGTTTTGCCGCTTCGTTCCTTGATGAGATTACCAAGGTAATTTTTATTGAAATTGAGTCTTTTAGCGGCATCTTTCAGGGTAAGTTTGGAAAACTCTTGGTCTATTAATTCAAGCACTTTAGCAAAGGGATCATTGGTCTTTGTTAAAAGATTTTCCTGAGTCACTTTGGATAGGGTTCGTGCTAAATGGTACATGAGAATGGAAAGGTAATTACTGATGATTTTATCAGAAAAATCTCCCGGGAAGAAATATTCTTCCAATAATTGATTAAGGATGGGGATAACAGGACGTGTTTTTTCGGCAGGAAAAATGGCAAAATTGCTCTGCTTTTTATCTGAGAGTGTCTCGTTGAGAAGAAGTTGGTAAATAAGACTATTATGACTCTGTAGTTCGGATAGCCAATCCAATGAGATGGACTTATCACGAAATAAAATGTTAATTAAGATATCATCCTCACCGAGGGATTTGATAGATTGTACACTATCGGTGTCCATCAGGATAAGATCACCTGTTTGAAAGTGATAAGTCTTGCCATTGATTACCTGTTCACAAGTGCCGTGATAGACATAGTTGATTTCAAGGAATTGATGAGAATGAGCAGGGTAATCTGCAAAACGACTGTGCTTACTAATGTAAACTTCTTTATTTGTTCCAAAAATTTGCTGGCTAATGATTGGAATATCGGCATCATTTAGCTGTTTTAATTCTGGAAAATCACTGACAAACTGGTGTTCAGAGAGCTGCTTTTCTTCGTGTTCTGTATGAAGAAATAGGAAATTTTTAAGTTTAGTCATAATGTCCTTGTTAATCTGTAAATTTGATACAATTTTACTGTTTTTAGGATATTGTAGCAAAAATAGTAGAAATGGTAAAATCATAAATGTAAACGATAACAAAAAATAAGAAAGGACGATTGAATGACTTATCATGTTGCCGTTGATATTGGTGCTTCAAGTGGGCGTGTGATTTTGGCAGATACGCGTCAATCCCTTGAATTGACTGAAATTCATCGTTTTAAAAATGGTTTTACGAAACAAAATGGGCATGATCGTTGGAATGTTAGCCAACTGCTCAAAGAAATTTTAACAGGACTTGAAAAAGTAAAAACCAAAGGTGTTATGGACTGTACCATTGGTATTGATACTTGGGCGGTTGACTATGTTCTTCTGGATAAAGAAGGAAACTTGTTAGAGGAGCCGATAGCTTACCGTGATGCTAGGACACAAGGCATGATGGAAAAGGTTTTTAAAAGCATTCCGAAAAATGTTGTCTATGAAAAGACAGGGATTCAATTCTTAAATTTTAACACATTGTATCAATTGTGTGCTGAAGAAAGAGAGTTGCTTGAAAAGTCGCAAGATATCTTGCTGATTCCTGATTATATCGCCTATCGTTTAACAGGACAAAAAGTTGGTGAAGTGACAAATGTCTCAACAACTCAATACCTTAATATTCACAGTCGTGATTATGATAAAGACTTGTTGGATGTGGCTGGAGTTTCTCTTAATCAATTGCCTGAGTTAATGGAAACAGGAACAGTTATTGGAGAAATCTTACCAGAACTTTATGAGACCTATGATTTGCCTAAAGCAAGGGTGATTGCCGTAGCAACTCATGATACAGGCTCAGCAGTTGTTGGAGTTCCAGCGACCTCAGAGAATTGGGCTTATATCTCAAGTGGCACCTGGTCTCTCATTGGTGTAGAAAATAGCGAACCGTTGGCAACTCAACCTGCTTTTGAGGAAAATTATACCAATGAATGGGGAGCCTACAAAACTTACCGCTTCCTCAAAAACATTACTGGCATGTGGGCTGTTCAAGAAATTGCTCGAATGTTGGATTATCAGTATTCTTTTGCAGAAATGGCAGAGCAGGCCTATCAGGTAGAGCCGTTCTTGCAGTATATCAATCTCAATGATGACCGTTTCACCAATCCAAAGAATATGATTGAAGAGATTCAAGCTGCTTGTCGTGAGAGCAACCAAATTGTTCCAAAAACAGTAGGCGAATTAGTCATGTGCGTGTATTCCAACCTAGCATTGGCTTATGCCCATGAATGGAAGGTGTTAGAACGTCTGACAGGAAAAGAGTTGGAAGTACTTTATATCGTTGGTGGTGGTAGCAACGTGAAACTCCTTAACCAATTAACGGCAGACGTTATCGGAAAACCAATTATCGCAGGCCCAAGCGAAGCGACAGCTATTGGAAATATTATGGTACAAATGATTTCGTCTGGTGAATTAGAAAATCTGGCAGAAGCGCGAGCTTGGTTGTCCAAAAATCAAGCATTCGACCGCTATGAACCACAGCCTATTGCAGACCGAGATCACTTGAAACAATATCAAAAATTAGTATTTTAATAGGAGAATAAGATGACAACAGTAGAACAACGCTATCAAGAAGCAAAAGCAAAATACGCTAGCATCGGTGTAGACACAGATGCCGTTTTGAAACAATTGCAAGAGGTCAAAATCTCAATGCATTGCTGGCAAGGAGACGATGTAAATGGTTTCCTTAATCCAGACGGAGAGTTGACCGGTGGTATCATGTCAACAGGAAATTATCCTGGAGCAGCTCGTACGCCAGATGAATTACGTGCGGACCTCGAAAAGGCTTATTCTCTCATTCCTGGAAAACACAAATTGAATCTTCATGCCATTTATCTTGATACGGATGAGACGGTAGATTTGAATGAGATTGAGCCAAAACACTTTGAAAAATGGGTTGCTTGGGCAAAAGAACAAGGTCTTGGACTAGATTTCAATCCAACGTTCTTCTCACACCCAATGATGAAAGATGGTTTCACACTTTCTCACCCTGACAAGGAAGTCCGTGATTACTGGATTGAACACGGAAAACGCAGTCGCCGTGTTGCTGAATATTTTGGGAAAGAACTTGGTCAAACTTGCTACACGAATTTCTGGGTTCCAGATGGTTTCAAAGATAATCCAGTTGACCGCCTATCTCCTCGCAAACGTCTCATGGAATCACTTGATGCCATTTTCTCAGAAGAAATTGATGAAGCGTATAATGTTGATACCGTTGAAAGTAAACTCTTTGGGCTTGGTGCAGAAGCTTATACCGTGGGTTCGCATGAATTTTACATGGGTTATGGTTTGACACGCAATAAAGCGATTTTGTTAGATGCTGGGCATTTCCATCCAACAGAAGTGATTTCAAATAAATTGTCTTCATTGTCACTCTTTAGTGAAAAGAACTTGATGCTCCATGTGTCACGTCCAGTGCGTTGGGATTCTGACCACGTTGTCATTATGGATGATGAATTGCAGGATATTGCTAAAGAAATTGTTCGTAACAATCTACTTGATAAGACCGTTATTGGACTTGATTTCTTTGATGCGACAATCAATCGTGTGGCTGCTTGGGTCATCGGTACCAGAAACACTCAAAAAGCACTTTTGAAAGCCATGCTTGAACCAACTGCAGAATTGAAAGAATTGGAAAATAAATTTGATTTCACGGCACGTTTGGCTTATACAGAAGAACTCAAAGACTTCCCATATGCGGATGTATGGAATTATTTCTGTGAGCAAAATGGCGTTCCAGTAGGTCTTGATTGGCTTAAAGAAGTGCAAGCATACGAAAAAGAAATCTTAGCAACGCGTTAAAAAGACTTAATAAAATAACTGAAAGAAATTGAACTCGTCTGCAAGGCTTAGCAAAGGGTTCAAACATAAAAAGGAAAGGAAATAAAGGGGTTCGAGTCGTTGAACTCGAGTTATGGACTCTGCGAAAATGATAGATTCTACTAGAGGAAAATCTCCTATTTTCGCTCTGTCCGTAAATTCCCTCTAGTATCAGAAAAATGACAAAATTTGTTGATTCATCATTTGTAAAAAACATGCGTGAGGTGACGCGCGAGTCTTATCTTCGGTATTGGGATGAGCGTAATGGTGGTAACGTTTCTTATCGACTTTTAGCAGAGGAAGTAGAAGGTTTTGAAGATGTTTCAGAGGTCAAAGCGACTTATGAACTTGGCTTTGATGCTTCGGCTATTGCTGGTTTTTATTATTTGGTAACAGGGACTGGGCGTTACTTCCGTAATGTGTATGACCGTCCAACATTGGACCTCGGTCTTGTTAAAATTTCTGAAGATGGTAAATCTTATGATGTCGTTTGGGGATTTGAAGACGGTGGTAAACCAACGTCAGAGTTTCCAAGCCATTTGCTCAGTCATATTGAGCGGCTCAAAGTGAATCCTGAGCAACGCGTTGTTTTCCATTGCCATCCAACAAACCTGATCGCGATGAGTTTTACACAACCTTTGGATGAACGTCATTTATCACGTATTCTTTGGAAAATGCAGGCAGAATCAATCGTCGTCTTTCCAGAAGGCATTGGGGTGATTCCTTACATGACCCCAGGTACAAATGCTATTGGTGAAGCGACAGCAGCAAAAATGTCAGAATTCCAAGCAGTCCTTTGGCCACATCATGGTTTGTTTGCTTCGGGAGTTTCACTTGATGAAACCTATGGTCTTGTTGAAGTTATCGAAAAAGCTGCTATGATTTTTTCTCAAGTTGGTGCGCAAGGTGGTCAAATACTTCAAGAAATTACAGATCAAGAATTGCAAGAAATTGCAGATTATTTTGGACAAACACCACATGCAGGGTTTCTTGACCTGTAAATATTGAAGCGTGTTTAAATAATGGGTTAAGGGCAGTTAGGCTCTTAACTTTTTGAAAAAATATGTGAAAAAATCAACAAAATTTCTTGTGTTTTGGCTAGATTAATAATAAAATAAAGAAGAAAACGATTACAAAAAATCTATAAATAGCTTTGAAATTTTTAATTATTTATAGATAAACATTTATTCATATTGTATTTAAAATAAAGGAGTCTCTTATGTCAACTTTTTATGTCCCTTCAGTCAACCTTATTGGTCGTGGTGTTATCAATGAATTTGGTGCCCATGTTGCTGAACTTGGTTTCAAGAAAGCTTTAGTCGTCACTGACCATTTTATTGCTGGTAGTGATATTCTGCCTAAAGTGACTGCACCGCTTGATGCAGCAGGTATTGCTTACGTCGTCTTTGAAGATGTCGATCCGAACCCATCAACTAAAAATGTTTATGATGGTCTTGCAGTGTTGAAAGAAAATGACTGTGATTTTATTGTTTCAGTTGGTGGAGGTTCACCTCAAGATGCTGCTAGCTGTATCTCAGTCATGGCAACAAATGATAAAACTCCACAAGAGCTTGAAGGTCTCCATAAATCTGATAATAAAGGGCTACCAGTTGTCGCAATCAATACAACAGCTGGAACTTCGGCTGAAATTACCATTAACTATGTTATTACTGATGAAGAACGCAAAGTCAAAATGGTTATGGTAGATAAAAACAGTCTTGCGCTGATGTCAGTTAATGACCCAGAACTTATGCTTTCTAAACCAGCAACATTGACAGCAGCAACTGGTATGGATGCATTGACACATGCTATTGAAGCACTTGTTACTCCAGGTGCCTATGGCGTGACGAAGAAATTGTCAATCGGTGCTATTGAGTTAATCAATGAATTCTTACCTCGTGCCGTTGCAAATGGGCAAGATATTGAAGCGCGTGAAGCAATGGTTAATGCGATTTTCCTTGGTGGCATGTCTTTCAATAATGCTGGTCTTGGTTATGTCCATTCTATGGCCCACCAATTAGGTGCTGTTTATCACTTGCCACACGGTGTTTGTTGTGCGATGCTATTACCAATTATTGAACGTGAAAATGCTAAACGGGTGCCAGTAGCTTTCCGTGATGTTGCCAAAGCCTTTGGATTTGTCACAGAAGGTAAAACAGATGAGGAATGTGCAGATTTTGCCATTGCCAACATTGAACGCTTATCAGAAACAGTTGGTATTCCTAAAAAATTGACAGAATTAGATATCAAGGAAGAAGATTTTGATTTTGAATATCTCTCTAAGAATGCCCTAATTGATGCCTGTGCACCAGGTAACCCATTCATGCCAACTCTTGAAGAAACAATTGCTTTTTATAAAGAATTGTTCTAAAGAGAATATGGTTTGTCATGATAGTGGGATAGAAGTCTTGACTTCTATCCCACTATCACAAGTTAAAGTTTTTAGCGTCAGCTTAAAAAGAGAATATAAGGTCGCTCAACACAGACAGTTGAGACCATGGTCAAAAGACGATTGACTATATTCTGCCAATTGTCAGGTTAGCTTTAAAACTAAAAAGCTAACGGAGATATTAGGTTTAAAAATAGCAGTGGAACTGCGTTAGGAGGTTTTGACGCCGACTTTGCTGGCTTTATTTTCACCTCCAAAGGGCTCCTAGACTCTTGGAGCATCCCTAAAACATAAGACTAACTGTCCAAAAAATTGTGAATATAAGTTATCATATTTTGATTTTAAATGACTATAACTACTGCATCAAATTCTATCCACATTAAAAGGTCAGAAGTGAGAACACTTTTCCTTGCCAATAATAAATGTAATTACTCTTCTTGTCTGAACTGCTTCGGATAGGGAGAGATTTTTATTATAAGATAACAGTATTTTAAAACATTTATGCATTTATTATTGTTCGTCGAAATAATTAAGAAAAGTTTTTATCTGTAGAGTTTCTTGACAGATTTGAACAAGCAGGTATGTATAGTATCGAATCACTTTTAATATCTATTTGAGAAATTAAAGTGGAACTTATTTTGTGAAATTCTCTCCTGTGTACGGCATGGCTAGTTTTACAAAAATAATGGTCAACCGCTTACTTTTTTGCTATAATATTAAACACAAACGTATATAGAAAGAGGTTCTCTCATGGGAAATTTCCAAGTTATTGCACATCCACTAATTCAGCATAAGTTGTCTATTTTACGTCGTACAACGACCTCTACGAAAGACTTTCGTGAGTTAGTTAATGAAATTGCTATGCTCATGGGGTATGAAGTATGGCGTGATCTTCCACTTGAAGATGTTGAAATCGAGACGCCGATTACAAAAACTATTCAAAAGCAGTTGGCTGGTAAAAAATTAGCAATCGTTCCAATTTTGCGTGCGGGTATCGGTATGGTTGATGGTCTTTTGAGTCTTGTCCCAGCCGCAAAAGTGGGACACATCGGAATGTACCGTGATGAGGAAACACTTGAGCCGGTTGAATACTTAGTGAAACTTCCAGAAGATATTGAGCAACGTCAGGTCTTCTTAGTTGACCCAATGCTTGCGACAGGTGGTTCAGCTATTTTAGGTGTTGATTCATTGAAAAAACGCGGTGCTACTAATATTAAATTTGTCTGCTTAGTAGCTGCGCCAGAAGGAGTTGCAAAACTCAGAGCTGCGCATCCAGACATTGATATCTATACAGCAGCCCTTGATGAAAAACTAAATGAACAAAGCTACATCGTCCCAGGGCTTGGAGATGCCGGCGACCGACTCTTTGGGACTAAATAGGTCCCGTGTGACCTATTTAGGTCGTTGTTTGAAAACTAGAGAACAACGAGGTTCGGGCGACCTATTATTTAGGTCAGTCGTCAGAATTTGAGGATGATAAAAAATGATTGCTTAGAGTTCTTCGTGTTGCTAAGCCGAGAAGAATTGGGGTTGATTATATCATCAATATGAGAAGGGGCAATTGGGTTTGCTCTTTCATTTTCAAGTGTTTTAGCACTCTTGTGAAATGAGTGCTAAAAATAAGTTTTTTTATTTGACCTTTGCTGACTAAAAGCATATAATAGCATTAAGAAATAAGAAGAAAAGAGGAAAACTATGATTCCTGTAGTTATTGAGCAAACTTCACGCGGTGAGCGTTCTTATGATATTTATTCACGTCTTTTAAAAGACCGTATTATTATGTTAACAGGTCCAGTTGAGGATAATATGGCGAACTCAGTGATTGCCCAGCTATTATTTTTAGATGCGCAAGACCATACAAAGGATATTTACCTTTATGTAAATACACCAGGCGGTTCAGTGTCAGCAGGGCTTGCGATTGTTGATACAATGAACTTTATCAAGGCTGATGTGCAAACTATAGTTATGGGGATGGCGGCCTCAATGGGAACTGTCATTGCCTCATCAGGTGCCAAAGGTAAACGCTTTATGCTTCCAAATGCTGAGTATATGATCCACCAACCTATGGGGGGGACTGGTGGAGGGACCCAACAGACAGATATGGCTATTGCAGCAGAACACCTACTCAAAACACGTAACCGCTTGGAAAAAATCTTGGCAGACAATTCTGGTAAAACCATTAAGCAAGTTCATAAAGATGCTGAACGTGATTACTGGATGAGCGCAGAAGAGACGCTTAAATATGGGTTCATTGATGCTATCATGGAAAATAATAATTTAAATTAAGTTGCCAAAGCAGGGGTTCCCTGCTTTTTTGCTGTTGCGGATTTGGAATTATGGTACAATAAAAGTGTTGTATTATTGGGAGTATACATTTTGAAAATCAACAGATTTATTACTGATTGCCCCTAATGATGCCAAGAGTACAACACATTCAGCCTCACTAAACTTTATTGTCAAAGGGAAGCCGGCCGTAGCAGTCGATAAAATATGTGCCAATAAAAACGATATGACAGGTGCAGTCAATAATGACTAGTGTAAAAATAAGGTAGAAAGGAAAAATCATGTTTGAAAAACAAGAACGAATGAGTTTAGCAGTGTATCTTTACTATAATCGTGATGCTCGTAAATTAAATAAATTTGGTGATATTTTTTACCATTCCAAAAAATTGCGTTATGTTCTCCTCTATGTGAATACAACAGATGTGAATGATCTTATCCCAATGATTGAAAAACAAAAATTTGTAAAGCGTGTTTTGCCATCTCACTTGCAAAAAATTGATCAGAATTTTGTTGGAAGCCTTTCCAAAAAAGTAGAAGAATTAGCAACTAAATAAAAGAGACAAAAAATATAAAAATTGAGATAAAAGTGTTGCAAATTTTCAGATAATTCAGTATACTTGTACAGTATTAAATTTTAGAAATTATTAAGGAGTATATCTCGTGAAGAAAAAATTAACATTTGGAATGCTTGCTTTTACAAGTTCAGTAGTTCTTGCTGCCTGTGGTGCGGCACCATCAGCTGGCTCCTCGGCATTAGGAACGGAAGTTGGAGATACTTTGAAGATTGGCCTTAATTTTGAATTATCAGGTAGTACAGCAGCATATGGTACTGCAGAAAAAAATGGTGCCGAACTTGCTATAGAAGAACTAAAGGCAACAGGCGAGAAATTAGAAGTCGTTACCCAAGATAATAAATCTGAAAATGCTGAGGCTGCAACTGTAGCGACTAAATTAGTAACAGAGAATAAAGTTAATGTCATGGTAGGACCTGCTACATCTGGTGCAGTTGCAGCAACTATTCCAAATATTACATCTGCGGGTGTTCCGATGGTTACACCTTCAGGAACACAAGATTCTCTGACAATTGGTGCAGATGGTAAGGTTAATGAATATGTTTTCC
The DNA here is from genome assembly GCF_902729355.1 of Streptococcus sp. S784/96/1. Classification (GTDB taxonomy): domain Bacteria; phylum Bacillota; class Bacilli; order Lactobacillales; family Streptococcaceae; genus Streptococcus; species Streptococcus caledonicus. Next base: position 84,827 of record NZ_CACVCC010000006.1, on the reverse strand, counting down.
GTACAACCTTTATTGATAGCTATCAAGGTGCTGTTTTATCTAACTATGTGACAAATACGTTAAAAGCTAAGAAAGTTGTTCTTTATTATGATAATTCTTCGGATTACTCTAAAGGAATTGCAGAAGTCTTTAAAGAAAAATATAAAGGTGATATCGTCATTGAAGAAACCTTTGCAGCTAAAGATACGGATTTCCAAGCAGCTCTTTCAAAAATCAAATCAGCTGACTATGAAGTGATTGTTATGCCAGGTTACTATGAAGAAGCGGGTTCAATTATTAAACAAGCTCGTGAGATGGGAATTGAGAAAGCAATCGTAGGTTCTGATGGTTTAGCGGATAGTCGTATGATTGAATTAGCCGGCGCTAACAATGTTGATAACGTTTTCTATATTTCGGGTTTCTCAGCTGAAGCTTCTGATAAAGCAGCAGCGTTTGTTAAAGCCTATAAAGCAAAATATGGTGAAGAACCTTCAATGTTTGCAGCACTTTCGTATGATGCAGTCTATTTAGCAGTGAGTGCTGCTGAAGGTGCTAAAACATCTAAAGATATTGCAGCAAATATTGCTAAAGTTAAAGATTTTGAAGGTGTAACAGGAACAATGACAATTGATGAGACACATAACCCAGTAAAATCAGCCGTTATGATTGGCTTGACTGATGGTAAAGTGACTTCTTCAACAGTCGTAAAAGCTGACTAGTCATATTAGTTTGAATGTAAGAAAGGAATTTGTTAATTCATCCTTCTTGCATATCACTGAAAAAGAAGTTATATTAATCTGGGAAGCAAACTGTCTTCCCAGATATTGTTATTTTATAGAAAGATTGGTAAATAAACAGATGATCCAACAATTGGTCAATGGTTTAATTCTAGGAAGTGTGTATGCCCTCCTAGCTTTGGGTTATACCATGGTTTATGGAATATTAAAGTTGATTAACTTTGCTCATGGAGATATCTATATGCTAGGTGCCTTCATTGGTTATTATCTTATCAACACCCTCCAGATAAATTTCTTTATCGCTTTAGTGTTAACAATGATGATAACAGCATGTATTGGGATGTTGATTGAATTTTTAGCCTATCGTCCCTTGCGGAATTCAACAAAAATAGCTGCACTAATTACTGCGATTGGGGTGTCCTTCCTTTTGGAATATGGCATGCAATATTTTGTTGGAAGTGAAAAACGTGCATTCCCTCAAGTTATTGAAAAGGTTCGTTACGATTTTAGTGCTTTTACAATTGATAGTCATCAAATCATTATTTTAGTAACCTCTTTGATACTTATGATTGGTTTGCAATTTATTGTTAAGAAAACTAAGATGGGTAAAGCTATGCGTGCTGTTTCTGTTGATGGTAATGCAGCTCAGTTGATGGGGATAAATGTCAACACAACAATCAGTTTTACTTTCGCTCTTGGTTCAGCTTTGGCTGGAGCGGCTGGTGTCCTAATTGGTCTTTATTACAACTCAATCGAACCACTTATGGGGATGGCTCCTGGGATTAAATCCTTTGTAGCCGCAGTACTTGGAGGAATTGGAATTATTCCTGGAGCTGCTCTAGGAGGTGTTGTAATTGGTATATTAGAAACATTTACTTACGTTCTTGGTATTTCAACCTATAAAGATGCTGTTGTGTATGTGATTTTAATTTTGATTCTTTTGGTTCGTCCAGCAGGAATCCTTGGTAAAAATGTGAAAGAGAAGGTGTAAGCATGAAGAAAAATTTAAAACCTATTCTAGCTTGGCTCGTTCTTGTTCTAGCTATTTACGGGATTTTATCTATGTTTGTAAGTACTGGTTTAATTGGCCTCTACTATGTCCAAATCTTAATGGGAATTGGTATCTCTATGATTATGGCTTTGGGAACTAATTTAGTTCTTGGATTCTCTGGTCAATTCTCGCTTGGTCAAGCGGGTTTTATGGCTATTGGTGCTTATACGACAGCTATTTTAACTAAAACAATGCCAACTTATGGAGGATTTTATATCTCTATGCTTGTTGGGGCACTTGTTGCAGCTTTGGTGGCACTAGTAGTTGGTTTACCAACCCTTCGTTTAAAAGGGGATTATCTTGCCATTGCGACTCTTGGTGTCGCCGAGATTATTCGTATTGCTATTGTCAACGGTGGAACATTGACAAATGGTGCAGCCGGTATGTCTGGAATTCTTCCTTTTACAACTTGGCCTGTTGTCTTTATCTTTGTTGTTTTGCTGACAGTATTAGTTTTGAACTTTTTAAGAAGTCCAATTGGTCGAAGTGTCATTTCTGTTCGAGAGGATGAAATTGCAGGAGAATCAATGGGTGTAAATACTACTAAAATTAAGGTTATGGTCTTTGTCCTAGCAGCTATGATGTCAGCCATTGCAGGCTCTCTCTATGTTGGCTATATTGGAACAATTGTTCCTAAAGATTTTGCTTTGATGAAATCTATTGAGTATCTTATTATTGCGGTCCTTGGTGGCATTGGTTCTATTACGGGGACAATTATTGCTGCGGTGGTGCTTGGTATTTTAAATATGTACTTAGCCTCATTTGCTGACATCCGAATGATTATCTATTCACTAGCATTGATTTTGGTGATGGTTTTCCGACCAGGCGGTTTATTGGGAACTAAAGAATTGATGTTTTCAAAATTCTTTACAAAAATTAAGGAGGGCAAATAAGTATGGCACTTCTTGAAGTTAAAAACCTAACGAAAAATTTTGGTGGTCTGACTGCTGTCGGTGATGTGACTATGGAACTCAATGAAGGGGAATTAGTTGGCCTTATCGGTCCTAATGGTGCTGGTAAAACGACTCTCTTTAACCTTTTGACAGGTGTTTATGAGCCCTCTGAAGGTTCAGTAACTCTTGATGGTATTTTGTTAAATGGGAAAGCTCCTTATAAAATTGCTGCGCTCGGTCTATCTCGTACCTTCCAAAATATTCGATTGTTTAAGAATATGACGGTTTTAGAGAATGTGCTAATCGGCTTTAATAATCATCATAAGTCACATATCCTAGCTTCTTTACTCCGATTACCAAAATATTATGCTCATGAAAAAGAGTTGGAGGAAAAAGCTTTAGCGCTATTGAAAATCTTTAATCTTGATCAAGATGCTAGAACTCTAGCTAAAAATCTTCCTTACGGACAACAACGTCGTTTAGAAATTGTGCGTGCTCTTGCAACAGAACCTAAAATCCTCTTCCTTGATGAACCTGCAGCTGGTATGAATCCGCAGGAAACTGCTGATTTGACAGCTCTTATTCGTCAAATTAAGGAAGAGTTTGGAATTACCATTATTTTAATTGAACATGACATGAGTTTGGTTATGGAAGTAACAGAACGTATCTATGTACTAGAATATGGTCGTTTGATTGCCCATGGAACGCCAGAAGAAATCAAAAATAATAAACGTGTTATTGAAGCTTATCTTGGAGGTGAAATTTAATGGTAATGTTAGAAGTAAAAAACCTCTCGGTTAGCTATGGGGCAATTGAAGCAGTTAAAAATGTTTCTTTTGAGGTAAACGAAGGCGAGGTTGTTACTTTAATCGGTGCTAATGGTGCTGGAAAAACATCTATTCTTCGTACGATTTCAGGGCTAGTTAAACCAAGTGCTGGAGAAATTTTTTATGTTGGCAATGATATTACAAAAATACCAGCACGAAAAATCGTAGCAGATGGTCTAGCTCAGGTGCCTGAGGGACGTCATGTTTTTGCAGGTTTGACTGTTATGGAAAACCTTGAAATGGGTGCCTTTTTGAAAAATAATAAGGATGAAAATGCTGCGAATTTGAAAAAAGTTTTTGCTAGATTCCCACGTTTAGAAGAACGTAAAAATCAAGATGCAGCAACCCTTTCAGGAGGAGAACAGCAGATGTTAGCTATGGGGCGCGCTCTCATGAGCCAGCCCAAACTCCTTCTTTTAGATGAGCCTTCAATGGGATTAGCACCTATTTTCATTCAAGAAATTTTTGATATTATTCAAGATATTCAAAAGCAGGGAACAACAGTTCTCTTGATTGAACAAAACGCTAATAAAGCACTATCAATCGCTGATCGTGGTTACGTTCTTGAAACAGGAAAAATTGTTCTTTCTGGAACAGGAAAAGAACTTCTGGAATCAGACGAAGTCCGCAAAGCATACTTAGGTGGTTAATGCTAATATAAAACCGAAATAAAAAAAAGAGAGGCTGGGCAAAAACTCAAATTTTAGCCTTGCTGTTGAAAATTGCACAAAATAAAATGGCTTAGAATCAACGTTTTTTTTGACGACGTTATTCTAAGCCGTTTACAATTTTGAAAACTTTTTGCCAGCCTCTTCTCTTTTGACAATATAGTCAATTGAAATAGGGATAGGACAAAAGAGCTTCATAAAAAGTATTGTAATTTGGCAATATTTTTTTGAGGTGCTTTTTGATATGAGTCCATGTTTTCTCAATAGGATTGTACACAGGAGAGTAGGGTGGAAAAGGTAAAAGTTTATGCCATGCTCTTCACATAAGAGTTCTAGCCTACTAATTCTATGGAATCTTACCTTATCCATAATAATAACTGATGGTGTGCCTAATGTTGGTAGCAGAAATTTCTGAAACCATGCTTCAAAAAAGTGGCTCGTCATTGTCTCTTCATAAATCATGGGAGCGATTATGTCACCATTTATCAGCCCTGCAACCAAAGAAATCCTCTGATACCTTTTTCCAAACACTTTACCTTTTATCAATTGACCTCTTAATGAGCGACCATATTTTCGATAAAAATAAGTATCGAATCTTGTTTCATCACTATAAACAGGTGTTAAGTGCTTTAAATGGTTAACATTTTTAAGAAATAAAGCTACTTTTTCTGGATCTTGTTCATAGTAAGTGTTGAGTATATCCCATAGCTTTGAGAGCATAGTGAATGGTAGTTGGATGACAGTCAAATTCAGAAGCTATTTCAGCCAAATAAGCATCTGGATGATCAGTAAGATAGTTTTTGAGGCTATCTCTATCAACTTTCCTAGGTTTTGTTCCTTTGACTTGATGTGATGGTTTAGATTCCTTGTTTTCTCTTTTAGTTTTAACCAGCCATAAATGGTATGTCGTGAGATTTGGAAAACATCTGATGCTTCTGTGATACGACCTGTTCGCTTACAATAGGCGGGAACTTTTTCACGAAAATCTAATGCATATGCCATAAGAAGCTTATATCACATTATGTACTATTGGTATTTTATTTTACTATCATATTAGAGAATTTATAAATCTAATTTTGATTTTGAATGAGTATGACGACATTTTTTATAGTTGGATAGTATAGGCGTTTGGTTTTTAGATAGTAAGCATCGTTGGGATAAATTGTCCCAGTTGTAATTTAGTTGTTATCAATACATGAGGGGCAATTGGAGTTTTCTGAAATCATTACAGGCGACGAAGTTGCAATAACGAGAAATTTCTGTAGTGAAGCAAACGAGAATGAGGGTAAGTCAAAACTTTGAAAACATGACTTACCCTCACTCTATTTTTGATTTCTTAAATCTATTAGCAGTTCTTGTGCAGTTTCTTGATTTCGGTACTTTTCTTTAAGTAATCTGGGGAGAAGTATGGTGGCCTCTTTTTCTGTTGCACCGACAAGGAGTAGCAATGACTTAGCCTGAAGTTTCATATGTCCTTCTTGGATACCTGTTCCAATTAATGCTTTTAAAGCAGCAAAATTTTGTGCTAGTCCAACTGAAACAATAACACTTGCTAGTTCTTTTGCACTTGGGGAATTGAGAAGTTCGTGTGCTAATTGCACGGTTGGATTAAGGCCGATGGAGCCTCCTTTGGTTGCGATTGGCATTGGTAGTGTGAGTTTACCGTGAACTTGTTGTTTTTTTCTATCGTAAAACCAATTAGATAAACCACGATATAAACCTCCTTGAGTAGCGTAGGAATGTCCGGCGGCTTCAATAGCTCTCCAATCGTTTCCTGTTGCTAAAACAACAGCATCAATACCGTTGAAAATTCCTTTATTGTGAGTGGCAGCACGATAAGTATCAACCTGTGCTAAGTGAGTTGCGAGTTCCATTTTTTGAGCTAATTGTTGAGCTTCTTCAATGTTACGACTTAAAAAACGTAGGTCAACGGAACATTCAGCAGTTACTAAACTTTCGGTAGCATAGTTGGACAAAATTGCCATAAGACTTTTCCCAGCTGTTATCTCTTCCAAAATAGGGGCAATAGCTTCTAACATAGTGTTTAACATATTAGCTCCCATTGCTTCCTGTGTGTCCACAGACAAATAAACGATGAGAAACTCTTCTTTTTCTTCTGTCCAAATATTACGAGCACCACCCCCGCGTTTGAGGATAGAAGGATGGGCTTCGTTTGCATGAGATAAAAGCTGTTCTTTGTGAGATGAGATTATTTGCTCTGCTATTTTTTTATCCTTAAGATTGTAAAGAGCAACTTGACCTATCATAAGTCGATTGTGGATTGTAGTAGTAAAGCCACCTGAACGCTTGATAAGTTTAGCAGCAAAGCTAGCAGCGGCGACGACAGAAGGTTCCTCTGTTACCATAGGAACATGGTAAATTTTATTGTCAATTAGAAAGTCTGGAGCTATAGAAAATGGCAAGGAGAAAGTTCCTAGGACATGCTCTGCCATCTGATCGGCAGTTTTAAGAGCGAGTTGCTTGTTGTCCCTAAGAAGTGTCTGTTTTTCTTCTGTTAAGAGAGATGAAATAAGTTTTTGGCGTTCTAAGGGTGTTTTTTTTGAAAAGCCAGTCCAATTAATTTTCATTTTTGATATAAATCCGTTGATGTTGTTCAATGCCTTTGAGGCGATAAGATCCAGTTTTATAGTTGTTAAAAGTGGCTGAGCCCTCTTCATCTAGGTCAGCTTCTTCATAGAATAATTTCTCATATTCAGTTACAGAAAGGGGAGAGCGTTTGTCTAAATCGAGTAGTCGAGATGGTTTTAACATTGCCTTGTACCCTTCAACTAAGTTAGCTGAGAAAATTTCAGAGACTGCTCCTGAACCATATGAAAATAACCCGATTTTATCTCCTGCTTTGATGGTATCACTAGTTTCAAGAAGAGATAGGAGTCCCAGATAAAGGGATCCGGTATAGATATTTCCAACTTTCCGGCTATAGGCAATAGAATGCTCAAAATTAGCCAAAAGCTGTGCTTTGTTCTGCTCTGGGAGATTTTTTGTGATTAATTTATTGAGTCCTTTGAGGGCTAATTTTGGAAATGGGAGGTGCAGACACATAGCCGCAAAATCTTTTAAATCTGTCTGGTGGCGCTTTTGATATTCTGCCCAGGTTGTTTTTAAACTATCCAAATATTGTTTAGTAGAATAAATTCCATTTACATATGGGGTAGTAGAATAGTTTGGACGCCAAAAGTCCATGATATCACGCGTCTGAGCCACATTGTCATTGTTAAATGTAAGAATCCTAGGATTTGAGCTGACTAGCATAGCTACAGCACCGGCTCCTTGTGTTGATTCTCCGGCAGAGCCAATGCCGTATTTAGCAATATCAGAAGCAACTACTAAAACCTTACTATCAGGATTAGTAGAGACGTGTAGTTTAGCGTAATTGAGCGCAGCAGTAGCCGCATAGCAGGCCTCTTTTATTTCAAAAGAACGCGCAAATGATTGGATACCTAAAAGGCTATGAACATACACACTAGCGGCTTTTGACTGGTCAATGCCAGATTCGGTCGCTAGGATAACCATATCAATATCTGCCTTATCTTGTTCTGTTAGGATGTCCTGGCTAGCTGTAGTAGCTAAGGTTACAATATCCTCTGAGATGGGTGTGATACTTAGGGCATCTAACATAAGCCCTATTGAAAATTTTTCAGGTTCGGCTCCGCGAGCGCAAGCTAGATCATTCATGTTGAGGACGTATTGTGAGGTTGCAAAACCAATTTTATCAATTCCAATGTTCATCGATTTATTCTCCAAATGGGTAGAAACTGCTATCAAGTTAGAAAGTAAGCAACTTTGCCAAGTTAACTTAGTCATGTGCAAAAATGTCATAATTTTAATATGCTGTAGAGATATTCCATTTATGTACACAGTTTCTTATTTAGTTTTATTAGGGGATTTTACCATTGTCCATTTTATCATATTTTTTTGAAAAAACCCTAAGACTTGAGACCAATTTTTTTCGTTGGCTTTTTTAGGTATTTTTCGGTAAAATAGCATAGCGACTAACAAAGTAAAGCGTCTATTCAAATTTGTAAAGAAGGGTAAAAAATGACTAAAGCGGATGCTATTTTCAAAGATAATATCAGAAAAATTTTAGAAGAGGGAGTTTGGTCAGAACAGGCTAGACCTAAGTATAAGGATGGAAGGGTAGCCAACTCTAAATACATTACAGGTGCTTTTGCTGAGTATGATTTAAGTAAAGGAGAGTTCCCTATTACCACATTGCGTCCAATCGCAATAAAATCGGCTATTAAAGAGATGTTATGGATTTATCAAGATCAATCTAATAGCTTAGATGTTTTAGAGGATAAATACAATGTTCACTATTGGAATGATTGGGAAGTAGCAGGTGTTACTGCTAATAATGGTGATGCTCGTTCCATCGGACAACGCTACGGTGCAGTCGTTAAACAGCATGACATTATCACCAAGCTATTGAAACAACTAAAGGAAAACCCTTGGAACAGACGTAACGTCATTTCTCTTTGGGATTACGAAGCATTTGAAGAAACTGCTGGGTTGTTACCGTGTGCCTTTCAAACCATGTTTGATGTCCGTAGAGTTGATGGTGACATATATCTAGATGCAACTTTGACGCAACGTTCCAATGATATGTTGGTGGCTCATCATATTAATGCCATGCAATATGTAGCTCTCCAAATGATGATTGCCAAGCATTTTGGCTGGAAGGTTGGGAAGTTTTTCTATTTTATTAATAATCTTCACATTTATGACAATCAATTTGATAATGCGGCTGAATTACGACGTCGCACGCCATCAGATAAAGAACCACGTTTAGTGCTCAATGTGCCTAATGGAACTGATTTCTTTAAGATTAAACCTGAGGATTTTGAATTAGTAGACTATGAACCTGTTAAACCACAGCTTAAATTTGAATTGGCAATCTAATCTAGAGTCAATGTTTACGACAGGGGTTGATGCAGTTGTAAAAGATGTCACAGTGTCTTTGAAGTTTTGGGCATCTTTTGATTTCAAACAAGCTTTTTTAGCTTATTTTTGGTAAACTATAGACATGACTAATGAAAAAAAGATGATTGCTATTTGGGCACAAACGGAAGACGGTATTATTGGAAAAAATCAAACCATGCCTTGGTATTTACCTGCCGAATTAAACCATTTTAAAGAAACTACAATAGGGCAAGCGATTTTGATGGGGCGTGTGACGTTTGATGGTATGAACCGTCGTAAGTTACCAGGACGAGAAACCTTGATTTTAACCCGTGATACGAATTATAGTGTTGAAGGAGTTACTGTAGTTCACTCTATTGAGGAAGTTTTAAATTGGTTTGAACAGCAAGAAAAAACTCTCTATATCGCAGGTGGTTCAGCTATTTATAAGGCTTTTGAAGCCTACTATGATGGTTTAATTAAAACGACTATTCATGCAGATATTGATGGAGACGCCTATTTTCCATCATTAGATATGAAGCCGTTCGTTCAGATATCTGAACGAAATATTCAAAAAGATGATAAAAATCCCTATGATTTCACCATTTCCATTTTTGATAAAAAGGAGGGAGACTAGTGCAACGTAGTCTTTTTGGTGTGTTTACCGCCTGCTTAGGCGTCATTTGTGTACTTGCTATAGGGCCAGCGCTTAAGAAAAAGCGATATGGTTTAGCAATTTTTTTCTTACTCAATGCAATTAGTAACCTTGTCAATACGATTCAAGCCTTTTATGGCAACTTATTTTAAATAACTAGAAAGTGAAGATAATGGCCTCAAATAGAAAAATGGATCACAGAGTTTATTGTTCTTTCTGTGGAAAAAATCAGGAAGAAGTTCGTAAAATTATCGCTGGTAATGGCGTTTTTATCTGTAATGAATGTGTTGAACTTTCTCAAGAAATTATTCGAGAGGAGTTAGCAGAAGAAGTTTTAGCTGATTTAACAGAAGTTCCAAAACCAAAAGAATTACTAGAGCTTCTAAATAGCTATGTTATTGGTCAAGACCGTGCCAAAAGAGCTCTAGCGGTAGCAGTCTATAATCATTATAAACGTGTTAGTTTTACAGAAAGTCGCCACGATGATGATGTTGAGTTGCAAAAATCAAATATTCTTATGATTGGTCCAACAGGTTCTGGTAAAACTTTCTTGGCTCAAACGTTGGCTAAAAGTCTAAATGTTCCATTTGCTATTGCTGATGCTACATCATTGACTGAAGCAGGGTATGTAGGTGAGGATGTCGAGAATATCCTACTAAAACTGATTCAAGCAGCAGATTATAACATTGAACGTGCTGAGCGTGGTATTATCTACGTGGATGAAATTGATAAAATTGCAAAAAAAGGGGAAAATGTTTCCATCACCCGTGATGTTTCGGGAGAAGGAGTTCAACAAGCTCTTCTAAAAATCATTGAAGGTACAGTGGCTAGTGTGCCCCCTCAGGGAGGACGTAAACATCCAAATCAAGAAATGATTCAAATAGATACTAAAAATATTCTATTTATTGTTGGTGGTGCTTTTGATGGTATTGAAGATATTGTTAAACAACGCATGGGTGAAAAAATCATTGGTTTTGGACAAAATAATAAAAAACTTGATGATGAAGCATCTTATATGCAAGAAATTATTTCTGAAGACATTCAAAAATTTGGTTTGATTCCGGAATTTATTGGGCGCTTACCGGTGGTAGCGGCTCTTGAGCAACTAACTGTAAATGATTTGGTTAAGATTTTAACGGAACCTAAAAATGCCTTGGTTAAACAATATCAAACATTACTTTCTTATGACGGTGTTTTATTAGAGTTTGAGCAAGAAGCGTTAGAAAGCATTGCTTCAAAAGCTATTGAGCGTAAGACAGGAGCACGTGGACTACGTTCAATTATAGAAGAAACTATGTTAGATGTTATGTTTGAAATTCCAAGTCAAGAAGAAGTGACCTGCGTTCGTATCACCAAAGAAGCTGTTGAAGGGAAAGCCGGCCCTGTTTTGGAGACAGCGTAAGGAGGTCACATATGGCAGAAGAAATTTTTCTAAATACCCATAATGCCTCAATCCTTTTGAGTGCGGCTAATAAATCTCACTATCCTCAAGATGATCTCCCTGAGATTGCCTTAGCAGGTCGTTCAAATGTTGGAAAATCTAGTTTTATTAATTGTCTTTTGGGCAGAAAAAATCTGGCGAGAACATCAAGTAAACCGGGGAAAACTCAGTTACTGAACTTCTTTAACATTGATGACAAGCTTCGCTTTGTTGATGTTCCGGGCTATGGCTATGCCAAGGTTTCTAAAACAGAACGTGCCAAATGGGGCAAAATGATTGAAGAATATTTGACTAGTCGTGATAATTTGCGCGCTGTTGTCAGTCTTGTGGATATGAGACATGATCCATCAGTTGATGATGTGCAAATGTACGAATTTCTAAAATATTATGAGATTCCTGTTATTGTTGTGGCAACTAAAGCCGATAAGATTCCACGAGGTAAGTGGAATAAACACGAATCAGCGATTAAGAAAAAATTAAATTTTGATAAAAATGATAATTTTATTGTTTTTTCATCTGAGACCCGTCATGGCTATGATGAAGCATGGGATACTATTTTAGATTATCTCTAAGAATAATTGTCATTGATAAAATAAAGGCTTGAAGTTCGGGTTAGAAAACCAAAACTTCAAGCCTTTTAAGATGTTTTTGTAAGCAGGAGATAGTTATGGGAATGAAATTGCTATCTCTAAATCTTACCATCATAGGTGAATACTGACATCGCAACAGAAAGTGCTGATAGGATGTGTTTTATCAAAAAAACGATGGAATCCTGTAGGAGGGAATTTTGATACTAGCTTCGTTAACTTTTCTTAAAAGGTCCCCTGAATCTTTTGAATGTCCCACACGTTAGAAAAATTGATTAGATACTAGAATAGGTATTTAATCCATCTAATGATAGCTCGGGAATCAGACTTCCATCGGCATGAAATGACCGACGATGATTCCGATGATACGAGGCTCCTCATCATAGGGGGCAAATTTATCCTTATATTTAGGATTTAGGGATACCAAACGGAGGCCGCCCTCTTCTCGGTAAACTTTTTTGATATAGGTTTGGCCATCCCAGTCAACAGCATAAACAGCACCATCGTAATCAAAACCAGTTTGTTTGATAAGAGCCACTTCACCGTTTAGATAAACAGGATTCATGCTATCACCAAAAATCCAAGAAGCAAAGTCATGATCAAGCTCTTCTTCGTAAAAAACGCTGTCGTAGTTGCCGTCATTATAATAAGAGAAGCCTCCTCCAGCTGATAATTTTTCATAAACCTTATATTCAAAACGTGGTTTGGAAAGGCGAACTTGTTCTTCAAGTTGCAAATGAGCAAAGTCTATTACCTTTTCTTTGCGGGCACTTTCTAACTGGGCAAAGATGGTATTCAATTGAGGGAATTGATTTTCTTGACCATAAAGAATGTAATCAATGCTTGTATTTAAGAGCTCTGCTAATCGGCTTAGGCGTCGTCCTGTCGGAAGGGTTTTACCAGCTTCCCATTTGGAAATGGTACTATCAGATTTATAGCCTAATTGGTTTGCTAATTCTGCTTGTTCAAATCCAGCCTTTAATCGTAACTGCTTTAATCGCTCTGCTATTTCCAAAGACATCATATTTCTCCTTAATACTTGTTTAATAAAAGTGTATCATCTGTATGAAAAAAAATCAAGTCGATTGAAAAAAAATCAATAAAAACAATTTTATTTTGCAAAATTCAATAAAAATCGGTAAAATGGTACAGATGAAAATTTTCGGAGGCTATTTTGGCTAAAAAAGATATTAATGTAAATAACTATAATGATGATGCGATTCAGGTATTGGAAGGGTTGGATGCCGTTCGTAAGCGACCAGGAATGTATATTGGATCAACTGATGGGACTGGACTGCATCACCTGGTTTGGGAAATTGTGGACAATGCGGTTGATGAAGCTCTATCTGGCTTTGGAAATCAAATTGATGTGACATTAAATGCGGATGGCTCTGTTAGTGTAGCTGACAGTGGTCGTGGGATGCCTGTTGGGATGCATGCTATGGGTAAACCAACGGTTGAAGTAATCTTCACCGTTCTTCACGCAGGTGGTAAATTTGGTCAAGGGGGCTATAAAACTTCAGGTGGTTTGCACGGGGTAGGATCGTCAGTGGTTAATGCCCTCTCAAGTTGGCTTGAAGTTGAGATTACTCGTGATGGTGCTGTTTATAAGCAGCGCTTTGAAGATGGCGGAAAACCTGTAACCACCTTGAAAAAGATTGGCACAGCACCTAAGTCTAAGACAGGGACGACCGTTACCTTTATGCCGGATAACCGCATTTTTTCCACGACTGATTTTAAATTCAATACGATTTCAGAACGTTTGAAAGAATCTGCTTTTCTCTTGAAAAATGTGACCATGACGCTTACTGATTTGCGTGGAGAAGAGCCTGTATCTGAAGCTTTCCATTATGAAAATGGGGTGCAGGATTTTGTCGCTTATCTGAATGAAGACAAGGAAACCTTGACACCAGTTATTTCTATCGAAGGGCAAGATCAGTCATTCCAAGTGGAAATTGCTATGCAGTACAATGACGGTTACTCGGATAATATCTTGTCCTTTGTCAACAATGTCCGTACCAAAGATGGTGGAACGCATGAGACGGGTCTAAAAACAGCGATTACAAAGGCGATGAATGATTATGCCCGTAAGACAGGTCTACTCAAAGAAAAAGATAAAAATTTGGAAGGGTCTGACTACCGTGAGGGCTTGTCTGCAGTTTTGTCCATCCTTGTGCCTGAAGAGCATCTACAATTTGAAGGGCAGACCAAAGATAAGTTAGGTTCACCTTTAGCTCGTCCAGTTGTGGATGGGATTGTCTCTGAAAATTTGACCTTTTTCCTCTTGGAAAATGGTGAACTGGCAACGAATTTAGTACGTAAAGCCATTAAAGCAAGAGATGCTCGTGAAGCGGCTCGAAAAGCGCGTGATGACGCTAGAAGCGGTAAGAAAAATAAGAAGGACAAAGGACTTCTGTCTGGGAAATTGACCCCTGCTCAATCTAAAAATGCGGCTAAAAATGAATTGTACCTTGTCGAAGGGGATTCTGCCGGTGGTTCTGCTAAACAAGGGCGTGACCGTAAATTCCAAGCCATTCTGCCATTGCGTGGTAAGGTCTTAAATACTGAAAAAGCTAAAATGAGTGATATCCTTAAAAATGAGGAAATCAACACCATGATTTATACGATAGGTGCAGGCGTTGGTGCGGATTTTAGCTTAGATGATATCAATTATGACAAAATTATCATCATGACAGATGCCGACACCGATGGTGCCCATATCCAAACCCTCCTACTGACGTTCTTCTACCGTTACATGCGACCACTGGTTGAAGCAGGGCACGTTTACATTGCCCTTCCACCTTTGTACAAAATGTCTAAAGGCAAAGGTAAAACAGAAAAAATCGCCTATGCTTGGACAGATGGAGAGTTAGAAGAGTTGCGTCGTGATTTTGGAAAAGGTGCCATGCTCCAACGCTATAAAGGACTTGGTGAAATGAATGCCGACCAGCTTTGGGAAACGACCATGAATCCAGATAGCCGCACTCTTATTCGAGTGACCATTGATGACCTTGCGCGTGCTGAGCGCCGTGTATCGGTCCTTATGGGGGACAAACCAGCTCCTCGCCGTCAATGGATTGAAGATAATGTCAAGTTTACCTTGGAAGAAGCAACAGCCTTTAGCAAGTAAGGAGATATGATGGTTTTAGAAAATAAGCTAGGAATAGGAAATTCTCTAGAATTAGCAGAAGCAGAAGAAAAACTCAGTAAGCTCCGTGCAAAACAACTGTTTGAAAAACAATTGTTGGAGGATAAGCCAGCAGGCATATTTGAAACATTAGCTTATATCCATGATTTTCTTTTTGAGGAAATCTACGATTTTGCTGGCAAGGTCCGTACGGTCAATATGGCTAAGGGAGCTTTTAGATTTGCACCAGTTATGTATCTTCAAGTTTCCTTGGAAAACATCGACAAAATGCCACAGGATAGTTTTGATGCTATTGTTGAAAAATATGTCGAGATGAATGTTGCCCATCCTTTTCGTGAAGGGAATGGGCGCAGCATGCGTATCTGGCTTGATCACATCTTGTCAAAAGAGCTAGGTCAAGTGGTTGACTGGTCTAAGGTTGATAAGGAAGATTACCTCTTGGCTATGGAAAGAAGCCCTATCCGTGATATTGAAATTAAACATATTCTGAATAAGGCATTAACTTCCGACATTACTAATCGTGAATTGTATATGAAAGGAATTGACTACTCCTATTATTATGAGGGGTACACACTGTATAAGATTGAGGAGTTATAGTTAATGGTGAAGTCATTTCCTAATAAGTTAGTTTTATTTCTCAGTCTAACTTTTTTTATGACATGGGTTTAGGCTGGGGTGCAATGGCAACTTTCATATCCCTTTGACCTCGTCCATAGGCAATGTGATGCATATTTTTTCAGGTTTAAGTCCGACCATTGCAGCTATAATGTATTTAGAAGATAAATCATTAAGTGGGTTAAAAACTTTCCTATTTAGTATAAAAAGAAATTCTTGGCAATATTTAATCTTGTTTTCAGTATTATTATTGCTTGTATTTAGCTTATCTTCTGTCGGGATTAGTGGGCGTTTTTCAAACTCACTCATTCTAATTTTACTGATATAGGCAATCTTAATTGGTGGTGGTAATGAGGAGCTAGGATGGCGAGGGACGATGCAACCTTTGCTAGAGGAAAAATTGCTTATTGGAAATCTAGCTTGCTAACTGGATTTGTTTGGGGGTTCTGGCATTGACCACTATAGTTTATTGACGGTAGTATTCAGCAACAATTTCCCTATTATCAATTTTTAATCTACGCCGTTATTTTTAGTTTTGTGCTAGCGACATTATATCGTAAAACGCAATCGATACTTTTTTGTATGATTTTGCACGGCTTAAACAATATTGTATTAGGTTACTTTATTACAAAAGTAGATTCAGTATTGATAGCAGGCTTAATGATTTTATGGGGAATTTCAGTGTGCTTAGCCAATTCAGATATCGACATGCTGGAATAAAGATAGTATTACTTAGTAAATAAACGATATAGTCGCCTATTCAGAAATCTCCTGCCGTAGTGAAAGAGAGTGGAACAGGAGCCATGATTTCGAAGTCTTGACTTCCCCTCGCTCTCTGATTTCTAAGCTCAGGCTGAAACTGTCCACTGGACACTTTCACTCCTACTTCCGCACAGCTCCGAAGGTCTGGGAGATTTTTGGAGGTTGGAAATAAGATGAACAACGTTCATCACATTTGTATAGGATGGCCGCTAACGATTGCGTGGTACTAAAATAGTCTGGTGGACTATTTTAGGTGGACACTTAAAACTAAAGAAGTGTCCAGTTGCAGACTGCCAATCAACCACTGCGTCAATCTGCTATTACCATTAAAAATAGAAGGTGGAGATATTTATGTTTCAACCTCTAGGGGACTATTGAGACCTAGGCTCAACAGTTAGGGATGGAACGGTAGGCTCGCTTCCGTCCTCACTACTTAAAGGAGCTTTCAAAAAATCAAAAGAAAGATATTTAGAAAATGTCAAACATTCAAAACATGTCCCTTGAGGACATCATGGGAGAGCGTTTTGGTCGCTACTCCAAATATATCATTCAGGAGCGGGCGCTTCCTGATATTCGAGACGGGTTAAAACCCGTTCAACGTCGTATTCTTTATTCGATGAATAAGGATGGCAATACCCATGATAAGGGCTACCGTAAGTCGGCTAAGTCTGTCGGTAATATCATGGGTAATTTCCACCCCCACGGGGACAGTTCGATTTATGATGCCATGGTGCGCATGTCTCAGGATTGGAAAAACCGTGAAATTTTGGTGGAGATGCACGGGAACAACGGTTCTATGGACGGTGATCCACCTGCTGCCATGCGTTATACGGAGGCTCGGCTATCTGAAATCGCAAGCTACCTCCTTCAAGATATCGAAAAAAATACCGTGCCATGGGCATGGAACTTTGACGATACGGAAAAAGAACCAACGGTTTTACCAGCTGCTTTTCCTAACCTTCTGGTCAATGGTGCCACAGGTATCTCAGCAGGTTATGCGACCGATATTCCACCACACAATTTATCAGAAGTGATTGATGCAGTGGTTTACATGATTGACCATCCATCAGCTAAGTTAGAGAAATTGATGGAATTTCTCCCTGGTCCAGACTTCCCGACAGGAGGTATTATCCAAGGTGCGGATGAAATCAAAAAGGCCTATGAGACAGGTAAGGGACGTGTTGTTGTTCGTTCACGGACAGAAATCGAAACCCTCAAGGGTGGCAAACAACAAATTGTGGTAACTGAAATTCCTTACGAGGTCAATAAGGCTGTCCTTGTCAAGCGGATTGACGATGTCCGTGTGAACAATAAGGTTCCGGGAATCGCGGAAGTTCGTGATGAGTCAGACCGTACCGGTTTGCGCATTGCAATTGAATTGAAAAAAGATGCCGATAGCCAGACGATTCTCAATTATCTACTCAAATACACAGACCTTCAAGTCAATTACAACTTCAACATGGTTGCCATTGACAACTTTACCCCTCGTCAGGTAGGACTTCACAAAATCCTCTCTAGCTACATCGCGCACCGCCGTGAGATTATTGTGGCGAGATCTCAATTTGATAAGGAAAAAGCAGAGCGCCGTTTGCATATTGTAGAGGGACTTATTCGTGTTATTTCGATTTTAGATGAGGTCATTGCCCTTATTCGTGCTTCGGAAAATAAAGCTGACGCCAAGGAAAACTTGAAGGTTAGCTATGACTTTTCCGAAGAACAGGCAGAAGCGATTGTGACCCTACAACTGTATCGTTTGACCAATACTGATATTGTGACCTTGCAAAATGAGGAAGAAGCGCTTCGTCAGCAAATCATGGAGTTAGCCGCTATTATTGGCGATGAACGAACCATGTACAATGTCATGAAAAAAGAACTCCGTGAGGTGAAAAAACACTTTGGTAACCCACGCCGTTCAGAATTGCAAGACGAGGCTGTTGCCATTGAAATCGATACAGCCAGTCTTATCGTGGAAGAAGACACCTTTGTCAGCGTAACCAAAGGAGGTTATATCAAGCGTACTAGCCCACGTTCGTTCAATGCTTCAACGGTGGACGAAATTGGAAAACGTGATGACGATGATCTTCTATTTGTACAAGCGGCTAGGACAACGCAACATTTGTTGATTTTCACGACTTTGGGAAACGTTATTTACCGCCCAGTCCATGAGTTGACGGATATTCGTTGGAAAGATATTGGTGAGCACTTGTCGCAAACCATTACGAATTTTGCAACTAATGAGGAAGTTCTGTATGCAGAGTTGCTTGATCAGTTTGACCAGGGAACCTACGTTGCGATTACCGCATTAGGTCAAATCAAACGTGTTGAACGCAAGGAATTTAGTCCATGGCGGACTTACAAATCGAAATCTGTGAAATACGCTAAACTGAAAGAAGACAGTGATCGTATGGTAATGGTTAGCCCGATTCTCTTGGAAGATGTGATGCTTGTGACACGAAACGGTTATGCCCTTCGCTTTACGATTAATGACGTTCCTGTCGTCGGGGCGAAAGCGGCAGGGGTTAAAGCCATTAACCTTAAAGATGCTGATGTCATCCAGTCTGCTTTTATTGCAAATACGGATAGTTTCTATCTCTTGACACAGCGTGGTAGCTTGAAGCGAGTAGCACTCAGTGAGATTCCACAAACCAAGCGAGCTGGTCGAGGTCTGCAAGTTTTACGTGAACTAAAAGCCAAACCTCATCGTGTCTTTGTAGCTGGCCCTGTTCTTTCGGAAAATAGCGGAGCTGTACTCGATTTATTTACGACAGAAGTTGCAACGGATGACGCACAAATTCTTCAGATTACAGATACTGCTGGTCAAGTGATTGAAAAAGATTTGAGTCAACTCAGCCTTTCTGAACGTACTAGCAACGGTAGCTTTGTCAGTGACACGATTTCAGAACATGAAGTTTTATCAGCTAAAATACGATAACAAACCAATCTCTAGCCATTTCGGTTAGAGTTTTTTTGTGTTCAGTATCGCTAAAAGACAGAATTGTCTGAAAATTTATTGATTTTCTTTTCCAAAAGCGTTATACTAAATAACAATTATTAATGAGAGAGTGGGTATAAACAATGACAGTTGAATTAGATTGGGAAAATTTAGGATTTGAATACCGCAAATTACCATTTCGTTACATTTCTTACTTTCAAAATGGGAAATGGGATGATGGTGTGCTAGTAGAAGACACGCAATTGCACATTTCAGAAAGTTCTCCAGCACTGCATTATGGGCAACAAGCGTTTGAAGGTTTGAAAGCCTATCGGACGAAAGCGGGAAGCGTTCAACTTTTTAGACCAGATCAAAACGCAGAGCGCCTACAACGGACTGCAGATCGTCTGTTGATGGAACCTGTTCCAACTGACAAATTTATTGATGCTTGTAAACAGGTGGTGAAAGCTAATGCTGATTTTGTTCCTCCTTATGGCACAGGAGGAACACTCTATCTTCGTCCTCTATTGATTGGTATTGGAGATATTATTGGCGTAAAACCTGCAGAAGAATACATTTTTACTGTTTTTGCGATGCCTGTCGGCAATTATTTTAAAGGGGGCTTGCAGCCAACGAATTTCTTGATTCAAGACGATTATGACCGTGCGGCACCAAACGGCACAGGAGCGGCTAAGGTTGGCGGAAACTATGCAGCAAGTTTGTTGCCAGGTAAAAAAGCTAAATCTGCTGGTTTTTCAGATGTGATTTACCTTGATCCGGCCACCCATACTAAAATTGAAGAAGTTGGATCAGCCAATTTCTTTGGCATCACAGCTGATAATGAATTTATCACTCCAATTAGCCCATCCATTTTGCCTTCAATTACTAAATATTCGTTGTTTTATCTAGCAGAGCACCGCTTTGGAATGAAGGCAATTGAAGGTGATGTCTTTGTTGATGATTTAGCTAAGTTTACGGAAGCAGGTGCCTGTGGTACAGCAGCAGTTATTTCACCGATTGGTGGGATACAACACGGAGAGGAATTCCACGTTTTCTATAGTGAGACAGAAGTTGGACCAATCACTAAAAAATTATATGATGAATTAACAGGCATTCAATTTGGTGATAAAGAAGCACCTAAAGGTTGGATTGTTCCCGTTGATTTATAGAAAAAATAACAGCTTGCACTTGCAAGCAGTTTTCGTTTTCGGTAAAATATTAGTGTTGCCCGAAAAATAAGACAAGGAGAATAAAAGTCGGTTACTAACAGTGGAAGATGAGTGACAAGTGATTGTTTGAAAACTTCCATTTGATAGCCATAGTGTTTTAGAAATTATGAGTAAAAAAGATAAAAAAATTGAAATTCAAATTGTAGATGCAAAAATTGAGGTGAATGGGACCGAAGTCGATGGTTATCAGCTTAATATTGCCAAAAAAATGATTGGTGAAATTGCAGAGCTTGATGACCGCTTTGCCCTTGTAAAAGATAGCAAAGTTGATAGGTTTTATAAGACATTGGATCAAGCGGTTGAAAAAATTATTGAAAACTACAATTTAAATCATTAAAAATTTAAATATATGACTTGATTTCAACAAGGAACTGTGTTATACTAATCCTTGTGTTTTGGAAAGATAGCGAAGAGGCTAAACGCGGCGGACTGTAAATCCGCTCCTTCGGGTTCGGGGGTTCGAATCCCTCTCTTTCCATTTAATGGGGTATAGCCAAGCGGTAAGGCAAGGGACTTTGACTCCCTCATGCGTTGGTTCGAATCCAGCTACCCCAGTCATGGTAAGCTCTTGCGAGTAACCTTGAAAATAAGATATACCAAAACCCAGAATAGGCTGGGTTTTGTTGGAGGATTTTTTAGAATGAATGAATTTGAAGATTTGCTAAACAGTGTTAGCGAAGTTAACCCAGGTGATGTTGTCACTGCAGAAGTATTGACAGTTGACGCTGGTCAAGCTAACCTTATCATCAGTGGTACTGGTGTTGAAGGTGTATTGACTCTTCGTGAATTGACTAACGACCGTAATGCTGACATCAATGACCTTGTAAAAGCTGGCGAAACACTTGAAGTGCTTGTTCTTCGTCAAGTTGTAGGTAAAGATACTGATACAGTAACTTACCTTGTATCTAAAAAACGTTTGGAAGCTCGCAAAGCTTGGGACAAATTAGTTGGTCGTGAAGGCGAAGTTGTTACTGTTAAAGGGACTCGTGCTGTTAAAGGTGGACTTTCAGTTGAGTTTGAAGGACTTCGTGGTTTCATCCCTGCGTCAATGATTGATACACGCTTTGTTCGTAACACTGAACAATTTGTTGGTCAAGAGTTTGATGCTAAAATTAAAGAAGTTGATGCTGCTGAAAACCGTTTCATCTTGTCACGTCGTGAAGTTGTTGAAGAAATAGCTGCAGCAGCTCGTCAAGAAATTTTCTCAAATATTGAAGTTGGTTCAGTTGTTACTGGTAAAGTTGCTCGTTTGACAAGCTTCGGTGCTTTCATCGACCTTGGTGGTGTTGATGGACTTGTTCACGTGACTGAATTGTCACACGAACGCAACGCTTCTCCAAAATCAGTTGTATCTGTAGGTGAAGAAGTAGAAGTTAAAGTTCTTGCAATTGATGAGGAAGAAGGACGTGTATCACTTTCTCTTAAAGCAACAACACCTGGACCATGGGATGGCGTTGAGCAAAAACTTGCAGCTGGCGATGTTATTGAAGGTAAAGTTAAACGCTTGACTGACTTCGGTGCTTTCGTTGAAGTATTACCAGGTATTGATGGACTTGTTCACATCTCACAAATTTCACACAAACGTGTTGAAAATCCAAAAGATGTTCTTTCAGCAGGTCAAGATGTAACTGTTAAAGTTCTTGAAGTAAATGCTGAAGCTGAACGTGTATCACTTTCAATCAAAGCATTGGAAGAGCGTCCAGCACGTGAAGAAAATTCCAATGAAGAAGGCGAAAAACGTCAACCACGTCGTCGTGCTCCAAAACGTGAAGCTAAACGCGATTACGAATTACCAGAAACACAAACTGGCTTCTCAATGGCTGACCTTTTCGGTGATATCGAATTGTAATTTTAACCAAAGACCTGTTAAACAGGTCTTTTAATTTTTGATTTTTCATGCTATAATAATTTAGTTACCACTCTTAGTGTAATGGATATCACGCAAGATTCCGGTTCTTGAAATAGGGGTTCGATTCCCTTAGAGTGGATGAAGGATACAGAGAAGTCCTTGTGATTTAAGCTTTTTAATGTTCATAACAAATGCTAATCGCTGATATCTTCTATTTGCTCTAAAAGCTTGTCTGAAGATTGCAAGGGAGATGAAAATTTGTTATACTTAAAAAGTGTTACACGTAATGGGGTCGTTACGGATTCGACAGGCATTATGAGGCACATTTTGCGACTCGCGTGACGGCGTTAACGTTCAGTTAAATATAACTGCAAAAAATACAAACTCTTACGCTTTCGCTGCCTAAACACCAGCAAGCGTGATTTCTATAAGATTGCTTGTGTCTTATTAGAAGTCTTAAAACAGCAAGCTACGTTTGACTATTGTCTAGCTAGTTAAAAAGAGATTGATAGACTCGCAAGGTTTGGGCTTGAGTTATGTGTCAAAATTTTGTTAAAGCAAGACATAACCTATGGTTGTAGACGAATGTGTTGGCAGGTGTTTGGACGTGGGTTCGACTCCCACCGGCTCCATATCTATTTGGCAGATTTTTTCTGCCATTTTTTTAAAGGAAAAAAGATGAAAAAAAACTTATTATTTCTAGGACTTGGGATATTTTTTCTTTGTTTATCAGCTTGTTCTTCTAAGAAAGATACAGAAGTAAAAACTGTTGAAAATGTTACATTAGATACTAATGTTGTAAAAAAAGATACAACCCCAATTCATCAAGATATACGACTGAAGTTTAATGATATTCAATTAGCCAGTGCTGCTAATGAGTTTAAAGGTGGTACAAATCTTGAAGGTTTAAAAAATCTGTTTGGTGAGCCTATGAGCCACGAAACAGTTCCTGCAGGTAGTGTTTCTGTTGATCTATACACTTGGAATTTTGACCAAGTATCGTTACGTGTCCACATTTATCAAGATAGTAGTATTGTTCGTTCTATTTCAAACTTTCAATTTAACCGTGAAGAAACTATCACAAAATCGGATGTTGATGCTTTAAAGATTTCTCAAGAGAATATACCTGGTGATAGTTTCAAAGCTATATCGGATAAGCTTGGGCAACCTGATGTGATGTCACAGGCAGTTTCCTCAGAAAAAGAGGAAATACAAGCGGTTTGGACCAGTGGTCTTAAAACGGATAGTGGAGCTACTCTAATTCTAGATTTTGAAAATAATGCTCTGGTAAGAGTTGAACAGAATGGAATTAAGGATTAATTACCCAAACTATTAGAATTAGTTTTATATGATATAACCTTGGCTAGTCTGTTTGGAAAATTTAGGGATTCTTTTTGTTGTTCTTATGTTTAAAACATGGTTAAAAGGCATAGAATCCGATTGTAAAACAGATGATTTTGTGCCTTTTAGTGTTTAAATCGTAAATAAAAAAATTCATGCTTATTTTGTATGTTACCATTAAATGCTTGTACAACTTTTGGGTAATAGTGTGTCGCTTTTTTGATTTTTTATCTTTAAAAAACACAAGTGAACGACTACTTTGGCTATAGTTGTTGGCGTTCTGTAGGAGTGTTGTCATAACTTGCTAAATCAGGTCATTTAGAAATTAGGTATAAGAGGTTGACTTGTTTGGTATAATAACTGTTATCTTGATAGAGGATTTTTTACTGACTTGTTTTAGTTGTTTTTTTGATGGTAAATGATTTATAACATTTTACTAAAAGTGATTAGATTGGTTTAAATCTTTTAAAATGTATGTGATAAACGTTTACGGTTTTAGTCTGTATAAAATTGATCAAATGAGTCTATTATTTCGTTTTTTGAGTCTCACTAAAAGAGGGGGTGAACGTCTTTTCTGAATCATTCCCGTTGTTCTTCCTCTCGGTCCTATCAAGCGATTGGAAGACTATAAAAATAACAATCGCCACATGATATTAACGTTTTAGCTTATCAACTTATAGAAGAACATCCATTTTTCAACATTATCGCCACAAAGTTTTGGCGTTTTCAGATATAAAGGTAATTGAAATTGTAGGTGTAAGGACAGTTGTATCGCGCATAATATGGGTTATTTGATTGTATTTTCAAAAAATTGACTTTTCTATCCTGAAATCACTCATTGAAATTAGCAACTACGGGAATGATTCTTTCTTATTTTTACTAACATTTTAGAAAAAAATAGGGTATAATATTAGGGTTATAATAGTATGAAGCAACTGTTTTTTAAACTATATAAAATTGACCTATTTATGATAGGATATTGATAGAAAGGAATAAAATGCGTAAAGAGATTTCTCCTGAATTATTTAATTACAATAAATTTCCAGGGCCTGTTTTTGTTTATTTTGATCAGATTGTAAAATCTGATGATACGAGTTTTACGCTTTTAAAAAATCACAAGGAAGCCTTTGATACTGAGGCTTTCACTCAACGTTTTTCGGAATGGCTTCTAAAGTATGATTACATTGTTGGCGATTGGGGTAACGAACAACTTCGTCTGAAAGGTTTTTATCGTGAGGATAAATCAGTAGCTAATACACTGAAAATTTCTCGCTTAGAAGATTATCTTAACGAGCATTGTGCTTTTGGCTGTGCTTATTTTGTTTTAGAAAATGGAGAGCCTCGTGAAATAATATCAGAGGATGAAGAGCAGAATAAACGTCGTCGTAAGCGTCGCCGTAGATTATCCGCTAAAAAGCCTCAAAAAGACTTTAAAATGAGCAGTGTCAATCGGGAAAAGACAGAAAAATCCCGTCGGCGTGATTTTGACCAAAAAAACTCGGATGGCAAACAGCATTTTACCATTCGTAAAAAAGAACAATAGTTTGTTAATATGAAAAATGAAAGGATGTTTAACTAAGGAAATAGTTGAATGTGAGGTTATCATTGGGAAAATATAGTCACTTTCTCAGTTTAGTTAACTCTCTGGTGCTTTATTAATGACTGAAGATATAAAGGTAACACGATCAAAGCGTCGTCCAAAATTAGAAGATATGCCAGATTATAAACCTTCTATTTATAATTTGACACAGGAACAGTTGATTGAGTGGGCGATTGAAAATGGTGAGAAAAAATTCCGTGCGACTCAAATCTGGGATTGGTTGTATCGCAAACGTGTCCAATCATTTGATGAAATGACTAATATTTCAAAAGATTTTATTGCGAAATTGGATGAACACTTTTGTATTAATCCTCTTAAGCAACGTATTGTCCAAGAGTCAAAAGATGGTACGGTTAAATATTTGTTTGAGCTTCCTGATGGAATGTTGATTGAGACCGTTTTGATGCGTCAGCATTATGGTCTTTCTGTCTGTGTGACGACTCAAGTGGGATGCAATATTGGATGTACTTTTTGTGCCTCTGGCTTGATTCCTAAACAACGTGACTTGGTGAGTGGAGAGATTGTTGCTCAAATCATGTTGGTGCAAAAATATTTTGATGAGCGAGGCCAAGGAGAGCGTGTCAGCCATATCGTTGTGATGGGAATTGGTGAGCCACTCGATAATTATACCAATGTGATGAATTTCCTTCATGTCGTTAATGATGACAAGGGGCTTGCAATTGGTGCGCGCCATATTACAGTATCAACCTCTGGCTTAGCCCATAAAATTAAAGATTTTGCTAATGAAGGTGTGCAAGTCAATCTTGCGGTCTCTCTTCATGCACCCAATAATGACTTACGTTCAAATATCATGCGTATCAATCGTTCTTTCCCACTAGAGAAACTGTTTGAGGCTATTGAATATTATATTGAGACAACTAACCGTCGTGTAACCTTTGAATATATTATGCTCAATGAAGTCAATGATCATGTTGAAAATGCCCAAGAATTGGCTGATTTAACAAAGAAAATTCGCAAGTTATCTTATATTAACTTAATTCCTTATAACCCTGTTTCAGAACACGATCAGTATAGTCGTTCGACGAAGGAAAGAACAGCTGCATTCTATGATGTTCTTAAGAAGAATGGCGTTAACTGTGTCGTGCGTCAAGAGCATGGAACGGATATTGATGCGGCTTGTGGGCAGCTTCGTTCAAATACGATGAAGGCTGATCGCCGTAAAGCAGTTGTTGAAGCGGCAGGTCGTTAATGCCTAGTTTTTTTGATAAACAAGCAGAGCTAACCTTAAAAGGACGTCAGCTAACTTGGAGTTTAGTGATTCTGTATAGCTTAACATTAGTATTGCTGTGCTGGACACCTCAGTATGGGACTATTGAGGGTGTAGAGACCCCTAATGTCTTTTCGGTTGGAAGAATGGTGTTTCTATTAGTTCCCTTTAATTCTTTAATCGGTTTTGGAGAATTAGATACTGCCTTGGAAATATTTTGGGTCATCACTCAGAATGTGATGAATATCTTCTTGATATTTCCCTTGATGTTAGGTTTGCTTGGTCTTTTTCCAAACTTGAGAAATCTGAAGAAAATCCTTTGGTTAAGCTTTGCTATTTCCTTAACCATTGAGGTAGGGCAGTTAATCTTAGATTTGCTTATTGATGCCAATCGTGTCTTTGAGATTGATGACCTTTGGACTAATACACTTGGGGGCGCTATTGCTTTTTGGACATTTAATAAGCTACAAACTTTATTGAGAGTGGGGTATAAGTTGTAACTTCTTTTACTACTTAAATTTTCAATTTCTGAATGATCTTTTATACAGAACTGTTTTATAGTTACTTAGTTTTAAAATATCACAATATTGATAAAGTTATTAACTTATGCTATCAACATATAACTGTATTATATTAGTAATTGATTTTTGAAAAAATCATGGGCGACGTAGTCGCCATAACTAACCCTTTCTGAAATGGTGAAAACACTCAAACTGTCAAGTTTTAATATGAGGAGTGAGAATGTCCAATGAATAATTTCAGCCTGAACTTATAAATTAAAGAGTGAAGGAGAACTAGGATCTCTAAATTGGAGCAAACCCACACACTACATTAGGATAAGTGCTAATAAAAATGATACTAAATAACTATA
Source organism: Streptococcus sp. S784/96/1 (assembly GCF_902729355.1). Taxonomy (GTDB): domain Bacteria; phylum Bacillota; class Bacilli; order Lactobacillales; family Streptococcaceae; genus Streptococcus; species Streptococcus caledonicus. The sequence continues at coordinate 57,494 of NZ_CACVCC010000006.1, read as the reverse complement.
GCATTTTACGAACTGCAACGACTATTACTATAAAAAAGAAGGCTGGAATAGGTTTACCAGCCTTCCTTTCTTGGAGGTAGATGATGTATCAGAGAATAATGATTATTGGTTCTCCAGGCTCTGGAAAGTCAACCCTAGCAAAGAGATTAGCTCAGGAATTGGAGCTTCCCCTCATCCATCTGGATAAACTGAATTGGATTGATGACAAGCATACCGTTTCAAAAGAGGTTTTCTTGGAGCGATTAGACAAAGTGGTATCAGGAAGTTCTTGGATTATTGATGGTAATTATGGTAGTTCAATGGAAGTTCGTCTTAAAAGAGCAGAGCTGGTCATCTGGCTAAAGGTGCCACGCTTGGTGTGTCTTTATCGTGTTGTTAAGCGGTATTTGCACAGCCTTTTTCAAGATAATAGTGCTGGTAACCCAAAGCGTATTGATTGGAACTTTATCCGTTTTATATGGGGTTTTCCAAAAAGCCATCAAAAGACAGAAGAACTTTTGGAACAATTCTCAACTGTAAAAGTGCTAAAGGTGAGCAATTTAAAGGATGCTTTGCATTTTGTAAGAGAAAATACTTGACCTTTGAGAAGGTCTAAGGTGTATGATAAAAGTTGTGTGTGCTGAAAATAGCAGGCAATAGATGAAAAGAAATTGAAAGGGAAACAGGTAGGTCTTTCTGTAATAAGTTTAAACCAATATTCGGAAAGTCTTGCATTAAGATTATGCAAATTATAAAAAAATTATGGTGGTTTTTCTATCAAGAAAGACGCCGATATCTCATTGGGATTATTGCACTGAGCTTGGTCGCGGTACTTAATTTGGTGCCCCCTTTTGTGATGGGGGGGATTGTTGACCACATTGTTAGTAGAAGCTTAACGGAAACAGAATTGGTAATTAACCTTATCTATTTGTTATTGGCTTCCCTAGGCATGTATTTTTTACGTTATATTTGGCGAATGTATATTTTTGGAACATCCTATCGTCTAGGCCAAATCATGCGTTTCAGATTGTTTGAGCATTTTACCAAAATGTCTCCGTCCTTTTATCAAAAATACCGTACTGGGGACTTGATGGCGCATGCGACTAATGATATTAACTCTTTGACGCGTCTTGCAGGTGGTGGTGTCATGTCTGCAGTTGATGCTTCGGTAACAGCTTTGGTAACATTGGCAACTATGTTCTTTAGCATTTCTTGGCAAATGACCTTGATTGCGGTGTTACCTTTACCATTTATGGCCTTGGCAACAAGTCGTTTGGGACGTAAGAATCACGAATCATTCCGACAATCTCAAGCGGCTTTTTCAGACCTTAACAATAAGGTTCAAGAATCAGTTTCAGGTATCAAAGTCACCAAATCATTTGGTTACCAAGAAGAAGAAACACAAGCTTTTCAAAAAGTTAATGAAGCAGCTTTTGAAAAAAATATGGTGTCAATGAAGTACAATGCGATGTTTGATCCGACAGTGATGCTTTTTGTAGGAGCTAGCTATGTCTTGACCCTTTTAGTCGGTTCTTATATGGTACAAGCGGGGCAGGTAACTGTCGGTAATCTTGTTACTTTTGTGACCTACTTAGATATGCTCGTTTGGCCTTTGATGGCTGTGGGATTCCTTTTCAATATCACACAACGTGGTAATGTTTCCTATGACCGTATTGCTGAATTATTAGATCAAGAATCTGATGTTCAGGAGACAGATAGTCCAGTTGAGGGGATTTGCAATGGTTGTTTAGAATACGCTATTGATCACTTCGCTTACGAGGGTGAACCTACTCTTGAAGATATTCATTTTACTCTTGAAAAGGGTCAAACACTTGGCTTGGTTGGTCAGACAGGTTCTGGTAAGACAACCTTGATTAAGTTATTATTGCGTGAATATGATGTTAATGATGGCTCTATTAAGTTAGATGGTTGTAATATTCGTGATTATCGATTGTCTGATTTGCGTGGTTTGATTGGTTATGTTCCGCAAGACCAATTTTTATTTGCGACAACAATCTTAGAAAATGTTCGTTTTGGAAATCCTGCTCTGCCATTGGAACAAGTGGAAAAAGCGACTAAGCTGTCTCAAGTCTATGATGATATTAAGGCGATGCCTGAAGGCTTCGACACTCTTATTGGTGAAAAGGGTGTTTCTCTTTCTGGGGGACAAAAGCAGCGCTTGGCCATGAGCCGTGCCATGATTTTGAATCCTGATATTCTGATTTTGGATGATAGTCTATCTGCTGTAGATGCTAAGACCGAACATGCCATTATTGAAAATCTGAAAGAGACACGTGACCATAAGACAACGATTATAACAGCGCATCGCTTATCAGCAGTAGTTCACGCTGACCTTATTTTGGTCATGCAAGATGGGCGTATCCTTGAACGTGGGACTCACGAAGAACTGTTGGCGCAAAATGGCTGGTATGCTGAAACTTATGCTTCACAACAATTAGAAATGGAGGGTGTTGATGAAAACTAAACAAAATCAATGGGAAGTTCTCAAACGTCTTCTATCCTATTTAAAAAATTATAAGTGGTTAACTGTTCTGGCGCTAGCTTTTCTTTTGACCACAACCGTTCTACAAACCATTATTCCATTGGTGGCTAGTCGCTTTATTGATGACTACCTTGGCAATATGACGCAGACAGCAGGTCTGATTTTGGTGGGGTATTATCTGCTTTACCTACTGCGCGCAGCTTTTTCTTACCTAGGTAATTTGCTTTTTGCGCGTGTTTCTTACAGCATTGTCCGAGATATTCGTCGTGATGCCTTTGCGACAATGGAGCGCTTAGGAATGTCTTATTTTGATAAAACACCTGCGGGTTCAATTGTGTCTCGTTTGACCAATGATACGGAATCCATCAGTGAGATGTTCTCTGGGATTTTATCAAGTTTTATCTCAGCTATATTTGTCTTCACGGTGACGCTTTATACCATGTTGGTTCTGGACATTAAATTGACGAGTTTGGTTGTTATTTTCTTACCCCTCATCTTTATTCTTGTTAATTTATACCGTAAAAAGTCAACGGCTGTTATTGAAAAAACGCGTTCGCTTCTCTCAGATATCAACAGTAAATTGGCTGAAAGTATTGAAGGGATTCGTATTATCCAGGCTTTCAACCAGGAAGAGCGTCTCAAAGAAGAGTTTGATGCTATCAATGAAGAACATGTGCTTTACTCAAACCGTTTTATGGCTTTAGACAGTTTGATGCTTCGTCCTGCTATGTCACTTTTAAAACTCCTTGCTTATGCTGTTTTGATGGGCTATTTTGGAGCGATGGGAATGAAAACAGCGGTAACAGCTGGTACAATCTATGCTTTTATCCAGTATGTGAATCGTCTCTTTGATCCACTTATTGAAGTCAGTCAAAACTTTTCAACACTTCAAACCTCTATGGTATCTGCCGGTCGTGTTTTCAAACTGATTGATGAAACTGGTTTTGAACCTGTTCAAAATGACAATAGCAGTGCAAGGGTGACTCAAGGGAATATTGTCTTTAAAAATGTGAGTTTCTCGTATGATGGTAGTCGTAAAATTCTTGATGATATTTCCTTTGAAGTGAAAAAAGGTGAGACCATTGCTTTTGTTGGTCACACAGGTTCAGGGAAATCATCTATTATCAATGTTTTTATGCGTTTCTATGAATTTGCAGAAGGGCAAGTACTTCTTGATGGTATTGATATCCGTGATTATAGTCAAGCTGAGTTACGAAAAAATGTTGGTTTAGTTCTCCAAGATCCATTCCTATATCATGGAACCATTAAATCTAATATTGCCATGTATCAACAGTTGACGGATGAAGAGATTCAAGCAGCAGCAGAGTTTGTTGATGCAGATCAATTTATTCAGAAATTACCTGAAAAATATGATGCCCCAGTTTCTGAGCGTGGCTCTTCGTTTTCAACAGGTAAGCGCCAGCTTTTGGCCTTTGCCAGAACGGTAGCCAGTCAACCTAAAATCCTCATTCTAGACGAAGCAACAGCCAATATTGATTCTGAGACAGAGAGTATTGTGCAAAATTCTCTTGCCAAGATGCGGAAAGGTCGGACAACAATAGCGATTGCTCATCGATTGTCAACCATCCAAGATGCCAATTGTATTTACGTGCTTGACAAGGGACGGATTATCGAGTCTGGAACCCATGAGGAGCTTTTAGAACTTGGTGGAACCTATCATAAAATGTACGAACTCCAAGCAGGAGCCATGCAGAATTAAAACAGAATCTCTTAGCAAATGCTAGGAGATTTTATTGTTGTAGAAAAATATATTGTGACTATAGTTACAATAATCCTGTTTCCTTTCCAACTAAAACAAGAGCATAGCCCATAACTATAAGAGGAATGAATGCTATTGTTTTTTGTTTATTGAGTTTAAAGAGGTAGAAAAAAATTCCTAGGATGCTAGCGAATTGGACAATCCAAAGAAGGTCTGATAATGGGATTGCTAATCCTAGGGTTGCTAGGTATAGAAAGTCTCCAGCACCGACATTGATATTTTTCAGTAGGGCAAAAATTCCTAGCAGGCATAGTAATGTAAAAGTGAGATTAGCTGTGTAAAATGGTAGTAGTAATAGAGTTGAAAGTAGCCAAATGATTAAAGGATACTCTTGGTTTTTTAAATCATAATAGCTGAGGATAAAACCGAGTGTTAGGGTGTAAAAGTAAAAAAAGATTTCCATATCTTATTATTCGTAAAAGCAAAATTTTTGACTTTTATTTAGAATCATTCTAAAATAGAAGTGTAAGTTATTAGCATACTTAAATGCTTAGCAAATTTTCACAAAGAACAAAGGAGATTCTTATGGTAATAGATATTACACCAAAAACAATTGATTTTCCAGAAACAAAATTGGTTTTGAACCAAGCTGTTGCAGATATATCTAAAGCGATGTCAATCATTCACCAGGCACACTGGTATGCGCGTGGAGCGGGTTTTGTTGCTTTCCATGAAAAAATGGATGAGTACATGGATGATTTGGCAGATGTTTTGGATGAATTTAGTGAGCGCTTAATCATGCTAGGCGGCAAACCTTTTTCAACGCTCAAAGAATTTGATGAGGAGTCAAATTTGACAGAAACACCAGGTTCTTATGATGTGACAATACCAGAGCGTCTAGAACGTTTAGTGGAGCTTTATCGCTATTTGTCAGCTCTTTATCAAACGGGACTTGAAGTCACTGATAAAGAAGGTGATGATGTGACTAATGGTCTATTTGCGGATGCTTTGGGCGATAGCCAAAAAATCATCTGGATGTTACAAGCAGAACTCAATCAAGCTCCAAATCTTTAAAGATAGCCAAAAGCCTCCAAAAAGTGTATGATAGGTACACGTGGAGGTTTTTTCATGAAAAAATTATTTGTTGTAGGGGATGTGCACGGGGAATTTGACCTCTTGCAGGCACTTTTGAAGCATTGGGATAAGGAAAGTCAGCAATTAGTCTTTTTGGGAGATTTAGCTGATCGGGGTCCAAAATCCAAAGAATGCTTTGAATTAGTCATGTGTTTTGTTAAAAACGAAGGTGCCATTTGCATCACTGGAAATCATGAGGATATGATTTTACGCTGGTTGGCCTCTCCAGAGGATAAGATGGAATGGTACCTGCGAAATGGTGCCAAAGAAACTTTTGAAAGCCTTTTTTATCCAGGTATTGTTGAGGAAAAGTCACCTTTAGAAATAGCAGAGCTTTTTAGGTCGGAGTACGCGGACCTATTAGACTTTATCACGAATCTACCGGTTTACTATGAGCATGATTATGCTATCTGTGTACACGCTGGCTTTGATTTGACCTTGGAAAACTATAGGGAAACAAGTCGTTATGATGCTATTTGGATTAGGGAAGCTTTTTACGGTAGTGATATTGTGCCAGATAAGTTAGTCGTTCATGGGCATACCCCGGTAACTTCTATCCGTCAGGATAAATTGCAGACGCAATTATGTTATAAAAATAATAAGCTTAATATTGATGGTGGCGCTGTTTATCAGGGAAGTCTTCATGGGGTTGTGATTGGTGAGAATGGACTTGAAGCCGACTATCAAATTTTTCACAAAGACTACTTAAAGGGGGAGTAAAATGACTCTGAGGATTGTTGAAGTGGTCCTACTAGCTTTCTCTTTTATCAGCATTGCTTATCATTGTGAACGATAGCTTGAGAAACGTTGCGCAGACGGCTTATGATGAGAAATGTTACTATCATCTGACTTGCAGTAATTGCCATCTTATCCAGCGGTTGAACGGTCGGAAGTTGAAATCTGCGGTGAAAGGAAAACTGTGAGAGACAAAAGAATTTTTAGGAAACCGTAAAGTCTCTTATATCTTATTCTATCCGTCTTGTCAGAAAAAAGTGGTAGCCTGTCTTGATGTTAGAAAACCAAGGTGATTAGGTGAGTACATGCTTTGGTTTTGGCCATATCAGAGGAGATAAAAAGCGTATTAGCTATGATTTTAGTCAAACTGATGATTTATCTTCTCATTAGCCGATTTGTGATAAGATTGATTTTAGCTATTTTTAATTTTTCTTGCAAAATGCAATCGTTTGCGAAAACTGCTTGAAAAAGAGCATTTTTTTTGGTACTATTTCTATATGAAAACACTCTATGATGTGCAACAGTTGTTGAAACGATTTGGGATTATTATTTATCTTGGTAAACGACTCTATGATATTGAACTCATGAAAATTGAGATTGAGGGCTTGTATCAAAATGGCTTAGTTGAAAAGGATGATTATATTTTAGCTGAATTAATTTTACGACGGGAACACCGATTGGAGATTGAAAAGGAAAGGAAATAGTTCTTTCAGGAAGTGAAGCTCAGCTGTTATTGAGAGTGGTTACCCTGGTGTTAGCTTACTAAACTGATTGAACTGGTATGGAAACGATGGTAAAAAAACTACTAGGTATTGACCTTGGTGGAACGACTGTTAAATTTGGGATTTTAACACTTGATGGTGAGGTCCAAGAAAAATGGGCTATTGACACTAATATTTTGGATGATGGTAAACAGATTGTGCCAAATATTGTGGAGTCAATCAAACACCGCTTGGAACTTTATGGATTGACAAAAGATGATTTTGTTGGTATTGGTATGGGCTCTCCAGGCGCAGTTGATCGTGAGAAAAAAACAGTTACAGGTGCTTTCAACTTGAACTGGGATAATACTCAAGAAGTAGGTTCAGTGATTGAACGTGAACTTGGTATCCCATTTGCGATTGATAATGATGCAAATGTGGCAGCTCTTGGTGAACGATGGGTCGGTGCTGGTGAAAACAATCCTGACGTCGTCTTTATGACACTTGGGACAGGTGTTGGCGGTGGTATCATAGCTGATGGAAATCTTATCCACGGTGTCGCAGGTGCTGGTGGTGAAATCGGTCATATGATTGTAGAGCCAGACCATGGTTTTGCTTGTACTTGTGGAAGTAATGGATGCCTAGAGACCGTAGCTTCAGCAACGGGTGTAGTGCGCGTCGCTCGTTTGTTGGCAGAAAGTTATGAGGGAGTATCAAGCGTTAAAGCAGCGATTGATAATGGTGAAATAGTAACAAGTAAGGATATTTTTACAGCTGCAGCAGCAGGAGACAGTTTTGCCGATTCTGTCGTTGAAAAGGTTGGTTTCTATTTAGGACTTGCCGCAGCAAATCTTGGAAGTATTCTTAACCCAGATTCAATTGTTGTCGGTGGAGGTGTGTCAGCAGCTGGGGAGTTTTTACGTAGTCGTATTGAAAAATATTTTACTCGTTATGCTTTTCCACAAGTTCGTAAGACAACTAAGATTAAAATTGCAGAGCTTGGAAATGATGCTGGTCTTATCGGTGCGGCAAGCTTGGCTCGACAATTTGTTACCAAATAAGGAGATACTATGACACCACTATCACTTATTTTATGGGGGATCTTGATTGTATGGGGGCTCTATTTAGCTTGGAATTATTTTCGTGTTCGACGTGCAGCAACTTTTCTAAGTTTTAAAGAATTTGAAGGTAAAATGCAAGGAGCACAGCTCATTGATATCAGAGATACGGGAAGCTTTCAGAAAAAGCATATTCTAAGAGCACGCAATCTTCCAGCCCCTGGCTTTGCCCAGTCGCTCGGAGCGCTCCGTAAGGATAAACCAATCCTTCTGTATGATGCCACTCGTGGCACAGAGTTGCCTAAAGTGATTATGACCTTGAAAAAGGCAGGCTTTAAGGATGTCTATGTTCTTAAAGATGGTTTTGATTATTGGCAAGGAAAGACTAAGATTGGAAAATAATAGAAGCTGAGCATTGGCTCAGCTTTTATAGTACACAAAAAATGGGGTATTATAGCATAGACTTTTGAGGAATTGGTACAGAATGCTAGGCATAAAACTGTGAAAAGTGTATAATGAAAATAAGAAAAACGGTTACAAGGAGACGGCATGGCTGACATTGATTACAAAAAGGTAACAGGAATGGTGCATTCTACCGAAAGTTTTGGTTCTGTGGATGGGCCTGGTATACGCTTCATCATCTTTTTACAAGGATGCAAGCTCCGCTGTCAATATTGCCATAATCCTGATACTTGGGAAATGGTATCAAATAAAGCTACCGAGCGTACGGTGGAAGATGTTTTGAAAGAAGCGCTCAATTTCCGTCATTTTTGGGGGAAAAATGGAGGAATCACGGTATCTGGTGGGGAAGCAATGCTTCAAATTGATTTTCTAATAGCTCTCTTTACAGAAGCGAAAAAATTAGGTATCCATACGACTTTAGATACCTGTGGGTTTGCTTATCGACCAACACCAGAATATCATGAGATTTTAGACAAATTATTAGCAGTAACAGACTTGGTCTTGCTTGATTTGAAAGAAATTGATCCTGTGCAGCATAAAATTGTGACGCGCCAGCCAAATACTAATATTTTGAAATTTGCACATTATCTATCAGATAAAGGCATTCCTGTTTGGATTCGTCATGTTTTAGTGCCTGGTTTAACTGATATTGATGAGCATTTGATTGATCTCGGTAAGTTTGTTAAAACCTTGAAAAATGTTGATAAATTTGAGATTCTTCCTTACCATACTATGGGAGAATTCAAATGGCGTGAACTTGGTATCCCTTATCCGTTAGAAGGGGTTAAACCTCCGACAAAAGATCGTGTGCAGAATGCTAAAGATTTGATGGAAACTGAAAGTTACACCGAATACATGAATCGTATGGCAAAAGTTTAATGTCTTTGAAAATTGATACGTTACTTCGTCGAGCTTTAATTTTTTGTCTAGCCTTTCATGCTTTTCGGTAACAAAATAATGACATTATGAATGATTTGGTTTAGAACAAATCAAGAGAATGGTATTAGAATATAACATTTTATTTGAGTGAGAGTGAAACAGAAGTCAAGATTTCTATTTCACTTTTTTTGTTTTCGATAGTGATGTGGTGTCATATGGTAACGCTGTTTGAACTGGCGATTGAAATTAGATAAGTTATTAAATCCTACCTGCTTGGCAATTTCTGAAATAGGATCTAATGAGTGAATTAATGCTTCACAGGCTTTGTTGAGCCTTAATTGAATTAAAAAATCCATACATGAGCTACCTGTGTGTAATTTAAAAATACTCATGAAGTGATTTTTACTATAGCCAAAGTCTTTTGCTAATTGTTCAATTGAAATATCCTTGTCATAATTTTCTTGAAGAAAATGGATTAAGTCTTTGAGTTTTTGATATTTTTGGTAAGTATCATCAGTGTAGTGACGATTGACATGGCGGTGTTTAAAGAGAAGATATAAGAGCTCATGTAGTTTTGCTTTCAGTAGCATATCGTAATAGAGACTTTGTTCTTCAATGAGAGCGAAAATGCTGAGCAGGCAATTTTTGATATCAGAATATCCAGTATCAGACGGTTGAAGAAGAGAAACGAGATGAAAGTGACCAGAGTGTAAAGGCTGAATATAACGTTGACTAAAAGTTTCAATGTTATTACGTCCAAGATTATCCAGATGAATACGAAAAACAGTTGAGTGTTCTTCTCTATTGTCTAAGGGATGGATAGCATGCATGGCGGTTGGTTGGATAAGAATGATATCACCAGCTTGACTTTCAAACTGTTCAGAATTAATATGATAAGAAGCTGTGCCATTGTGCACAAAAATAATTTCTAATTCAGGATGCCAATGATACATGACATTTGGATAACCATTTTGAATATGATTTTTCTCGTAATCAAAAGGAAAGCCAGAAGGATTATCTTTTAGAAAGCGGCTATATTTTGACATAATCTCTCCTTTTTTAGTGTTATTATACCCAAAAAACTTCCCTAAGGTGAGGAAGTTTTTGGTTTATCCTTTTTTATGAAGTTTCATGTAAAGAAAGTTAAGTCCTAATCCTATAAGTGCTAAAATGATAGCGATATAGAAGGCTTGGCTATAGTTACCATTGTTGGCCGTAGCCATTTGTACGGCAACACGTGGGGCAAAGAAGGCCGCAAGTGAGTAACCTGTAAAGACGATACCGTAGTTTACTCCCTGGTTAGCTGGACCGTAATTTTCCATGACAATGGATGGGAAAACCCCCATAACCCCACCAAAACAGATACCAAGTCCAATAATACCAAGCGTGAAGCCGAATTGACCAGGGATAACTGTTAACACAAGAAGTGCAACTGCAACAACTGAGTAGATGATAAGGAGTGTCTTGCTACGACCGATTTTGTCTGAGACAGAGCCCCAGATAAGACGACCGCTTGAATTGGCAATGGAATACAGGGATACATATAGCGCAGCGGTTCCAGCTGAAAGTCCAAACATAGATTGTCCGATTGGCGATGCTTGAGAAGCAATCATTAAACCTGAAAAAGCACCGACAAAGAACATTGAGATAATAATATAGAAAATTGGTGTTTGGACCATATCAGTCCAGGTTTTATTAACCATTCCCTTACCAGCTTGAGCAGGCGGGTTCCATCCTTCTGGCTCGTATCCAAAAGGAGCAGCTTTAATAAAGAAACTTGCAATAAGAACGACGGCAATGTAGACAAGCCCAATGGCACGGAAGGCAAATTTTGCATCATGGCTTTGGATAATGATTGATGCGATTGGTGACACGATAACAGCAGCAAATCCCATACCACCTGTTAAAATACCAGAGGCTAAGCCACGTTTATCTGGGAAGAGGCGTAATGTATTAGATAAAGCGCCAGAATAAGCGAAGCCTTGTCCCAAACCAGCCATGAGACCATAAGTGAGGTAAAGCATGGTTGGCGTTGTTACGTAACCTGTTAAGAAAAAGCTAAGGGCAAAGAGCAATGCACCGAGTGCAATTGTCCATTTGACATAGCCTTTATCGACGAGATAGCCGCCTAAAATCATGGGAATAGGGCCAATGGCAGAGTTAATGGTAAACGCCATCATGATTTCTGACATGGACCAACCTGTCTGGGCACTGAGTGGCCCAGCAAAAACTGAAAAGGCATAAACAGCTCCAGTACATAGCAAAATGGCAGTTGAGGCAGTAATGACTTGCCAACGATTTAACGATTTCGACATAATAATCCCTCTCTAAAAGAAACTTTGTTTATTTTTTCACGAATATACCATAAAATCGAAAAAGCTGTCAATGAGTTTTATACAAAAATTGAAACTTTTTTCACAAAGTGATACAAAAACACGAGATAATAATATAATAACCCGAATTTTATCAAGAGAACGTTTACAAAAGCATTAAAAGTAGTATAATGATACCATAAAATTGTGAAAGAGGTAACAAGATGAAATTAGTTGCTATCGTCGGTACCAATTCAAACCGATCAACCAATCGCAAATTGCTGAAGTTTATGGCAAAGCACTTTGAACAACAAGCTGATATTGAGGTTTTGGAAATTAAGGATTTGCCAGCTTTCAATGAGCCAGAAGACAAAACCGCGCCAGAAACAGTGGCAGTATTTTCTGAAAAAATCTTAGCTGCAGATGGGGTGATTATTTCAACACCTGAGTATGACCATACGATTCCAGCACCGTTAGCGTCTGCGCTTGAATGGATTGCATACACCAGTCGCGCCCTTATCAATAAACCAACTATGATTGTAGGGGCATCACTTGGTCTTTTGGGAACATCGCGTGCACAGGCACACTTGCGTCAAATCCTAGATGCACCAGAGTTGAAAGCACGTGTCATGCCAGGGACAGAATTCTTCTTAGGTCACTCAGAACAAGTTTTAGATAATAACTTTAATTTGAATAATTCAGAAAAAGTGGCTGAGTTGGAAGAACATTTCGCAGAATTTGTCCAATTTGTGACCTTGACCAATCAATTAGTTAAGCCAGAAGATACTGATCGTAAAAAGTCTTTCATCTGGGAAGATTGGCTAAAAGCGTAAGTGATGGAGGAATGAAGTGATGAAATTAGTAGCGATTGTTGGTACCAATGCGAAGAAGTCTTATAACCGCATGCTTTTGCAATTCATGCAGAAGCATTTTATGAAAAAGGCTAATCTTGAGATTTTAGAAATCACAGACGTGCCAATGTTTAATGAAACCGATGACCAAACTGACACGCCAGTGATTCAAACGTTTAATACTAAAATTACTGAAGCAGATGGGGTAATTATTGCGACACCTGAGCACAACCATACCCTCCCGTCAAGCCTTAACAGTCTGATTGAATGGTTATCTTTTAATGTCCATCCATTGGATGGCAAACCAACCATGATTGTTGGGGCGTCATACGATGTGCAGGGGTCATCTCGTGCACAATTGCACCTGCGTCAGATTTTAGATGCTCCCGGTGTTAATGCGACTGTTATGCCAGGTAGTGAATTCCTTTTAGGTCGTGCTCATCGTGCCTTTGATGAGAATGGTGACCTTACCAATGAAGGGACAGTCGATTTCTTAGATAGTTGTTTCTTGCGTTTCTTGCGTTTTGTTGAGGTGGCAAATCAGCTCAATATTCCAGAAGAAGTTCGTTTTGAACCAGGTACTTATGCGGTTACGACAGAGGGGCATAATGGAAAACTTCCTATGGCGGTCACTCTTTCTGAAGAAAAGATTGAGAAAATTGACATTGATTCATCTGGTGAATCATCTGGGATTGCAGATATTGTTTTCACCCGAGTTCCAGCTGAAATCATTGAAGGCCAAACTCTTAACGTTGATGCGATTTCAGGTGCGTCAGTCACTTCAAATGGGGTGATTGATGGGGTAGCGCGTGCCGTTAAATTAGCAGGTGGTAATCCAGATGTGCTTCGTAAACGCCCTAAAGCGCCTTCGGCTTTGGACAAAGAAGATAAGACCTATGAAGCTGATGTCGTTGTCATCGGTGGTGGTGGTGCCGGTCTTGCAGCGGCGGTAGCTGTTATCCAAGAAGGTAAGAAAGTTATTGTCGTTGAAAAATTCCCAGCAGTCGGTGGGAATACCGTTCGAGCAGGTGGTCCAATGAATGCACCAGATCCTGCTTGGCAAAATACTTTTGCGGCTAATCCAGGTGAAGCGCATAACCTTCAAGAATTGATTAACACGGATGAAGCAACCATTGATCCAGAATACTTAGAAGACTTTAGGACACTGAAGGCTGAGGTGGAAAATTATCTAAAAGATCCAAGTTATCTTTTTGATTCAACCCTTCTTTATCGCATTCAGACTTATATCGGCGGAAAACGAACTGACCTTAATGGACAGGAAATTCATGGGAATTATGACTTGGTGAAAGTCTTGACAGAAAATGCCCTTGGATCTGTTCGGTGGTTGGAAGATATTGGGGTAGAGTTTGTTCGTGATGAAGTGACCATGCCAGTTGGTGCACTTTGGCGCCGTGGGCACAAGCCTGTTCAGCCTATGGGATTTGCCTTCATTTCTGTTCTTGACAAATACGTTCGAGAACACGGAGGCACCATTTTGACCGACTCACCAGTTAAAGAATTGATTGTTACTGATGGTATTGTTCGAGGTGTTATTGCTGAAGGACGAAATGGTCAAACCATTACAGTAAATGCTAAGGCCGTTGTCATGGCTTCTGGTGGTTTTGGTGCCAATACGAAAATGTTGCAACAATACAACACGTATTGGTCTGAGATTGATGATGATATTGCTACATCAAATACACCAGCTGTAACCGGTGATGGTATTCTCCTTGGGCAATCTGTTGGTGCCGACCTTGTTGGTATGGGCTTTAGCCAAATGATGCCAGTGTCAGATCCCGTGACGGGAGCTCTCTTCTCGGGGCTTCAAGTGCCACCTGCTAACTTTATCATGGTCAATAAAGAAGGAAAACGCTTTGTTGACGAATACGGCAGCCGTGACAAATTGTCGCAAGCTGCGATTGACAATGGTGGACTTTTCTACCTTATCGCAGACGATAAGATTAAAGCGACAGCTTACAATACTAGTCAAGAAAAAATTGATGCGCAAGTTGCAGCAGGGACCCTTCACCGTGCCGATACCTTGGAAGAATTGGCAGAACAAATTGGTGTTGATCCAGAAACATTGGTCACAACGATTAAAAACTACAATTCATACGTTGACGCAGGTTTTGACCCAGAATTTAATAAGGGTGGTTTTGACCTTAAATGTGAAGTAGCACCATTTTATGCTACTCCACGTAAACCGGCAGTGCACCATACTATGGGCGGCCTCAAAATTGATACCACAACACACGTTATCAATGAAAGTGGTGACATAATCAAAGGACTTTATGCTGCTGGTGAGGTAGCAGGAGGACTCCATGCGGGTAACCGTTTAGGAGGTAATTCATTGACAGATATTTTCACCTTTGGTCGTATTGCAGGTATTACTGCGGTTTCTGAAAATTGCTAACAGTTATAATATAGGGGACTGGGTGATGTACCAGTCCTCTTGTTTTATCATTGAGGAGGAAAAATGGAGGCTTTAAAAAAAGTTTTTGACATTACGGTAGAAGTTGGTGTGACGATTTTGGTAGGACAAAATGATATCAATGGTAGGCGTTAGTTGATTCCTATTTTATCAGGTGAGTTAGTGGGAGATGGCTTACATGATAAAGTTCTTTCCGGAGGAGTGGATAGTCAGATTATTCGACCGGATGGTCGCTATGAGTTATCGCCTCGTTGGATAATGGCGGAGTTTTTACTATAGAAAATAATGTTATCCGTACGGTTATAAAAGATAATGTAGAACAGGTTAAGATCGGAGCTTTTATAAAACTGTATTATTTTGTCAGAAAACCAGAGTTTGAGGCTTATGGTGAGTATTTGTCTTGGATTAAAGAAAAATACTCTATCTCTAAAGCCAAGCGCTTGCCAAGCAGAGTAGTACTCTTTTTATATGAGATGATCTAAAGAATTGTTTGGTAAGGCTTTATTGGATAGATGGTTTTATGGTATAATAAAGAAAAATTTGAAAAAGAGGTAAATCATGTCTAAATGTTTAGTTTTTGGTCACCAAAATCCTGATACAGATGCTATTGCATCATCATACGGTTGGGCTTATCTTGAGCGTACTGCTTGGGGTCGCGATGCGGAAGCTGTTGCTCTTGGTATACCTAATGAAGAAACCGCATTTGCGCTTAACTATTTTGGTGTTGAGGCTCCACGTGTGGTAGAATCTGCTAAAGCAGAAGGTGTTTTTCATGTTATTTTAACTGACCATAACGAATTTCAACAATCAATCGCTGATATCCGTGAAGTAGAAGTGGCAGCAGTGATTGACCACCACCGTGTGGCGAACTTTGAGACTGCAAATCCTCTTTACATGCGTTTAGAACCAGTTGGATCTGCATCATCAATCGTTTACCGCGCGTCAAAAGAAGCAGGTGTGACACTTCCTCGTGAAGTAGCAGGACTTCTTTTATCAGGTTTGATTTCAGATACGCTTCTTCTTAAATCACCAACAACTCATGAATCTGATGCACAAGTGGCTAAAGAATTGGCAGAGCTTGCTGGTGTCAATTTGGAAGAATATGGTCTCGAGCTTCTTAAAGCAGGTACAAATCTTGCGAGCAAGTCAGCAGAAGAATTGATTGACATTGATGCTAAAACATTCCCGCTTAATGGAAATAGTGTCCGTGTTGCACAAGTGAACACTGTTGATATTGCAGAAGTTTTAGAGCGTAAAGCAGATATCGAAGCGGCAATGACAGCCTCATCAGTAGCAAATGGTTACTCAGACTTTGTTCTTATGATTACTGATATCTTGAATTCAAATTCAGAAATTCTTGCTCTCGGTTCTAATATGGATAAGGTTGAAGCAGCTTTCAACTTTAAACTTAAAAACAACCATGCCTTCCTTGCAGGCGCTGTTTCTCGTAAAAAACAAGTGGTACCACAATTGACAGAAAGCTTTAATGCTTAATAACTAAAAAGCCAGCTTTAGTGCTGGTTTTTTAGTCTCAAATATTTGCTAAAGTAAGCAGAGCTTTTATATAATGGATTTGTTTGATAGCTAATTCTAATGTTTGTTTTTAACTTGGATAGTCTATCATTATTAAACATTTGATATAGAAAAAAATAATACTCTTAAAATACCATTTATTCCCATTTTTTAAGAGTATAAGGAGTTAACATGAAGAAATTATTAATAGTGAACATGTTTGTCTTAGGACTTTTTCTGACTGCTTGTCAATCAATATCTGATATGAGCACATCAAATACTGATAAGGAACAAACTTCCGTTTCAGCTGAGAAGATTGATTGGGAAAAGGCGGGGCCAGATGCCAAGGCGAATCGCATTTCTTTTGATATGGTTAAGGAAGATGTGGAGTCAGGAGCTAAGTTTTTTGATGTCCGCTCTGCAGAGGAGTATAAAGCTGGTAATTTTGGTATTACAGAGAATTTTCCAATTACAGATTTAGAAAACGGAAAGCTACCAGAGCTTCCTAAAGATACTAAAATCTATGTTCATTGTCTAAAAGGAATTCGTTCAGCACAAGCAGTCAAACTTTTACGAGATGCTGGCTATACTCAAGTCTTTGATATGGGCGGTGTAGAGCATATAGAAGCTATTGGCGGTATCTTGGAGTAGGAACTTCAATTAAGTTTTTCAATGTGAATAACTAAAATTCCCCGACTAGGGGGATTTTTTGCTATAATAAAAGCAAGTTAAATGAAAGAAAGAGGAACTCTATTTGCAAGAGTATTCTGTGGAAGTTACTTTAAATCACCCTGATGATGTGATGGCATTGTTTGGTAGTAATGAGCGTCATTTGAGACTGATTGAAGAAAATCTTGGTGTCATTATTCATGCCAGAACGGAGCGTGTTCAGATTTTAGGAGATGATGAGGAAGCTGTTGAAATAGCACGTCTCACGATTAATGCCTTGCTGGTCTTGGTAGGTCGTGGCATGGTAGTGAATACCTCTGATGTGGTGATGGCCTTGTCTATGGCTCAAAATGGTAGCATTGACAAATTTGTTGCCCTCTATGAAGAGGAAATCATCAAGGACAACTATGGCAAGCCAATTCGTGTGAAGACCTTGGGGCAAAAACTCTATGTGGATAGTGTGAAAAAACATGATGTGGTATTCGGAATTGGTCCAGCGGGTACAGGAAAGACTTTCTTAGCTGTCACTTTGGCGGTTACTGCCCTCAAACGTGGTCAGGTGAAGCGTATTATCTTAACTCGTCCAGCAGTTGAAGCTGGTGAAAGTCTTGGCTTCCTTCCTGGTGATTTGAAGGAAAAAGTTGATCCTTATCTTCGTCCTGTCTATGATGCTCTCTATCAAATTTTAGGAAAAGAGCAGACCACGCGCCTGATGGAGCGTGAAACCATTGAAATTGCACCACTAGCCTATATGCGTGGACGGACTTTAGATGATGCCTTTGTCATCTTGGATGAAGCACAAAACACGACCATTATGCAGATGAAGATGTTTTTGACACGTCTTGGCTTTAATTCTAAGATGATTATCAACGGTGATATCAGTCAGATTGACTTGCCAAGGAAAGTTAAGTCTGGTTTGATTGATGCGACGGAAAAATTGCAGAGCATCAAAGCTATTGACTTTGTCTATTTTTCAGCTAAAGACGTTGTCCGTCATCCTGTTGTTGCTGAAATTATCAAAGCGTACGAAGATGAGCGATCAGCTGACTTCCAGAAAGAAGTGGCGGAGGCTGCCGAAGCAACTTCTGGTTTGACCAGCTATGAAGTCATTGGGGAATTACCTGAGGAAGAATAAGTTATTTACAGTAGGTGAGTTAATGGAAATGTTATCATCATATTTCAAAGTTCGTCCGATTGTTGAAGAGGATTTAATACAAGTTTTAGAACTTTATCAGGGAAATCTATTTTTCTTTAGACATTGTCCACCTGAACCGAGTTTAGCGAGTATACAAGAGGATATCCGTCGTTTGCCAGATGGGAAATCTCAAAGTGATAAGTATTACCTTGGCTTTTGGGAGAAGGAGAAGTTAGTAGCAGTCATGGATTTTGTCTATGATTATCCAAACGAGGAGACTGTATTTATTGGCTTTTTTATGGTCAATTCATCTTGTCAAGGTATGGGAATAGGGAGTCGAATCATTCAAGAGACCTTTGTCTATTTTTCCAGAAGTTTTAGAAAAGTGAGACTAGCTTATGTAAAAACCAATCCTCAAGCAAAACATTTTTGGGAAAAGCAGGGTTTTCTACCAACAGGTATTGAAGTAAAAGAAGAGTTGTACACTTTTGTTATTGCGGAAAGAGAATTGTCGCAAGGAGAATAGCACCACATTTCTATCTTTTTAGAGGTAGAGATGTGATGCTATTTCTTTTTAGTCCACCCAAGTCACGACTTCTTCACGTGATTTGCGGGTACGAGGGTGTTTTGGTTCTTTGAGGCGATAGCCAAAGGACACCATGCTAGCGATGCCTTCTGTTTTGGGATTGATAAGACCGGCGTCTGCTAAAATAGCGTTCACCTTGTCGTAGTCAAAGCCCTCGATAGGGCAAGAGTCTATGCCGAGGCGGATAGCGGTTATCATCATATTGCCCATAGCGATGTAGGTTTGCTTAGCTGTCCAATCCCAAAGGGCACGAGGGTCATTAGCCACCTTCATGTCACGCTCTTGAAAGGCTTGATAGAGTGGCAGACGGCTTTTCACACCTTCTTCGTCAAGACCACGGCGGACGAGGCTTTGGTAAATAGCAGAGCTGTCGTAGCGGGCATTTTTCTCAGCCAAGAGAAAAACGAAGTGACTAGCAGTATCAAGCTGAGGCTGAGCGCCCCAAGCTACCTCTTTAAGCTGTGGTTTAATGCTCTCAAGTTTTCCTGTGCCATTGTTTTCAAAGACTAGGAAACGCCAGCCTTCTAAGCCAACAGAAGATGGGCTGAGCCAAGCTGTATCGAGTATAAGTTCCATATCCTCACGAGCTATTTTTTGGTCATTGTACACACGGATAGCCATGCGGCGGTTGAAATTGTTACGGATGTCGTCATGAATAGAGGTCATAAAGTCTCCTTTTTAATAATAGTAACGCAGGGTAAGGTTATGTTGGCGATGAGTAGTCCTAGAAAACTGAGGCACAGAATCATTGACAAAATGAGCCCATATTGTAAGGATGGTGTGAAAAATCCGATGAAACTTTTTAACAATTGGTATAGTAATAAGTATATAGTAGCCATTTTGAATGATATTCCCTGGCTTGGTTTGTGTAGTTAATAGTCGCTCACCGTCTGAAATATCTAGAGTAACTTTTTTTATCAGAGAAGATTTGATACGGAGTTGACAGGATGTCTGTGGAAGATTACGTTTAACTATTTTCTTATTCCTGATTTTAGCAACCCATTCACTATTGATATAGATAGAATACTTTTGGAATTTTCCCAAATGTCCCGTCTGTCGTTCAATCTAAATCATGATAAGTACCTCTTCTAATATCATATCAAAATTTTATGAGTTAGGTGTCTTTTTGATAATTGCAATAGTTGGATGAGTGATATAGATGACGGTTAGGATAAGTATATACAGAATGATTAAGCCTAACATGACGTACTTATACTGTTCTAGTATGGGATTTGAGTATCTGAACAAATTAAGCATTGGTAGGCTCACTATTCCCATATAATAGAGAATACGTAAAAGGTATCCTAACTGATTGACTTTAATGATGAGATGGTCACCCTCCATAGCGTCGATATATGCTGCTTTTTGAAAGTCTTTTTTGACCCTAAGCTGACAATGAGACTGAGGTAACTGCATCTCTTGAATCTCATTGTTGACAATGGTTCTGACAAGCTGTGAATTTAAGTAAATTCGATAACTTGTTAGTGTGTCAAGCCAACCAGTTTGTCGTTCTATCTTGATAGTCATAGCATCACCTCTTTTACCTATATTATAACGCTTTCAATGATTTTTGTCATGAGATAGCAATATCCTTGTATTGCCATTATCACAAAGTTTACGTACAATAAGTATTATGGATATTAAGGCAGAAATTAAGCAGTTAGCTGCTGAGATTGGAATTTCAAAGATTGGGTTTACAACGGCAGATGATTTTTCCTATTTGGAAAAATCGCTGCGCCTCGGTGTCGAAGAAGGACGGACCACAGGTTTTGAACATAAAAATATTGACGAGCGTATTGATCCCAAATTATCCTTAGCAACAGCTAAGACCATTATTTCTATAGCAGTTGCCTATCCCAATAAATTGCCAGTTTATCCACCGAAAACAGCCTACAAACGTGGTAAGATTACCCCAAACTCTTGGGGACTGGACTATCACTATGTGCTACAAGACAAGCTGAAACGTTTGGCAGAAGGCATTGAAAAACTAACCGAAAACTTTGAGTACAAGGGGATGGTGGATACAGGTGCCCTTGTGGATACAGCAGTGGCCAGACGGGCAGGAATCGGCTTTATTGGCAAAAATGGTCTGATCATCTCTAAGGAATACGGCTCTTACATGTATCTGGGAGAGTTGATTACCAATCTTGAGATTGAGCCAGATAGTCCAGTCGATTACGATTGTGGAGACTGTACCCGCTGCTTGGATGCCTGTCCAACCTCTTGCTTGATTGGGGATGGTACCATGAATGCCAGACGGTGTTTGTCTTTTCAGACTCAGGACAAGGGCATGATGGACATGGAATTTCGTAAGAAAATTAAGACCGTGATTTATGGGTGTGACATCTGTCAGATTTGTTGTCCTTACAATAAAGGGATTGATAACCCTTTAGCCTCTGAGATTGATCCAGAGTTGGCACATCCTGAACTCATTCCATTCCTTGAACTGTCGAATAAATCCTTTAAAGAGAAATTTGGCAGGATTGCGGGTTCTTGGCGGGGAAAAAATATTCTGCAACGCAATGCCATTATCGCGCTAGCCAATGCCCACGATAGAAGTGTTGTGGTCAAGTTATTAGAAATCATCGATAAGAATAATAATCCCATTCATACCGCGACAGCCATCTGGGCTATCGGTGAGATTGTCAAAAAGCCTGATGAGGCAATCCTTGATTTTATGCGCAGCCTTTCTCCGAAAGAGGAAGAGAGCCAGAAAGAATTAGCTTTGGTTTTGGAAAAATGGCAGAGCGCTTAATTTTATGGTAAAATAGATAGGATTGAATAAGAGAAATGGAGAACACCCATGGAAGTGGCTGAAATTCGCCAAAAAATAGTAGAAAACAAAGAGAAGTTGACTAGCTTCAGGAGGTCTCTTTGACCTAGATAGGTTAGAAGAAGAGATTGCCTTACTTGAAAATCGTATGACGGAGCCTGACTTTTGGAATGACAATATTGCGGCTCAAAAGACATCGCAAGAGTTAAACGAGCTTAAAAACACTTATGAGACTTTCCATAATATGGAAGAACTTTCTGATGAGACAGAACTCTATCTTGAAATGTTGGAAGAAGACGAGAGTGTTCATGATGATTTGGTTGAAACCCTTGAAAAGTTAGAAGGTATCATGACCAGCTATGAAATGACCTTACTTTTGTCTGGACCATATGATCATAATAATGCGATTTTGGAAATCCATCCAGGGTCAGGAGGGACAGAAGCTCAGGACTGGGCTGACATGCTTTTGCGCATGTACACCCGTTATGGAAATGCCAAGGGCTTCAAAGTTGAAACACTTGATTATCAAGCGGGAGATGAAGCTGGTATCAAGTCAGTGACCCTTTCATTTGAAGGTCCAAATGCTTATGGTCTCTTGAAATCAGAAATGGGTGTGCACCGTTTGGTACGTATTTCACCATTTGATTCAGCAAAACGTCGCCACACCTCATTCACCTCTGTTGAAGTTATGCCAGAGTTGGACGATACGATTGAAGTTGAAATCCGTGATGATGATATTAAAATGGATACCTTCCGTTCAGGTGGTGCCGGTGGTCAGAACGTCAATAAGGTTTCAACTGGTGTACGTCTGACCCACATTCCGACAGGCATTGTCGTTGCCTCAACAGTTGACCGTACCCAATATGGCAACCGTGATCGTGCCATGAAAATGCTTCAAGCTAAGCTCTACCAAATGGAGCAAGAGAAAAAGGCAGAAGAAGTTAACGCCCTTAAAGGTGATAAACGTGAAATCACTTGGGGAAGTCAGATTCGTTCCTACGTTTTCACCCCATATACCATGGTCAAAGATCACCGAACAGGTTACGAAGTCGCCCAAGTTGATAAGGTTATGGATGGAGATATTGAAGGCTTTATGGATGCCTATCTTAAATGGTTGATTGACTAAGACTTGAGCAAAACGTTAATCCATAAAATCCATTGCTGAGCCATATAATATGGTTATATCATCTTTAAAGAAAATAAAGTCGAAAGGAAAAGAGTTCTTTTAAAACTCTTGAAATAAGCTAAATGCCATTGATTGAATTACGCGATGTTACCAAAAAGTACCATCGTTCAACAACTGCTCTTCGTGAGATTACAGTCAATGTAGACCAAGGAGAGTTTGTCTACATTGTTGGGCCGTCAGGAGCAGGAAAGTCATCTTTTATTAAATTGCTTTATCGTGAAGAAAAAGCGACAAAGGGCACTATTAAAGTGGGAGAATTCGATTTGACGAAACTTCGTCAAAAAGATGTTCCCTTTTTGCGTCGTTCTATAGGTGTTGTTTTCCAAGATTATAAATTACTTCCTCGTAAAACTGTTTTTGAAAATGTTGCTTATGCAATGGAAGTTATTGGAGAAAAACCTCGGAACATTAAAAAACGTGTCCCAGAAGTTCTAGATTTAGTTGGATTGAAACATAAAATGCGTTCTTTCCCTAATCAGTTGTCAGGTGGTGAACAACAACGTGTTGCTATTGCTAGAGCTTTGGTCAACAATCCTAAACTTCTTATTGCTGACGAGCCAACAGGAAACTTGGATCCAGAAAATTCATGGGAGATTATGAATTTGCTTGAACGAATTAACCTGCAAGGAACAACAGTTTTAATGGCGACGCACAATAGTCAGATTGTAAATACCCTTCGCCACCGCGTGATTGCGATTGAAGGTGGACGTGTGGTACGTGACGAAGAGAAGGGAGAGTACGGATACGATGATTAGACGATTTTTCCACTATATGTGGGAGGCATTCAAAAACCTCAAACGTAATGGGCTCATGACCATTGCCTCTGTTTTTTCTGTAACAGTTACGTTAACACTGGTTGGAATTTTTGCAGCGGTGCTGTTAAATACTGAAAAATTAGCGCGTGGGATTGAAGAAAATATTCAAATAAATGTTTTTCTTCGCGTTGATACCTATGATCAAGATAAGGAAGTAAAAAACGATGTTGGTCAAATGGTTCCCAATGAGAATTACCAGGTTGTCCAGAAAGCAATTGAAGTGATTCAAGGTGTTGATACGGTAACTTTCTCAAGCAAGGAACAAGAATTAAAGAAACTTCAAGAACGCATGGGCGATGCTTGGAAAATGTTTGATGGGGATGCCAACCCACTTTCTGACGTGTATGTTGTTCAAACAACATCACCTAAAGAAGTTGCCTCAGTAACTGAAGAAATCAGTAAAATTAAAGGAGTTGACCGTGCTGACTACGGTAAAGCTGATACGGAAAAAATCTTTAAAATGGCATCGTTCATTCGTGTCTGGGGATTTGGAGCAATTTTATTGCTAGCCTTTGTTGCCCTCTTTATGATTTCAAATACTATTCGTATTACCATTATTTCTCGTCGTCATGAGATTCAAATCATGCGACTTGTTGGAGCGAAAAATTCTTATATCCGTGGACCATTTTTCATGGAAGGTGCATGGGTTGGTTTACTGGGGACAATTATTCCAGCTGTTATTCTTTATATTGGATATCAGTATGCTTACAACAGTTTCCAGAAAAATCTCTCAATTGAGCATTTATCAATGTATGATCCTAACCCGTATAGCTACTATGCTATTGGAGCTTTGTTCCTTGTAGGGATTTTAGTTGGATCTATGGGGTCAGTTCTTTCTATTCGCCGTTATCTTAAAGTATAAAGAAAAGCCTTTCAGATTGGAAGGCTTTTTCATTATTGTAAAAAGGGATTAAAGGTCTTTTCGTGACCGATTGTCGTATTAAAACCATGGCCTGGATGGACATCGTACCGACTTGGGAGGGGCAGTAATTGTGTCTTGATACTGTTTATCAAGGTATCAAAGTCACCTGTGGGCAGGTCAGTTCTTCCAATGGTTTCTTTAAAGAGAGCATCCCCTGAAAAAACGAGATTTTCCTCATCAAAGACAAGCGATACACTGCCATGAGAATGCCCGGGTGTTGGTAAGACTCGGAACTTAAATCCTGAAAGGTTATAAGCTCTGCCATTTTCAAAAAGAACATCAGCAGGAGATATGATAACATCTCCCAGATCGGGATGTCTAGCAGAACCATTGAGTGCAGGATTTCCCAACCAATCCGCTTCGAGTGGATGAACATAAACAGGAGGGCGGTTGAACTGCTCCCTTATGGCATCAACACTGATGATATGGTCATAATGCGTATGTGTCAATAGAATAGCAGCAATAGGTTTATTGATTTGGTCAATCTCTTGAAGAAGTCCTTGAGTGTCGCTTCCTGGATCAATGACAAGGAGGGCCTCATCATTTGATACCAAATACGTATTTTCCCCAGCAACAGGGTTTAAGTGCTTTTTAATCTTCATGGTTTTAGTTTACGCCAAATGAGAAAGGAAATCAAGTTATAGGCCACAAGGGAGGCATACAGTATCAGCTAATGAGAAGTTTTTGTAACAGAGAAAATTTTCTTTCGGATTGAAATAAGCCCACTTTTCAGCTATAATATTAGAAGTTATTATGTTAATGACGCCTTTTTGTGCGCCTAAAAGAAAGAAAACCAATGTAGAATGTAGAAAAACTATCAGAACAAATAATAGTGTAGCTTTGCTATGTCATAATGAAATAGAAGTGAGAGAAAAATGACTTTACAAGACGAAATTAAAAAACGCCGTACCTTTGCCATCATTTCCCACCCAGACGCAGGTAAAACAACCATTACTGAGCAACTGCTCTACTTTGGTGGAGAGATTCGTGAGGCTGGGACGGTTAAAGGAAAGAAAACAGGAAACTTTGCCAAGTCTGACTGGATGGATATTGAGAAACAACGTGGTATCTCGGTAACTTCATCTGTAATGCAGTTTGACTATGCTGGTAAGCGTGTTAATATTTTGGACACACCAGGGCACGAGGACTTTTCAGAAGATACTTACCGTACCTTGATGGCGGTGGATGCGGCTGTCATGGTCGTTGACTCTGCCAAAGGTATCGAGGCACAGACCAAAAAACTCTTTGAGGTTGTGAAACACCGTAACATTCCAGTTTTTACCTTCATTAACAAATTAGACCGTGATGGTCGTGAGCCGCTTGATTTGCTTGAAGAATTGGAAGAAGTGCTTGGCATTGCCAGCTACCCAATGAACTGGCCAATTGGTATGGGAAAATCTTTTGAAGGCCTTTATGATTTGCATAATCAGCGTCTAGAACTCTACAAAGGTGATGAGCGTTTTGCAGACTTGTCAGACGGTGATCAACTCTTTGCGAACAACCCTTTCTATGAGCAAGTGAAAGAAGATATTGAATTGCTCGCTGAAGCTGGAAATGAATTTTCTGAGCAGGCGATTTTAGATGGTGATTTGACACCAGTTTTCTTTGGCTCAGCCCTCACTAACTTTGGGGTACAGACTTTCCTTGATACCTTCTTAGAATTTGCGCCAGAACCTCACGGACATAAGACCACAGAGGGAGAAGTGATTGACCCGCTCGACAAAGACTTCTCAGGCTTTGTCTTCAAAATCCAAGCCAATATGGACCCTCGTCACCGTGACCGTATTGCCTTTGTGCGCGTGGTATCTGGTGAATTTGAGCGTGGTATGGCAGTTAACCTACCTCGTACAGGAAAGGGGGCGAAGCTCTCTAACGTGACCCAGTTCATGGCAGAGTCTCGTGAAAATGTTGAAAATGCTGTCGCTGGAGACATTATTGGTGTCTATGATACAGGAACGTATCAAGTTGGTGATACCTTAACAGTTGGTAAGAATAAATTTGAATTTGAACCCTTACCAACCTTTACTCCAGAGATTTTCATGAAAGTTGCTGCGAAGAACGTCATGAAACAAAAATCTTTCCACAAGGGAATTGAGCAATTGGTGCAAGAAGGAGCTATCCAGCTCTACAAGAACTACCAAACAGGAGAGTACATGCTTGGTGCGGTTGGGCAACTCCAATTTGAAGTCTTCAAACACCGTATGGAAGGTGAGTACAATGCAGAAGTCGTTATGACCCCAATGGGTAAAAAGACCGTGCGTTGGATTAAGCCAGAAGACCTTGATGAGCGCATGAGTTCAAGTCGAAATATCTTGGCTAAAGATCGCTTTGACCAACCTGTCTTCCTCTTTGAAAATGACTTTGCCCTTCGTTGGTTTGCGGACAAGTACCCAGATGTAGAATTAGAAGAGAAGATGTAATGATGTAAAAAGCTGACGCAAGTTAGCTTTTTTCTTAGCTAAAAAATGTAATCGTTTGCATTTTTTTCCGAATATGCTATACTTGAGGCAAAAGTTGAGGAGGTATTATATGTTTCCTATTTCTGAACCAATATCAAATCATTTCTTGTTGTCGCTGATTCCCCTAGTGCCAGGACTACTAGCCCTACGCTACCTTCCTTGGAACAGGATTTCAGATGTGACGATCACGATGAACAATAACGCATTAACACTAAAGAGAGAGAATTTAGTAACGAGTGCTAAAATGATTTTAGCTATTTTTACTGTAGTGATAAGTTTTTCCCTATTTTCTCTAGGTCTTAGCCAAGGTCAGGGGTGGCTACGCTTTGTGTATTTAGGTTTAGCTCTATTAAGTGTAGGTTTTCATTTAAAAAAGGCCGTTGACTAATTTAGTGCTTGTGATTTCAAAAGTATCTGATCATTTGAGAGGGTACTTTTATTATTTTAGTTAAAATGTGGTACAATATAGAAAACACTTTAAAATATGCAAGTTAGAAGGGAAGAGTACTTTAAAATGGGAATTTTTTCTGGAATGATTGGCAATGCTTCACAAAAAGATAACGATAAGGTTGAACGACAGCTGGAGGATATTTTGATTCCTGGTGAACAGGTCACTTTGGCTTACTCCTTGGTCCGAGACTTGATTGTTTTTACTGAGAAACGCTTGATTTTGGTAGACAAGCAGGGCGTGACAGGGAAGAAAACGTCTTATAAGTCTATTCCCTACCGTTCGATTTCACGTTTTACGGTTGAAACATCAGGGCATTTTGATTTAGATGCGGAGCTAAAAATTTGGATTTCATCCGCTGTTGAACCAGCAGAAATCTTACAATTTAAGAGCGACCGTAATGTTGTGGAAATTCAACAAGCCTTAGCAGAAGCTGTACTGAGATAACTAAAATCTATTATTAGAGCAACTCTAATGTTGTTCTTTTTTTGTTTTTTTAGAAAAGTTTGTGAAAAATGTCTAAAATAATCTTGTTAAAAGTTGTGAAAAATTATACAATGTAAGTGTATTCATCTATAAAAATAAGAAAGGAAATTTAGATGAAAAAGAAATATTGGTTAGGCTTTGTCATGAGCCTGTTAGCTGCCTTGTTTTTAGTAGCTTGTGGAGGTAAGTCTGAAAAGGCTGCTGAGACAAGAACAGAAGCTAAAAAAGAAGAAGTGGTTTCAGGTGCATCTGCTAAAGAATACACTAATCCTAAAGAATTAAAAGACAGCTATGATGTTGTGGTTATCGGTTCAGGTGGTGCTGGAATGTCTGCGGCCATCGCTGCCAAACAAGGTGGCGCAAGCGTTGCTATTTTTGAAAAAATGCCTGTTATCGGGGGAAATACCTCTAAATCTTCTGGAGGAATGAACGCTTCTGAAACCAAGTTCCAAAAAGAACAAAATATCGATGATACAAATGATCTTTTCTATGAAGAAAGTTTGAAAGGTGGTAAAGGTACCAACGATCCAGAATTGCTTCGTTACATGGTTGATAACTCAGCAGAAGCTATTGACTGGTTGGATAGCATTGGTATTACACTTAGCGATATCAGTTTCTCAGGAGGTTTCTCAAAAGCACGTATTCACCGTCCAGCAGATGGATCAGCAGTAGGTGGCTACCTTGTTAATGGTCTTTACAATAACTTGGTGGAAAATAAGATTCCAATCTTTGTAAATGCAGATGTTACAGAAATCATTGAAAAAGATGGTGTTGCGGCAGGTATCAAGGTCACTGTTGAAGGTAAAGGCAAAACAATCTCAGCTAAAGCAGTTGTAGACGCCGCTGGTGGTTTTGGTGCTAACATGGATATGATTACAGAATTGAAGTCTGAATTGAAAGGCTATGTGACAACTAACCACGAAGGAGCAACTGGTGATGGTATTGAACTTGCTAAAAAATTGTGTGCAGCAACTGTTCAATTAGAGCAAATTCAAATTCACCCAACCGTTTACCAAGAAGAAGGAAAAGAACCATTCCTCGTTTCTGAGGCTATTCGTGGTGAAGGTGCTATTCTTGTCAACGCTCAAGGAAAACGTTTCTACACTGAAATGGAAACACGTGATAACGTTTCTGCTGCAATCAACAAACTTCCAGAACAATATGCTTATGTTGTCTTTGACCAAGGACTTCGTGAACATTCAAAATCAATTGACACTTACGAAGAAAAAGGTATGACTGTCAAAGCTGAAACTGTTGAAGAATTAGCTAAAGCTATCGATGTTGATGCCGCTAACTTGAAAACAA
The DNA here is from genome assembly GCF_902729355.1 of Streptococcus sp. S784/96/1. Lineage (GTDB taxonomy): Bacteria > Bacillota > Bacilli > Lactobacillales > Streptococcaceae > Streptococcus > Streptococcus caledonicus. The sequence goes on along the minus strand of NZ_CACVCC010000006.1, from coordinate 28,433 downwards.
CAGTTGAAAACTGGAACAAATACGTTGCAGACAAAAACGACCCAGAATTTGGTCGTAAAACAGGTATGGACCGTGATATGTCTAAAGCGCCATACTATGCAATCAAAGTCTCACCAGGTATTCACCACACCATGGGTGGTTTGAAAATCAATACAAACACAGAAGTATTGAAAGAAGATGGCTCAGCTATTCCAGGCCTATATGCTGCTGGTGAAGTTACAGGAGGTGTTCACGGTAACAACCGTATGGGTGGTAATGCCGTAGCAGATATCGTTATCTTTGGTCGCCAAGCAGGTACAAAAGCAGCAGAATTTGCTAAAAAATAATAATGTCTTCTCTTGACGAGATATCAATTATAAATTCTATTTAAATAAAGCCCTTGCTAGTTCCTAGCGAGGGTTTTACGATAGCCAAATAGAACGAAATTTTAGCTATGAAATCTTATTTTCCACTACAAAAGTTTATCTAAATATTATGATATTCGCCCTTGCTAATAAGATAGTGAGGGGCACTTGATAGACTAGTTTGAGATAAATGTGAAAAAAAGAACAAAAGGGGTTTCATAGAATTTGATTTTGGGTTATAATGGTATTGTAAGTTTCATCACAAAGTTTTGAAAGGAGTCTATATTTGATGAAAAAGAAACTTGTTTTAGGCTTTTTCCTAAGTCTATTTGCGATGGTTTTAGTTGCTTGTGGCGGATCAAAAGCTGCTAAAGAAACAGAAACAACAACTGAAGCTAAAAAAGAAGAAGTCGTTTCTGGTGCTTCAGAAAAATCTTATACAGATCCAAAAGAATTGAAAGATAGCTACGATGTCGTTGTTATTGGTTCAGGTGGTGCTGGTATGGCGGCAGCAATTTCAGCTAAGGATGCTGGAGCTAACGTAGCAATTTTTGAAAAAATGCCTGTTATTGGAGGAAATACGTCCAAATCATCTGCTGGTATGAACGCTTCTGAAACAAAATTCCAAAAGGCACAAGGTATTGAAGATAAAAATGATTTGTTCTATGAAGAGAGCCTTAAAGGTGGTAAAGGAACAAACGATACGGAATTACTTCGTTACTTTGTTGATAATTCTGCGTCAGCTATTGATTGGCTTGATGGTATGGGAATCACACTTGATAATATCACAACAACTGGTGGTATGAGCGTTACACGTACACACCGTCCAACAGACGGATCTGCAGTAGGTCAATACCTTGTGGATGGCCTTTATGCTAACGTTACGGAGCGTAAAATCCCTACATTTGTTAATGCTGATGTAACTGAATTAACTGATAAAGACGGTGCAGTAACTGGCGTTAAAGTTAAAGTTGCTGGTAAAGAAAAAACAGTTACAGCCAAGTCTGTAGTCCTTGCAACAGGTGGTTTTGGTGCCAATATGGACATGGTCACAAAATTCAAACCAGAATTGAAAGGTTACGTTTCAACAAACCAAGAAGGTTCAACAGGTGATGGTATTGCGCTTGCAGAATCTGAAGGTGCAGCAACTGTTGATTTAGATCAAATTCAAATTCACCCATCAGTAGAACAAAAAACAGCATATCTTATCACTGAAGCTGTTCGTGGTGAAGGTGCTATTCTTGTAAACTCAAAAGGTGAGCGCTTTGTTAATGAATTAGAAACACGTGATAACGTTTCTGCAGCGATTAATGGACTCAATCCTAACTATGCTTATGTTATCTTTGATAATGCCCTTCGTGGACGTGTAAAAGCGATTAACCAATATGTTGAAAAAGGTCTTGTTGTGGAAGCAAAAACAATCGAAGATTTAGCGAAAGCTATTGACATTGATGGTGCGACACTTAAAACAACACTTGACACATGGAATAAAGCCGTAGCTGATAAATCAGATGCAGCCTTTGGTCGTACAACAGGTATGGACAATGCTCTTTCTGAAGCACCATACTATGCGATTAAAGTGTCACCAGGTATTCACCACACAATGGGTGGTTTGAAAATTAACACTAACACTGAAGTGTTAAATAAAGAAGGAAAAGCTATTCCAGGTCTCTATGCCGCTGGTGAAGTAACAGGTGGTATCCACGGACAAAACCGTATCGGTGGTAATGCCGTGGCCGATATTATCATCTTTGGTCGCCAAGCAGGTAATCAATCTGCAGCACATGCTAAATAGTTTACAAGAAGAGCTAGGAAGTCAATTTTTAGCTCTTTTTAAATTGTAGAAAAAAGGGGGAAACAGAGAAACTTACCATTTGAATACGTTATATTAAGCAAAAGAAATTCCTATTAGCCATTATTTTTTGTGTGAAAACGTGTTTATGAAAAAAATACGGCACTTTCCTATCATTTTAGAAGTGATTGTGTTACACTAGATAAGTTGTTAATCAAGACGACAAACCGTGCAGAGTAGGTCTGCACAAAATAAGTTATATAAGACGGCTTCGCACCGTTTTTAGAAAAGAGAAACAATTGAAATTTACTGAATTAAACTTATCCGCTGATATTCAATCAGCTGTTGTTACTGCTGGTTTTGAAACACCATCTCCAATTCAAGAGTTGACTATTCCACTCGCTCTTGAAGGGAAAGATGTTATTGGTCAAGCCCAAACGGGGACTGGAAAAACAGCTGCTTTTGGTTTACCAACCTTAAATAAAATTCGGACAGCAGAAAATACCATTCAAGCACTTGTCATTGCTCCGACACGTGAGTTGGCTGTTCAATCTCAAGAAGAACTCTTTCGTTTTGGTCGTGATAAAGGCGTAAAAGTACGTTCCGTTTATGGTGGTTCGAGTATTGAGAAACAGATTAAAGCTCTCAAATCAGGTGCCCATATCGTTGTCGGAACACCCGGACGTTTGCTTGATTTGATTAAACGCAAAGCCTTGAAATTACAAGATGTGGAGACCTTGATTCTTGATGAGGCTGATGAAATGCTTAACATGGGCTTCTTGGAAGATATTGAAGCGATTATTAACCGTATTCCAGAAGAACGTCAAACCTTGCTATTTTCAGCAACTATGCCTGAACCAATCAAACAAATTGGGATTAAGTTCATGAAAAATCCTGAACACGTTAAAATCAAGGCAAAAGAATTGACCAATGTTAATGTAGATCAGTATTATGTTCGCGTCAAAGAACAAGAAAAATTTGATACCATGACACGTCTGATGGATGTTGATCAGCCTGAACTATCAATTGTCTTTGGTCGTACCAAGCGACGTGTGGATGAGTTGACACGTGGTCTTAAAATTCGTGGATTCCGTGCCGAAGGTATTCACGGTGATCTAGATCAAAACAAACGCCTTCGTGTTATCCGTGACTTTAAAAATGATCAGATTGATATCTTAGTAGCAACTGACGTAGCAGCGCGTGGCTTGGATATTTCAGGTGTTACACATGTCTATAACTACGATATCCCACAAGATCCAGAAAGCTATGTTCACCGTATCGGACGTACAGGCCGTGCTGGGAAATCTGGTCAATCAATTACTTTTGTCTCACCAAATGAGATGGGGTACTTGGCTATCATTGAAAACTTGACGAAAAAGCGCATGACTGGTTTAAAACCAGCAACCTCTGAAGAAGCTTTCCAAGCTAAGAAAAAAGTAGCACTTAAGAAAATTGAACGTGATTTTGCAGATGAGAGCCTTCGTCAAAACTTCGATAAGTTCAAAGCTGATGCTGTCAAATTAGCTCAAGAATTTACACCTGAAGAACTTGCCCTTTACATTTTTAGCTTAACAGTTCAAGATCCAGATTCTCTCCCAGAAGTTGAAATTGCTCGTGAAAAACCATTACCATTCAAATATGTTGGTGGTGGTCATGGCAATAAAAATTCTGGTAAAAATGGTCGTGGGAATCGTGATCGTAATCGTAATGGCCGTGATAATGACCGTCGTGGAGGACGTGATCGTCGTCGAGATGATCGAGAGGACTACCGCGGAGGCAAACGTCATGAACGCCGTGATACCCATGATGGTAATGGACGCAGTGACTTTAAACGTAAAACCCGTCGTGGTAGTGACTTTAAAAACGCTGACAAATTAAACAATTCAGGGTCAGGATTCACCATTCGTCATAAAGGTGAGAAGTAATAGTGTTCAAATAAATCTAAACACTCTGTTTTTCAGGGTGTTTATCATTTTTAGTCTATTTTACTCATTTTAAACATGACTATTTTATGCTCATTTAAAATCAAAATCTGATAACTTGTATTCACAAATTTTGGACAGTTTATGTAGTAGGGGGCTCCAAAGGTTTGGGAGACCTTTAGAAATGTGAAATAAAGCTGACGAGGTCAGCAACAAAGCCTCCTTCAGATAGTTTGACTGATAAGAATACCATCATGGTGAAAGAAATATCTTCTCCTCACTGTGTATGTTGTGTTTGAATAGATATAATACTAGTCATAAATAAATTTTCATGTTAAAATAGTCATAATATTTTGAAAATTAGAGGATAAAGCATGAAGGTACCTTTTATTTCTGCTAGTGAATTAGAAACTATTACAGCACAATTTCCAACTCCTTTCCATTTATATGATGAAAAAGGAATTCGTGAAAAAGCACGTGCTTTAAACAAAGCCTTTGCCTGGAATAAGGGATTTAAAGAATATTTTGCAGTTAAGGCGACCCCAACCCCTGCGATTTTAAAGATTTTGCAAGAGGAAAATTGTGGTGTTGACTGCGCAACTGAAGTCGAGTTACTAATGAGCCGGAAACTTGGTTTTACGGACATTATGTTCTCCTCTAACAATACTCCTGCGCGTGAATATGCCTATGCTCGAGAAATTGGGGCTACCATTAATCTAGATGCCTATGAGATGATTGCGTTTCTGAAAGAAACAGCAGGACTACCAGAGACTGTGTCGCTTCGCTATAATCCAGGTGGCGTTTTTGCTCTGGGAACAGAGATTATGGATAATCCTGAAGAATCAAAATTTGGGATGACCCATGACCAGTTGATTCAGGGCTTCAAAGATTTGGAAGCTTATGGTGTTAAGGAGTTTGGTATTCATTCCTTCTTGGCTTCAAATACGGTTACAAATGATTACTATCCTGAATTGGCGCGTCAGCTTTTTACCCTTGCCGTTGAAATCAAGGAAAAAACAGGTGTAGAACTTAGTTTTATAAACCTATCTGGCGGTATTGGTGTCAACTATCGTCCCGAGGAGGTGGCGAATGATATTGACATTATCGGTAAAGGTGTGCACGAGGTTTTTGATGAAGTGTTAATCCCAGCTGGTCTTGGTCATATTAAGATTTTCACAGAGCTTGGTCGTTTTATGCTAGCTCCTCACGGCCTTTTAGTGACAAAGGTTCTCCACCGCAAGAAAACCTATCGGGATTATGTTGGCGTTGACGCATCAGCTGTAAATTTGTTGCGTCCAGCAATGTATGGGTCTTACCATCACATTACCAATATGACAAATCCTAATGGAAAAATAGAAGTTGTCGATGTGGTAGGCTCTCTTTGTGAAAATAATGATAAGTTTGCGAAACAACGTGGATTACCAGAGGCTCGTGTAGGAGATACCTTAGTCATTCATGATACAGGAGCCCACGGCTTTTCAATGGGGTATCAGTATAATGCTAGATTACGTTCGGCAGAAATTCTCTATCAAGAAAATGGGACTGCCAGATTAATCCGACGTGCTGAGAGACCCGATGATTATTTTGCAACTTTATATGGGTTTGATTTTGAAAAATAATATGGAAACCGCGTGCTAACGTGGTTTTTACACGTGTAAGATTAGTTATACCTACTCTAACATAGAAAGGATTTTCAGCTTTTGGAAAAGCTGAAGTAGAGACTAGTGTCTAGGGAATGATTCTCTCGATAATTTAAGGTTTCTTTGAGTGATAAAATGAAAAATTCAGGTCTTGATTTAACAAAAGGTTCCGTTTTAAAGGTTATTTTAGCTTTTGCTTGGCCGATAATGGTATCTAATATTTTTCAACAATTGTATAATACGACCGATACAATGATTGTTGGAAATTTTTTAGGTGAAAATGCGTTAGCCGCAGTAGGGTCGACGGCTGCCGTTTTTGAATTAATTATTGGCTTTACTATAGGGATTACAAATGGTATGGGGATTGTAATTGCTCGCTATTTTGGTGCTAAAGATGATGTTATGCTAAAAAAATCTGTTGCTGCTTCGATTACAATAGGTTTTATGGTTGCTTTATTTTTCACGGTTTTGGGATGGATTGGATTGTATCCTCTTTTACAAATCTTAGGAACCCCAGATAATATAATCCACCAAGCCTATCATTATATTATCCTTATTTTATCTGGATTGCTTATTACTGTTTCTTATAATTTGGGGGCGGCCTTGCTAAGAGCGATTGGTGATAGTTTAACGGTACTGTATATTCTTGTTTTCTCTGCTGTTCTTAATATTGGATTGGACTGGCTTTTTGTTGGGCCTTTTCAAATGGGTATAAAGGGGGCAAGTATTGCGACATTGATTGCTCAGGCGCTATCAACGGTTCTTTGTTGGACTTATATCTATCAAAAACGTCAATTATTGATTCCTAAAAGAAATCATTTTCGAATTGATAAAAACTTGTATCGTGATATGTTAGGCCAAGGAATGTCAATGGGATTGATGTTTTCTATTGTTTCTATTGGAACAGTTATCCTACAAACGGCAATCAATGGTTTGGGAGTTTATATTATAGGTGCGCAAGTGACTGCTCGACGCATTCAAGCCTTCTTTATTATGCCAATGACAGCAACAGCATCAGCTATGGCAACTTTTGCGTCACAAAATTTTGGAGCACGTCAATACGAAAGGATTATAAAGGGAATAAAAAGGGCTTCTTTGGTTGTTGTGATTTGGGCGATATTTGCTTTCCTCTTCCTCGCTTTTGCTGGTAAAGGACTAACCATTTTAATTTCAGGGTCTAATCAAACAGAACTTCTTTCTGCTTCTCAGCTCTATATTCGTTTGACGACACCTTTTTACCCAATTCTAGGGTTGTTGTTTGTTTTACGGAATAGTTTGCAGGGACTTGGCTTCAAGAGATTACCTTTAATTTCTAGTTTTATTGAATTGTTTGGCAAAATTATTTTTGTAGTGTTTATTATTCCGAAACTTGGTTACCTAGGTGTGATTTTATGTGAGCCTCTCCTATGGGTGCCAATGGCGGCGCAGCTTTATATTGCTTACCGAAAGAAAAGAGAATATTTCAAGAGTTACAGGGCCTAGATACGGATGGATTATCACTAGGTGAAGTTAGGTTAAGGTCTTAGCTAGTTTTGCTACATTTCAGAGACGCAAGTGGCTCATATAAATGATTTTCAATGTTGCTTATTGAAACATTTTTAGAAATAGTTAGTACCTAGGAAGATAAAGATCGAAATATTACGCTAGGCATGAAGAAATTGTTGCTTTTAGATAATGTATTTTCGTAAAAGGGTGATTATTATGATGATAATCTGTTATCATTAATGATAAAAATGCAAGACTACTCATAATAACATGTAAACATCATAAAACAATCAAAATTGGATGTGGTTAGAAAATAGTGATATCTTAGTAAGTTTGTTATGCAATTTCTTCGTTCTTGTATTGTTTAGAGATGCTTTTTCTCGTTGTCATTTTACCTTAAAAATGCTATAATATGACAGTAAAAATATTTAGAGAGAATAGGAATCATTATGAATACATTTCTTTGGATTTTATTATTAGTAGTAGCTTTTGGAGGCGGTATGTTTGCAGGTGGTTATATCTTGCGCAAACAGGTTGAAAAAGAATTTTCTGAAAATCCACGTTTGGATGTTAATGCAGTCCGTGAGATGATGAGTCAAATGGGGCAAAAGCCGAGCGAGGCTAAAGTTCAACAAGCTTATCGCAATATCATTAAACATTCAAAAGCAGCAGCTAACAAAAAGAAAAAATAAGAGATAGGGAGTGGGAGTGGGATTCCCGTTCCTTTTCTTTGTAAATTTTTGTAGGCCAATTGATACTCATTCAAAATTAAAATTAGCATTTTGGAATCTCTAATGTCATTGGTGGATTAATGAACGTAGTAATGATAAAACGTTTCTTTCGCCATAGTGGTACTTTTATCAGTGCAATTTCCTTGTCGCTGAGAAATAAAAGAGCTCAGAGTTTTCTCGTGATAAGAACGGACTTTGGTAAGAACTACAGAAATTGAGAATCAATGTCGTAGTAGTTCTCTCGCTAGGATGATTAGGCAGAATGGATGCAGTCAAGTAGCCGACAAGTATGGTTAGGCTCAAATCTAGTAATGGCACTCAGAAGGAGGTTTTAATGCTAACTTCGTTAGCTTTATTTCCTACTTCAAAAGGTCCACCAGACCTTAATGATTGTGACGAACTCTGTTCGTCTTATTTCTCACCTTCAAAGGTCTCCTATACCTTGGCAGTGTCCTCACTTTTTTAGAAAGAAACAAAAAATAATTTTTGAATTTGAATTAGTATTAGGGGAAATGTATCTAATTGAAAAAATTAGGAAAAATAACTATGGATAATCGACCAATTGGTTTTTTAGACTCAGGTGTTGGTGGTTTGACGGTTGTTCGTGAACTGATGCGTCAATTGCCACACGAAGAAATTGTTTATATCGGAGATTCAGCACGTGCTCCTTATGGACCTAGGCCTGCTGATCAAATAAGGGAATATACTTGGGAACTGGTTCATTTTCTATTGACCAAAAATGTCAAAATGATTGTTTTTGCTTGTAATACGGCGACTGCTGTAGCTTGGGAAGAAGTTAAGAATGCCTTAGATATTCCTGTTCTTGGAGTGATTTTACCTGGTTCGAGTGCTGCTATTAAATCAACGACATCAGGAAAAATAGGAATCATTGGTACGCCAATGACAATTACCTCAGACATTTATAGAGAAAAGATTCATCAGTTATCACCACAAATGTCTGTGACAAGTCTTGCTTGTCCCAAATTTGTTCCCATTGTAGAATCAAATGAAGCCTCTTCGAGTCTTGCTAAGAAAATCGTCTACGAGACCTTAGAACCTTTAGTGGGGAAAATAGATACCCTAGTTTTGGGGTGCACACACTACCCGCTTTTACGGCCAATTATCCAAAATGTTATGGGAAATCAGGTGAAATTGATTGATAGCGGAGCAGAATGTATCCGTGATGTATCAGTTCTTCTTAATTATTTTCAACTCAATCACAGTCGAGAGGTTGCTATGGAGAGACATCGTTTTTTCACCACCGCTGGCGTGGCCACATTTAAAGAAATCGCTGAAAATTGGCTAGGGCAAGAAATTCATGTGGAGCATGTGAATTTATAATGAGACAACTCAACAAGTATTGGACAAAAACTGACTGGGTATATTGGAAAATGGGATGATTTTACTCATTTTACTTGTGTTGGAGATGATGATTTTAAAGAGCCTTCGTAGGCTTTATACTAGCTTGCTGGTGGCTCTGGAGATTTCGAAGCTTCAAGTCTATGTTGTCATCCAAGAATCTGATAGTGACTCTATCACTTTTGTTGTTAATATGATTAAAGACAAAACAGAACGTTCATTAGCAGTAAAGAAGTGGCAAGGTGCAGTGTTAGTTGTGGAAGAAAATCTAATTAGTTACTTCTATTTGCCTAAAAATGGTATCAATGTTGAAAAATTTCTTGAATACAAATAAAAATAACAATATGGAGCACGTGGAGCAATGACAGAAAAAATTTATGAATATAAAGATGACAATAATTGGTTTATCGGAAAAGGTTCTTTCGCCAATATGTTTTCTAGTTTTGGAGAGAATGGGAGAGAACAGGATATTTCTCGGCTTGCTCATCAGTTGGATCAATTGATTTTTCCAAGGTATGAAGATGATTTTAATCAATGTGTAGCTATTGAGGTCATCAGACTACAATCAGATGTTCAGCTGATTCAGTTTGCCCTAGAGATTTTAAATGACCTAAATGACCGTCAATTTAGAGTAGTCCATCATAAAGGAACTGTTCTTATTATCGAAGGGGAAAAGCTTTACTCCGTTTATGTGTCAACAAATGGTGTGTCTTTGAAAGACTTCTTTGGTCAATCTGATACAGGCTTTGGGGATACGCTTTTAATAGCTACGAAAAACGAAGGAAAAACCAAAGAGTTTCGTCAATGCTTTGACAAGATGGGGATTAAGGTTGAAAATCTAAATGATTACCCAGATTTACCAGATGTTGAAGAGACTGGAACCACTTTTGAAGCTAATGCACGTTTGAAAGCAGAGACAATTGCTAAATTAACTGGTAAAATGGTCTTAGCTGACGATTCAGGCCTTAAGGTTGATGTGTTGGGTGGTTTACCAGGTGTTTGGTCAGCACGTTTTTCTGGACCAGATGCGACAGATGCAAAAAATAATGCAAAATTATTACATGAATTACAAATGGTTTTTAATCAAAGTGACAGAACTGCCCAATTTCATTGCTGTTTAGTTGTTGCAAGTCCTGATAAGGAGTCTTTGGTTGTTGAGGCTGAGTGGCCAGGCTATATTGGGATGCAAGCTCAAGGAGACAATGGCTTTGGTTACGACCCACTTTTCTTAGTTGGTGAAACTGGCCGTACCGCTGCCCAGCTTTCTTCTGATGAAAAAAATGAACAATCCCACCGCGGTTTAGCGGTCAAAAAACTCATGGAGGTCTTTCCAACATGGCTGAATACACATTAATTGTGATGAGCGATTCTCATGGCGACAGGCAAGTCGTCGAAAACATTAAGCATTACTATTTAGGAAAAGTTGATGCCATTTTCCATAATGGTGATTCTGAATTAGAGTCCAAGGATCCTATCTGGAATGGGATATCGGTGGTATGTGGAAATTGTGATTATGATTCTGGTTATGAAGAGAGTCGAGTGACGCATTTTTCAAATCTGACGATTGTACAGACACATGGTCACCTTTATCATATCAACTTTATGTGGGATCGTTTAGATTTATTTGCTCAAGAAGCAGGTGCTGATATTTGCTTATATGGACACTTACATAGAGCAGCGGCCTGGCAGGAAGGTAAAATTGTTTTTATCAATCCTGGCTCTGTTCTACAACCGAGAGGCGAAGTATCTGAGAAACTTTATGCTAAAGTAACGGTGACAGATGATAAGATTGTTGTTGATTTTTATCGTCTTAACCACACACTTTTTGAAGGATTATCAAAGGAATTTTCACGATGATTGCAAAAGAATTTGAAGTTTTTTTAAAGGGGCAGTTAGAGACTTATTTGACACCAGCAGAAGAAGTTGCCATTTTTGTGGACACCCACAATGCTGATCACGTTTTATTACTTCTTGCAAGCAATGGTTTTTCTCGTGTTCCTGTCATTACAAGGGATAAAAAATATGTGGGAACGATTTCTCTTTCAGATATTATGAGGTATCAGTCGGAGAACGGTCTGCAAGATTGGGAAATGGCTCAAACGGATATTGCTCACATGGCCAATAGCAAGATTTCTACAGTATCTATTGATGCTGATGTGACAGAAGTTCTCCACAAATTGGTGGACTTTCCATTCTTACCGGTTGTTGATGCCGAGCAAACTTTCGTCGGAATTATTACCCGAAAATCAATTTTAAAAGCTGTCAACAGCCTATTACATAATTTTACAAAGGATTACACGATTCATCCCAATGACTGATTTTGTCTCTTATATTTCTCTTTTTTTGTCGGAAAAAAAGCTGACGCAGAACTCTAGAAAATCCTATGCCTATGATTTGGAGCAATTCGTGGCACAGATTGGTGATCGGTTAGATGCTTATAGCTTGCGCCTATATCAAGAAAGCCTTAGCGAACTTAAACCATCAGCTCAAAAGCGTAAAATTTCGAGTGTTAATCAGTTTCTATACTACTTATATGACAAGGGACAAGTCGACTATTTTTACAAATTAAAAGCAGTAGAAAAAAAAGTCGTTCCATTACAAGAAGTATCTTTAATTGATTTAGAGTGCTTATACCGAAAAACGAATCATTTGTCTGGACAGCTCATTGCCTTACTTATATTAGAGCTTGGGTTACTACCAAGTGAAATAGCAGAACTTAAGGTTTCAAATATCAACAAAGAATTTCAGATTTTGACCATAAAAAAGTCAGAAGCAGTTAGGATTTTACCCATTAATGATTGGTTGATGCCCTATTTGAATTGGAAGGACGGACAAGTTTATTTGTTTGAAAATAAAGGAAAAACCTATACGCGTCAATGGTTTTTTGTCACTTTATCTGCCTATTTGGATAGTCTTGACTTATCTGAATTAACGGCTCAAAAATTACGTGAACAACACATTTTGCGTCAACAAAAATCAGGAGTTGCTATTTTGGATTTAGCTAAAAAATTAGGACTAAAAAGCACAGCAACCTTAGAAAAATACTATAAAAATGGATATTAAATTAAAAGACTTTGAGGGACCTTTGGATCTTTTACTTCATCTGGTTTCTAAATATGAAATGGATATTTACGATGTTCCGATTGTAGAAGTCATCGAACAGTATTTAACCTATATTGAGACGCTTCAAGCGATGCGTCTAGAGGTAGCTGGTGAATACATGCTTATGGCAAGTCAATTGATGTTAATCAAAAGTCGTAAATTGCTCCCCCAAATTGTTGAAACAGAGCCAGAAGCAGATGATCCTGAGTTGGATTTGTTGAGTCAAATTGAGGAATATCGAAAATATAAACTTCTCGGTCAAGAATTAGCAGCCCAGCATGACTTGCGTGCTCAGCATTTTTCGAAGCCTAAACAAGAACTTATTTATGATGATGTGACGTTGAATCATGATCGAACGACTATAGATTTATTTTTGGCCTTCTCACAGATTATGGCTAAAAAACAAGCAGAAATTAGAAGTAGCCACACTACAATTTCACGTGATGATTATCGTATTGAAGATTTGATGATATTTGTGGAAAACCAATTGGCACAAAAAAGACGCCTTATGTTGTCAGAATTGTTTCATCAGGCAACAGACAGACAAGAAGTCATCACGATTTTTTTAGCCACATTAGAGCTTATCAAAGTACAAAAGGTTAAAGTATCTCAAGACGATAACTTTGGGGAGATTGTTTTAACAAAAGGGGAGTCTTATGATTAAAATTATTGCACATGCTTTTGCAGAACCTACGGAAGCTGTTGTGGAAGTTGTTTATGCTTCAACAGATGAGACAGCTATTTTAGAGAAAATGGCTACGCTTAAAAAACGGTATCCAAACGACTATTTAGCTACCTATGACTTACCTTTAGATACCGATTTGACGGTGTTACCACATTATCCTTCTGTTGCGATTTGTCCCGATGATTTTTCAGGAGGAACGTCATGAGCCATTTAGCTAATATTGAAGCTCTGCTTTTTGTAGCAGGTGAAGACGGGCTTAGCATGAGGCAGTTGACTGAGTTGACTCAGTTAACGGCGTCAGCTTTATCCCAACAACTTGAAAAGTTAGCCGAAAGATATATCAATGATAATCAATCAGCCCTATGTCTTGTCGAAACAGGAAGAACTTATAAGTTGGTGACGAAAGAAAGACATGCAGAGCTCCTGCGCCTTTACTCAAGTACACCAATCAATCAGAGTCTCTCGCGTGCCAGTTTAGAAGTGCTTTCTATTATTGCTTATAAACAACCGATTACTCGTATAGAGGTCGATGAGATTCGTGGTGTTAATTCAAGTGGTGCTATCTCAAAATTACAAGCCTTTGACTTAATAAAAGAGGATGGTAAAAAAGAAGTATTGGGACGGCCAAATCTCTATGTAACAACAGATTATTTCTTAGATTATATAGGAATTAACCGATTAGAGGAGTTACCGGATGCTTCCTCTATCCAACTTCATAATGAAGAAGTCACTCTCTTTGACACAGATAGTGATATAGAGTAAGATGGATAGAATAAAGCAGATAATTGAATGTATATTGTGATAGACTTTGTTCAATCTCAAAGCAAGAAATAGCTATTACAGACGTGAGTTAGTAGAAAAGGAGGGAGGGGGATTCCTCTCAAATATAATATGCGTATTAATAAATATATTGCCCATGCTGGTGTTGCCAGTCGTCGTAAGGCGGAAGAATTAATTAAAGCTGGTCTTGTTACAATTAACGGAACAGTTGTCCGTGAGCTGGCAACTACGGTTAAAGCTGGTGATAAGGTTGAAGTAGAAGGAACACCTATCTACAATGAAGAAAAGGTCTATTACCTTCTATATAAGCCCAAAGGAGTTATTTCAAGTGTTAGTGATGACAAGGGGAGAAAAACAGTTCTTGATTTATTGCCACAGGTTAAGGAACGTATTTATCCTGTTGGTCGGCTGGACTGGGATACATCTGGTGTTTTGATTTTGACCAATGATGGTGATTTTACCGATAAGATGATTCACCCACGAAATGAGATTGATAAGGTTTATTTGGCGCGTGTTAAAGGCATAGCTACTAAGGAAAATCTTCGTCCGCTAACACGTGGTGTTGTGATTGATGGAAAGAAAACAAAGCCTGCGCGTTATCATATCATCAAGGTAGAGCCTGATAAAAATCGTTCGGTTGTTGAATTGACTATCCATGAAGGGCGCAATCATCAAGTTAAGAAAATGTTTGAATCCTGTGGGCTTCTTGTAGACAAACTCTCTCGAACACAATTTGGTACCTTGGATTTAACAGGTCTTCGTCCGGGTGAGGCTCGTCGTCTCAATAAGAAAGAAATTAGTCAGCTCTATAATGCTGCCATGACAAAATCAAAATGAAAAAATTCCTAATAATTCCAGTAAGATGGTATCAACGCTTCCTATCGCCTGTTTTTCCCCCTTCTTGTCGCTATAGTCCGACTTGCTCTAATTATATGATTGAAGCAATCGAAAAGCATGGTGTAAAAGGTGTTTTTATGGGCTTAGCTCGTATCCTAAGGTGCCATCCTTTTACAAAGGGAGGAGAGGATCCAGTACCGGATTTTTTTAGCCTCCGAAGATATAAGATGAAAAAAAAGAGTTTGAGACAAAAAGACTTTTAGTTTAGAAAAATGATACTATTCAATCTTATTTTCTAATAAATTGTATATAAAAACGAACAAAGATGCTCTTTGATGTATAGGAGATAATCTTTGTTCGTTTTCGGTTTTATTGTTCAGAGTTCTGTCTCCGACTCTTTGTAGTTTGAAGAAAAAGTTCTTTTATAATACTTTCTTTTTCTTTCCTCGTTTATTATGCACATAAAAATCAAAATCTAAAAATGTGAATCTTATATAGTATGGTATGAAATGATCGGAGCGGCTCACACTACATTAGGATAAGTGATAGTAAAGAATTACGAAATAAAATCTAAATATTGTCTATAAGACTAGAATCTTGTCCATATTTTGATTTTAAATTGAGTAGAAAAGAAAATCAAATCTATTATAAAATCTCTATTTGAGTGTGGTAAATTCACGCCAGCTCATCTGTGGCATATTGTTTACAAAGGAATCGGTAGCTTTTTATTTTCGATGTAGCTGTTGATTTTTGAGGTAGACTTCTGTTGCTTTTGCAAATTTTTTCAATTTTTTTAAGTCCTCAGGGTGAGTTACAAAGGTAATGACACTTCCTGTTTTTCCCATGCGTCCCGTACGCCCAGAACGGTGAGTATAGGCCTCTTTATCTCTCGGAACTTCAAAATTAATAACAATTTCAAGATTGTCAATATCAATACCACGAGCAACTAAATCAGTTCCAAGTAGTAAGGAGATATCGTGATTTTTGAATTTTTCTAAAATAACCTTACGGAATTTGACGTTCACATCACTGGCTAAGGAAATAGCAGAGCTTCCAGCGAATTGAAGGCGCTCTTCGGCTGCTCCTAAATCAGATAGGCTATTAAAGAAAACCAATCCTCGAAAATCTGGAATATTTGAAAACTTACGTAGTAGCTCTAAGCGGTCACGCTTATCAACTGGTATATAGAAGTGGCTAATGGTGTCTAATGTCTGATTAGAAAGGTCTAAAATCACAGTATTCTCTACCAAATGAGCAGTATCGACCTTATTTGTTGCAGAAATATAAACCATCTGATGGTCACGAGGAACATGAGTCGTGATATTTTTGACAAAATGGTATTGGCTATCACTTAGAAGTTCGTCAAACTCATCTAGGATGATAGTATTCACATTCATCATCTTGATTTTTTTGAGTTTAATCAGCTCAAAAATTCGTCCGGGAGTTCCGATAAGGATTTCAGGACCTTTTTTGAGACGCTCAATTTGACGTTTTTGACTTGATCCTGATAAAAAAAGCTGAGCTGTTAAACCAATAGGTTCTGCCCATTCTTTAGTTACTTCAAAGATTTGTCCTGCCAATTCTGTATTGGGAGCTAGAATAAGGAGCTGTTGTGATTTTTTAGGTGCCAGCTTTTGAAGGGCTGGTAAGAGATAGGCCAAAGTTTTACCAGTACCTGTTGGACTGATGCCCAGAAGGTTTTCACCAGAAAAAATAGGTTCAAAAGCTTGTTCTTGAATAGGTGTAGGTTCTGAAAAGCCAAGTGAGTTGAACTTTTCTTGCCAAATAGTTGGGAAATTTTGATACATATTTTAGTCCTTTACAATTCTTCTTTTCCATTATAGCACGAAATATGGTAAAATAGTGAGAATGTAAATTTTAGAAATTGAGGAAAGGAAGGGCAGAGCAATTAGGAAGGTATCCGGTTAATTTCTCTGTGTCTATCACAATGCGTAAAAAACCTATTATAATTGGTGTCACTGGTGGTTCTGGTGGGGGTAAAACAAGTGTTTCACATGCTATTTTAGCGAATTTTCCAGATGAAAAAATTGCTATGATTGAACATGATTCTTATTACAAGAATCAAGATCATTTGACTTTTGAAGAACGTGTTAAAACTAATTATGATCACCCTCTGGCTTTTGATACTGACTTTATGATTGAACAGCTCAAAGAGCTTATTGCAGGGCGACCAGTTGATATCCCTGTGTATGATTATACACAACACACACGTAGTGATAAAACCTATCGTCAAGAACCGCAAGACGTTTTTATCATTGAAGGTATTCTCGTCATGGAAGACGAGCGTTTACGTGATTTAATGGACATCAAAATTTTTGTGGATACAGATGATGATATTAGGATTATCCGTCGTATCAAACGTGATATGGTTGAGCGTGGACGTAGCTTGGATAGCATTATTGAGCAATACACTAGCGTCGTTAAGCCAATGTATCACCAATTTATTGAGCCAACCAAGCGTTATGCCGATATCGTGATTCCAGAGGGAGTGACAAATGTTGTTGCTATTGATTTAATCAACACCAAAATTGCTAGTATTTTAGGAGAGTAAAGAAGTATTAGCAAATCAATTGTCAGAAAAACTACGAAATGGTAGAATAGAACGAGGAAGACGATTGGGAGAGATGGTGTGGATAATAAGAAAAAGCATGTTTTGTCGGCTATAGGGATTCTATCTTTAATATTAGCAATATTAGCTCTTTTTCATTATCATCATCTGCAAATTGAATCGCAACGAATTGTCATTGAAAAAAGAGTTAGTCAGACATCTAATAAACAACTATCTGATGTGGAAGAGGCTATTAAAAGACTTGAACATGATATGACTGATGAGAATATCACAGAGGCCCAAAAAGCTTTGGATCAATTAAAAGATAGTGATGCAAAGACAGGTCTTCAGAAACGTATTGATGTGGTAAGGGATTATTTGGCTACAAAGCAAGCAAATGAAAAGCTCAACAATCAAGCGGAAGAAGCAGTCAATCATCTTGAAAAAACGATTTTAGTTGAAAATCTTATTTCTGCTCAAGAAGCGGTTGATAAGATAACAGATAAGGAACTTCAAGAGAGGTTACAAGCACGTATCAATAAGGTCAGAGGCGGACTGGAAGCACGTTTACAAGAGCCTACACCTAGTGAAGCGACAACGGAAATCTTTATTCCACAAGATAATCAAAATAGTAGTGATAATTCTTCTGGGACACTAGGATTAGAAAATACTGATCATCAGGGATTGGAAACTAGCTATGCTAATTCTCCTCAAACAACTCCGGAGTCAGGTAATACGGATCCTAGTGTCAGTGAAACCTCATCACCGATTGTTGGGAATACAGGAAATGAGAATGAATAATCAAAAAGGTTGGGATGATTTGCTTATTCCGTCTTTTGTTTATGGTTAGTATTTTGTAATCAAAAATGCTTGTACCTTGACACTAAAAGTTAAAAAGTCTAGAATATAAATCATTTCATACAACTTATCTGAGGTGAAAAAATGACTGAAACACAAGAAGAATTACGTCAACGTATTGGCGATTTAGCTTATGAAATAACACAAAATGCAGGTACTGAGCGTGCTTTTACAGGCCAGTACGATGAGTTTTTTGAAAAAGGCATATATGTTGATGTGGTCAGTGGAGAACCACTGTTTTCTTCATTAGATAAATATAATTCAGGCTGTGGTTGGCCTGCTTTTACTAAGCCGATTGAAAATCGAATGGTTACCAATCATGATGATCTTTCTTATAACATGCGCCGTATTGAGGTGCGGAGCCGTGGAGCTAACTCTCATCTTGGTCATGTCTTTAACGACGGACCGATGGAAAAAGGTGGTTTACGATATTGCATCAACTCAGCAGCTTTGCAATTTATTCCTTATGATGAACTAGAAGAAAAGGGTTATTGGGAGTATAAAAACTTATTTGAGTAGTTAAAAGACTATTGGAGGTCTTATGCCAATTTTTACAATCACTTTTTGGATTCTTGTTTCTAGAGAGTTTTTCTATATTTTTTATCTTGAGACACTTGCAACGAGCTCTCAATCCACATCACGTGTGTTCGAAATGTCTGAAGAAGAACTTGTACGTCCAATTGTCAACACGTTTTTTTAAAATTAAGGTGTCTATAATGGATTGATTGGCGTGTTAATTTTGGTAGTGCTTTTCATTTTTCCAAGCAAACAATGGCTGGCGCTTTTGATGATAGACATTGTTCTAGTAGTAATCTATGGGGGCTAACAAGCGATAAAAGCATTATCTTTAAAACAGGCTGGTTTAGCCATTTTTACTCTTATTTCAATGCTCTTTTAAGATGAGAATGAGGAATCGAGAATTCGGTTCTTTTCATTTTATTTTCAAAAAAATGTAATCGTTTTCTTTTATTTGTGATATAATTAGAGATGACTTCAAATCAATGATAACTAGAAAGGAGTTTCTATGCGATCAGTTGAGATTACAGAAACTTTATTGCGGGATGCTCATCAGAGTTTGATGGCGACGCGTATGTCCATAGAGGATATGCTACCTATCTTGTCCTCATTAGACAAGGTAGGATACTATTCTTTGGAATGTTGGGGAGGTGCAACTTTTGATGCCTGCTTGCGTTTCTTAAATGAAGATCCTTGGGAAAGATTACGCACTCTAAAGAAACATCTTCCCAATACCAAACTTCAGATGTTGCTTAGAGGACAAAATCTCTTAGGGTACCGTCATTACTCAGATGATGTAGTGGATAAGTTTGTGGAGCTATCTGCTGAAAATGGGATTGATGTTTTTCGAATTTTTGATGCTCTCAATGACACCAGAAATTTACAGCGAGCTTTGGATGCTGTTAAACGAACTGGTAAAGAGGCTCAGCTCTGCATTTCTTATACAACTAGTCCGGTTCATACCGTTGACTATTATATAGAGTTGACCAAACAGATGGTGGCTATGGGAGCAGATTCGATTTGTATCAAGGATATGGCAGGTGTGTTGACACCTAGGGATGCTAAAGCTCTAATTTCTGGAATGAAATTAGTAACAAATCTTCCAATTATCCTCCATACTCATGCGACTAGTGGTATTTCTGAGATGACTTACCACGCAGCTGTTGAAGCAGGTGTCGATCGCATTGACACTGCTCTATCGCCATTTTCAGGAGGAACTTCTCAACCTGCGACGGAGTCGCTTTATCTTGCACTTAAAGATGAGGGATATGATGTTCCTCTAGATGAAAAACTGATGGAAGAAATTGCTGTTTATATGAGGTCGGTTCGTCAGAAGTACCTCGATAATGGCACGATGAGTCCAACCCTTCTTTTTGCAGATCCTAGAACTTTAATTTATCAAGTTCCTGGTGGCATGCTATCAAATATGTTATCACAACTGAAGCAAGCTGGTGCTGAAAGTAAACTTGACCAAGTATTATCCGAAGTTCCAAAAGTTAGAAAAGATATGGGCTATCCGCCATTGGTTACTCCTATGAGCCAAATTGTAGGGACTCAGGCAGCTATGAATATTATACTTGGTGAGCGCTATAAGATGGTTTCAAAAGAGGTGAAACAGTACCTAATAGGAGAATATGGAAAATCTCCTGTTCCAGTTGATCCAGAGTTTGCTAAATCAATTATTGGGGATGCTGAAATTTATACAGGGCGTCCTGCAGATCGCTTAGAACCAGAGTTTGATAAACTCCGTGAGGAAATTGGTGAGTTAGCTAAATCTGACGAAGATGTACTGATTTATGCCCTTTTCCCAAATGTTGCCAAGGACTTTTTAACAAAAAAATACGCTCCTAACGACGAAGTGATTCGTGTGACAGGATATGTGCGATAAGGAGGAAAGATGACTTATTCACTGATTGATATTTTACAGGTAACGGTGGTTTCGATGGGACTGGTATTTATCTGCTTACTAGGAATCATGTTAATGATGCAGTTAACTGGTAAGATTTTAGGAAAACAAGCACCCATTGCGAAACAGTCTACTCAAGCAGTTCAGTTACCTGTGGCAGCAGTGCCAGCACAAACGGGTCTTGCTTTGGTAGAAGAAGATGAGCTGGCTAAGGTTGCTGTTTTGACAGCGCTAGCTTTTGCTTCTAAAAAGGAAAGCGGTAAACGTTTTGAAGTGGCAAATGTTGTCAAGAAGTAAGTGGCTTTAAATGACATGTGGTAAAAGAAAGGATAATTTAGATGAAATATGAAGTAACGGTAAATGGTCAAATCTACGAGGTAACATTACGTGAGTTAGCGGAAGGAGAGACGGTAGCAACATCTAGTCCAGCTCCAAAGGCAGAACCTTCACCTGCACCAGTCGCTACAACTGGAGATGTCCTCAAGGCACCGATGGCAGGAACTGTTTTGGCCATTAAAGTGCAAGCAGGGCAAGCTGTTAAAAAAGGTGAGGTGGTTGCTATTTTGGAAGCGATGAAGATGGAGAATGAAATCCTTGCTTCAGCTGATGCAACAGTGTCTCAAGTATTGGTGACGCCAAATCAAGCGGTTGAATCAGACCAAGCGCTCTTAGCATTTTAGGAGGCGCCTATGTTAGAAGTAATCAATCAAATGATTGAAACCTCTGGATTTGCTAACATGACTTGGCAACACATGGTTATGATAGCTCTGGCTTTAGTCTTTCTCTATTTAGGAATAAAAAAAGAGTATGAACCTTATTTGATGGTTCCGATTGCTTTTGGTATTCTCTTGGTCAATCTACCACTTGGAGGTCTAATGGCCCATCCAGAAGGTGGTAATCCTGGGGGGCTCTTATACTACCTTTATCAAGGAACTCACCTTGGAATTTACCCTCCACTTATTTTCTTGTGTCTGGGCGCTTCAACAGATTTTGGACCGCTAATTGCAAACCCTAAAACCATTTTACTTGGTGGCGCAGCGCAACTTGGTATTTTTGCAGCATTCTTCTTCGCAATTGTACTTGGCATGACTCCCCAAGAAGCAGCTTCTGTAGGTATTATTGGTGGAGCTGATGGACCGACCGCTATTTATGTGACAACACGTTTGGCACCAGATTTACTTGCCACCATTGCCTTAGCAGCTTATTCTTATATGGCTTTGGTACCAATTATTCAGCCGCCGATTATTCGAGCTCTGACAACGGAAGAAGAACGTAAAACGAAGATGGTTCAAGCACGTCCGGTTTCACAAACGGAAAAAATTATATTCCCAATCGTCGTTACGATTTTTGTTAGTCTGATGGTCCCTAGTGCGACAACTTTAGTAGGATGTCTAATGTTAGGTAACTTGGTTCGTGAGATTAAGATTGTTCCAAAGATTGTTGATAATTTGCAAAATACGCTCATGTATTGTGTGACGATTATCCTTGGTTTAACAGTTGGTGCTAAGGCAAATGCAGAGCTATTTTTGTCTGTAACAACGTTGAAAATTATTGCTCTTGGACTGTTAGCCTTTTCTATTGGTACAGCCGGTGGTGTACTTTTCGGAAAAGTGATGTACCGATTGTCTGGTAAAAAAATCAATCCAATGATTGGTGCTGCGGGTGTTTCTGCGGTTCCAATGGCTGCGCGTGTGGTTCAAAAAGTTGGTCAAGAGGAGGATTCCAGTAATTTCCTTTTGATGCATGCCATGGGACCAAATGTGGCAGGCGTGATTGGCTCTGCCATTGCTGCGGGTGCACTTTTAGCCTTCTTTGGGTAAAGTAGTTGATACTAACCTGCCAAAAATATGCAAAATAGAGAGTCGGACAAAAATCGTTAAATCGTCAAAAAAGACGATTTCGATTTTGTCGTCCCACCTCCGCACAGTTGATTAGGATGGCCGTTAACGATTGCTTAGTACTAAAATAGTCCAGTGGACTATTTTAGGTGGACACTTGAAAATGAAAGAAGTGTCCAGTTACGGTCATCCAATCAACCACTGCGCCAATCTGTTATTACTATCACAAAGAGAAGGTTGAGATATTTTTTGAACCGCTCCCTGTCAAGTGGACAATGAAATAATAAAAGATTAAGCAACGGCCTTGTCCCTCAATTCAAGAGGGGCAAGGCCGTTGTGCTTCTCTTGAAATCGTTCGTTATTGTAAAAATAGATATAGTCATCAATATCATAAACTAATTCCTCAAATGTCTTGTAAGCCTTCAAGTCATAACACTCCGTCTTAAAGTGACCAAAGAAACTCTCAATTGGCGCATTGTCAATGCATTTACCAACTCGTGACATAGAGCGTGTCATCTGATAGCCTTTCTTAGGTTCTCCATGACAAGAGGATTGTCATTATGCTTACTGATAGGGTAAGCCACGATAGAACCATCATAAAGGTCTTTAATAGCACTTAAATAAGCTTTACAACCTTGTCCATACGGTAAGAAAGTCACATCTGTACACCATTTTGATTAGGGGCTTGAGCTGTGAACTCTCGATTGAGAAGATTCTCTTCGATAGTCACAAAACTAGTCTTCGTGCAATAGTTTCGAGAACGACGGATAATTGATGAGATACCAAGGATACGCATTAAGCGACGAATTCGCTTCTTGTTATAAGTTGTTCCAAGTTTCCGATTGACAGCTCGCGTCATTCGACGGTAGCCTAAAATTCCCTTGCGTTTGGTATGGAGTTCCTTGATGGTTTTTAATAGTGTTCGATTTGTCTCCTCAGATTGTCCCAACCTCTTTTTCTTACAAAACTGTAAGTGTATTATCTTGTATTCATTGTATAATCAATACAGGTAAAACTTGACAAGTTATCTTTTAAAAGATATCATTGTATTACATAATAAATACATAAAAGGAAAATATGATGGCACGTAAAAAAGATAAAAAGAGATTTTTGAATAAAAAGACAATTGGAGGTGGTATAGCTGGACTAATTATCCTAGTTACAGGTGGTTATGCCTATATGGCTTCAACTGTGGGTAGTGGTTCCAAAGAACAAAAAACTTATCAAACCTCAATTGTCAATGAGGGAATGTTAGCTTCTTCAACACTTTTATCTGGAACTGTTAAAGCTCAATCTGAGCAATATGTGTATTTTGATCCTAGTAAGGGAACAAGCGCTTCAGTTACGGTTGCAGTCGGAGATAAGGTAGTAGCAGGTCAACAACTAGTCCAATATGACACAACAATTACGCAAGCATCTTATGATGAGGCTGTTCGTGGACTTAATAAAGTTGGTCGTGATATTAATCAATTAATGACATATGGTGTGCCACAAGCAACAACGGTGGTTGATGAAAAAACTGGAGAATTTACCACAGTCAACCCAACAGCTCAGGCTAATGCAGACTATCAAAATCAACTGCAAACCTTGTATGAAGCTTATGCCTCTGCAGAGGCTCAGGTGGCTAAGGCCCAAACAGCTTTAAATGAAACGGCTTTACTCAGTGATGTCGAAGGAACCGTTGTTGAAATTGATAACAATATTGATCCATCATCTAAAGAAAGTCAAGTTCTAGTACATGTGACTAGTGAAGGGAAATTACAAGTTGAAGGTAGTTTAACTGAATATGACTTAGCTAATATTAAGGTGGGTCAAACAGTCAAAATGAAATCTAAAGTCTATCCAGACAAAGAATGGGCTGGTAAAATTACTTATATTTCAAACTATCCTACTCAAAACGTTAGTTCCACAAGTACAGCAGGCAACACATCATCTGGAGCTAGTTACGCCTATAAAGCAGAAATTACGAGTGATATTGCTGAACTTAAACAAGGTTTTTCGGTATCAGTTGAGGTTGTTAATGACCAGAAAAGTTTATTAGTACCCTTAACTGCTGTCGTTGTAGATGGCGATAAATCCTATGTATGGATTTTGAATGATAAAAGTAAAAAAGTTTCAAAAGTAGAAGTTGCGGTTGGAAATGCTGATGCAGTTTCTCAAGAGATAGCATCGGGGGTAACAGCAGGGCAAACTATTGTTGTAAATCCTGACAGTTCTTTAAAATCCAATCAAAAATTAGAGAACACAAAAACCTTCGAAGAAACTGAGGTGACTTCTAGTGACAAGTAATCAAAAAGAATTGATGTCTTTGTCTGGTATTACCAAGTCTTATCGTAATGGTGAGGAAGAGCTACAAGTTTTAAAAGAAATTGATTTGACTGTTTATGAGGGTGAATTTGTAGCTATTATGGGACCATCTGGTTCTGGTAAATCAACACTTATGAATATCATCGGTCTTCTTGACCGTCCAACTTCTGGAACCTATCATTTATCAGGGACAGCAGTTGAGGAGTTAGGTGAGAAAAGGTTAGCTCAGGTTAGAAATGATGAAATTGGTTTTGTCTTTCAACAATTCTTTCTCTTATCAAAACTAACAGCTCAAGAAAATGTTGAATTGCCGTTAATTTATGCCGGTGTAGGTGCTAATAAACGTCGCGAATTGGCACAAGCTTTTCTGGAAAAAGTAGAATTGAGTGAACGTCGCAAACATTTACCATCTGAACTTTCGGGTGGACAAAAACAGCGTGTGGCGATTGCTAGAGCTTTGGTCAATAGTCCATCCATCATCTTAGCGGATGAACCTACAGGAGCACTTGATACGAGGACTGGAAAGCAGATAATGGATCTTTTAACACAGCTGAATCGTGAAGGCAAAACTATCATTATGGTTACTCACGAGCCTGAAATTGCTGATTATGCTACACGAAAAATAGTCATTCGTGATGGTGAAATTACTGCAGACACTACTGAAAGTGTTAGAATAGATTAGGAGGAGTTATGGAAAATTGGAAATTTGCAATTAGCTCTGTCCTTAGCCATAAAATGCGGTCCATTTTAACCATGTTAGGAATTATTATCGGTGTTGCTGCTGTTGTTATTATCATGGGGCTTGGAAATGCAATGAAAACCAGTGTGACTGACAGTTTTACAGGTGATAAAAAGATCGTTCAGCTCTATTATCAACCCAAAGGGGAAGAGGAAAACCCATATGCTGCCTTTTATGGTGGTACTACAATGGCTAATACTCCGATTAAAGATGAATGGTTACAGGAGATTGTTGATAATATTCATGGTATTTCGGCCTATTATACAACGAATAATACGGGTGGCAGTATCTATTATGGGAAGAAGACGATAAAGAATGCTCAGGTAACTGGTGTAAGCGCTGATTATTTTAAAATCAAGGAATATGATATTATTGCAGGACGTGCCTTCAAAGAAACTGACTATCAAAACTTTTCTCGCATTATCATGTTGGATACAGTGATGGCTGATGAATTGTTTGGTAAGGGAAAATACAATAATGCTTTGAACAAAGTTGTTAATCTAGACAATAAAGATTACTTGGTTGTAGGAGTTTTTAAAACTGATGTCAATGTAGTAGGAATGTATGGACTTACAGGATTAGCAGTTATGACTAATACTCAAGTTGCCTATGAATTTGGTGCTCCTGAAAATGATATGATTTATTTTCATGTTAATGATGTGACACTTAGTCAAGAGTTAGGAAAAAAAGCTGGTGCTTACTTAACACGTCTTTCTCAAGTTAAGGATGGTGAATACACTGTTGCGGATACTACGGAGATTCTTAACGAAATTAATACACAATTTGGTATTATGACAACAGTTATTGGGTCTATTGCTGGAATTTCATTATTGGTAGGTGGCATTGGAGTGATGAATATTATGTTGGTCTCTGTTACTGAAAGGACTCGAGAAATTGGTCTTCGTAAGGCTCTGGGTGCAACACGTGGAAAAATTCTTACTCAATTCTTGATTGAGGCAGTTGTCTTGACTGTTTTAGGAGGTTTTATCGGACTTTGTCTGGCTTATTTAGCTGTAGGTGCTATGGGAAATGCTTTGCAATTACCAAATGCTTCTGTGTCACTTGATGTTGCGGGAGTTGCAATAGCTTTCTCTGCTGCAATTGGTATTATTTTTGGATTGTTACCTGCCAATAAAGCAAGTAAATTAGATCCAATTGAGGCTCTACGTTATGAGTAAAGAAATTGATCCAAAGCGTTACTATCGCTATCAGAAAATTTTTAAGATTATTGGTATTATAGCGGTCGTTCTATCGGTTGTGTTAGTTGGCTATCTTGTCAGAGGTTTGAAGATTTTTGAAAACCCAGATGCACTTGCGAATCTGATAAAAGATCACATGATTATTGGTAGTTTTTGCTTTTTTCTGATTCAAGTGATTCAAGTTGTTGTACCTATTATTCCAGGAGGTGTGACAACAGTTATTGGATTTATGGCATTTGACTTTTGGTGGGGACTATTTCTGAACTATATCAGCTTATCGCTAGGCTCCATCATTTTATTTTGTTTAGTCAAAGAATACGGCCGTCCCTTTATTTTGTTGTTTGTTAATGAGAAACATCTATTGAAGTATGAGAAACATCTCAGTTCAAAAACTTACGAACGATTTTTCATCTTAAATATGTTATCGCCTATGGCACCAGCAGACATTATGGTAATGGTAACTGGTCTATCTAGTATGCCTTACTACAAATTTCTTAGAATTATTCTGATATGTAAACCAATTTCCATTGTAACTTATAGTTATTTTTGGATTTATGGTGGACAGTGGCTAGAAAAAATATTTTAAAAATTTTAAGAGGTGTCAAGTTTTTTTCTTGACATCTCTTTTTTATGTGATATACTAGTTAGAGTAAGTTAGTAGCTCTGCTATTGACCATAATAAAAAAGAAAAGAGACTTTATATAAAATGGCAGTAAAAATCCGTTTAACTCGTATGGGTTCTAAGAAAAAACCTTTCTACCGTATTAATGTTGCAGATTCACGTGCACCCCGTGATGGTCGTTTCATCGAAACTGTTGGTACTTACAATCCACTTGTTGAAGAAAACCAAATCACAGTTAAAGAAGACCGTGTTCTTGACTGGTTGGCTAAAGGTGCACAACCATCTGATACAGTTCGTAACATCCTTTCAAAAGCTGGTGTTATGAAGAAATTCCACGAACAAAAATTTTCAAAATAATAAGTGAGTGACAAGAGCCTATGGATACCATCGAAAACCTCATTATCGCTATTGTGAAACCTTTGATTTCACAACCAGATAATTTAACTATTAAAATTGAAGATACTCCAGAATTTTTGGAATATCATCTAAGTTTAGACCCACAAGATATTGGGCGTGTTATTGGTAAAAAAGGACGTACGATTACAGCGATTAGAGCTATTGTTTATTCGGTGCCAACCTCAGGCAAGAAAGTCCGCTTAGTTATTGATGAAAAGTAAAAAGGGAGTGGCAGAAGTCATGATTTCGAAGTCTTTACTCCCCTTCGATATTTTATTTCTAAGCTCAGGATGAAGGTGTCCACTGGACAGTTTCACTTCCACATCCGCACATCTCCAAGTGTCTCCGAAATGTTTGGAGGTTGGAAATGAGACGAACAATGTTCATCTCATTTATATAGGATAGCAGCTAATGATTTCGTGGTACTAAAATAGTCAGGTGGACTATTTTAGGTTTGAGCTTGAAAACGAACGAGCGAGAATAATCCAGTGGATATTTTAGGTGGACACTTGAAAATAAAGAAGTGTCTAGTTGCAGATTTCCAATCAACCATTGCGTCTATCTGTTATTACTATCAACAAGAGAAGGTTGAGATATGAACTGCTCCCTGTCAAGTGGACAATGAAATAATAAGAGATTAAGCAACGGCCTTGTCCCTCAATTCAAGAGGGGCAAGGCTGTTGTGCTTCTCTTGAAATCGTTCGTTATTGTAAAAATAGATATAGTCATCAATATCATAAACTAATTCCTCAAATGTCTTGTAAGCCTTCAAGTCATAACACTCCGTCTTAAAATGACCAAAGAAA